>NZ_FORP01000030.1 GCF_900114035.1 Amycolatopsis sacchari | reverse complement strand
CAACCCCACACGGCGGCAGCGCCCTTGCCAGTCACCACGCAACCAAACCGGACCATAACCACCAAGCCACAGCCCACCCACACCCTCACACTGAGCGCCCTTGACGCGACGGATCGGCCGTGAACACTCAAAGATCGGGGCGGGGGTGGGCCCCGGAGCAGGGCGCCCAACGCCCGGTGGACCCCGCTACCCGAAGCGCCCGCCGCAGCCCGCATCCAAAGCTCCCCACAGGCCCCCGGAACCCCAAGCGCCCACTCCCCGCAGACCCCGCCACCCAAAGCTCCCCGCAGACCCGCATCCGAAGCTCCCCGCGGGCCCCCGCCACCGAAACACCCAGCACCCCGCGGGCCCCCGCCACCGAAACACCCAGCACCCCGCAGGCCCCCGCCACCGAAACACCCAGCACCCCGCAGGCCCCCGCCACCAAAGCACCCAGCACCCCGCAGGCCCCCGCCACCAAAGCACCCAGCACCCCGCAGGCCCCCGCCACCGAAACACCCAGCTCCCCGCAGGCCTCCGCCACGCAAACACCCAGCACCCCGCAGGCCTCCGCCACGCAAAGCGCCCAGCGATAATGTCCCGGCAGCGTCAGAGCTTCGAACGCCCAGCCCCAGCGACAACAAACGTCACCGCGCCCCACCCCGCCGCAGCGCGCGCACATCCCAAACCGCCGCCACGAGCGACGCCACTCCCGCGGCCATCCCGAGATACCGCCCGGCCCCGGCGTAGAACCCGACCCCGCCGGCCTTCAGCAGCTCCCGCGCGTCCTCGTCGAACTGCCAGCCGATGCCCAGCCACGCGAGCACCATCAACGCCAGTGCCACCACCGCCGCGATCAGCCACAGGTGCGGCAGCCCGCTGCTGCGGACCTTCGGCCGCTGCCCGAGCAGTACGACGGCCACCCCCGCCAGCACCAGCACCAACGGCCCGGCCCAAGCCAGGAACCCCGTGGTGAAGGCGTTGCGCGCCACCTCGTTCGACGGCAGTTCGTTGAGCGCCTCTTCGACGTCCTGCTGCGTCGCAGACAGGTTCGTCCACGGCAGGAACAGCGACCCCACGGCGACGAGCCCGGCCGCGAGCGCGACCCACTCCCGCCACGACACCCGCGAAAGGGAAAAGCCCGGCGCGGCCCCGCCGGCGCGGCCGACCGCGCCGCGCGACGCCCCGCCGGGCTTCGAGCCTCGAGCCACCGTCAGGCGCCGACCCGCTCGATGATCAGTTCCCGCACGCGTTTCGCGTCGGCCTGGCCCTTGGTCGCCTTCATGACCGCACCGACGATCGCACCCGCGGCCTGGACCTTGCCGCCGCGGATCTTGTCCGCGATGTCCGGTTGCGCCGCCAGCGCCTCGTCGACCGCCGCGAGCAGGGCCGAGTCGTCCGAGACGACCTTCAGGCCGCGCTTCTCCACGACCTCGTCCGGCTCGCCCTCGCCCGCCAGCACGCCCTTGACGACCTCACGCGCCAGCTTGTTGGTCAGCTCGCCCGACGACACCAGCTCCGTCACGCGCGCCACCTGCGCCGGGGTGATCGCCAGCTCCGCCAGCTCGACCTCGCGCGCGTTCGCCTCCTGCGCCAGGAAGTTGACCCACCAGCCACGCGCGTCGTCCGGCTTCGCGCCGGCCGCGACGGTGGCCTCGACCAGGTCGACCGCACCCGAGTTGAACAGGTCCCGCAGCTCCTCGGGCGTCAGGTCCCACTCGGTCTGGATGCGCTTGCGCCGGTCCGCGGGCTTCTCGGGCAGCGTCTTGCGCAGCTGTTCGACCCACTCGCGCGACGGCGCGATCGGCACCAGGTCGGGCTCCGGGAAGTACCGGTAGTCCTCCGCGGTCTCCTTGGTGCGCCCGGCGGACGTGGTGCCGTCGGCCTCCTGGAAGTGCCGCGTCTCCTGCGTGACCGTGCCGCCGCTCGCGAGCACCGCGGCCTGGCGCGTCATCTCGTACCGCACCGCCCGCTCGACGCTGCGCAGCGAGTTGACGTTCTTGGTCTCGGTCCGCGTGCCGAACTCCGTGGCACCCTTCGGCATCAGCGACACGTTCGCGTCACACCGCAGCGAGCCCTGGTCCATCCGCACGTCCGACACGTCCAGCGCCCGCAGCAGGTCCCGCAGCGTGCTCACGTACGCGCGGGCCACCTCCGGCGCCCGCTCGCCCGCACCGGTGATCGGCTTCGTGACGATCTCGATCAGCGGCACGCCCGCGCGGTTGTAGTCGAGGAGCGAGTAGTCCGCGCCGTGAATCCGGCCTGTGCGGCCTCCTACGTGCAGCGACTTGCCGGTGTCCTCCTCCATGTGCGCGCGCTCGATCTCCACGCGCACGACCTCGCCGTCGTCCAGCGTCACGTCGAGGTAGCCGTTGAAGGCGATCGGCTCGTCGTACTGCGAGGTCTGGAAGTTCTTCGGCATGTCCGGGTAGAAGTAGTTCTTCCGGGCGAACCGGCACCACTCCGCGATCTCGCAGTTCAGCGCGAGCCCGATGCGGATCGCCGACTCGACGCCCTTGCCGTTGAGCACGGGCAGCGCGCCGGGCAGGCCGAGGCACGTCGGGCAGACGTGCGTGTTCGGCTCGCCGCCGAACTCGTTGGCGCAGCCGCAGAACATCTTCGTGTTCGTGTTGAGCTCGACGTGCACCTCGAGCCCCAGCACCGGGTCGTAGCGCTCCACGACCTCGGCGTAGTCCATCAGGTCGGCGACAGCGGTCACGCCGACACCCCCTTCAGCTCCGGAAGCCGGTCGAGGAAATCGCCGCGCGCGACCTCGTAGGCCGCGCCGACGCGGTAGAGCCGGTCGTCGGCCAGCGCGGGCGCCATGATCTGCAGGCCCACCGGCAGACCGTCCTCATCGGACAGTCCACTGGGGACGCTCATCGCCGCGTTGCCCGCCAGGTTGGCCGGGATCGTGCACAGGTCGGCGAGGTACATCGCCATCGGGTCGTCCACGCGCTCGCCGAGCTTGAACGCCGTGGTCGGCGTGGTCGGCGAAACCAGCACGTCGACCTTCTCGAACGCGGCGTCGAAGTCACGCGTGATGAGCGTGCGCACCTTCTGGGCCGAGCCGTAGTAGGCGTCGTAGTAGCCCGAGGACAGCGCGTACGTGCCGAGCATGATGCGCCGCTTGACCTCCGGGCCGAACCCGGCCTCGCGGGTCAGCGACATGACGTCCTCGGCGCTGTGCTCACCGTCGTCGGCGACGCGCAGGCCGTAGCGCATGGCGTCGAACCGGGCGAGGTTCGAGGAGCACTCGCTGGGCGCGATCAGGTAGTACGCGGGCAACGCGTAGGTGAAGTGCGGGCAGGACACCTCGACGACCTCGGCGCCCAGCGCGCGCAGCTGGTCGACGGCCGCCTCGAAGGAGCGCTGCACGCCGGCCTGGTAGCCCTCGCCGCTGAACTCCTTGACCACGCCGACCTTGATGCCCTTGAGGTCGCCCCGCAGGCCTTCGCGCGCGGCGGCCACGACCGGCGGCACGGGCGCGTCGATCGAGGTCGAGTCGAGCGGGTCGTGCCCGGCGATGACCTCGTGCAGCAGCGCGGCGTCCAGCACCGTGCGCGCGCACGGGCCCGCCTGGTCGAGGGAGGACGAGAACGCCACGAGCCCGTACCGGGAAACGCCGCCGTACGTGGGCTTCACGCCGACGGTGCCGGTGACGGCGCCGGGCTGGCGGATCGAACCACCGGTGTCGGTGCCGATCGCGAGCGGCGCCTCGTACGCGGCCAGCGACGCGGCCGAGCCACCGCCCGAACCGCCGGGGATGCGGGCGTGGTCCCACGGGTTGTGGGTGGGGCCGTACGCGGAGTTCTCCGTGGAGGAGCCCATCGCGAACTCGTCCATGTTCGTCTTGCCGAGGATCGGCAAGCCCGCCTCGCGCAGGCGGCGCGTGACCGTCGCGTCGTACGGCGGGAGCCAGCCCTCCAGGGTCTTCGAGCCGACCGTGGTGGGCATGTCCTTGGTGGTGAGCACGTCCTTGAGCGCGAGCGGCACCCCGGCGAGCGCGGACGCGCGCTCGGGCGCCTCGTCGACGGCCTTCGCGGCCGCCAGCGCACCCTCGGCGTCGACGTGCAGGAACGCGTGCACGAAGTCGTCCACGGCGGCGATGCGGTCCAGGTGGGCCTGCGTCACCTCGACGGCCGAGACCTCGCGGGCTGCGAGCTTTTCGGCCAGCTCAGCGGCGGTGAGGCGTGTTAGGTCGGTCACTGTTCCTCCCCGAGGATCCTCGGTACCCGGAAGCGTCCCTCTTCGGCGGCCGGCGCGCCCTGCAGCGCCTGCTGCTGCGTCAGCCCCGGGCGCACGACGTCGTCGCGGAAGACGTTGGTCAGCGGCACGGCGTGCGACGTGGGCGGGATGTCGCCGTCGGCGACCTCCTGCACCTTGGCCACCGAGTCCAGGATCTGGTCGAGCTGACCTGCGAAGACGTCGAGCTCTTCCTCGGTGACCGCCAGCCTGGCGAGTTTGGCGAGATGCGCGACCTCGGCACGGGAAATGTTGGGCACGCGGGTGACTCCCGGGGTGTGCGGATCGTTGGGGTTTTCGGCACCGCAAGTCTATGGCGAGCGGCTGGACCGGTTGCGCCGGGGCGCAACAGCACTTGCGCCACCTGTTGCGTCGTACCGTGACGAAACCGCGCAGGTGAGCGGTGTTCGACCGAGTCGGTACGCAACTGGCGGCACGCGCAGTTGCGCCGCACTTGTTCGGTTGCAGGTGCAGCGCAATTGCGCGTGCTTCAGTGTTGCGCAACAGTTGCCGTGCTCCTGTTGCGCAAGATCACACCTGGTCAAGCCCGTCCTCGGGCCGGTAGGTGTGCCACTGCTCGTTTCACCGTTCCCCCAGCGTGCGGGTCGGTCGAGCAACACAACTGCTCAGTCCTGGTTATGCCAGCTTGCGCGCGGAACGGTCTCGGAACGCGGACGACAACTCCCGGGAGGAGGATGGGTCTGTCACAATCAGCGGCCGGTGTGCGCTTCCGGGCAAGGCGGGGGCGCCAGTCCCGAGAGGGGTTCGCGTTGTCCTTCCTGATCCGGGTTCAGCTCCCGGACTCGCCGGGGACCCTCGGGGCGGTCGCCACCGCGCTGGGCACCATCGGGGCGGACATCCTCAGCGTGGACGTGGTCGAGCGCACCGGTGGCGTCGCCATCGACGACCTGGTGATCGAGCTGCCGTCGGGCCGCCTGCCGGACGCGCTGATCACCGCGGCCGAGAGCATCCCCGGCGTCGAGGTGGACGCGGTGCGCCCCTACGCGGGCGTGCTCGACACCCACCGCGAGCTGGAACTGGTGGAGGAGATCGCCGCGCAGCCCGCGAAGGGCTTGGAAACCCTGGTCGAGGGCGTGCCGCGGATCATCCGCGCCGGCTGGTCGATCGTGGTGACCGGTTCGGAGGAGGGCGTGCAGCGGCTCGCGTCGTCCAGCGCCGCGCCGGAGGTGCCGATCACGCACCTGCCGTGGCTGCCGCTGGAGCGCGCGACGGTCCTCGACGGCGAGGACGACTGGGTGCCGGAGACCTGGCAGGAGCTGGGCACGGAACTGGCCGCGACGCCGCTCGGCAAACCGGGCAAGGCGCTGCTGGTCGGACGGCCGGGCGGGCCCATGTTCCGCGCCGCGGAGGTCGCGCGGCTGGCGCACTTCGCGGGCATCGTCGCGGTCGTCCTCGAGGGTTGATTCTCACCGCTGCCGCGCCGCGCCCGTGATGTTGCGGGCCATCCCGCCGAAGACGATCGCGTGGAACGGCACGACCGACTTCCAGTACAGGTGCCCGGCGAGCCCGTGTGGCTCGAAGATCGCCCGCTGGCGGTAGACCGAACCCCCGCCCGGCCCGGGGGTCACGGTCAGTTCGAGCCACGCCCGCCCTGGCAGCCGCATCTCGGCGCGCAGGCGCAGCAGCCGCGGTCGCTCCAGCTTCTCGACGCGCCACCAGTCCAGCGCTTCGCCGGGGCGCAGCCGGCGCCGGTCGCGGCGGCCACGGCGAAGGCCGACGCCCCCGGCGAGCCGGTCGATCCAGCCACGTGCCGACCACGCCAGCGGGAACGAGTACCACCCCTGTTCCCCGCCGATCGACTCGATGACCTGCCACAACGTCTCCGGATCGGCGTCCGCCGGCAACTCGCGGACGTCCTCGTACAGGCTGCCGCCCGCCCACTCCGGATCCGTCGGCATCGGGTCCGACGGCGCGCCCGGCGTGGTCGCGTCGGACCAGCGGGTGGGCACGTCTGCGTTGCGGACCCGCGCGAGGGCCAGCTCGATGGCGCGTTCGAAGTGCGTCGCTGGCGGATCGGCGATGTACCGCGTGATGTCGTGTTCGTGACAGACGACCTCGTGCACGAGGGATTCGATCAGCGGCACGGCGATGCTGCGTGGCACGGGCGTGACGAGGTTGACCCACTGCGCCGACAGCCACGGCGTCAGCACGCGGACCGGCACGACGAGCCGTCGCGGCAGCCCCGCGACCTCGGCGTAACGGCGCATCATCTCGAGGTACGTCAGCACGTCGGGACCGCCGATGTCGAACTCCCGGTTGACCTCCGGTGGCAGAGCGACCGCGTGCACGAGGTAGTGCAGCACGTCCCGGACGGCGATGGGCTGGATCCGGTTGTGCACCCAGCGCGGCGTCACCATCGCGGGCAGGCGTTCGGTGAGGTAGCGCAGCATTTCGAAGCTCGCCGATCCGGAGCCGAGGATGATCGCGGCACGCAGCACGGCCGTCGGCACGCCGGAGCCGAGCAGGATCCGGCCGACCTCGGCACGCGACGCGAGGTGCTCGGACAGTTGGTCGCCGTCGGGGGTGATGCTGCCGAGGTAGACGATGCGGCTCACGCCGGCCGCCTTCGCGACCTCGGCGACAGTGCGAGCACCCTGCCGGTCCAGGCTGGCGAAGTCACGCTGGTGCATCGAATGGACGAGGTAGTGGACGACGTCCTGACCGTCCACGGCAGACCGGACGCTGTCCGCATCGGCGATGTCCCCGCGGACGATCTCTGCCTCGTCCCGCCACGGGACCTCGGCGAGTTTGCCGGGGGTCCGTGCGACGGCGCGAACGCTGTGCCCGGCCGTCAGCAACTCGGGCACGAGCCGCCCGCCGAGGTACCCCGTCGCTCCGAACACCACACAACGCATCCCCCATCCTCGCTCAGCCGAGCCGGGACGGCCACCAGACGCGTTTGCCGAGGTCCAGTGCGAGCGCCGGCACCAGCAGCGAGCGGACGACGAGCGTGTCCAGCAGCACCCCGAACGCGACGATGAAGGCGATCTGCGCGAGGAACAGGATCGGGATCACCGCGAGCGCGGCGAACGTGGCGGCCAGTACGACCCCGGCCGAGGTGATGACGCCCCCGGTGAGGGTCAGGCCGTTGAGGACACCCTGGCGCGTGCCGTGCTCCGCCGTCTCCTCGCGGACCCGGGTCATCAGGAAGATGTTGTAGTCCACGCCCAGAGCCACGAGGAACACGAACCCGAACAGCGGCACGGCCGGGTCGGCACCGGGGAAGCCCAGAACGTGGTCGAACACCAGCGCCGAGACGCCCATCGTGGCCGCGAAGGACAACACGACGGTCGCGATGAGCAGCAGCGGCGCGACCAGCGCGCGCAGCAGCAGCGCCAGCACCAGGAAGATCACGACGAGCACGATCGGGATGATCAACGCGCGGTCACGTTGCGACGTGTGCTGGGTATCGAGCTGGGTCGCCGTCTGGCCGCCCACCAGGGTGCCGTCGATGGGGTGCACGGCGTCGCGGATGCGCTGGACTGTGGCGAGCGCGGCTTCGGAGTCGGCGGGATCGGCGAGCACGGCGAGGACCTGGGTGCGGCCGTTCGCGGACGCGGCCGGGGTGGTCTGGGCGACGCCTTCGACGTGGGCGGCGAGCGTGACCTCGGTCGTCTTCGCGCTGTCCGTGAGGATGATCGTGGGCGAGCCCGTGCCGCCGGGGAAGTGCCTGGTGAGCACGTCCTGGCCGGTCACGGAGTCCACTGTGGTCAGGAAGAGGTCGGACTGCGCGACACCGCCGGCCTTCAGCTGCGGCACGAACGCGGCACCCACGAGCAGGACGATGGCCGTGCCCGCCCAGAGCACGCGGGGGTGAGCGCCGACGCGGCGGGCGACGCGGGCCCAGATGCCGCGGTTCTCCGGGTGCTCGGAGCCGAATTTCGGGCGCAGGGGCCAGAACGCGGCGCGGCCGGTGAGAGCGAGCGCGGCGGGCAGGAACGTGGTGGCGGAAAGCAGTGCCGCGGCGATGCCGATCGCGGCGACGGGGCCGAGGCCGCGGTTGGACTGCAGGTCGGAGAACAGCAGGCACAGCACGCCGAGGATGACGGTGCCAGCGGAGGCGACGATCGGGGCCAGGGTGGCGCGCCAGGCGAGGTGGATGGCGTCAAGGCGGTGTTCGGTGTCGCGGAGCTGCTCGCGGAAGCGGGAGACGAGCAGGAGTGCGTAGTCGGTGGCGGCGCCGAAGACGAGGATGAACAGGATGCCCTGGCTCTGGCCGTTGAGGGTGAGGACGCCGTGGTCGGCGAGGACGTAGACGGCGAGCGCGGCCAGCCCGAGTGCGAAGACGGCGGAAAGCAGGACGAGGACCGGCAGGAGCACGCTGCGGTAGACGAGCACGAGGATGAGGGCGACCACGAGTCCCGCGACGAGCAGGAGGATCCCGTCGATGCCGCCGAAGGCCGTGACGAGGTCGGCGATCTGGGCGGCGGGACCGGTGACGAGCACGGTGAGGCCGGCAGGCGGGGAGGTGAGCAGGGCACGGATGCGGTCGACGGCCTCACCGGGTTTGTCACCCGCCTCAAGGGGGATCGCGAGCTGGAGGGCCCGCCCGTCCTTGGCGGGTACGGGCGCGCCGAGCGGTGTCGCGACGGCCGGGTCCCGCTGGATTGCCTGGGCGACGGTGGTCAGAAAGCCGGTGTCCTGCGGGGTGACGCCGCTCCCCCGCTCCGCGACGACGATCGCCGGGAGGACCTGGGCGGTGCGGAAGGCCCGCAGTTCGTCCTGCACCTCGGTCGATTCGGCGGACTTGGGCAGGAACGCGGAACTGTCGTTGGTGGCGACGTCACTGAGCTTGCCCGTGAACGGCCCGCCGAACCCGCCGACGGCGAGCCAGCAGAGCACGAGGAGGGCCGGCACCACCCAACGCAGGGGACGCGAAGTCGACATGGCGCCAAGCCCTCTCGCCGTTTGTTCAGCAGGCTGAGTATTTTTGCACGGTTCACCTCGGTCGGCAGCACACGATGGTAAGCAGGGGAAGGAGGTGACGATGGCGGCTTCGCGGAAGGCGGGGGGCCGGGTAGTCGGCGAGGGGGTACCTGCTTCGCGGCGGGCCGGCGGTCGGCCTGGGGACGGGGGGACGGCCGGTTCGCGGCAGGCGGGCGATCGGCCCGCGGCCGAGAGAGCGGCCGCTTCGCCGAGCCCCGAGGTTCCGCCGGTTGACGAGGGGATGGCGACCTGGCCCACCGGTCGCCTGCTGTCGACGGCGGCGCGGGTGGTCGAGCAGCGGTGGACTGACCGGCTCGACGAAATGGGGTTGTCCCACGCGGGCTTGATCGTGCTGCACACGCTGCGCGGCGGTCCGCTTTCGCAACGGGAGCTGGCCCGGCGGTGCCAGGTGACCGACCAGACGATGAGCCGCACCCTGCACCGCCTGCACCGGGCGGAGTACCTGGAGCGTGTGCCCGACCCCACTGACGGCCGCCGCACCGTGGCCCACCTGACCAGAAAGGGCCGCGACGCCTGTGCGGAGGCAGAACGCATAGCCCGCGACGACAGCTCGGTGATAGGGCCGCTGGGAAGTGACACCGCGTTCCGGGAGCGGTTGATCGATCTGATCGAGCACCTGCAGCGGAAGCGATGAAGCCCACTCGCTCGTCGGATGCGGGTGATGACGTGGCAGCGGCCAGCGCGGTGGCTACGGCAAGGCGGCTTCGCAGGGCCTCAGATGACACCGACGCAAGGGGATGGCGCTCCGACAGACGCGGCGTCGCGTCGGCCGAAGGCCACAAGGGCAGCGCGCGAGACAGCCGACGGCAGCGTGGCAAAGCGAATCGCACCCCGACAAACGCAAGGTTGCGCGCGGGCCGGCGCCAGCGGCAAGTGCGCGGGCTACGGCCGGAGGCATGTCGGCAAACGCGGACCACGGCAACCGGTGGCGCCGCGGCAACCGAGAAGGCCACAGCAGGGAGAGCCAACCTGCCCACAGGCGAACGAAACACGAACAAGCGCGGGACAACGATAACCCACGGTCCGTCCTATCGCGCCAAGTCTCGATAGCGCGAGGCCGCCGGGAGAGGGATCAGAGATCGACCGAGTACGCGCGGAGCCAGAAGCCTGCCACCGGTTCCCAGTCCCGCTCGGGGAGGCGTTTGAAGCCCAGCCGCTCGTACAGGCGGTGTGCTGACTTCATGCTGTCCAGGCTGCTCATCACCACGCGGCGCGCACCCAGTTCACGAGCGCGGGCCAGGACCGCGCGGGTGAGGGCTTCGCCGACGCCGCGGCCCCGGGCGTGCGGCGCCGTCGCCAGCATGCGGAACTCCACTTCGCCCTCGCGGGAGATCTCGGCCAGTGGGGTGCCTGGCGTGACGACCGTGACCGTGCCCAGCAGCTCACCGGCCTCCGTCACCGCTACCAGCAGGTCCGCGTGTGACGCGCGGGAGGCGGCGTCGGCGAGTTCGTGCACGTAGTCCGGGTCCGCTACCAGCAGGCCGTCCGCCTCGTAGGCCGCCACCGTCAGCGCACCGACCTCGGCGTGTTCCTCCGGCCGCGCCGCCCGCACCATCACGCCGCCGACACCCGCTCCTCCAGACACTCGAACCCCCGGCGTCACGCGGCCCGCAGCCGCTCCTCCCGCACCATCACGTGGCCCGATGCCCGCACCGCCGTGCGTCACTCCTCCTCACCCGCGGGGAGGGCCACCTCCGCCGCCGCGTCGGGGCCGCGCGTCAGCAGCACGTCGAAACCGTCCTCGTCCAGCACTGGGACCTTCAGCTGCACCGCCTTGTCGTACTTCGACCCCGGCGCGTCCCCCACCACGACGAACGCCGTCTTCTTCGACACCGAGCCCGCCGCCTTGCCGCCGCGCGCCATGATCGCTTCCTTCGCCTCGTCCCGCGAATAGCGCGTCAGCGAGCCGGTCACCACGATCGACAGCCCTTCGAGGTTGCGCGGGATCGACTCGTCCCGCTCCTCCGCCATGCGCACCCCGGCCCGGCGCCACTTCGCCACGACCTCGCGGTGCCAGTCGACCGTGAACCACTCCGTCACCGCCGCCGCGATGGTCGGGCCCACGCCGTCGACGTCCGCGAGCTGCTCCTCCGTCGCCTCCTCGATCGCCTCCAGCGAGCCGAACTCCCGCGCCAGCGCCTGCGCCGCCGTCGGCCCCACGTGCCGGATCGACAGCGCCACCAGGACCTTCCACAGTGGACGGTCCTTCGCCGTGTCCAGGTTGGCCAGCAGCTTCCGCGCGTTCGCCGACAGGCCGCCCGCCTTGGTGCGGAACAGCTCGACGCGCTCCAGCTTCTCCTCGTCGAGGTCGAAGATGTCGCCCTCGTCGACGACCACACCGGACTCGAGCAGCGCCGTCGCCGCCTCGTAGCCCAGCACCTCGATGTCGAACGCCCCGCGCCCGGCGAGGTGGAACAGCCGCTCCCGCAGCTGCGCGGGGCAGGACCGCGCGTTCGGGCAGCGGATGTCGACGTCGCCCTCCTTCTGGTGTGCCAGGGTCGTGCCGCACTCCGGGCACCGGGTGGGCATGACGAACTCGCGCTCGTCACCCGTTCGCGCGTCGGCGACCGGGCCGAGCACCTCCGGGATCACGTCCCCGGCCTTGCGGATCACCACGCGGTCGCCGATGAGCACGCCCTTGCGCTTGACCTCCTCGGCGTTGTGCAGCGTCGCCATCGCCACCGTGGACCCCGCGACCTTCACCGGCTCCATCACCGCGAACGGCGTCACGCGGCCGGTGCGGCCCACGTTCACCTGGATGTCCAGCAGCTTCGTGATCGCCTCTTCCGGCGGGTACTTGTACGCGATCGCCCAGCGCGGCGCCCGCGACGTGGTGCCCAGCCTCCGCTGCAGCGCCACCTGGTCGACCTTGATCACGATGCCGTCGATCTCGTGCTCGGCGTCGTGCCGGTGCTCGCCCCAGTACGCGACGTGGTCGAGCACCTGCTTCGTCGTGTCGAACACCTTCGTGTAGGACGACACGGGCAGCCCCCACGCCCGCAACGCTTCGTACGCCTCGGACTGCCGCTGCGGCTCGAAGCCCTCGCGCCTGCCCAGCCCGTGGCAGATCAGCCGCAGGTTGCGGCTGCGCGTGACCCGCGGGTCCTTCTGCCGCAACGAACCCGCCGCCGTGTTGCGCGGGTTCGCGAACGGCGGCTTGCCCGCCTCGACGAGCTTCGCGTTCAGGTCCAGGAAGTCCTCCACCCGGAAGAAGACCTCGCCGCGCACCTCGATCAGCTCGGGCACCGGGAACTCGTCGGTGCCGGTGAGCCGGTCCGGCACCTGCTCCAGCGTGCGCACGTTCAGCGTGACGTCCTCACCCGTCCGCCCGTCGCCGCGGGTGAGCGCGCGCGTGAGCTTCCCCCGCTCGTACAGCAGGTTGATGGCGAGGCCGTCGATCTTCAGCTCCGCCAGGTACTGCGTCGAGCCGCCGACCTCGCGCTCGACGCGCTCCATCCAGGCGACCAGCTCGTCGCGGTCGAAGACGTTGTCCAGGCTGAGCATGCGCTCGAGGTGGTCGTACGCCGCGAACTCCGTGGAGAACGTGCCGCCCACGTTCTGCGTCGGGGACTCGGGCGTGACCAGGCCCGGGTACTGCTCCTCCATCTCCTGCAGCTGCCGCAGCAGCTCGTCGAACTGGCCGTCGGAGATCGTGGGCGAGTCCAGCACGTAGTACCGGAACTGGTGACCGCGGACCTCGTCCGCGAGCGCGCCGTACCGCTCGCGCACCTCGGCGGGCACGTCGGTCTCTTCCTGGACTGCGGGAACTTCACTCACAGCCGGTAAGAGTAGCCGGGGGCACCGACAAAATTCTCAGTTCGCCCCGCCGAGCCCCCGGACCAGGTCACGGAGCTCCAGCAGGGACATCGACTCCCCGGGTTCGGCCTCCGCCGCCTCCACTCTCCGTAGCCGTTCCCCCGCCAGCCGCTCGCCCAGCGTGGCGTCCAGTGGGAGGAACGTGAGGGCCGACCGGGACGCCTCGTCCAGCTCCGCCAGCCGCGGGTGGTAGACCTCGACGTCCACCAGCCCGTCGGAAACCGTTGCGGCGACGCGGAAATCGCCGAGGCGGATCCGGTGCGCGCCGAGGTTGACCGTCACGTCCGTCGGGTCCGGCACCGGGGGCACCGAATCGTGGTACTCCCAGATGGCGTCCTCCTCCGGCGCGGCCCGGCGCCACGCGTCGGTGTAGGGCCGCAGCGCGGGGTCCTCCTGCCCGCTGACCACGAGCGCGTAGATCGCCCGCTGCCCTCGTTCGAGTGAGAAGTGCAGGTCCGGGTGCACCCCGGCGACGGCCGAGGCGAGCTCGTTCTCGACCCGCTGCGGTTCGCGGTCGCCGAGCGCCGCGTTGATCTCCGGCAGCAGCTCGAACCAGCGCTCCCAGAACGCGGCCGCGGCGGCTTCCGGGTCCTCGGGCACCTCCTGCCGCGGCCAGGGCGTGCGCGGGTCGTGGACCTCGTCCTCCCGGCGCGGGCGGCGGAACCAGCGCATGTCTACCAGCCTTCCGGGGGCTCCACGAACGCCTTGCCCAGGTCCCGGGTGAGCGACAGGGCACGGCGCAGCCACGCGGGGGTCGCACCCGCGAACCCGCACGTCGGCGTCGGCACGGCGCGTTCGGCGAGGATCGAGCGGTTGAACCCGAGTCTGCTCGTGAGCCGCAGCGCCGGCTCGGCGACCTCCTTCAGCGTCACGGGCTTGCCGGGGTCGAGCGCCGGCACCAGGCCGAGGAAGAGGTGCACCCCGCCGTCCCACGCCTCGCCGAGTTCGTCGAGCAGCTTCGCGGGCGAGCCGTCGAGCCGCGTCGCGTCGAGCGCGAGCGCTCCCGCGCCCGCCTCCCGCAGCAGGCCCACGGGCGGCCGCGTGGCGCAGCAGTGCACGACGACGGGCTGCCCGGTGATCTTCTCCGCGCGCTCGATCGCGGTGGACAGCAGCTCGCGCGCTTCGGGCTCCGCGACGGCCGGGACGGTGCCGTAACCCGAAGGAGTGGACAGGGCTCCGGCGAGGACGTCGGGCAGCGACGGTTCGTCGAACTGGACCACGACCTCCGCGCCGGTGCGGGACTTCAGCTCGGCGACGTGCGCGGCGAGCCCTTCGAGCGCCGACTCGGTGAACTCGCGGACCGCGCCGCGGTCGGTCAGCACGCGGTGCCCCCGCGGCAGCTCGATGCCCGCCGCCAGCGTCCAGGGCCCGGCGAGCTGCGTCTTGATCACCTTCGCCCCGGACGCGGCCTCCTGCACGGCGTCGAGGTCCCAGCGCAGCAGGTCCACCGCGCGCCGGTGATCGCGGCCGGGATGGGCGGCGACGCGGTAGCCGCTGGGCACCTCCTCCACCGCGAGGTCCACCAGCAGCCCGGCGGTGCGGCCGATCAGGTCGGCGCCGACCCCGCGGGCGGGCAGCTCGGGCAGGTGCGGGAACTCGGGCAGCTCACCGAAGACGACCGCGGCGGCTTCGCCCGCGTCGGTCCCCGGCAGGGATCCGATACCGGTCGCGGCACCGGCGGGCCAGGCACGTTCGCTCACGCGTGCCATTGTGCCGCGCCGGGCGGGTGCGCCACGCCGGGGAGCCCGGGGACGAAAAGGCAGGTCCCGGGAAAACCGCACGCCGATAATCCCGACATTCCTCCGCAATTCGCCGGGCCGCTCCCGCGCACCCATTTCCGGAGCTACCCTTCGGGTGCATGACGAGCCATTCGCGGCGGGCGGGCGGCGGCACGCTGTTCACCGAACCCGTGCTGGTGGTGCACCAGAACGCGACCCCGGCCGGGTCCGGCGTGTTCGACCAGGAAGGGCGGCCACTGGGCGCCGTGGTCGAAGTGGGGCGCACGGTCTTCCGCAAAGTGCTGCGCTGGTTCTCGGGCGACGGTCAGTACCACGTTCGCGACTCCGGCGGGAGTGTGGTGCTGAAAGTGCTGCGGCACGCGAGAACGCGATTTCTCGTCACCCGGGCCGACGGTTCCCCGATCGGGGAAATCCTGCCGGAGAGCGACGGTTTCACGTTGGCGGCCAACGGTGCCCCGCTGGGGCGGTTGCGCGCCGAGCCGGGGCAGACGCGGCGGTTCACGATCAGCGACGCCACCGGCGCCGAGGTCGCCAGGGGTGGCCTCGCGGCGGACAACTACGTCGTCGAGGTGCCCGGCCACCTGTCCGACCCGCTGGCGAGCCTCGTCGTCGCGGCGGCGCTGACCGTGGACACCGCACTCAACACGTGATCGTTGTCTCAACACGCTTGTGTGGACAATCCGCCCTCGATCGCCCCAAAGTGGTCGGGTGGAACCAGTCGCCGACGACGCGGCACGGGCGTGGACCGAGCCGGGCGTCTACACCGTGGCGCCGGGCGTGTACCGGATCCCGCTGCCCCTGCCGAACGACGGCCTGCGCGCGGTCAACGTCTACGCCATCACCGACGGCACCGAGCTGGCGATGATCGACTCGGGCTGGGCGCTGGCGGAGGCCAGGGACCAGCTGCAGGTCGCGCTGAAGGCCATCGGCGCCGAACTCGGCGACGTCGGGCAGTTCCTCGTCACGCACGTGCACCGCGACCACTACACGCAGGCCGTGGTGCTGCGGCGCGAGTTCGGCAACCGGATCGCGCTGGGCGAGCACGAGCGGACCGCACTGGAGATCACCGCGAACCCCGACCGCTTCCCCGTCGGCACGCAGCTGGAGCAGCTGCGGCAGGCGGGCGCGGATC
The DNA here is from genome assembly GCF_900114035.1 of Amycolatopsis sacchari. Lineage (GTDB taxonomy): Bacteria > Actinomycetota > Actinomycetes > Mycobacteriales > Pseudonocardiaceae > Amycolatopsis_E > Amycolatopsis_E sacchari. The sequence goes on along the minus strand of NZ_FORP01000030.1, from coordinate 60,803 downwards.
CCGTGGTCGAGGAACTGCGGAAGCTCTTCGGCAACGCGCCGCGGGCGGACGCGGACATCTGGGAGATGCCCGACGAGTGGCTCGCGGAGGGCCGCCGCACGGTGCTGCGCGGGCGCGCGCTGGACGTCGTGCACACGCCCGGCCACACCGCCGGGCACGTGGTGTTCGACGACGGGGCCGCCGGGCTGATGTTCACCGGTGACCACGTGCTGCCGCACATCACCCCGTCGATCGGGTTCCACCCGGGGGCGGTGGAGCTGCCGCTGCGCGACTTCCTCGACTCGCTGCGCCTCGTGCGCGGGCTGCCGGACCGGCGGATGCTGCCGGCGCACGGCCCGGTGTCCCCGAGCGTGCACGCGCGGATCGACGAGCTGCTGGCCCACCACGAGGACCGGCTGGCGCGGACGGCGGAAGCGCTTTCCGAGGGCGCGACCACGGCGTACGAGGCCGCGCTGAAGCTGGGCTGGACGCGGCGCCAGCGCAAGCTGGCCGAGCTCGACCCGTTCAACCAGATGCTGGCGGTCACGGAGACCAAGGCGCACCTCGACCTGCTGGCGCACCAGGGAAAGATTTCGGTGTCCGAAGTGGACGGCGTGCGGCACTACACGGTCGGCTAGGCGGCTGCCACAATCGGCGGAAACCCTCGGCCGCAGGAGGCTTTCCGTGCAGCACCACGAGGACACCCTCGCCGCGTTCCTGTCCGACGTCACCGCCGATCCGGACACGGTGGCCGTCGTGCTCTCCGGTTCCGTCGCCAGGGGCACACCGCGCCCTGACTCCGACGTGGACGTGTACCTCGTGCTCACCGACGAAGCCTTCGCGGCGGCGTCGCGGGTGAGCTACGTCCGGATGGACATCGCCACCTACGAAGGCGGCTACGTGGACGTGAAGGTCGCGTCGCCGGGCTACCTGGACGAAGCGGCGGAGCGGGGTGACGACCCGCTGCGCGCGTCCCTTGTCGACGCCCGGGTGGTCTGGTCCAAGGACCCGGACATCGCGGAGAAGGTGGCCCGGGTTCCCGACGTCCCGCCGGAAGCGTGGACCGAGCGCGTGGTGTCGTTCATCGCGCAGGCACGGTTGTACGGGCGGTACTTCCTCGTCCAGGCGGACCGGCTGGGGAACGAGTTCCTCCGGCACTACGCGGCCGTGCACCTCGTCAACGCCGCGGGCCGCGCACTGCTCGCGCACCACCGGGTGCTCTTCCGCGGTCCGAAGTACCTGGAGGAGGACCTGCGCGAACTGCCACTGCCGCCGGGGTACACCGAGAACGCCAGCCGGCTGCTCTCCGAAGGGACAGCGGAAGCGGGAAGCGCTTTCCTGACGGCGCTGGAAGAGTTCCACCCCTGGCCGCTGACGCGCGAGGACACCGTATCCGTCTACGTGCGCGACAACGAGCTGTCCTGGCTCACCCGGACCCCGCCGCCCGAGTTCCGCTGGACGCCACGGCCGGCCCTGCCATACTTCGCCCGTGGAGGAGATCGACATCAGGCGGGCGACCGCCGGGGACATCGAGGCGATCGTCGCGATGCTGGCCGACGACGACCTCGGCCGGGGACGGGAGACGCCCGCGGATCTCGCGCCCTACCGGGACGCGTTCGCCCGCATCGACGCCGACCCGAACCAGTTCCTCGCCGTCGCGGAGGAGGCCGGGGACGTCGTGGGCTCGCTGCAAGTGACGTTCGTTCCTGGACTGTCCCGCCGGGGCGCCACGCGCGCGATCGTCGAAGCCGTCCGGATCCGGGCCGACCGGCGGAGCCGGGGGCTCGGCGGGGTGCTCGTGAAGTGGGCGATCGACGAAGCGAGGCGACGCAACTGCGCACTGGTGCAGCTGACGTCGGACGCGGCGCGGACCGACGCGCACCGCTTCTACCTGCGGCTCGGCTTCGAACAGAGCCACCTGGGGTTCAAGCTCGCGCTGTGAACCGTTGCACCGGGTACAAAGACCCTTCCCGCAGCGCATGAACCCGCAAAGATGTGGGTACCTACAACGGCATCCGACTCCAGCCGGGGAGTGACCCCATGAACGAAGCCGACCGAATCCAGGTCGCGCACGAAGAACTGGACGGGTGTCTCGTCGCGAACCTCGACGGTGTGCTCGACACGCACACCTACGGTCACATCCGTGACTCCCTGCTGAAACTCGCCCTCGAAGAACCACGGGCCGTGGTGGCGCAGGTGGACGACCTCCAGATCCGCAGTGAGCCCCTGCTGAGCGTGTTCTCCTCCGTCTGGCTGCGGGTGAACCACTGGCCCGACGTGCCGGTCTTCCTCGTCGCCACCGACCCCGCCAAGCGCCGGTCGATCACCGGCAGTGCCGTCAGCAAGTTCGTGCCCGTCTACGCCACGACGGTCGAAGCGGTCGGCGCGGCGGAGAAGGGGCCCGCTCGCAAGCGCCGCCGCGCCGTGTACCCGCCCGTGCTGATGTGCTCGGCCGCCGCCCGCGCCTTCGTCCGCGAGACCTGCCGCGACTGGCAGCTGGATGCCTGGACCTCCGACGCCCTGTGCATCGCCTCGGAACTGGTGGAGAACGCGATCGAGCACGCGGGCACCGAGTTGGAGCTCAGGCTGGAGCTGCGCCGCGGCATGCTGACGATCGCGGTGCGTGACGGCAGCCCGGCCGAGGCCGTGCTGCGGCAGGGCAACCAGGGGCAGCCGGTGGGCTACGGCCTGCAGATCATCGCCGACCTCGCGAAGGTCTGGGGCTGCGCCCCGGACCTCCGCGGCGGCAAGGTCACTTGGGCCGTCCTGACGACCGGTCCTCGCTGGTTCGAGAAGTTCCCCGCGTGGCAGGCTCCGTCCCGTCCGTAGTCTCCATGACCAGGATCGCCCCGGTCGAATCGCCGCGCCGGTTCCGCAGCGCTCCGCACGCGATCCGCACGGTGATCGCACGGCCCCGCCGGTTCACGGCCGACAGCACGACCTCCTCGGCGTAGGCCGGGTCCGCGAGCGCGGGGCGCACGACCGGCCGCAGCTCCGCCACCGGCAGCCCGATGTCGAGGTTCAGCAGGTGCTCCCCCTCGGCCTCGTCGTGCCGCAGTCCCCACAGGTCCTCGGCGCCGGCGTTCCACGCGACCACGCGCATCTGGTGGTCGACGACCACGACGCCGGCACGCAGCGACGTCAGGATCGATTCGAGGAACTCGTTGACGTCGTCCAGCTCGCTGGTGCGATCGCGCAGGGCGTTGTTGATGGTCTGCAGTTCGTCGTTGGTGGACTGCAGTTCCTCGTTGGTGGTCTCCAGTTCCTCGTTGGTGGACTGCAGTTCCTCGTTGGTGGTCTCCAGTTCCTCGACGGTCGACTGGAGTTCCTCGTTGGTCGTCTCCAGCTCCTCTGTCGTCGACTGCAGCTCCTCGTAAGCGTTTTCCCGCGCCCGGTTCGCGCTCGCCAGCTCGGTCAGGAGGCGGTGGCTCGTGGTCACGTCGTGGAACACGACGGATACGCCGATGACCTCGTCACCGAGTGAGATCAGCGGGCTCACGTGCAGCTCCAGCGCGACGACCTCACCGGGTCCCCGCTGCCACTCGACGTCCTTGACCCGCACGGCCCGCCGCTCCGCCCGTGCCTGCTCGATGTAGCCGCGCAGTTCCACCGGCCGGTAGGACAGCTCCAGGTCCCGCAGCGGCCTGCCGAGGTCCCGGTCCGACAAGCCGAACAGCTGGTGCGCCTGCTGGTTCGCCAGCGCGACCAGGTCATCGCTGTTGACCACGATCTGCGCCACCGGACTCGACGAGAAGGCGAGGGACCGCAGTTCGTCGACCGCACCGAGTGTCGAGCGGGGCTCGTGGGTGAACGAGGCACCGAACGCCGAGGCGCCAACCTGCGTGGTCGCGACCTTGCGGAACACGCGGTGCTTGAGGTCGAGCGGGTCGAACAGGCGACTGTGGGACAGCAGCATCTCGGCCTTGCCCATGAACAGCACCCCGCGTGGCAGCAACGCGAAGTGCAGTTTGCGCAGGATGTTCGCCCGGGTTTCGGCGGTGAAGTACATCAGGGTGTTGCGGCAGACGAGCAGGTCGATCCGGGAGATCGGGGCGTCCTGCACCAGATCGTTGCGACCGAAGATCACCGACCGGCGCAGGTCCTTGTGGAAGATGTAGCGGCCGCCCACGCGCTCGAAGTACTTCTGCACGTACGCCTCGGGCAGCGCCTCGATCTCCTTCTCGCCGTACGTCGCCTGGCGCGCCTGGGCAAGCGCTTCCTCGTCGACGTCGGTCGCGTAGATCTTCACGCGCTGCCGGAACTGCTCCACGCCCATCGCCTCAGCCAGCACGATGGCCAGACTGTAGGCCTCCTCGCCGGAGGAGCAGCCCGCGCTCCAGATCCGCACCGAGTCGTCGGGGCTGCGCTCGGCCAGCAGCATCGGCACCACGTCGGCCTGCAGGTAGTCCCAGGCGTCCGGGTCGCGGAAGAAACCGGTGACGTTGATCAGGATCGTGTTGAACAGCGCGGCGAACTCGTCGCTGTTGGCCTGAAGGTGGTCGAGGTAGTCGACGTAGTTCTCGATCCCGACCTGCGCCATCCGCCGCGACACCCGCCGCATGAGGCTGCTGCGCTTGTAACCGGTGAAATCGAACCCACGAGTCTCTTTCAGGTATTCGAGGATCTCCTCGAACCCCTGATCGTATTCGGGGCCGGTCTGCTCGCTCACAGCGCGGACACTACCCGTCCCGGTCCGGTGCGCACGAGTTCACCTCACGCCGGTTCCCCCGGCACCTCGTCACCGGGGTCCTCCAGCCCGGTCAGCCCCTCCACGAGGAACTCGCGCAGCACCTCGACGGCCCGCGTCGTCTCCTCGCTGTGCCGTCGATAACGGTTGGCCACCAACGGAAAACCGTGCTCTTCGGCGTCCCGGCCCATCCGGCGGGCCAGGTCGCGCTTCTCCTCCAGCGCCCGCAGCGCCGCCCACAGCGCCTGCTCGATCTCCTGCGACTGCTGCTGGAACAACGCCTGCGCGGTCCACGCGTGGCCGACCCGGCAGCGGAACCGCGTGCCGTTCTCGTCCAGCGCGAACAACACGCCCTGGCAGTCCGGGCACGCGAACTCGGAAGGCCTCGTCACGTCTCTCACCTCCGGACGGCTACTCGCCGCCAGGTCCTCGGCCCTGCTGGCCCGCGCCTCGACCTCGTCGATCAGCGAGAGCGGGGGCACATCACCCCCTTCGACGGGTTCCCGGACCCGCCTGGCCAGCTCGGCACCCATCTGCGCGGCGGGCAGCACGAGGTCCACGTCCACGCGCATCAGCGCGCTTTCCGGCATACCCGGGTAGATGGCTTCTTTGGGGTCCTGCACGACAGCGAGACCGCCCCGCGCCTTCACGATGGACAGCCCGCTCGTGCCGTCGTCGAGCGAACCCGACAGGACCACGCCGATCACGCCGGCGCCGCGGGCCTGCGCGGCCGAGCGCAACGTCGCGTCGATCGCGGGCCGGTGCCCGTTCTCCGTCGGGCCCCGCGACAGCATCATGCGGCCGTCGTCCACCAGCAGGTGGTGGTCCGGCGGGGCGGTGTAGATGTGCCCGGGCCGCAGTTTCGCCCCGTGGCGCGCGCTTTCGGCGGGCAGGTGGCAAGCCCTGTCGAGGATCGCGGGCAGGGAACTCGCCCCTCCCGGCGGCAGGTGGAGCACCACGAGCATCGCGGCGGCGAAGTCGTCGGGCAGGCCGCTCACCAGGTCGCGCAGTGCTTCGACACCACCGGCCGACGCGCCCACCACGACGAGGTCCCTGACCTGCTCACTCACGTGATCCGCCTCCCGTCTACCCCGGCGCCGCGACGGCCGTGGCCAGGTCGTCGTGCACGGGCAGTTCCTGCTCGGCCTGGGCGAGGGCGAGCAGGCGGCGGACCGCCGGGCTCGCGAGCAGCCGCAAGGCGACCCCGGCCCGCTCGGCGCGCTCACGCAACGGGGACAGCGCCTGCAGCCCGGCGGCGCCGAAGAACCCGACCCGCGAGAGGTCGGCCACCACGACCGGTGCCCGGCCGTCCAGCTCATCCGCCACGGCGGCGGTCAGGTGTGGTGCTGTCAGCAGGTCGACCTCGCCCAGGACCTCCACCACCACCGCGTCCCGTTCCTCACGGGTGCGGAATTCGATCACCTCGTCGGCGGTCGAACCGACGGGCCGGACCATCGGGTGCTCGGACACGCGCTCGCTCCCCGCGCTCGGACGGTTGTGTCTGCCATCACACTAGGCCACCCAGCCTACGCCCTCCGCAGGCGAGTACCCCCCCACCCGGAAGGTCAATCCCCGGTACGCGCGATCTTCGCGCTGCCGAGCACGAGATCACCGCGGGCGTCGGGCCGGTAGAGCACGACGACCTGCCCCGGCGCGACCCCGCGGAGGGGCTCACGCAGTTCGATCCGCACCTCGCCGCCGACGACCTCGGCGACCGCGTCCGCGGTGCCGCCGTGCGCCCGCACCTGGATGACGCACTCCGTCGGCCCGTCCAGCGGGCGCTCGCCCGGCCAGATCGGCCGGTCCGCGAAGATCCGCCGGACCGCGAGCCGCTCGGCGGGCCCCACCTTCACCGTGCCGGACACGGGTTCGAGCGCGAGCACGTACCGCGGCTTGCCGTCGGCGGCGGGGTGGTCGAGACCAAGGCCCTTGCGCTGGCCGATGGTGAAGCCGTGCACGCCGGTGTGCCTGCCCAGCACCGCACCGGTCTCGGCGTCCACCAGGTCGCCGGGGCGCTCGCCCAGCCTGCGCTCCAGGAACTTCTTCGTGTCGCCGTCGGGGATGAAGCAGATGTCGTGGCTGTCCGGCTTGCGCGCGACGGCGAGCCCGCGGCGCTCGGCCTCGTCCCGCACGTCGGACTTGCGCGAGTCGCCGAGCGGGAACAGCGAGTGCCGCAGCTGCTCGGGGGTCAGCGACGCGAGCACGTACGACTGGTCCTTGCCCTCGTCGGCGCTGCGGCGCAGCTCCGGCACACCGTCCACAAGGGACAGCCGCGCGTAGTGCCCGGTCGCGACGGCGTCGAAGCCGAGCGCGACCGCCTTCTCCAGCAACGCCTCGAACTTGATCTTCTCGTTGCACGTCACGCACGGGTTCGGCGTGCGGCCCGCCGCGTACTCGCCGACGAAGCTGTCGATCACCTCTTCGGTGAACCGCTCCGCGAAATCCCAGACGTAGAACGGGATGCCGAGGATGTCGGCGGCCCGGCGCGCGTCGTTCGAGTCCTCCAGCGTGCAGCAGCCACGCGCGCCGGTGCGCAGCGTGCCGGGCTTCGCCGACAACGCCAGGTGCACGCCGACGACGTCGTGCCCGGCGTCGACGGCGCGGGCGGCGGCGACCGCCGAGTCCACTCCCCCGCTCATCGCGGCCAGTACCCGCATCACACCTCCTGCTTGCTCGCGTGCTTGCGCATGCCGGTCAGGCCCGCCTGCCGGGCCCGTGCGACGACCGCGGCGATCTCGCGCGCCACCGCGTCCACGTCCTCCTGCGTCGAGGTGTGCCCGAGCGAGAACCGCAGCGAGCACCGCGCGTCCGTCGGGTCGGCACCCATCGCGAGCAGCACGTGGCTGGGCTGGGCGACCCCGGCCGTGCAGGCCGAGCCCGTCGAGCACTCGATGCCCTTGGCGTCCAGCAGCATCAGCAGGCTGTCGCCCGCGCAGCCGGAGAACGTGAAGTGCGCGTTGCCCGGCAGGCGGCCCTCGCCGGGCGGCGCGCCGTTGAGCACGGCGTCGGGCACCTCGCGGCGGATGACGTCGATCAGCGCGTCCCGCAGCCGCGCGATCTCCGCCGACCGCTCGGCCTGCTCGGCGACGGTCACCCGCACGGCGGTGGCGAACGCGTGGATCGCGGGCACGTCCAGCGTGCCGGAGCGCACGTCACGCTCCTGCCCGCCGCCGTGCAGCAGTGGCACGCACTCGGTGTCCCTCGCCAGCAGCAGCGCACCGACGCCGTAGGGACCGCCGACCTTGTGCCCGGTGAGCGTGAGCGCGCTGACGCCGCTCGCGGCGAAGTCGATCGGCACGCCGCCCACCGCCTGCACGGCGTCGCTGTGCAGCGGGATGCCGTGCTCGGCGCAGATCACGGCGAGCTCGGGCAGCGGGTTGATGGTCCCGACCTCGTTGTTCGCCCACATGACACTGACCAGCGCCACGTCGGCCGGGTCCTGCTCGACGGCCTTGCGCAGCGTCTCCGGCAGCACGCGGCCGTACTCGTCGACCTCCAGCCAGGTCACCTCGGCGCCGGCGTGCTCCTCCAGCCACTGCACGGCGTCCAGCACGGCGTGGTGCTCGACCACGCTGGTGATCACACGCCGGCGGGCGGGATCGGCGGCCTTCCTCGCCCAGAAGATGCCCTTCACGGCCAAGTTGTCGCTTTCCGTGCCGCCGCCGGTGAAGATCACCTCGGACGGCCGGGCGCCCATGGCCTCCGCGATCGTCTCGCGGGCCTCCTCGACCGTGCGCCGCGCCCGCCGCCCGGAGGAGTGCAGTGAGGAGGCGTTGCCCACGGTGGACAGCGCCTCGCTCATCGCCGCTACGGCTTCGGGCAACATGGGGGTTGTCGCCGCGTGGTCGAGATAAGTCATCGCCCTCCCAGGGTAGACCGTGCCGTTCACCCCTGCGTGGGCCACCGCCGCGTGATGACCACGCCGAGCAGCGCCAACGCGGCGAGCACTGTGGCCAGCACCACGACCGCGCCCGAGGGCTGCCGCGCCGAGGCCAGCAGTCCCAGCAGGACGCCGCCGAGCCCCACGGTGAGCGCCGAGCCCACCCAGTCCGCCAGCTGCAGCGCGGAGGTGTGGTACCCGCGCTCGGCGACCGGGGAGAAGCGGAACAGCAGCAACGTCATCGCGGGGTAGGCGGTGCCCATCCCCGCCCCGCCGACCACGCACGCGGCGAACGCGACCCAACCGGGGAACCAGGCCTGCGAGACGAACGCGAACAGCACCAGTGCCACGGTCACCAGGCCGAAACCCGCCCGCAGCGCGGACTCCCGCGACCAGTCCGGGTGGCGGCCCTGCAGTGCCGAGGCGGCGGACCAGCCGAGCGCGCTGACGGTCAGCGGCAGTCCCGCGAGCGCGGGCGAGTAGCCGTGCACGGTGCTCATCGTCAGCGGCAGGTACGCCTCCATCCCGGCGAAGGCGCCGCCGAGGAGCGCACGCGCGGCGACGACGGTGGGCAGTCCGGGGCGCGCCGTCACCGTGCCGGGCGGCAACAGCGAGCGCAGGGCGAAACCGAGCGCGACGGCACCGGCCGCGCCGTAGCCGAGCGCGAGGAACGACGGGTGTTGCGCCGCCCACGTCAGCGCGGCCACGCCGACCGCGGCCGCGATCGCGGCGGGAACACCGGCCCGCCGTTGCTGTTCGCCGGGTTCGGGCGGGCCGAGGCGGCGGGCGACCGGCACCAGCAGGAGCAACCCCAGCACCGCGAGCGGCACCAGCCCGAGGAACACCCAGCGCCAGCCGAACCGTTCGGTGACGAGCCCCGCCACGGACGGCCCGACCACGGCGGGCAGGATCCACGCGGCCGCGTTCGCCGCGTACATCACCGGCCGCTCGCGATCGGTGTAGACCAGTGCGATCAGCAGCGAGATGGCGACGAGCACGGCGCCGGAACCCAGTCCCTGCAACACCCTGCCCGCGAGCAACAGCGCCATGTCCGTCGCGGTCCCGCACAGCACGAGCCCGGCTACGAAGATCGCGGGCCCGGCGACGAGCGCCAGCGCGGGGCCACGGCGGTCGCACCACCGCCCGGCGAGCACCGTCGCGACGACGCTCGCGACGAGGAATGCCGTGAAGGGCCAGGAATAGAGGGACTGCCCGCCCAGCGCGGGCACGAGCGTCGGCATGGCCGTCGCGACGCCCATGTTCTCGAAGGCGATCAACGTGACGACGAGCAGGCTCGCGACGGTGGTGGTCCGGTGCGCCGGGGTCCACAGCACCCCGCGCCCCCGGTCGGCGACGATCACCGCTCGATACTGCAACCTCCACCGCGGTGGAGGTCAATCGCGTTTCCTCAGGCGGCGACCGGAACCGGCAGCCTGCGGCGGGGCGCGTGGACCGTGCCGAGCGCGGAGTGCACCGCGGATTCCGCCAGCGCCGCCAGTTCCCGGCGGTCGGCGGCCTTGCCCGGCGCGATCTCCTCGCACACGAACACTTCCAGCACCAGCCCGCGCAGCCGCGCGACGCGCCGGAGCGAGTCGACCAGCGACTCCGGCCCGATGAACGCCGGTTGCGTGGTTTCGCGGCCGTCGGCGAGGCGGTAGCGCAAGGCGATCGGCCGCACCGGCACACCGCCGTCGATCGCCGCCTGGAACGACGCCGGCGCGAAGCGGCCGGAGGCCAGGCCGCACCACGTCGTGCCCTCGGGCGTCACGTTCACGAGCGAGCCGCCCCGCAGAGCGGCGGCCAGTTCGCCGACCGTGCCGGGAAGCGTGGAAAGCCTTTCGCGGTCGAGGAAAATGCTGCCGCCGCGCGCGACGAGCCCGCCCAGCACGGGCCACTCGCCGACCTCCCGCTTGGCCAGCGCGCGCATCGGCCGCACCGCGTTCACCGCGACGATGTCCAGCCAGGAGATGTGGTTGTTCACCACCAGCGCGCCGCGACCGGGCGCGGCGCGGCGGAACTCCTCGCCGCCGTGCACCAGCAACCGCACGCCGAACGCCCGCAGCACCGAGCGGAAGATCAAGCGCGCCAACGGTTCCCGCACGCGCCGCAGTGCGAGCAGCGGGCTGGCGGCGAGCGCCGTCAGCACCACGGCGCACGCGGCGCCGATGCGCAGCAGCTGCCGGGGACGCGCCACGGTCGGCGCGCCCGGCGTCAGGCAGCCCTCACCACACGGCGAGACCGGCATCCACGCGTGGCTCACGCCCCGGCTCCCAGGAAGAACTTCAGGTACCGTGCGTCCACTTCGTGCAGGTCGAGCAGCGTGAAGAAGTCCGCGACACCGAAGTCCGGGTCGTGCGCGGGCGGGCCGCAGACCTTCGCGCCCAGCCGCGTGTAGCCCTTGAGCAGCGGCGGCAGCACCGAGCGCGGCGGGCGCGCGATGCCGTCGCTCTCCCACGGCCGCAGCGGCGAAACCCGGAGGTCGTCGGAGGCGTAGTGCCTGGCCTGGATGGTGTCCCACACCCCGGCCGCGAAACTCCCGCCGTCGGCGAGCGGCACGGACGCGCAGCCCGCGAGGTAGCGGTGCCCGGCCAGCAGCATGTAACGGCCGATGCCCGCCCACACCAGGCTCACGACGGCGCCGCTGCGGTGGTCGGGGTGCACGCACGACCGCCCGGTCTCGACGAGCGAACGCCGGAGCGGGGCGAGCCGGGCGAGGTCGAACTCGGTGTCGGAGTACAGCCCGCCCGCCGCGACCGCGCGCTCGGGCGGCAGCATCCGGTAGGTGCCGACGATCTCGCCCGAGTCGTCGTCACGCACGACGAGGTGGTCGCAGTATTCGTCGAACCGGTCGACGTCGAGCCCCGGCACCGGCGAGTGCAGTTCCGCACCCATCTCGCCGGCGAAGACGTCATGGCGAAGTCGTTGTGCCGCAACGACTTCTTCGCTGTCGGAGGCGACGAGCAGCGAGTAGCGGGGCGCCCCGCCCTGCTGCGCGTCGGTGCTGACGAGTAGCTGTGACCGCGTCATGCCTCAGGTGTACCGGCGGGCGGGGAACCACCAGGAGGTGCTCCGGGTGACCACCTCGTGCACGTTTCGTGAACCGTTGACGGCGACGTGATCGATTCGACGACATGGCCCCACCCGGAAGGGGGTACGGCCTCAGGGGAGTGTGGAGCCGACCGGGAAGTGAGAGGGATGTCCGGCAGCTGGTTGCGGATCGTGGTGGCCTTGGGCACGGCAGCGGTGGTGTTCGGCGTGTTCCTGGCCTGTGAGTACGTGTTGCGGCGCGTCCTCCGGCGGCTCGGGAGACGGGCCACGCTGCTGGGCGAGCTCGCCGTGCACGTCCACCGGCCGTTGCGCTGGTTCGGCGCGATGGTGGTCCTGCGCATCACGGTGCTCGTCGCCTTGCCAGTGGGAAGCTGGCGGGACGCGACGTCCCACGTGCTGACCCTCGCGCTCATCGGCACCGGCGCGTGGCTGCTCGCCGGGGTGCTGACGGCGGTCGAGCAGACGATGCTGTCCCGCTGGGACGTGGACGTGCGCGACAACCGGCACGCGCGGCGCATGCGGACGCAGATCCGGCTGGTGCGACGGGTGATCGTCGCGGCCGTCGCGGTGCTCGCGCTGGGCGCGATGCTCATGACGTTCCCCGGGTTGCGCACGGCGGGCACGAGCCTGCTCGCGTCGGCGGGTGTCATCGGCGCGATCGCCGCGCTGGCGGCGCAGTCGTTGCTGGGCAACGTGTTCGCCGGGCTGCAGATCGCGTTCAGCGACGCGATCCGGCTCGACGACGTGGTGATCGTGGAGAACGAGTGGGGCCGCGTGGAGGACATCACGCTGACCTACCTGGTGGTGCACCTGTGGGACGACCGGCGGCTGGTGATCCCGACCGCGCAGTTCATGTCGCAGCCGTTCGAGAACTGGACGCGCCGGGACGCGGCACTGCTCGGCACGGTGGAGCTGGACGTCGACTGGACCAGGCCGGTCGAGGAGATGCGCGAGGAGCTGCGCCGGGTGCTGGAGTCGACGGACCTGTGGGACGGCCGCGTGTCGGTGCTGCAGGTGACGGACGCGACGAACACGCTGGTGCGCGTGCGGGCGCTGGTGAGTGCCGTGGACGCGCCGACGTTGTTCGACCTGCGCTGCCTCGTGCGTGAGCAGCTGGTGCAGTGGGTCCGGGGCAAGCACCCGTACGCGGTGCCGCGCCTGCGCGCCGAACGCGTCCCGACGATTCCCGCGTCGCACCAACCGGAAGAGGCCCCGGGCGACGACGCCCGCCTGTTCGGCGACAGCCCGGACGGGCGGGAGCGGGTGCACACGTTCAACGGACCGGAAGCGCCGTGACCGCCCAGGCCCGCGCGGGCAGGGAGAACGGCCCCGAGGGCAGGCGTTCGCGCAGCAGGTTCCGCAGCCGCTCCCGGCGGTCCCGCGGCAACGCCACGACGTACCCCGGGGCGGGTCCCTGGCCGCCCAGGAACGGCGTCCAGTAGTCGTCGAAGTCCGCGAACCGCGTGGTGATCTCGAGCGGTGCGACGGAAACGGGGCCGACGTCGGCCCACAAGCGCATGAGCGGTCCGGGGCGGCACAACGGGAAGCGGCGGCCCTCGTCCAGTTCGGCGGCGGCCGGGTCCAGCTCCGCCGCGGCGTCCCAGAACGCGCGCAGCATCGCCATTCCTCCGCCGTAGTCCCACACGTACGCGGCGACGACACCACCGGGCCGCGCGGCCCGCGCGAACTCGGCGACGGCGCGCGCGGGCTCGGGGACGAAGTTGAGCGCCAGCCCGCTCACCACGGCGTCGAAGGCGTGGTCCGGCACCGGGAGCGCCCGTGCGTCCGCGACCGCGAACCCCGCGCGGCCGGAGCGGGTCCGCGCGGTGCTGAGGAACCTCTCCGACGGATCGACGGCCAGCACCAGCCCGGGCTCGCGGTAACGGAGGACGGCACCGGTCAACGCGCCGGTCCCGCACCCCACGTCCAGCCACCGGGCGCGGCGGGGCACGGAGAGGCGCTTCAGGAACACCTCCGCGACCCGCGCACTCCAGCGGCCCATGTACCGCTCGTAGGCATCGCCGCCCCACCAGCCGTCCACGGGAAAACCCTAGGCGGTTCGGCCGGAAACGGCCCAGACCAGAAGCGCGCAAAGGGCGAAGGCGCCGCCGAGCGCGCTGGACCCGGTCCACCCCGCGAGGGAGAACGCCGTGGTCGTGGCGGTCGCTCCGAGAGCCGAGCCGAGCGAGTAGAAGATCATGTAGCCGCCGATGACGCTGCTGGTGCGGCACGGGTACGCGGTGACGAGCAGGTGCTGGTTGCTCACGTGCACCGCCTGCACGGCGAAGTCGAGCACGACCACCCCGGCGCCGACCAGCCACAGCGACCACGAGGCCTGACCCGTGGCCGCCCACGAGGCGGCGAGCAGCACGAGCGCCCCGCCCGTGACGACACGGACGAATCCCGCATCGGCCCACCGTCCGGCCCGGGCGGCACCCAGCGCCCCGGCGAGGCCCGCGATCCCGAACAAGCCGATCTGCGCGGTGTTCAGGTGCCACGGGGCCGAGCCGAGCGGCAGCGCCAGCCCACTCCACAGCGTGCCGAACGAGGCGAACAGGAAGAACGCGATCAGCCCGCGCGAGACGAACAGGCGTTCCCGGAACAGCCGCCCGAGCGACGTCAGCACCTGCCGGTAGGTGGTCCGGTCGGTGCGGGGGTCGGGCGGCAGGAGCCGCATGACGAGGTACGCCAGCACGAGCAGCAGCACGGCGAGCGCGCCGTAGACGCTGCGCCAGCCCCAGACCGCGGCGAGACCACCTGCGAGCACGCGTCCACCGAGGATGCCGGCCACGACGCCGGAAGTCACCGTGCCGAGGGTGCGTCCACGTGCCTCGGGCGTGGACAACGCGGCGGCGTAGGCGACCGTCGTCTGGACGACGACCGCGAACAGGCCGGCGAGGGCGAGCCCGGCCAGCAGCAGCCACGGGCGGCCGGCGACCGCGGCCAGCGTCGCACCGGCCCCGGCCAGCACGAGGTGGACGGCGATGAGCCGGCGCCGGTCGGTCAGGTCACCCAGCGGGACGAGGAAGGCCAGTCCCACCAGGTAACCGAGCTGCCCGGCGGTGACGATCCAGCCCAGCCCCGCGTCCGGCACGCCCAGGTCTCCCCCGACCTGCGCGAGCACGGGCTGTGCCGCGTAGAGCGTCGCGACGGCGACCGCGCAGACGAAGGCGAACAGCACGGTGCGGCCACGGGTCATGCCCATCCTCCGATCAGTAGCAAATTGCAACTATTCGTACCGTACGGCAGAATGGTTTCAATCAGCAACTCTTCTGGAGGCGTGGTGGCACAGCCGGACATCCGCACCGAGGACGTGACCTGGACCGACCCGACGTGCCCGGTGGCCCGGACCGTGGACCTCGTCGGCGACCGGTGGAGCCTGCTCATCGTCCGCGACGCCATGGACGGCGCGCGTGCCTTCACCGACTTCCAGCAGCGCACCGGCATCGCGCGCAACATCCTCACCGACCGGCTGCGCCGCCTGACCGAGCGCGGCATCCTCCACCGCGAGACGGCGCCATCCGGGAAACGGCAGGTCTACACACTGACCGCGGCCGGGCGCGACCTCTTCACCGTCGTCGTGGCCCTGCGGCAGTGGGGTGAGCGGCACGCGTTCACCGAAGGCGAGGACCACTCGGTTCTCGTGGACCACCGCGGTCACCAGCTGCCCGAGCTGCGCCCCACGGACTCGCGCGGCGAACCGGTGGACCCGGACACGACGACCGTGCGCAAGGAAAGGGGCCACCGCCGTGGGAACGGCGATGGCCCCTGAGCGAGCGCGAGGCTCAGCCCTTGCGCTTCGCGACCTCTTCGGTCAGCTGCGGGGCGACGTTGAACAGGTCGCCCACGACACCGAAGTCGGCGATCTCGAAGATCGGCGCCTCCGGGTCCTTGTTGACCGCGACGATCGTCTTCGAGGTCTGCATACCGGCGCGGTGCTGGATCGCACCGGAGATGCCCAGCGCGACGTACAGCTGCGGCGAAACCGTCTTACCGGTCTGGCCGACCTGGAACTGCGCCGGGTAGTAGCCGGAGTCGACCGCGGCGCGCGACGCGCCGACGGCCGCGCCGAGCGAGTCGGCCAGCTTCTCCACGACCTCGAACTTCTCGGCGGAACCGACACCGCGACCACCCGAGACGACGATCGACGCCTCGGTCAGCTCCGGCCGGTCGCCACCGACCACCGGCTCCACGCCGGTGATCTTCGCGGCCTTCGCCGCGTCGGTCGCGGGGACCTCGACGGACTCCTCGGCCGCCGCACCCTCGGCCTCGCTGGCCTCGACCGCGCCGGGGCGGACCGAGATGACCGGGAAACCCTTGCCCGCCTTCGACTTCACGGTGTAGGCGCCGCCGAAGATGGACTGCTCGACGGTGCCGTCGGAGTTGACGGCGACCACGTCGTAGAGCAGCGCGCTGCCCAGGCGTACCGCGAGCCGGCCGGTCACCTCCTTGCCCTCACCGGTCGCCGCGGCGAGCACCGCGGCCGGGGAGACCTGCTCGGCCAGCTTGGCCAGCACGTCGACCTTCGGGGTCACCAGGTACTTGTCGGCGTCGTCGGACTCGGCGACGTACACCTTCGCCGCGCCGTAACGCGCCAGCTGCTCCTTGAACTTGCCCGCGGTGCCGGGGGCGCCGACGACGACGGCCGACGGCTCGCCCAGCTCGCGCGCGGCGGTCAGCAGCTCGAAGGTCAGCTTCTTCAGTTCGCCGCCCAAGTGGTCGACGAGAACCAGAACCTCAGCCATTGTTCGTTCTCCTCTCAGATGAGCTTCTGGCCGACCAGGAACTCGGCGATCTTCGTGCCGCCGTCGCCCTCGTCCTCGACGCGCTGACCGGCCTGCCGCGGCGGCTTCGGCGCCGCCTCGGTGACCTGCGACCACGCGTTGCCGAGGCCCACCTCGCCCGCGTCGATGCCCAGATCGGCGATCGTGAGCGTGTCGACGGGCTTCTTCTTCGCGGCCATGATGCCCTTGAAGGACGGGTACCGCGGCTCGTTGATCTTCTCGCTGACGCTCACCAGCGCCGGCAGGCTCGCCTCGAGGTGGGTCAGCCCGTCCTCGGTCTCGCGGTCGGCCTTCACGGTCGTGCCGTCGACGGTCAGCTGGCGCACGTAGGTCAGCTGCGGCAGGCCCAGCAGCTCGGCGAGGATCGCGGGCACCGCACCGGCGCGGCCGTCGGAGGCCTCGTTGCCGGCGATGATCAGGTCGTAGCCCTCGACCTTGCCGATGGCGGCGGCGAGCACCTTCGCGGTGGCGATCACGTCGGAGCCGTGCAGCGCCTCGTCGGAGACGTGGATGGCCTTGTCGGCACCCATCGACAGCGCCTTGCGGATGGCGTCGGTGGCGCGGTCGGGGCCGACGGAGATCACGGTGACCTCGCCCTCCCCGGCCTCCTTGATCTTGAGGGCCTCTTCGACGGCCTTCTCGTTGATCTCGTCGAGCACCGCGTCGGCGGACTCGCGGTCCAGCGTGTGGTCAGCGTCGGAGAGCTTCCGCTCCGAATAGGTGTCTGGCACCTGCTTGACCAGAACGACAATCTTCGTCATGGGTCCCCTTCGACCTCCCGGATTCAGCCCTACTCGTCGGTAGCGTAGGGAGGTTCGGCGGCGTTGGCGCGCTGAGGTGATGCCATTCACCGAGAATCGCAATTTACTAGGACGATGGTCCCAATACTTCTGTCCACCCTATCGCGCTACTCCGAGTGGCCTTGTCGGCGGATGGGCTACACGTCGTAGACCTTTCGGGCTAACCTCACTGACCGTGTCTCCTCACGTGGCGGTAGTGACCGACTCGACGGCCTCGCTCTCGGAGCAGCTCGTGCGGCAGTGGGGGATCAAGGTGATCCCGCTGCAGCTCCAGGTCGAGGACCGCATCGACGACGAGAACCGGTTCGACCGCGGGGAGCTCGTGGAATCGCTGCGGGCCGGCCGCCACGTCGCGACCGCCCCGCCCGATCCGGGCGCCTTCTTCTGGTCCTACCAGGACGCGGCGAGCGCGGGTGCCGCCGCGATCGTGAGCGTGCACATCTCGGGCCGGATGTCGGCCACCGTGCACGCCGCCCGCCAGGCCGCCGAGCAGGTGCGCATCCCCGTCTACACGCTCGACAGCGGGACGGTCGGGATGAGCCTGGGCTTCGCGGTGCTCTCCGCCGCGCGCGCGGCGGCCGCCGGAGCGCAGGTGAACCGCGTGATCGAGGCGGCGGAGCGGCGCTTCACCAGTACCTCAGAGCTGATCTACGTGGACACGCTCGAATACCTGCGCCGAGGCGGCCGGATCGGCGCCGCCTCGGCGATGGTGGGCACCGCGCTGAACATCAAGCCGCTGCTGACCGTCAAGAGCGGCGAGGTCGCGCCGCTCGCCCGCGTCCCCGGCGCCAAGCGGGCGCTGAACCGGCTGGTGGATCTCGCGGCCGAACGCGCGGGTTCGCACCCGAGCGAAGTGGCGGTTTCGTGCTTCCGGCCGACCGAGCGCGAGCTGGCGATGGTGGGCCAGCTGCGGCAGCGCATCCCGAACCTGCGCGACCTCTCGATCGTCGAGGCGAGCGTGGTCGTCGGCTCCCATGTCGGGCCCGGTGCGATGAGTGTGACGGTTTCTCCGGTTTGACCTGGGGAACTCCCCCTGTGCCGCCGCCGTTGGAGCGGTAGCGGAAACCGACATACGGGAGGAACCGTGGCCTCGCTGTTCAACCGCATCGCCCGGCTCGCCAACAGCCCGCAGGGCCGTCGCGCGATCCAGCAGGCGAAGCAGTTCGCCAACGACCCGCGCCGCCGCCAGCAGGCCAAGGACGCGGTGGAGAAGGTGCGCAGGCAGCTGGCGAACCGCCGTCGCGGACACTGATCGATAACTTCCCGTGAAGCTGTAACACTCGGCCGTTATCACCCGATAGGGTCACCCCCGTCCGGACGAGCCGAGGGAGCCGCGGGTGCTGACGGGGACGACGACCACACGTGAAGCGGCCGACGACGAGCAACGGCTCGTCGCGGAGATCAGGCGGTTCGCGGCCGCCCCGTTCGACGCCAGGCCGGCGCAGACGGCGCGGGTGGACGACCTCGACCTGCGGCTGTTCAGCTCCACCTACCTGCCCGCGTTCGAGTCACCGGAGGAGACGCCGCGGCCGGTCGAGGCGGAACTGGCGCGGCTGCGCCTCACGACGCCCGGCGGCGCGCCCACGAACCTGGGCGTGCTCGCCGTGGGCGCTGATCCGGGCGCCCACGTGCCGGGCGCGTACGTGCAGTTCATCCGGTACCAGGGCCTGGACCTCGACGCGCCCGTCGTCGACCAGCACGAGATCCGCGGCAACCTGGTCCACACCGCGACGCGGCTCAGCGCCCTGGTGGGCGCGAACCTGCGGACGAAGCTGAAGGAGGGCGAGGGCCTCTTCCGGGAAGACGCCCTGCCCGACTACCCGCCCGAGGCCCTGCGTGAGACGTGCATGAACGCCGTCATGCACCGGGACTACGAGCGCTCCCACGCGCCCGTGCGCATCGCGTGGTTCGAGGACCGGATCGAGGTGACCAACCCGGGCGGCCCGTACGGCCAGGTGCGGGTGGACAACTTCGACCGCGTCCAGGACTACCGGAACCCGGGGCTCGCCAGGGCGATGAAGGCGCTCGGATACGTCAACCGCTTCGGCCGCGGCATCTGGCGCATCCGGTCCGCCATGGCGAGGGCGGGCAACCCGGTCCCCGAGTTCCGCGTCGACGACTCCTCGTGGTGCGTGGTCCTGCGGAAGTGGCCCTAACCGCAGTTGGAGCAGCAGCCGCAGCCCGGGCCGGTGCACTTGCCGCAGCTGTTGCCGCAGCAGCCGGGGGCCGGGACCTCTTCTTCGTGCGCCATGATCGTTCTCCCGTCGTCGGTGGAACCAACGCATAGAGGGTCGCGCATATCCGCCCACCGGTTCCCGAACGTCGCCGGATCGGATGAAGATCGGGAAACGCCGGACGCTAGCGTAGGGGGAACCGGGCACAGCGGACGGGAGGCCGAGTGGACGTCGAAGTCGCAGGCAGGAGCACTGCGTTGCACCTGACGGGCGAGCGCACGGTACCCGGCGTCCCGAGCGAGAACTACTGGTTCCGCCGCCACGAAGCCGCCTACCTCGCGCTCCTGCCGCTCTGCGCGGGCGCGACCGTCCTCGAAGCCGGGTGCGGTGAGGGGTACGGCGCGGCGTTGATCGCCGAGCGGGCCGCCCGTGTGGTGGCGCTCGACTACGACGAGCCGACCGTCACGCACGTCGCCCGGCGTTATCCACAGCTGGGGACAGTGCGGGGAAATCTCGCGTACCTGCCGCTCGGTGCGTCCACTGTGGACGTCGTCGCGAACTTCCAGGTGATCGAGCACCTGTGGGACCAGGCGGGATTCCTCGCCGAGTGCCGCCGGGTGCTGCGGCCGGGCGGGCGGCTGCTAATGACCACGCCGAACCGCCTGACGTTCACGCCCGACAGCGACACCCCGCTCAACCCGTACCACACCAGGGAACTCGCACCGTCCGAACTGGACGCGCTGCTGCGTGACGCCGGGTTCGAGGTCGAGTCGCTGCGGGGGCTGCACCACGGTCCCGCCGTGCGTGCGCTGGACGAGCGGTACGGCGGGTCGATCATCGACGCGCAGCTCGACGTCGTCATGGGGCAGCTGCCGGGGCAGGCCGAGTGGCCTGAGGAGCTGCTCGCCGACATCGCGGCCATCGAGGCCACTGGGTTCGAGATCTCCGCCGAGCGCCTGGACGAAAGCCTCGACCTGATCGCCGTGGCGGTGCGCCCGTGACCACCGAGGGCACGTTCTGCCTCGTCCTGCACAGCCACCTGCCGTGGCTGCCGCACCACGGGTCCTGGCCCGTCGGCGAGGAGTGGCTGTACCAGGCGTGGGCGCATTCGTACCTGCCGGTGGTGGACCTGCTGCGCCGGTTCGCCGACGAGGGCAGGCGCGACGTGCTCACGCTCGGCGTCACGCCGGTCCTCGCCGCGCAGCTCGACGACCCGTACAGCCTGCGGACCTTCCACGAGTGGCTCGGCCACTGGCAGCTGCGCGCGCTCCAGGCGAGCACGCTGTGGCGCGACGACCCGCTGCTGCGGGAGCTGGGCGCGGCCGAGCACCGGGCCGCGGTGCACGCCACCGAGGAGCTGGAAACCCGGTGGCGGCACGGGTTCTCCCCGATCCTGCGGTCCCTTGTGGACAGTTCGACGATCGAGCTGCTCGGTGGGCCGCTCACGCACCCGTTCCAGCCGCTGCTGCACGAACGGATCCGCTCGTTCGCACTGCGGTCCGGGCTGGACGACACGCGGCTGCGGATCGGGCACCGGCCCGAGGGCATCTGGGCGCCGGAGTGCGGTTACGCGCCGGGCATGGAGGACGGGTACGCCGCCGCGGGCGTGAAGCGCTTTCTCGTGGACGGACCGTCGCTGCGCGGGGACACCGCGGGGGCACGCACGGTCGGCTCGTCAGACGTGGTGTGCTTCGGGCGGGACCTCGAGGTCACGTACCGGGTGTGGTCGCCGAAGTCGGGCTACCCCGGGCACGCGCACTACCGCGATTTCCACACGTGGGCGCACGAGGTCGGGGTCAAGCCGTCGCGGGTGACCGGCCACCACGTCGCGCCGGAGCACAAGGCGCCCTACGACCCGGCGCTGGCGGCGGACGCGGTGCGGCAGCACGTGAAGGACTTCGTGGACACCGTCGTGACGAGGTTGCGGCAGCTGCGGGAGCGTGACGGGCGGGAGGCGCTGGTCGTCGCCGCGTACGACACGGAGTTGTTCGGGCACTGGTGGCACGAGGGCCCCGCGTGGCTCGAAGGGGTCCTGCGGGCGCTGCCGGAGGCCGGGGTGCGGGTGACGACGTTGCGTGGCGCGGTCGAAGCCGGGCACGTGCGGGGTCCCGTGGACCTGCCGGCGTCGTCGTGGGGCTCGGGCAAGGACTGGCGCGTGTGGGACGGCGAGCAGGTCGCGGACATGGTCGAGGCGAACGCGGCGCTGCAGCGGCGGATGCTGGCGCTGCGGCCCGGGGCCGTGCGGGACCCGGTGCTGGACCTGGCCGTCGGCGAAGCGATGCTGGCGCTGTCGAGCGACTGGGCGTTCATGGTGACGAAGGACTCGGCGGCCGACTACGCCCGGCGCCGGGCCCGCGTGCACACGGACCGCTTCGACGCGCTCGTGGCGGGCCGGGGCCCGTTGCCGCTGGAAGACCGCGTCTTCGGGCACCTCGACGCGCGGTTGTTGACTCGCGAGTAACCTCGCCTCATGCGCGTGCTGATGTTGTCCTGGGAGTACCCGCCGGTCGTCGTCGGCGGGCTCGCGCGTCACGTGCACGCGCTGGCGAGGCACCTCGCCAAGGACGGGCACGAGGTCGTGGTGCTGTGCCGCCACGTGGCGGGGACCGACGCGCAGACGCACCCGACCACCGATCGCGTGGTCGACGGCGTGCGCGTCATCCGCGTCGCTGAGGACCCGATGCACGTGACGTTCGAGCAGGACCTAATCGCGTGGACGCTCGCGATGGGCCACGCCATGGTGCGGCACGGCCTGGCGTTGCTGCGGACGTGGCAGCCGGACGTCGTGCACGCCCACGACTGGCTGGTGGCGCACCCGGCGATCACGCTCGCGGAGACGTCCGGCAAACCGCTGGTCGGCACCATCCACGCGACGGAGGCCGGGCGGCATTCGGGCTGGTTGTCGTACCCGCTCAACCAGCAGGTGCACTCGGCGGAGTGGTGGCTGGCGAACCGGTCCGATGCGCTGATCACGTGCTCGCAGGCGATGCGCGCCGAGGTGGCGGGGCTGTTCGACGTGCCTGCAGACGACATCACGGTGATCCACAACGGGATCGAGGAACGCGGCTGGCGCGTGCCCGCCGCGGAGGTCTCGAAGGCCCGCGCCGAGTACGCGCCCGGCGGCGATCCGTTGTTGCTCTACTTCGGACGGTTGGAGTGGGAAAAAGGCGTGCAGGACCTGCTCGCCGCGCTGCCC
Source organism: Amycolatopsis sacchari (assembly GCF_900114035.1). Taxonomy (GTDB): domain Bacteria; phylum Actinomycetota; class Actinomycetes; order Mycobacteriales; family Pseudonocardiaceae; genus Amycolatopsis_E; species Amycolatopsis_E sacchari. Next base: position 38,255 of record NZ_FORP01000030.1, on the reverse strand, counting down.
GCCATCCGCCGCGACCACCCGGGGACGCGGTTGGTGGTGGCCGGGCGGGGGCGCCACCTGGACGAACTGGTCGCACAGGCGCGGAAACTGCGCGTGCGGCGGGCGGTGCACTTCGCGGGGCACCTGCCGGACCGGGAACTGCGGGCGGCACTCGCGGCGGCGGACGCGGTGGTGCTGCCGAGCCGGTACGAGCCGTTCGGGATCGTGGCGCTGGAAGCGGCGGCCGCGGAGGCGCCGTTGATCGCCTCGACGGCCGGTGGCCTGGGCGAGGTGGTGATCGACGGGATCACCGGCCTGGCCTTCGAACCGGGCGACAGCGCGGCGATCCGCTCGGCGGTGGATTCCGTGCTGCGGGACCGCAAGGCGGCGAAGCGCCGTGCCAGGACCGCACGCGCCCGCCTCGCGGAGGATTTCGACTGGGCGAGGATCGCGGAAGCCACGGCGGCGGTCTACCGCCGCGCGAAGGCCGGTGACCACGGCGAACTCCCGCGCCCGAAGATCCCGACGGGGAACGCCTTCGCGTGAAGGCGAGCCCCGAACAGTGACCCTGCAACGGGAAGCGAGCAGGGGCCAACGCCCACACCCACCCCCGCCCCGATCCCCAGCCGCACTTACGGCCGCTCCGGCGTGTCAAGGGTGGGCGAAGCCCATCGCGCAGCGACGCCGAAGGCGCCCTTTACGCGCCCCGAGCGGCCGTGAACACTCAAGGATCGGGGCGGGGGTGGGCCCCGGAGCAGGGCGCCCAGCGCCCGGTGGACCCCAGTGCCGTCGAACTCAGAAAACCGGAAACCCCACCCCACGCTCCTCCTCCGGCCGGGAGCCGAAGATGCGCCGCTCCGCTTCCGTGATCGGGACGTCGTTGATGCTCGCCTCGCGGCGGCGCATCAGGCCGTCCTCCGTGAACTCCCACAGTTCGTTGCCGTAGCTGCGGTACCACTGCCCCGCCGCGTCGTGGCTCTCGTACTGGAAGCGGACCGCGATGCGGTTGCCCCCGAACGCCCAGAGTTCCTTGCGCAGCGCGTAATCCAGCTCACGCTCCCACTTCTCCGTCAGAAAACGCACGATCGCCTCTCGGCCGACGATGTACCGGTCCCTGTTGCGCCACACGGAATCCTCCGTATACGCCAGCGCGACCTTCCCCGGGTCTCGCGTGTTCCAGGCGTCTTCGGCGGCCTGGACCTTCTGGGCGGCGGTGGTCTCGTCGAACGGCGGGAACGGGGGTCGGCTCATGTCGGCCAGCCTAGAGAACGCGCGTTCTCCTCGCTAGTGCGAAAAGAACCCGGCAGGAAGGTTGGGGACTTCCCACCGGGTCTTCCCGCGCGCTGTCCGGCCAGAGATCAGCGCACGTCGCCCTCCCCGTCAGGAGGTAAGGAGGGCGACCAGCTCACCAGCCCCTCGGGCGGAAAGCGCTTCACCGCACGTCCGTCAGGTACCGGGCGTACGCGCACGTCGTGAAGAAGCTCGGCAGCTTCTCGCCGAGGGCGGTCTCCTCGAAGATCTCCCGGGCGTCGTCCAGCCTGCTGTCGCCCAGCTCGGCGCGGACCGACGCCAGCTCCTCGTCCAGCCACTGCCGCACCAGCTCCGGCGTGATCGCCGTGCCGTCGCCCAGCTTCGTGCCGTTGCGGACCCACTGCCACACCTGGCACCGGGCGATCTCGGCCGTCGCGGCGTCCTCCATGAGGTTGAAGATCGCCGCCGCACCGGTGCCACGCAGCCACGAGTCGACGTAGCGCAGCGCGACGTTGATGTTGCTCCGGACACCCTCCTCGGTGACGTCGCCGCCCGCGCTGGCCACGTTGAGCAGATCGGTGGCCGTCACCGACACGTCGTCCCGCAGGCGGCCCAGCTGGTTCGGCCAGCCGCCGAGCGTCTCGGTGAACACCTCGTCGCACACCGGGACCAGCCCGGGGTGCGCGACCCACGAACCGTCGAAGCCGTCGTTCGCCTCGCGTTCCTTGTCCTGCCGGACCTTCTCGAAGGCGACGGCGTTGGCCTCGGGGTCCTTGCTCGGGATGAACGCCGCCATCCCGCCGATCGCGTACGCACCGCGCTTGTGGCACGTGCTGACCAACAGCTCGGTGTAGGCCCGCATGAACGGCACGGTCATCGTGACCTCCGCGCGGTCCGGCAGCACGAAGTCCGCACCGGCGTCGGCGAAGTTCTTGATGATCGAGAAGATGTAGTCCCAGCGCCCGGCGTTCAGCCCGGCCGCGTGCTCACGCAGCTCGTAGAGGATCTCCTCCATCTCGAACGCGGCGGGGATCGTCTCGATCAGGACGGTCGCGCGGATCGTCCCCTGCGGGATGCCCAGTTCGTCCTGCGCCATGCGGAACACGTCGTTCCACAGCCGGGCCTCCAGGTGGCTCTCCAGCTTCGGCAGGTAGAAGTACGGCCCGCTGCCCCGCGCGATCAGCTGGCGCGCGTTGTGGAAGAAGTACAGCCCGAAGTCCACCAGGCTCGCCGAAACCGGCCGCCCGTCGATGCGGATGTGCTTCTCCACCAGGTGCCAGCCCCGCGGCCGCGCGACGATCGTGGCCGGGTTGTCGCCGATGCGGTACTGCTTGCCGTTCGACTCGAAGTCGATGTTGCGGCGGATCGCGTCGTAGAGGTTCAGCTGGCCGCCGATGATGTTGGCCCACGTCGGCGAGGTGGCGTCCTCGAAGTCCGCGAGCCACACCTTCGCGTCCGAGTTCAGCGCGTTCACCGTCATCTTGCGGTCGGTCGGGCCGGTGATCTCGACGCGGCGGTCCTCCAGCCCCGGCGCGGGCTGCGCGACCTGCCACGACGGGTCGTTGCGGATCCAGCGCGTCTCGGGCAGGAAGTCCAGCGTGCGCTCCCCCGCGGCGAGTTCCTCGCAGCGGCGGCGCCGCTCGTCGAGCAGTTCGCGCCGGCGGCCGGCGAAGGCGTTGTCCAGCTTCGCGATGAAGTCCACCGCGGCCGGGGTGAGGATTTCGTCGAACCTTTCCCCGCGGGGACCGGCGACTTCGATCCGGGACGTGAAGCGTGCAGACATGACAACCTCTCTTCGGCTCTTCGGCGCGAACGGGAAAGGGGCCGGTGCGGCGCACCGGCCCCCCTCAACCGGTCAGTGGAACTGGGCTTCCTCGGTGGAGCCGGTGAGCGCGGTGGTCGAGCTCTCCGGGTTCAGGGCGGTGGACACCTGGTCGAACCAGCCGGTGCCGACCTCGCGCTGGTGCTTCGTGGCGGTGTAGCCCCGCTCCTCGGCCGCGAACTCACGCTCCTGCAGGTCGACGTAGGCGGTCATGCCCTCGCGGGCGTAGCCGTGCGCCAGGTCGAACATCGAGTAGTTCAGTGCGTGGAAGCCGGCCAGCGTGATGAACTGGAACTTGTAGCCCATGTGGCCGAGCTCGCGCTGGAACTTCGCGATCGTCGCGTCGTCCAGGTGCTTGCGCCAGTTGAACGACGGCGAGCAGTTGTACGCCAGCATCTGGTCCGGGTACTTGGCCTTGATGGCCTCCGCGTACTTGCGGGCGACCTCGAGGTCCGGAGTGGACGTTTCCATCCACAGCAGGTCGGCGTACTCGGCGTAGGCCAGACCGCGGTCGATGCACGGCTCGATCCCGTTGCGCACCTTGTAGAAGCCCTCGGAGGTGCGCTCGCCGGTGATGTACTTCTGGTCGCGCTCGTCCACGTCGCTGGTGATCAGCGTCGCGGCCTGCGCGTCGGTGCGGGCGACGACCAGGGTCGGCACGTTCAGCACGTCCGCGGCGAGGCGGGCGGCGTTGAGGGTGCGCTCGTGCTGCTTGGTCGGGATGAGGACCTTGCCGCCGAGGTGACCGCACTTCTTCTCGGACGCCAGCTGGTCCTCCCAGTGCACGCCCGCGGCACCGGCCGCGATCATGCCCTTCATCAGCTCGAACGCGTTGAGCGGGCCACCGAAGCCGGCCTCGGCGTCGGCGACGATCGGGGCGTACCAGTCGATGTCCGTGTTGCCCTCGGCCCAGTTGATCTGGTCCGCACGGCCCAGCGCGTTGTTGATGCGCCGCACGACGGCCGGGACCGAGTTCGCCGGGTACAGGCTCTGGTCCGGGTAGGTCTGGCCCGCCAGGTTGGCGTCGGCCGCGACCTGCCAGCCCGACAGGTAGATGGCCTTGAGGCCCGCGCGGACCTGCTGGACGGCCTGGTTACCGGTCAGCGCGCCCAGCGCGTGGACGTAGTCCTCGGTCTGCAGGAGCTCCCACAGCTTCTCCGCGCCGCGGCGGGCCAGCGTGTGCTCCTCGACCACGCTGCCACGCAGCTTGATCACGTCGGCCGCGCTGTAGGACCGCTTGACACCCTTCCACCGGGGGTCGGTCTCCCACTGCTTGGCCAGCTCGGCGGCCGCCTGCTCGAAGTTCTGTGTCATGAGATGTCTCCACCCTTGCAAACTTTGCGATGACTCGCTGATGCCATTGACGATGACATGACCTGCTGAAACAGCGCCAGCGCTCCAATTTGCCAATTTCTGCGAATTTTCCGTAGCATGTTGTGAAGGTTGCGAACGCTGTGTTCGCAGCCACCAGAAAGTTTCGTGACTGAACCGGTTTCTTGATCGGTCAGGCACGGAAGATCTCCGACCGGGAGGCCCGGAATGGACAAGACTTTCGCCGGCGCGAAACTGCGGCACCTGCGCGAGAGCCGCTCGATGAGCCAGGCGGACGCCGCCCGTCTGCTGGAAATCAGCCCCAGCTACCTCAACCAGATCGAGCACAACGCCCGTCCCTTGACCGTTCCAGTGCTCCTCCGCATCACCGAGGCGTTCGGCGTCGACACCGAGTTCTTCGCCAACAACGACACCGCGCGGCTGGTCGCGGACGTCCGCGAAGCCCTCCTCGACGAGGCCGTCGGCGTCGAGGCGACGACCAGCGAGCTGAACGAGCTGGCGACCAACCTGCCCGCCGTCGCGCAGGCCCTGGTCAAGCTGCACCGCAGCTACCGCAACGCCGTCGAGACGACGGCCGCGCTGGTCACGGAGAACGGCATGGGCCTGCACGGCAGCGCCGCCGCCCCCCTGCCGCACGAGGAGGTGCGCGACTTCTTCTACGAGCGCGAGAACTACGTCGCCGAGCTGGACGAACGCGCCGAGAAGATGGCCGTCGCGATGGACCTGCGGCCCGGCAGCGTGCACCGGACGTTGCAGGACCGGCTGACCGGGCACTACGGCGTCCAGGTGACGACCGAGGGCATCGACGAGGCCCGCGGCCAGCAGCACCGGTACGAACCGGTCGCCCGCGTGCTGCGGCTCGCGCCGAGCCTGCGCATCGGGCAGCGGTCGTTCCGGATGGCCTCGCAGATCGCGCTGCTGGAGTACGACGACCTGATCACCGAACTGGCCGACTCGTGGGCGTTCTCCGGGCCGGCCGCGCGGTCACTGGCGAGGGTGGGGCTGGCGAACTACTTCGCGGGCGCGCTGATCCTGCCGTACGGGCCGTTCCTGTCGCAGGCCGAGCGGTTCCGGTACGACATCGAGCGCCTGTGCGACCACTTCGGGGTCGGCTTCGAGACGGTCTGCCACCGGTTGTCGACGATGCAGCGGCCGAAGATGCGCGGGGTGCCGTTCTCGTTCGTCCGGGTGGACCGGGCGGGGAACATGTCGAAGCGCCAGTCGGCGGCGGGTTTCCACTTCTCGCGCGTGGGCGGGGCGTGTCCACTGTGGAACATCTACGAGGCTTTCACGCAGCCGGGCAAGATCATCACGCAGATCGCGACCCTGCCCGACGGCAAGAGCTACTTCTGGATCGCGCGCACGGTCGCCCGCAACATCGGCGGCTACGGCAGCCCGGGCAAGATGTTCAGCGTCGGCCTCGGCTGCGAACTGCGGCACGCGCGGCGGCTGGTGTACTCGACGGGCCTCGACCTGGACGACCGCGCCGCCGCGACCCCGATCGGCATGGGCTGCAAGGTGTGCGACCGGCCGGCCTGCCCGCAGCGCGCGTTCCCCACGATCGGCAAGCAGTTGACGGTGGATGAGAACACGAGCACCTTCGTGCCCTATCCGGCCGTGCCGAAGAGCTGACCGGGCAATGTCTCGGTGTGACCGGCGGGGGCGTGGCTACCGTCAGTCCGCGGTCCCACGACCGGTCAGCAGCCCACGGCGGGACGAGCACCTTCGTGCCCTATCCGGCCGTGCCGAAGAGCTGACCGGGCAATGTCTCGGTGTGACCGGCGGGGGCGCGGCTACCGTCAGGCTGCGGTCCCACGGCGGGACGAGAACATTCGTGCCCCATCCGGCCGTGCCGAAGAGCTGACCGGGCAACGCCTCGGTGTGACCGGCGGGGCGCGGCTACCGTCAGGCTGCGGTCCCACGGCGGGACGAGAACATTCGTGCCCCATCCGGCCGTGCCGAAGAGCTGACCGGGCAACCTCTCGGTGTGACCGGCGTGGGCGCGGCTACCGTCAGCCTGCGGTCCCACGGCGGGACGAGAACATTCGTGCCCCATCCGGCCGTACCGAAGAGCTGACCGGGCAACGTCCCCGCTCGACCGCCGCGGGCGTGGCTACCGTCGGCGGCATGCGCGTCCTGTTCAGCAGCATGCCCACGCACGGGCACGTGCTGCCGTTGCTGCCCACCGCGGGCGCCGCCCGTGCCGCGGGCGACGAGGTCGCCGTGTCGACCGGCGCCTCGCTGCGTGAGGTGGTCGGGGAGCTGCGGTTCCTGCCCGCGGGGCCGGAGATGCCGGAGCTGTTCGCCGAGCAGGCGCGACGGCCGGGGTCCCGCGATCCCCGGCGCGCGGAAGACCTGCCGGCGGTGACGGCCTTCTTCGGCGACGTGCGCATCGGGCTGACGTTCGACGCGGCGCTGGCGGCGGCGAAGGCGTTCCAGCCGGAACTGGTCGTCGCCGAGGTGGCCGACCTGGTCGCCCCGCTCGTCGCCGCGGCGCTGGGGGTGCCGTGGGTGGCGCACAGCATCTCGGCCGCGTTCCCCGAGCCGCTGGCCCGGCTGTTCGAGGAGGAGGTGCGGCGGCAGGCGGAGGCGAGGGGCCTGCGCGTGTCGCCGCGGAGCGCGTTGCTGGACCTGTGGCCGTCGTTCCTGCAGTTCGACGGCTACCGCCCGCCCGCCGACCTGGTTCCGGTGCGGCCGCTGCCCTACCGGCCGCCGGGCAGCGCGCCCGCACCACTGGCGCGGGGCGAGCGGCGGCGGGTGCTGTTCACCCTCGGCACGACGGGGGACATGTCGGTGGTCACGGGCAGGCTGCTGGCTTCACTGTCCGCTTTGGACGTCGAGGTCGTCGTCACCGCCGATCCGGTCCCGGACGCGCCGGACGCCGTCCGGTTCGTCGGGTTCACCCCGCTGGCGGACCTGCTCGAAGGCACGGACGTGGTGATCACGACCGGCGGCGCGGGCACCCTCATCGCGGCGCTGGGGCACGGCATCCCGATGGTGACGCTGCCCATGGTGGCCGACCAGCCGTTGCTCGCCGAGCGAGCGGCGTCGCTGGGCGCGGCGGCGGTCGTGGACCCGCGGCAGGCGGAGGACCGGCTGGCGGACGCGGTGGCGACGGTTCTCGGCGAGCCGGAGTACGGCGCGACTGCCCGCGAGGCGGCGGCGCGGATCGCGCAGCTGCCCGCGCCGGAAGCCGCCTGGGCGGAGGTGCTGGCGCGGCTCGCGCAGGGGTGAAGCGGCGCGAGCCGGGGCACGGCTCGCCCGCGACGCGGCGGCACGGATCACGCAGCTACCCGCGCCCGAAGCCGCCTGGGCGGAGGTGCTGGCCCGGATCGCGCAGCGGGGAAGCGACCGCGAGCCAGGGCACGGCTCGCCCGCGACGCGGCGGCACGGATCACGCAGCTGCCCACGCCCGAAGCCGCCTGGGCGGAGGCGCTGGCCCGGATCGCGCAGCGGGGAAGCGGCGCGGGGACAGCGGCACAACCGGGCGACAAGCGACCGCGAGCCAGACACGGCTCGGCCACCCGCGACGCGGCGGCGCGGGTCGCGCAGCCGCCCGCACCGGAAGCCGCCTGGGCGGAGGCGCTGGCCCGGATCGCGCAGCGGGGAAGCAGCGCGGGGAAGCGACCGCGAGCCGGGGCACGGCTCGACTGCCCGCGGCGCCGCCCGGGCGGAGTGCCGTCGTAGCAGCGAAGCAGCACAGGAAATCACGCCGGTAGCCACTCGACCCACGAACCGTGTGGGTCGGTGCGGGCGATGGCCTGGGCGTCCCGGGCCAGGGTGAACGTGCCGGGCACAGCAGAGGCCTCACAGCCGGGAATCACGGCCGCGTTCTCGTTCGCCAGCCAGATCGCGCCCGTGGCGCGGACCGCGTCGGCGAAGGCGGTGCGTTCGCCGGGGTCCCGGACGTAGGCCAGCACGGCGGTGTGGAACACGACGAGCGTCGCCTCCGGTGGGGCCTGCGCCGCGAGCGCGGTGAAGTCCGTTCGCAGGTCCCCGCGATGCACCGGCGGCGGATCGCGGCGGGCGACCTCCAGCGCGGCCCGCAGCCGGGGCAGGCGCTCCTCCTCCCCCGGCCAGATCAACGCCTCCAGCCACGCGCATTCGGCAGGATCACGCACGTCGAGCGGGTTGAGGTCGAGTCCGGCCCGCCAGACCACCTCGGGCACACGCGACGGCAGCGGCGTGGCGTCGTTCGCCCGACAGGGAAGCACCGGCTCGCCGGGCAGGGACACGCGGCCGTAGTCGTAGCCGTACCGATCGGGCTGCAGGCACAGCCCCGCCGACGCGCCCACCTCCAGCAACGCGAGTGGCTGCGGCAGAGCCGCGAGCGCGGGCAGCAGCGTCGCGCACCGCGCGGGTTCGTTGGTCTGCGTCGAACGGCTGACGATCACTTCGCGGATGTCACCACGGCGCTCGGCGAAGGACTCCCGGAACGACGCCCAATCCCGCGTCGGACCACACAGGTACTGCACCGCCGCCAGGAACAGGTTCGGCTGCCGCTTCGCCTGCGGCAGCTCCTCCAGGAACGCCAGCACTTCCGCGTCTTCGGCGATGCGCGTGCAGATCTCGGTGTACACCTGCGACCGGCCCGCCGTCTCGTGCTCGGCGAAGCGGCGGTACAGCTCCGCGACGCCGGGCACTAGCCCTGTTCCAACGTCTTCTGCAGTGCCTTGTCCGCCTTGCGGGCCATGTCCTTGATCGCCTCGCGGCGGGCCGCGTCGGCTTCGTAGTCGGCTCGGCGGTCGCGCACGACGCGGGCCGGGGAGCCGACCGCGATGGCGTAGTCCGGGATGTCCCCGCGCACCACGGCGTGTGCGCCGAGCACGCAGCCGCGCCCGACGCGCGTGCCGCGCAGGACCGAGACCTTCGTGCCGATCCACGTGTCCGGCCCGATGCGCACGGGCGACTTCACGATGCCCTGGTCCTTGATCGGCAGGGTGATGTCGCTCGTCACGTGGTCGAAGTCGCAGATGTAGACCCAGTCCGCGACCAGCGTCGCCGCACCGAGTTCGATGTCGAGGTAGCCGTTGACGACGTTCTGCCGCCCGAACACGGCCTTGTCGCCGATGCGCAGCGAACCCTCGTGACAACGGATGGCGTTGCCGTCACCGATGTGCACCCAGCGCCCGATCTCCAGCCTGCCGTAACCGGGACGGCAGTGGATCTCGACGTTCTTGCCCAGGAACACCATGCCCCGCAGGATGATGTGCGGGTTCGCGAGCCGGAACTTCAGCAGCCGCCAGTACCGGACCAGGTACCACGGGGTGTACGCCCGGTTCCGGAGGAGCCAGCGCAGCGAATCGGCGGTCAGGAACTTCGCCTGCCGCGGGTCCTTCCGCGCCCGGCGCCACGCACCCACCCTCGACAGCACCGGCGATCCCCACATGGATGTCATAGGTTGGAAGGGTAACTGCCTCCCTCAAGGGCGGCGGCGGGGAAGGGGCTGGCCATGGGCACACGGCTGATCATCGACACGGACCCCGGCGTGGACGACGCCTTCGCGATCGCGCTCGCCGCGCTCAGCGACGACGTGGACCTGCTCGGGGTGACGACGGTGTTCGGCAACGTCTCGCTCGAAGCCACCACGCGCAACGCCCTGCGCGTACTGCAACTCTGCGGCCGCCCCGACGTTCCCGTCGCCGCCGGGGCCGCGCGCCCGCTGGTGCACCCGCAGCCCGCCCGGGCCGGGCACGTGCACGGCGAGGACGGGCTGTCCGGCCGCTCCGCCGCGCTGCCCGAGCCCGAGCGCGGACCCGAGCCGGGCGGCGCCGTCAAGCTGCTGGTGTCGCTGCTGGAAGCGGCCGACGAGCCGGTGACCATCGCGCCGATCGGGCCGCTCACCAACATCGCGCTGCTCCTGGCGGCGCACCCGCACGTCAAGGAGAAGATCGGCCGGATCGTGCTGATGGGCGGCGGCGTCGGCCGCGGCAACAGCACGGCGACCGCCGAGTTCAACATCTGGAGCGACCCCGAAGCGGCCCGGCGCGTGCTCGTCGAGGAGGACGTGCCGTGTGTCATGGTGCCGCTCGACCTGACGCACCGCTGCGCCGTTTCCACCGCCTGGCTGGGGAAACTCGCGGCCGGTGGCCGGATCGGCGCCGCACTGGAAGCGCTCACCCCCGACTACCTGGCGTCCTACCGGCGCTCGCTCGGCTGGGACGGGATCGTGCTGCACGACGCCGTCGCCGTCGCCGAGGCGATCAGCCCCGGCATCCTGCGCACCGAGTCCTACCCGGTCGACGTGGACTGCACGTTCGGCCCCGGACGCGGCACCACCCTCGTCGACCGCCGGCGGGCCGGCATGCGCGGCGAGGGTGAGGGTGCCGTCGCCCCGAGTGCCGTCCAGGTGGCGGTGGACACCGACGTGGACGGCCTCGGGGAGTTCGTGCTGGGCAGGCTCACGCGGTGAGCGCGGCCTTGAGGAACGCGACAGCCTGAGCGATCGCCGCACCGGCGGCAGGGGTCTCGCGCAGGGCGTTCAGCATCACGAAGTCGTGGATGACGCCCTGGTAGCGCACGGCCGTCACGGGGACACCGGCCTGGCGCAGCTTCGCTGCGTACGCCTCGCCTTCGTCGCGCAGCACGTCCGCCTCGCCGGTGATCACGAGTGCCGGCGGCAGGCCCGCGAGCTGCTCGACACTCGCCCGCAGCGGTGAAGCGGTGATCTCGGCGCGCTGCTTCTCGTCGGTCGTGTACTGGTCCCAGAACCACTTCATCCCGGTGCGGGACAGGAAGTACCCGTCGGCGAACTGCTCGTACGAGCCGGTGTCGAAGTTCGCGTCGGTGACCGGGTAGAACAGCACCTGCTGCCGGAACGACGGGCCACCGCGCTCCTTGGCCATCAGCGTGACGGCGGCGGTCATGTTCCCGCCGACCGAGTCACCGGCGATCGCGATGCGGCTCGCGTCGAGGTCCTTCTCGGCGCCGTGCTCGGCGACCCACTTCGCGACGGCGTAGTTCTGCTCGATCGCGACGGGGTAGCGGGCCTCGGGCGAGAGGCTGTACTTCGGGAAGACGACGGCGGCACCGGTGCCGACGGCGAGTTCGCGCACCAGGCGGTCGTGGGTGTGCTCGTTGCCGAACACCCAGCCCGCGCCGTGGATGTAGACGACCACCGGCAGCGCGCCCGTCGCGCCCTTCGGCCGCAGGATGCGCACCGGCACGTCGGCGACGGTCGTGTCCTCGATGTCGACCTCGGGCTTGGCGATCTCGCCCGACTGCACCTCGTCCACCGCCTTGCGGCCTTCGGCCGGGCCGAGGTCGTACAGGTACGGCGGGTTGGCGGTGGCCTCGGCGAACGCCTGCGCGGCGGGTTCCAGAGCGAGGTTCCGGGGGTTCGCGGTCATGTCCTTCTCCTTGCGTCGGTCGAACCGGATGACATGAAGGTAGCGCGCCATTCAGTTGTGCACAACTTAGTTGGACACAATGAGATGTAGAGCACTTGAATTGCCCGCATGACCAGGTGCGGGCACCATGGGTGCCAGGAGGTGACCGAGATGTCCGGAGAAGCACCCCGGCTCGACGATCAGGTCTGCTTCGCGCTCTACGCGGCGTCCCGCGCCGTGACGAACCTGTACCGGCCGCTGCTGGACGAGCTGAACCTGACGTACCCGCAGTACCTCGTGATGCTGGTGCTGTGGGAGCACGACAGCTGCCAGGTCAAGGAGCTGGGCCGGGCGCTGAGCCTCGACTCGGGCACGCTGTCGCCGCTGCTCAAGCGCCTGGAGAAGCTCGGGCTCGTGCGGCGCGAACGGCGCAGTGACGACGAGCGCTCGGTGAGCATCACGCTGACCGGCGAGGGCGCGGCGCTGAAGGAGAAGGCGATCCCGCTGCCGACGACGATCGGTGAGGCGATGGGCCTCGACGACGCCGGGCTGGCCGAGCTGCGCACGACGTTGCGCGCGCTGACCGAGTCCGTGACGAACTACCGCGTCACGCCGTCGGCGACGACCAGGGGGTAGGTGCACGCCGGGTCGGGATCGAGCACCTTCTCGCAGGTGATCCGGTAGGTCCACGGGCCGGCGAGGTCGTAGGCGTAGTGCAGCTCGCCGCCCCGGCGCGGGAACACTGTGGACAGTCGCAGCTCGTGCTCGTCCCGGCGGCCGGGCAGGCCGGAGCGCGGGTCGGCGTAGCGCACGCCGTCGACGGTGAACTCGTGCAGCTCGGTTCCGTCGTGCCCGGCCAGCGGCAGCAGGACCTCGTGCAGCGCGCCGAGGGTGGTGCCGGCCGGGACCTGCACCCGCCACCACTCCCCCGTGCCCGCTTCGACCTTGAGCTGGTGCACCCGGACGCGGAAGTTCGCCTTCACCAGCGCGTCGTGCAGCCCGGCGGCGTCGGGGTGGTCGCTGGCCGCGAGGACGCCGAGGCCGCCGCTGTCGCGGACGTAGTGGAAGGCGTTCTCGAGGCCGCGGCGGACGCGCGTGGCCAGGGCGTATTCGGTGACGAGCCAGCGGCGCTGCAGCTCGTCGACGCCGCGGCCCTCACCCCAGCTCGCCAGCGCGGCCATCGCGTGGGCACGCAGGTTCCGGTACCGCAGGGCGCTGCGCCAGGCGGACAGCACCTCCGCGCCGAAGCCCGCGACGACGTCCACCGCCGCGACCCGCTCGACGGGGGTGGCGAAGTCCGCGGCGTGCAGCAGCTGGGCCGCGCCGAAGACCGGACGGCGATCGCCGAACCAGCGCAACGCCAGTTCCCACGTCTCGTCCTCCGGCAGCGGGGCGAGCCGGGTCAGCAGTTCGCCCGCCGACAGCTCAGGCGTGACGGACTCGGGAGCGCGGGCCTCGAACCGGTCGCGCGCCCACCGGCCCAGATCCGTCAACCGCCCGCCGTCGAGCGCGCCGAAGCTGGTCAGCAACGCCACCGCGTCCTCGACGGGCAGGTCGCCGGTCTGCCGGAACGCCTTGTACGCGGCGGCCGCGTCCTCGTAGCCCGCCAGGATCTCTGCGACGTCCCCGCCTTCCGCGGCGGCGAGCACGGCGCGGCAGAGCGTGCGCGCGCCCCGGCGCTCCGGATCGTGCGACTCCGCGGTCAGAACGGCGTCGAGCCCCTTCAGCCACAGTTCGGCGGGATCGCCCTCGGGCTCGCGCGCGACCGCCTTGGCCGGGCCGATCTCGATCAGCCCGGCGGCTTCGGCGGCGAGCCACGGCCAGTGGACCGTGGGCACCTCGGCCGCCGTGCGTACCTTCGCCGGCAACCGCACGCCGAGCGCGGCTGCCGCCGACGGCAACTGCGCAGGCTTCAACACCCCTTTGGCCGTAACGGGTTTTCCCGAACCGACCCATTTCCTGAGTTTGTCCGCCTGCGACAGTCCCTCCTCGGCCGAGTTCGGGATCCGGGACGTCACGCCCGGAACACTAGAAGCACAGCCGGCGCACACCGGCACCGGCCCGAGGAGCAACCGGAGTGATCAAGGAACGTCCTGGCTACATGGCAGAGATGCGAGTCGAACCTGCCCGGGAGGCGGACGCCGCACAGATCCTCGCCGTGCACATCGCCGCTCGCAGCACGTACTACCGCGGTTTCGTGCCCGAGAAGCTCCTCGCGGAGCAGAACGAGCGCGATTCCGAGCTGTACCGGGGGATCATCCGCGCTCTCGACCGGCAAGTCCGCGTTGCGCGGCTGGACGGGGAGGTCATCGGGTTCCTCGTGCTCGGACCTTGCTACCACCCCGAGCCCGATCCGGCGGTCACGTCGCAGCTGTACCAGATCCAGGTGCACCCGGAGTTCTTCCGGCAGGGTGTCGGCTCGGCGCTGCACGCGGAAGCGGTGGCCCTGTGGCAGGCGGCCGGGGTGCGCGCGGCACGGCTGTGGGTGTGGGACTTCAACGTGACGGCACGCGCCTTCTACGCCAAGTACGGCTGGCGCGAGGACGGCAGGGAGCTGCCGGCCGGACCGCGCATCGGGGAGCACCGGCAGCTCGGCTACCGGCTGGATTTGCCCGGGCTCGCGGCGGGCAACTGACGACCGCTCAGCCCGCTTGGGACACCGGGGCCGCCGTGACGAGCCGCCGCACCCAGGCCAGGTCCGCCTTGCCCGCCGGGCTGCGCCGGATCTCCGGGACGAACAGCACCTCGCGCGGGCGCTTGTACCCGGCCAGTTCCGCCCCCACGTGGTCGGTGACCTGCTCCGCCGTCAGCTCTCCCCGCGGTGCGACGACGGCGACGATCCGCTGCCCCCACCTCGGGTCCGGCACGCCGGTCACGATCACGTCCGCCACGGCGGGGTGGGCGGCGATCACCTGCTCGACCTCCTCGGCGAACACCTTCTCCCCACCGGTGTTGATCACGCGGCTGCCGCGGCCGAGGAGGGTCAGCGAACCGTCCGCCTCCACCGTGACCAGGTCGCCCGAGAAGACGTAGCGGACGCCGTCGATCGTGCGGAACGTCGCGGCGCTCGCCTCCGGGTCGTCGAGGTAGCGGGTCTCGGGCTGGGTCGGCGCGGCGAGCCTGCCGACCTGCCCCGAGCCGGGCTCGACGTCACGGTCGTCGTCGCCGAACACGCGGCAGCCCGGCAGCAGCTCGAACCGCTCACGCCGCCCGCGTGCCGTGACCGACCGGGCGAACGGCCCGCCCTCCGACGCGGCCAGCACGTCCTCCAGCTCGGCGTCGCAGTGCCGCAGCAACCGCTCCTTGACGGCCGCGCTCCACGTCACACCCGCGCTCACCACGCGTTTCAGGCTGCTCACGTCGTAGTCGCCGCGGTCGAGCGCGTCGGCCAGGGGGCCGGCGAACACGTCACCGACCACCACCAGCACCGCCACCCGCAGCCGCTCGATCTCGCGCGCCATCTCGCCGGGGTCGTAGGAACGGGACGGCAGGTAGGCGACCGTGCCGCCGCTCGTCAGGCAGCCGAGGCTCAGGTACAGCCCGGTGCCGTGCATCAGCGGCGGCGCCACGAGCGTGGTCCGCCCCTGGATCTTCGCCGCGTTGGCGCCGACCACCTCGCTCAGCCACCGGTGGCTCGCCACGACGCCCTTCGGCCTGCCCGTGGTGCCGCCCGTGAACATCAGCCATTCGTCGTCGGGCGAGCGGTCGATGCGGGGCATCGGCGGCAGGGTCAGCTCGCCGAACGGCACGGCCTTCACCGAAGGCAGGCGGTCCAGCGCCGGGCGCATCCGGGACTCGAGGTCCGGGTCGTACACGAGCGCGTCCGCACGGGCCCCGCCCAGCAGCTCGACCAGCTCCCGCTCCCGGTAGCGGTAGTTGACGTTGACCGGCAGCGCGCGCAGCTTCGTCACCGCGAACACGGTTTCGAGGTAGCCGGGGCCGTTGTACAGCGCGATGCCGACGCGTGAGCCGGGACCGACACCTTCGGCTGCCAGCCGGGCCGCCAGCCGCGCGGCGTGATCGTCGAGTTCGCGCCAGGTCCGCCGGGTTTCGCCGTGCACCACGGCGAGCCGGTCCCCCAGCTCGTCGGCGAGACGTTCCAGGACCGTCGCGAGGTTCCCGTCCACGTGATCGAGCCTGGCCCCGCGGTGGGTGTGGGACAAGGGCCCTCTCGCCCCACGGAATATGAGCATTGCTAAATACTCTGATTGAGAGCTATATTCGGAGCCGTGACCGCCCAGCTCGCCGAGAACCTGATGGTGACGGTGGCCGGCCTCCGCAGGCTGGTCCGCCGCCACGTCGCCGCCCGGCTGCCCGAGCTCGACCCGCGCCTGCGCGGCGCGCAGATCGAGCTGCTGCGCGTGGTGGAGAAGCAGCCGGGCATCGGGGTCGCCGCGGCCGCGCGGCGGCTGCACCTCGCGGGCAACTCGGTCAGCACGCTCGTCAACCAGCTCGTCGACGCGGGGATGCTGGAGCGCCAGGTCGACCCGGCGGACCGGCGCGCGGCACGGCTGGAGCTGACGCCCGCCGCGCACACGAGGCTCGCCACCTGGCGGCGCACGAGGACCGAGTTCGTCGCCGGACGGCTGGCCGCTCTGTCCGATGTGGACCGTGAGGCGATCGAGTCGGCCCTGCCCGCGCTCAACCGCCTGCTCAAAGCGATCGAGGAGGAGACATGAGTGACACACCCGCCGTGAGGTGCACCGGGCTGCGGCACTCCTTCGGCGAGACGGCCGCGGTCGACGGGCTCGACCTGGAGATCGCGGCCGGGGAGATCTTCGGCCTGCTCGGCCCGAACGGGGCGGGCAAGACCACCACCATCCACATGATCACCACGCTGCTGCCCGTCACCGAAAGCCACATCGAGGTGTTCGGGCTCGACGTGCGCAGGAAGATGGCCGTCCGCAGGCTGATCGGCTACGTGCCCCAACAGCTTTCGGCCGACGCGACGCTCAGCGGACGGGAGAACGTCACCCTGTTCGCGCGGCTGTTCGACGTGCCCCGCGCGCACCGGCGTGAGCAGGTCGAGCGCGCGCTCGACGCCGTGGGCCTGACGCAGGACGCCGACCGGCAGGCCTCGGGCTACTCCGGCGGCATGATCCGCCGCCTGGAGCTGGCGCAGGCGCTGATCAGCTCGCCGCGGCTGCTGATACTGGACGAACCGACGATCGGCCTCGACCCGGTCGCGCGCTCCGCGGTGTGGGAGCGCATCGAGCAGATCCGCGCCGAGACCGGCATGACCGTGCTGGTCACGACGCACTACATGGACGAGGCCGAGCAGTACTGCGAGCGCATCGCGCTCATGCACCGCGGCCGCATCCGCGCACTCGGCACCCCCGCCGAACTCGAAGCCGGTCTCGGCGAGGGGTCCACTTTGGACGACGTGTTCCGCGCGATGACCGGCGACCAGCTCGATGGAGGAGGAATCCGCGATGTCCGCGCCACTCGCCGCACCGCCCGCCGCCTGGGCTAGCCCCGGTCCGCTCCGGCAGGTCGGGCTGCTGCTGTCGCGCATGGGCACGATGTGCCTGATGGAGCTGCAGAAGCTCCGCCGCGACCGCACCGAGCTCGTCACACGGGCCATCCAGCCCGCGTTGTGGTTGCTGATCTTCGGGGAGACCTTCACGCGGCTGCGCGCGATCCCCACCGGCAACACGCCGTACCTCGACTACCTCGCGCCCGGCATCCTCGCCCAGTCCGCCTTGTTCATCGCGATCTTCTACGGCATCCAGATCATCTGGGAACGCGACGCCGGGGTGCTGGCGAAACTGCTCGTCACCCCCACCCCGCGGGCCGCGCTGGTCGCGAGCAAGGCGTTCGCGGCCGGGTTGCGCGCACTCGTGCAGGCGGTGATCGTGCTGATCCTCGCGGCGCTGCTGGGGGTGTCGATCACGCCGAACCCGCTCAAGCTCGTCGGGATGGCGGTCGCGCTGGTGCTCGGATCGGCGTTCTTCTGCTGCCTGTCGATCGTGATCGCGGGGCTGGTGCTGTCCAGGGACCGGCTGATGGGCATCGGGCAGGCCATCACGATGCCGCTGTTCTTCGGCTCCAACGCGCTGTACCCGGTGGACCTGATGCCGGGCTGGCTCAAGGTCGTCAACCACGTCAACCCGCTCAGCTACGAGGTCGAGGCGCTGCGCGGCCTGCTCATCGGCACCCCGGCACGGCTCGGGCTCGACTTCGGGGTGCTCGTCGGCGCGATGCTCGCCGCCATCGGCGTCGCGTCCGCGCTGCTGGGACGCCTCGCCCGCTGAGGAGTTTGTCGGAATTCACCGCCGGGTACCCCTGCGCGCACCGGAAGCACTACAGCAGTGTGGTGCCCCATCGCGACAAAGGGGACGAGATGATGGCTCGTTCGAAAGACGCACATCTCCGGGTCCAGGGACTGCAGCCCGTGCAGGTCCTGGCGGGGCTCGTCGGGCTGGTCTACCTCGCGGCCGGGATCGTCGGGTTCGCGCGGACCGGGCTCGGGAACTTCGCGGGCAACCAGCACGAGATGCTGCTGGGCTTCATGATCAACCCGCTGCACAACCTCGTGCACGTGGTGGTCGGCGTGCTCGGCCTGCTGACCGCGACGTACTCGGGGCTCGCCCGCGCGTACGGCTGGGTGCTGTTCGTCGGCTACGGCCTGATCGCCATCTGGGGTCTGATGATCACCGGCGTGATCTCGTCGAACCCGGTGGCGAACCTGGGCAACCCGCTCAACCTCAACAACGCCGACAACTGGCTGCACGTCGGGACGGCGGTGCTGGGCCTCATCATCGCGGTGATGCCCGCCCGCAAGGTCGTGCACGTCGTCGAGCCCGAACCGGCGACGACCGCCACGACCACCACCACGACCGCACCGACCGAGCCGATCCGGACCGGCGGGGACACCCGCGCGGACGTCCCGGAGCAGGCGAAGGCCGAGGCCCGGCCGGGCGAGCGGCGGCGCGGGTCCTGGCTGCGGCGGAGCCACACCGCGGCGCACTGACACCCGTCAGGCAGACTGCTCCGCGTGAGCGGAACGGTTCTCGTCCTCGGTGGGCGCAGTGAGATCGGCCTGGAAGTCGCGCGCAGGCTGGCCGAGCCCGGCAGGAAGATCGTGCTGGCCGCACGGCGCAGCGCGGACCTCGGCGAACAGGAGGCCGCGCTGCGCGAGGCCGGTGCGGCGGACGTCGTCCGCGTCGAGTTCGACGCGGACGACCTCGCGAGCCACCGGACCGTGCTCGAGCGGGTCGCCGCCGAGCACGGTCCGCTCGACGTCGTGGTGGTGGCCTTCGGCATCCTCGGCGACCAGCGGCGCGCCGAGGCCGACGCGGCACACGCCGCGGCCATCGCGCACACCGACTACCTCGCCCACGTCCACGTGCTGACCGAACTCGTGAACCTGTTGAAGGCACAGGGTTCGGGGCGCATCGTGGTGTTCTCCTCCGTCGCCGGGATCCGGGTCCGGCGGGCGAACTACGTGTACGGCTCCGCCAAGGCCGGGCTCGACGGCTTCGCCAGCGGCCTGGCCGACGCGCTGCACGGCGGTCCGGTCAAGCTCCTGCTCGTGCGGCCGGGCTTCGTGATCGGCCGGATGACCGCGGGCATGCCGCCGGCGCCGTTCTCCAGCACGCCCAGCCAGGTCGCCGACGCGACCGTCTCGGCGCTGCGGCGCGGGCGCGGCGAGGTGTGGGTCCCCGCCGTGCTCCGCCCCGTCTTCTTCGCTATGCGACTGGTTCCCCGGACCGTTTGGCGACGGCTGCCTCGGTGACCGGCGCCAGCGCGCCCTCGGCGTCGCCCGGCAGCCGCTTCTGCACCCGGCCGAGCGCGAACAGCAGGCCGGACATCAGCAGCGGGAACAACGCGAACACGTAGAACGTGCCCTTGGCACCCAGCCCGTTGTCCATGATCACGCCCGCGAGCCAGGGACCGAGCATCGCGCCGAACTTCGCGATCGAGGTCGCCCACGCGGCGCCGTTGGCCCGGATCGCCGGCCGGTAGAAGATGCCCGAGATGCTGTGCATCCCGCCGTGCCCGCCGACGATGAACAGTTGCGCGAGCAGCAGGACCGCGATGTAGAGCGGCTTGTCCAACGGCGCGAGCCCGATCAGCAGCAGGCACGGCACGCCGAGCAGCGGCATGAACGCGATCGTGCCCGCCCCGCGCCGGTCGATGAACCGGCCGATCAGGATCTGCCCGACCGCACCGCAGACCGAGGCCACTGCCGCGACCGTCGCGGCCGCGGAGGTCGAGAACCCGAAGCGCTCGTTGAGGATCGGGGTCCAGAACGCCAGGTAGAACACGACCGCCGACGAGCAGATGTAGGCGATCCACAGCAGGCTGGTGATCGTCCTGAGCCGGTCGCGGAACAACTGCGCCGGCGTGAACCGCTTCTTGTCGACGATCCCGGCGACGAACCGGGTGCCCTGCTCGAACCGCAGCGACGGATCGATGCGGCGCAGGATCTTCGCGATGCGGTCCTGCTTGAGGTCCTTCTGCGCCAGGAACTTCACCGACTCCGGCAGCACGAGCGCCACCGGGATCACCATCAGCAGCGAGGCCACACCACCCGCGACGAACACCGACTGCCAGCCGAACTCCGGGATCAGCAGGTTCGACACCGGGCCGCCCGCCGCGGTGCCGAGACTGTACCCGAACATGATCACCACGACGGACGTGGACCGGAACCGCGCGGGTGCGAACTCCGTGTTCAGGGCCCACGTCAACGGCAGCACGCCACCGAGGAACAGGCCCGAGACGAAGCGCAGCACCGCGAGCTGCGTGTAGTCCGTCGCGAAGACGAACAGGATCATGAAGATGCCGAAACCGGTGGTGGCGACCAGGATCGACGGCCGCCTGCCGAGGCGGTCGCCGAGGTAGCCCATCGCCAGCCCGCCGATCAGCGTGCCGAAGATGCCGATGGTGCCCAGCGTGCCCAGCTGCGTGTCGGTGAGGGTGAACGCCTTCTTGATGTAGCGCCCGGCGAAGGACAGGATCTGCAGGTCGAACCCGTCCAGGAACGTGATACCCCACGAAACGGCGAACAGGCCGAGCCAGAACCGGCCCACCCGTTGTCTTTCGATGATCGGCAGGACGTCGACGGCGGGACTTGACATGGACACACTCCCTTGTGCGCTCAGGTGTGGACTACAGAGCCGGTTTGACCTCGACGACGCCCGCGTCGGCGTCGACGCGGACCCAGTCCCCCGTGGTGATCACCTCGACCGGGTCCCGGTCGAAGCCCGTCATGCTCGGCACCCGCGTGACGACCGCGCCCAGTGCGACCTTCGTCGTGAGGTGGGTGAACACCATCGCCAGCGGCGCCGTGCCCATCAGCCGGGTGCTCTGGAAGAAACCCGACCAGCCGGAAGACCCCTTGGCGCCGGGGAACACGAGGACCTTCCCGGCGAACGACACCCCGTACAGCTCGTGCCGTCGCTCGATGATCACGCCCTTCGCCGGGTCGATCCCGCCCCAGCCCGAGATCGTCTCGTGCGAGACGAGCGCCTCCCCCTCCACGACGCCGGGTACCACTCCCCTGCCACGCAACACGATGCTCATCGCAGCTCACCCCGCCAGCGGCCGGTGACGGCCGCGTCGACGCAGTCCTCCAGCGTGCCGAACCACGCCTCGATGCCGAGGATCGCGGGCAGGTAGTGCGCCTGCTTCGCCGAGTCCGTGGCGAAGACCCGCGTGCCGGGGGGCGCCGAGCGGGACATCGCGGGGCAGGAGTCCGACAGCACGCGACCGCCGGCCCGCTCGATGATCTCGGTGTAGCCACTGCGGTCCGCGACCACCTTGAGCGCACGTGGCACCATGATCCACAGCTGCGCCTTGAGCTTGCGGCCTTCGAGCGCGCGGGCCGCGCGCCAGATCTGGTCGATCGAGGCGTGCGGGCAGCCGAGCAGCACGAAGTCCACTTCGGTGTTGTCGCCCTGCGAGTTCAGGTCGTCGTACACCGCCTGGCGTTCGCGCTGTCCATAGTGGACAGACTCGGGCAGCGCGGCACCACCGAACGCCGCTTCCACCGTCGGCGCCTCCGGGGTGACGCCGGGGATGTGGTACATCTCGACCCCGCCGCTGGACGCCGCCGCGGCGCCGAAGTGCTTGAGGTCCACCAGTTCCGGCTGCGCGAAGTCACCGATGATGACCGGACGCTCCTCCTGCACCAGGTCGCCCGCGAAGTAGCCGAGCAGGCCCCAGTCGAGGAAGTCCTTCACCGGCACGCGCACATCGATAAGGTGCGTGCCGCGACGGTTCTCCTCGTGGTGGTTGCCCCAGCAGGGGATCTTGCCGGTCAGGCTCGCCGCGCCGGTCGACGCGCCGCCCTCGCAGTTGGTACGGGCGCCCAGAACGGAGTTGGCGTACACCACCGCGGAGGACTCCATCCACGCGATGTGCTCACCGCGCACCGGCAGGTTGCCCACCTGGTACGGCGTGCACGTGGCGAGGATGTTGACGCCTTTGCGGCCGTAGAAGGATTCCGCGTCCGCCTGCAGTTCCACGTACTGCTTCGGGTACGGCGCGACGCCGACCGAGTCGTCGCTGAACCCGTGCTGCAGCTGGCACGTCGGCACCTTCATCGCCGGGACCTCGAAATCCCCGTCCGAATCGAGGTTGATCACGGCGTACGCCTTGTCCCACCCGTGCTCGGCGACGAGCTTCGCCTTCGCCGGGGACGGCTGCGTCATCGTGCCCGCGACGTTGCGCACGTCGCAGAACCGTTCGCAGTCCAGGGCTTCCGCGTAGCGGACGAGCAGATCCATCGCGGCGGCCACCGCGGGGCCCTCGGCCCCGTCGAGCATCGCCTTCTCCTCATCGGTCAGGTTCACCGCTGCAACTCCCTCTCCGGTACTCCTCTGTCCGCGGGGCGGGTCCCAGCACTCCGAAGCCGATCACCGAGATCCTCAGTGAACACGGGGCCGCCTGGTGCGAGCAAGGCGACATATGTTGCGTTCGCCCACGTCCTACCGAGCACGTAACACCGCACCTTCCTGGAGCGGCCGCACGGCGCTCCGGTAGAGGGCCAGCCAGCCCCGCGTTCCGTCCTGTGCACGAACCGATCCCGCCCGCCGTTCGGCCAGAACCTCTTCGGGCACCACGAGATCGACCGTGCGGGCCGCGACGTCGATCGCGATGCGGTCACCGTTCTCCACGAGCGCGAGCGGCCCGCCGTCCGCCGCCTCCGGCGACACCTCGCCCACGACGATGCCCTTGTTCACCAGCCCGGACAGCTGCCCGTCCGTGACCACGGCGACCTTCCCGGTCAGCCCGGCACCGTCCAAAGCGAACACCGGCCGCGAGGCCATTCCCATGCCAGGACTGCCTTTCGGCCCCTGCCCGCGCAGGACGAGGACGTGCCCCTCGCGGACTTCGCCGTTCCGCAGCCCGGCCAAGGCGTCCTCCGGCGACTCGTACACGACCGCCGTGCCCTCGAAGGACAACCGCCGCTTCTCGGCGACGGCGAGCTTCACGATCCCGGTGGCGGGCGCCAGGGAACCCCGCACCACGACCACGGTGGGCTGCCTGCCCATCGGGTCGCCGAGCGGTCTGATCACGTCCGGCTCCGCAACCGCCACGCCCGCCAGCGTCTCACCCAGCGTGCGGCCCGTGATCGTCACGGTTTCCCTGTGCAGCAGGGGTTCCAGCTGTTTGAGGACCGCGGCCGCGCCACCGGCGGCCTCGAACTGCTCGATCGAGTGCGGGCCGTTGGGTCGCACCGCGGACAGCGGAGGCACCTCGTCGGCGTACCGTTCGAAGAGCCGGCACACGTCCACATCGGACTCCGCCTCGGCGGCGACGGCCTGCAGGTGCTTGACGCAGTTGATCGAACCGCTGATCGCCAGCACCACCATCACGGCGTTGGCGAACGCGGCCGGGGTCAGCACGTCGCGGGGTTTCAGCCCTTCCCGCACCATCTCGACGACGCGGTACCCGGCGTCCTCCACCGCCTGCCACATCTTGGGGCTGTTCGCCGCGACCGGGGTCGTGCCCGGCAGGGCCATGCCCAGCGCCTCGCACACGATGTGCATCGAGTTCGCCGTGCCCATCCCGGCACACACCCCGGGGCCGCGCACGGCCTGCTCGCTCATCTCGGTCAGCTCGTCGATCCCGAGCCTGCCCTGCGCGACGTGCCCGGCGGCGAGGAACACGTCCTCGATGTCGCAGTGCTCGCCGCGGAACGTGCCACACGGCTGGTACCCGCACGGCACCACGACCGTCGGGATGTCCAGCCGCCCGGCAGCCATCAGGTGCGCGGGCGCGGTCTTGTCGCAGGAGGCCAGGCACAGCATGCCGTCGAGCAGCGCACCCTCCACCGCGGCCTCGATGTCGTTCACCATCAGGTCGCGGCTGGCCAGGATGTAACCGCCGCGGCCGCCCGCGCTGTGGATGAAGTCCGACGGCGCGGTGGTGCGCACCTCGAACCCGACGCCGCCCGCCGCGCGGATGGCCTCCTTCGCCCAGCGCGCCACCTGGTCGAGGTGGCTGTAGCAGATCGCCAGGTCCGAGGACGAGTTCACCACCGCGATCTTGGGCTTCTCCATGTCCTCATCGGACAGTCCCAGCGCCCGCCACTGCGCGCGCCTGGTGGCCCACCGGGAGCTGCCCCTCTCGAAGTTGCTCCGCAGTTCCACGGCTTCAGTCCAGGTTCTCGCTGAGCCGGTCGTGCAGCTCGTCCGGCCGCACGTCGTGCACGCTCTCCTTGCCCGCCAGGTCGAGCGCGTGCGCAGCGCCCATGCCCATCGCCGCGCACGGCCCCATGACGCGGATGCTCGACAACGCCGCGGCGTCGCCGTCCACGCAGCGGCCCGCCGCGACGAGGTTGTGCACGTCGGGCGGGAGCATGCTGCGCAGCGGCACGTAGTGCACGTGGTCGGCCTCGAACAGCTCCCACACGTAGCCCTCGGGCCGGTCGTGCAGCTCGATCGGCCACGCCGTGCGCGCGACGGAGTCCTCGAAGCGGTGGCCCGTGCGGACCTCGTCGAGGGTCAGCTGGTGCACCGCGGCGAGCCAGCGGGTCTGGCGGCGGCCGGGGAAGCCGTAGGCGCGCACCTTCGCGTTGCCGAACGCCTTCGGGTACTCGGTGCGCAGGAAGTGCACCACGCGGTCGGCCTGCGCCTTGCCCTCCAGCTGCGCGTCGGAGGCGGCGACGGGGTCGAGCGGCGCCTCGATGTGGGTCATGTTCATGACCGCGGTGTTGCGCCCGGGGAAGAAGAACGCGAGCCCGTCGTGGCGCATCAGGCCGTACTCCTCGGCCTTCGCGTCGACCCGTGCGGCGAGTTCCTTCGCGTCGGGTTTGTGGGTCTCGTCGAGGTGTTCGAGGACGATCTGCTGGGAGCCGTAGATCGTGCGTTCCGGGATCCGGCACGGCAGCCCGGCCTCCCACGCGAGGGCCGCGTCACCGGTCGAATCGACGAAACCGGTGGCACGGACGGTGACGGTGCCGTAGCGCGTCGCGAAGGACACCGTCTCGATGCGGCCCTCGTGAAGTTCGACGCCCTGGATCACCGCGCCGACGACCACCCGGATGCCCAGCTGCCGGATCCGCTCCTCGATCCAGCGGCCAAGCACCACCTCGTCGTACTGCACGGTCATCGTGTGGCCGCGGTTGAAGTGCAGGTCGCCGGTCGGCCCCAGGTCGGCGAAGATCTCGTCGAACATGCCGTGCGTGAGCTGGCGGTATTCGGGCGCGTTGCCGAACACGCCGCAGAACAGGCCGATCAGCGAGTTGACCATCTGCCCGCCGAGCACGGGCTGCGCGTCGACCAGGACGACGTCGCGCCCGAGCTTGGCGCTTTCGATGGCGGCGGAGGTGCCGGCGACACCCGCGCCGACGACGCACACGTCGGCGGTGATCTCGTGCGCCGGCGCGACCGCCGGCTTGCGGACGGTGTGCACGGCGAGCTGGGTCAACGGATGCGGCATCGACGCTCCTGTCTACGGTGACGGGACTCACGTCGACACTAGAAACCGTTGTGCGCCAGAGAGAAATAACTCCTTCGGCTAGTCGGTATCGACCGGGTTTATGGTTCAGCCGCCGAGCAGGCCGCCGATGGCGTTGAGCAGGCCACCCAGCAGGCCCGGGTTCTTCTCCGGCTCCTGCGCGGGCTTCGACGAGGAAGGCGTCGAAGCGGGCGGCTGCACGTTCTGCGGCGGCGGGCTGCTGGTGGTCGTCTGCGGCGGCGGGTCGGACCGCGTGGTCGTCGTGCCCGTCGAGCCGGACGTGCTGCTGTCGGCGGTGGACGAGCCGGCGGGCTGCGACGCGACCGGCGCCTGACCGCCGGACGACGTGTTCTCCTGGCCGCTGGACGCGCTGCGGGCCTGACCGCCCGTCGAAGCGGTGTGCGTGCCGGAGGACGACGTGCCGGCGGTGCTGCCGGACGTCGAAGCGCCCGTGGTGCCGTCGACCGTGGTCGTCTCGCTGGAGGCGAGGCTCGGCGAGGAGGCGACGCTCGTGACGGGCTCGGGGCCCACGACGGGGCCTCCAGCACCACCCGCGGCGTTCGCCGCCGAATCGTGCAGCTGGCCGGTGCTCAGCGCGGTCACGGCCACCCCGGCGAGTGCGGCGACCCCGGCGGCGAGCACGCCCACGCGGCTGGCCTTCCGGCGGTCCCAGCGGCCTTCGCGGCGGAGCAGCTCGGCCACGGGGATGCGTTCGGTCGGGGCGTCATCGACGGGGTCCTTCACGACGGGCAGCTCCTGCGTGACGCCTTCACGCCGCAGCAGCTCGGCGACGGTCAACTGCTCGCCGTCGTCACCCTGTCGGGAATTCACCTCATTACTCGGCACACTCACGACCCTCTCGTTCGTCACTGTCAGCAACATACTTAACCGTCGTTACCAGTTCGTTGTCATCATCGTGACGACCGTCACAGACTTTGGTGGCGACTTTCGACTCTCCGTGAAGTCGAGGTAGCGGAAGTGGAACCACCGGGGAGGCCGTACCGTAGGGGCATGCGGCGTAACCCGTTCGGCTGGATGTCGCGCTGGGCCGACTGGTTCGAGCAGCGCGGCGTCTACGTGCCCGGCGAGGACAACCACACGGTGGACCCGTGGCGCGACTTCGGCTGGCTGATCGTCGTGTGGGTCCTCGCGGTCGGCGGTTTCATCCTGTTCTTCGCGCTCGCCACCTGACCCGGTGACGCCGCTCACCGCCGGTACCGTTCCGATCACGGATCGGCCACAGCCCTACACCAGGTGCGCCTCAACCCCGTGCCACGCCTCGCCGCGACGGGTCCGACCGGCCAGAGTGGACGGGTCCCCCCGGCAGAAGTGCCTACCCCGAACGGCGCAGCCGGAGGCGACTTTGACGAGTAAAGGAAGTTGCCGCTGTGCGCACCCCGAGGCACGTCCTGGCCGCGGCCGCCCTCATCGGGCTGGTCGCGTGCGGCGCGCCCGCGCAGACCGCCACCGTGGCGCGGAACGAGGCGGGCAGCCCGGCCGTGCAGGCGGCGCCGGTGCCCGCCCAGCAGGTGCTGGACTTCGGTGGCCAGTACCGCTTCGCCGACGGGATCACGATCTCGGTGTCCACGCCCAAGTCGTTCCAGCCGAGCGTCAGCGCGTACCCCCACAGCGACCGCGCGGCCGCCTTCGAGATCGCCGTCCGCAATGACGGGCCCCAGCCGTATCGCCTGTCGGGCCTGTCGGTGTCGGCCACCGTCGCCGGCACCGGCGCGAAGCAGCTCGTCGACCCCACGCAGGGCTACAGCGGCATCGTCGACGCGGGCAAGGATGTGCCGACCGGGCGTGACGTGCGGTTCACGCTGGCCTTCGCCGTGCCGGTGGAGCCCGCCGAGCTGAAGCTGTCGCTGAGGCCGACCGCCACGAGCGCCGTCGTCGCGGTGTACTGCGGGGCCGCCTGACCGGTTACGCTGCGCGGTATGCAGCGACTTTCTCCCGGCGATCCGGCTCCCGACTTCACCCTGCCCGACAGCGAGGGCAAGAAGGTTTCGCTCAGTGACTACCGGGGGCAGCGGGTCGTCGTGTACTTCTACCCGGCCGCGGGCACGCCGGGCTGCACCAAGCAGGCGTGCGATTTCCGAGACAACTTGGCAGAGCTGAACGGCGCGGGCTACCAGGTCCTCGGAATCTCGCCCGACAAGCCGGAAAAGCTCGCGAAGTTCGTCGAAGCGGAACAGCTGACCTTCCCGTTGCTGTCCGACCCGGAGAAGACGGTGCTCAATGAGTGGGGTGCCTTCGGGGAAAAGAAGAACTACGGCAGGATCATCCAGGGCGTGATCAGGTCCACCTTCGTGGTAGATGCGGAAGGAAAGATCGAGAAGGCCCTCTACAACGTCCGAGCCACAGGCCACGTAGCAAAACTGCTAAAAGACCTGGAAATAGCGGGCTAAAAGAAAACAGCGCCCCGGCCACCCACCCACCGCCACCGAGCAACGCGAACGCGAGCGGCCCCACGCCCCGCTCCTCCCCCGCCTCGATCCCCAGCTGCTAAACACTCAAGGATCGGGGCGGGGGAGGGGCCGCGTGAGCAGGGCGCGCAGCGCCCGGTGGACCCGGTGCCTGGGCACTCAAGCGAGCACAAAAGACAAAAGAAAAAAGAATGCCTCGCCGGCGGGCAATACCGCTAAGTTTAGGCGAGTTTCCGCAGCTCAGAGGCGTTTGGAGGCGTCGCCCACAGAGCGGTCACACCCCGACAGAACAGTTGCCTCAATTGAAGATTCCCCTCAACCGCAACGGCGACTGTCTTAAGTGGAGAACCGCCTAACCGGCGGGAACGACTGAACAGAGCCTCCGGTAACGCCCTGACCAGGTAAAACGTACTAACTTAGCGGTATTGGCCGGCGGGCAGGCTCCAGGATGATCGGGGCCCAAAGGGATCTCACCTGGGGTGGGTGGTCGAGTTGAGTGATCATCCCGTCGCCTGCGGTTTGTGCATATTACTTTGAGGACCAGCCGCAAGCTTGGCAAGGCACGCGCCGGTTGGTAAAAAAGGTTGCGGCTGCCCCTCAAAGTGATCCACCGGTATCAGGCGACGGGATGATCACCCAACTCTGGGTGGGCATGCGGGAGCTTTCGCTCCCTCAAAGCGACTTGGTCCGGTAAGCCTCCACCAACTGCCGCTCCGCGTCATCCAGATACTCCCGCAACAAACGTTCCGCCTCATTTCCGTGCCCGCGTTGCAGGGCCTGGAGGATCTGCCGGTTCCTGGCGAGGTACGGCTCGTGGAAGGGTTGCGGATCGGCCATCACGTGGAACACCAGGCGTAGCTCGGCGAGCAGGCCGCGCATCAGTTCGTCCACGCGCGGGCTGCCGGCGAGCGTGCACAGTGCCTGATGGAAGTGGATGTCCGCCGTGCCCAGCTCCCGCCACGACTGCCGCGCCGCCGCTGCTTCGCCCGCCTCGACCGCGGCCGCGACGGGGGCGAGCCGGTCGCCTGGCGGGCTCTGCACTTCCCGCACGATCGAGCACTGGACGAGCTTCCGCAGCCGGTACAGGTCCGCGACATCCGCCTCCGACAACATCCGCACGAACACCCCGCGGTTCAGCTCGTGCACCAGCAGCCGTTCGTGCGTGAGCAGCCGGAACGCCTCCCGCAAGGTGTTGCGCGAGACCCCCAGCGCCCCGCCGATCGCCTCCTCCGACAACCGGGTGCCCGGCGGGAAGTGGCCCTCGGTGATGCGTGTCCGGAGCACGTCGGCCAGCCGCTCGGCCGTGCTCGTCCTGCTGAGTACCGAACGGTCACCCACCAGGACGGCGATGGGATCGACGGCGGGAACGTCGGTGCTCACAGGGGCCTCCGGGGCAGAACAAGCTGGTCAGCGCCAGTTAACCAGCATCATCGCCCGCAATTCAACAAGCGGATCGTGCGATCGAAGCATTGACGGATCGTTGAACAATCCTTACCGTTCCTATTTCCGCACCTCTCCAGATCGGAACCCGCGATGACCGTTCCCAGCACCGACCGGAAGTCCCTGCGGCGCGCGTTCGTGGCGAGCCTGTCCGGCACGACCCTCGAGTACTACGACTTCGCCGTCTACTCCGTGGCGTCGGCGACGATCCTCGGCAAGCTGTTCTTCCCGTCCTCGGACGAGCTGGCGAGCACGATGCTGGCGTTCTCCACGTACGCCGTGGGGTACGTCTCGCGGCCG
Source organism: Amycolatopsis sacchari (assembly GCF_900114035.1). Lineage (GTDB taxonomy): Bacteria > Actinomycetota > Actinomycetes > Mycobacteriales > Pseudonocardiaceae > Amycolatopsis_E > Amycolatopsis_E sacchari. The sequence goes on along the minus strand of NZ_FORP01000030.1, from coordinate 8,466 downwards.
CTGGGCGGGTTCCTGTTCGGCAGGCTCGGGGACATCCTCGGCCGCAAGCAGGTGCTGGTGTTCACGCTGCTGCTCACCGGCGTCGCGACGTTCCTGATCGGTGTGCTGCCGACGCACGCGACGTTCGGCGCCGGGGCCGCGATCCTCCTGGTGCTGCTCCGCTTCGCCCAGGGCGTGGGCGTCGGCGGCGAGTGGGGTGGCGCGGTGCTGCTGTCCAGCGAGTTCGGCGACCCGAAGCGCCGCGGGTTCTGGGCCTCGGCGGCGCAGATCGGGCCGCCCGCCGGCACGCTGCTGGCCAACGGCGTGCTCACCCTGCTCGGCGTGGTCCTGACCAAGGCACAGTTCGAGTCGTGGGGCTGGCGGATCGCGTTCCTGCTGTCCGCCGTGCTCGTGCTGTTCGGGCTGTGGCTGCGCATGCGGCTGGAGGAAACACCCGTGTTCCAGCGGATCGCCGAGCGGGGCGAGCGTCCGAAGGCGCCCGTGCGCGAGGTGGTCCGGGAGGAGCCGCGAGCCCTCATCACGGGCATCCTCGTGCGCATCTGCCCCGACGTGCTGTACTCGCTGTTCACCGTCTTCGTGCTGACCTACATGACGACGCAGCTGGGCCTGCCGAAGAACCAGGGCACGCTCGCGGTGATGATCGGGTCCGCGTGCCAGCTGTTCCTGATGCCCGCGTTCGGCGCGCTGTCGGACCGCATCAGCCGCCGCACGCTCTACCTCGTCGGGACGGTCGCCGCCGCCGTGTGGCCGTTCCTGTTCTTCCCGCTGGCGAACACGCGCTCGATCGCCGCGATCATCGTCGGCGTCGTCGTCGCGCTCGCCATCCACGCCCTGCTCTACGGGCCGCAAGCTGCGCTGATCACCGAGCAGTTCTCCGCCCGCCTGCGCTACACCGGCAGCTCACTCGCCTACACCCTCGCCGGGGTCGTCGGCGGCGCGATCGCGCCGCTGGTGTTCACCGCGCTGCTCGCCGGGTTCGGCACGTGGGTGGTCGTCGCGCTGTACCTGGCGTTCACCGGCGTGCTCACGCTCACCGGGGTGCTGCTCAGCCGGAAGACGCGGGTGGTGGACCCCGAGCCCGTCGGAGCCCGGCCATGAGGATCGACCTGAACTGCGACGCCGAAGGCAGGCTGCCGGATGTCCTGACCGCCGCGAACGTGCGCTGCGGCTGCCACGCCGGGGCCGCGCGCACGATGCGTGAGGTGTGCGAGGCCGCCGTCAAACGCGGTGTGGCGATCGGCGCGCTCGTGGGCTACCGGCACGGCGCGGACGTGACGGAAACCGAGCTCGTCGACGACGTGCTCTACCAGCTCGGGGCCCTCGACGCGATCGCGGGTTCGGCCGGTGGCGAGGTCCGCTACGTCAAGGCGCGCGTCCGCGACGAGCACGCCGCGGCCGTCGTCGACGCGATCTGGCAGTACGACCCGCAGCTGCCCGTGCTCGGTCCGCCGGGCTCGGCGTTGCTGCGGCACGCCGCGGAAAACGGGCTCGTCACGGTCGTGGAAGCGTTTCCCGACCGGCACTACCACCCGGACGGCCACCCTTTGCCCGGCGCGCCACTGTCCAATCCGGACGAAATCGCGTCGCGCTGCCTCCGCCTGGTGACGCGGGGAGAGGTCGTCGCCGTGGACGGCACGGTCATCCCGCTGCGCGCGGACTCCCTTTCCGTGCACGGCGACAACTCCACGACCGTCCACCGCGCGCTGGACGCGGCCGGGGTGGAGTTGCGCAGCTTCGCCTAGCCGGCCAGGACCGGACGGTACGCTGAGCGTGTTCATCCGATCGGCTCCGGAGCAGATTCCATGAAGACCGCACCAGCGGGAGAGGACGGGAACAGGCAGCGCTCCCGGCGGCGGCTGACCGTGGCCGTGAAGAACTCGCTGCGCGAGCTGCGCACCCAGCTTTCGCTGCTGCACCACCAGGTCTCCACGCACGTCGAGCTGAACGACGTCGACCTCGACTGCCTGGAGCTGATCACCCGCCTCGGCCCGATCAGCCCGAGCGCACTCGCCCGGGCAACCGGTCTGCATCCGGCCACCATGACCGGCATCATCGACCGGCTGCAGCGTGGCGGCTGGGCGGTGCGCGAGCGCGACCCCGAGGCGACGGACCGCCGGGCGGTCACCGTCCGGGCCGTGCGCGACCGCAACGGCGAGCTCCTCAAGCTCTACTCGGGGATGAACTCCGCGCTGGACGAGATCTGCGCCGACTACACCGAGGCCCAGCTGCAACTTCTCGCCGACTTCCTGTCCCGCGCCACCGCGGCCGGTGTGGACGCGACCAGGGATCTCACCAAGCGCTGAGGCGACCGGGCCTGCTCAGGCGTTCTCGCTCGACCTCATAACGTATGAAAAACATATAGTATGAGTCCCATACGAACTGCTACGGTGGGTTCATGACCCAGCAAACGCGCAAGGCGCAGAGCTACCGCCGGACGGTCAACAGGATCAACAAGGTCATCGCCGGGCTGCAGCGGCTCGGCATCGCCTTCGGGCCGACGCAGCTGCTCACCGTGACGGGGCGCCGCTCCGGACAGCCCCGCACCTTTCCGCTGGCTGTGCTTTCCCTGGCGGGCGGCCGGTACCTCGTCCAGGCGTTTCCGAACGCCGCATGGGTGGCCAACGCGCGGGCCGCGGCGCAGGCCGCCGAGGTGGTCACGCTGACCCGTGGGCGCCGCAGGTCCACGGCCCGGCTGGTCGAAGTCCCAGTGCCGGAGCGCGGCCCGCTGCTGCGCGAGGTCGTGCGCACACAACCGGCCAGCGCGGCCCAGCGCTACGTGACCAACGGGCTCGCCGAGGCACCCACTGCCGACGCGGTGGCCGCGGCTGCCGACCGGATCGCGGTGTTTCGCATCGAGCAGCTCTGACGCGACAAGTTTCGCGCGAAAAGGTGCCGGGCTCAGGCAGCCGCCCAGCCCGCCAGCCAGGACAGCAGCCGGCCCTGCGACCAGCACCGGCCGACGGCCTCGGCGTGCAGCGCCTGCCCTCCCAGCACCGCCAGCCCGAGGATGCTGTGCCCGGACGCGTGGCGGTCGCCGAACGTCGGGATCGCCGGCGCGACTCCGACCCCCTCCGCCGAGACCCACGCCACCGTCCGGCCGACCGCCGCGGAATCGAGCCGCTGCAGGAAACGCAGGCGGTCTTCGAGCGAGAACCGCGACAGGGCCCACGTCGTCGTGACGACGGGCAGGGCGTCCGCGGGCACCTGGGAGAAGGCGTCGGGCAGCACCTCGATCGCGTCGCCGCGCAGCAGCGTCGGCGGGTTCTGCGCCGCCAACGCCAGCTCCGCGTCGAGCAGTTCCCTCCGCTCCGGCTGATCCGGCCACACGCACGCACGCAGCCACCGGGCTTCGTCCTCGTCGCTCACGTCCACCGGCTCGGCGTCGATGCCGATCCGCGCGACGACCTCGGGCACCGCCTGCGACGGCACCGGCCGGTCCCCCACGATCGACGCCGACAGCCGCACGGGAGACGCCGGATCGCCCAGCGACTGCCCGTTGTCGTAGCTGACGTGCGCACGGTCGACGTTCAGGTTGAACCCGGCCGAGCAGCCGACGTCGATGAGCCCGACCGCCTCCACGCCCACGCGCCGCGCCGCCTCCGCGATCAGCGGGTACAGCACTGTGTGGCGCCCCTTCTCGTCGGCACGCAGCGGCCGAGGGGCCACAACGGCCGTCCCCAGCAGGGTGTCGAGCGCCGCGACCACGGCAGCATCCGCGTCCCCGGCGGCATAGGCCGCGGCCAGCGCGGGTGCGCGCCCGGCGAGGGCGAGGTCGTGCAGCGCGGCGAGGACCAGCGCGGGGTGCCGCTTGCGTGCGGGCATCCCTTCGATGACCCGCAGCGCCGCTTCGGACTCGCTCAGCGCGACCGCGACCCGCTCGTACACGGTCCCGGCCGCGTCGGTCTCACCGAACCGCCGGTAGCGCTCGGCGAGCGCCGGCATCAGACGAGCGTGCCCAACGCGGGCAGCAACGCACGCAGCGCCCGCCCACGGTGGGAAACCGCGTCCTTCTCCGCCGGGTCCAGCTCGGCCGACGTCCGGGTCCCGCCCTCGGGCACGAAGATCGGGTCGTAGCCGAAACCGTTGGTACCACGGGGTTTCCGCACGATCCGGCCGCGCCACTCCCCTCGCACGACGGTCTCCTCGCCGCCGGGGACGACGAGTGCGGCGGCGCAGACGAACGCCGCACCCATCCGCTCGTCGGGGGTGTCGGCGGTCTGCGCCAGCACGAGTTCCAGGTTCGCCTGGTCGTCGCCGTGCCGCCCGGCCCACCGCGCCGACAGCACGCCCGGCATCCCGTTGAGGGCGTCCACGGAGATCCCCGAGTCGTCGGCCACGGACGGCAGACCCGTCGCGGCGGCCGCGTCCCGCGCCTTCGCCAGCGCGTTCTCCTCGAAGGTCGCCCCGGTCTCCGGCGCCTCGGGGAACTCGGGGACGTCCGCGAGCCCGAGCACCTCGATCCCGGAAATCCGCTCCGCTTCGAGGATCCGGCGCAGCTCACCCAGCTTCTTGGCGTTGCGGGTCGCCAGCAGGAGCCGCGTCACTTCGAGCCCTTCGACTTCTTGCCGGTCCGCGGCTCGGGCAGCTCGCCGGGGTAGGGCTCCTCCAGCGCCGCGGTCTGCTTGCGCGTCAGCTCCTCGCAGCCGGCCAGCGCCATGTCCAGCATCTTGTCCAAAGTGGACCGCGTGAACGTCGCGCCCTCACCGGTGCCCTGCACCTCGATGAGCGTGCCCGCGTCGGTGGCCACCACGTTCAGGTCGACCTCGGCACGCGAGTCCTCCTCGTACGGCAGGTCCAGCCGGACCCGCCCGTCGACGACGCCGACGCTGACGGCGGACACCATCGCGGACAGCGGCTTCGGGTCGGCGAGCCGCCCGGCCGCGGCGAGCCAGGTGACCGCGTCGTGCAGCGCCACGTAGCCGCCGGTGATGGCGGCCGTGCGCGTCCCGCCGTCGGCCTGGATGACGTCGCAGTCGAGGTGGATCGTGTTCTCGCCGAGCGCGGACAGGTCGATGCACGCCCGCAGCGACCGGCCGATGAGGCGGCTGATCTCGTGCGTGCGGCCGCCGATGCGCCCCTTGACCGACTCGCGGTCGCCCCGGTCGTGGGTGGCCGAGGGCAGCATCGCGTACTCGGCGGTGACCCAGCCCAGCCCCGAGCCGGTGCGCCAGCGCGGCACCCCTTCGGTCACGCTCGCCGCACACAGCACGCGGGTCTTGCCGAACTCGACCAGCACCGATCCCGCGGGCCAGTCCTGGAAGCCCCGCGTGATCTTCACCTCGCGGAGTTCGTCGTCGTTCCTACCGTCTTTTCGTGGCACGGGTGCAGACTAGAGCACCTCGTAGGTGGCGCTCTGCTCGACGAGCTCCGCGGCCGGGAACTCGCCCTTGGCCTCGGCGAGGATGGCCGCCGCGTCGCTCCACGGTGCCACGTGCGTCAGCAGCAGCCGCCCGGCGCCGGCCCGGCGGGCCAGCTCCCCCGCCTGCCGCCCGGACAGGTGCACGCCCGGCGGCCGCCCGGGCGCATCGGTCCAGGTCGCCTCGGCGAGCAGCACGTCCGCACCCTCGGCGAATTCGTCGAGGGCCGCGCACGGGCCGGTGTCGCCGGTGTACGCGAGCGTCCGGCCGCCGTGGCTGATCCGCAGGCCGAAGGCCTCGGTGGGGTGGTCGACGGGGATCGCCCGCAGCTCGAAGGGGCCGACTTCCACCGGTGCCGCACCGAGGGCGTGGAACTCGTACACGTCGGACAAATCGGTCTCGGCGAGCTCGGTGTCGTTCGGCGCATACGCTTTCGCGAGCCGGTCGGGCGCGTTTTCGGGTGCGTGCACGGGCAAGCGGCGCTCGGTGACGTCGTAGGGCGGGTCGGGGTGGTAGCGGCGCAGCACGGTGAGGGCGCCGAAGTCCGCGCAGTGGTCGGGGTGCAGGTGCGACAACGCGAGTGCGCCGAGTTCGAACGGGTCGTGGTGGGTCTGCAGCTCCGCGAACGTGCCGTTGCCGAGGTCCAGTCCGAACAGGAAGCCCTCGGCCTCGACGAGGTAGCCGGACGCCGCCTTACCGGGACCGGGAACGCTGCCCGAGCAGCCCAGGATCGTCAGTCGCACAGGCGTCACCCTGCCACGTCAGCGGGACGCGGGCGAGAGCACACCGGGCGCGAAGCCCATGAACCGCTGCGCCAGCCGCGCGAACGGCTCGGGCGATCCGGTGGCGATGAACTCGTGCTGCGGCGGCGTGTCGCGCTCGGCGAGCAGGTCGCGTTCGGTGAGCACGCGCACGACGTCCTTCGCGGTCTCCTCGGCACTGGACACGAGGGTCACCTCGGGTCCCATGACGATCTGCAGGACGCCGCTGAGCAGCGGGTAGTGCGTGCAGCCGAGCACGAGCGCGTCCACTTCGGCACGCAGCAGCGGTTCGAGGTAGCCCTGGGCGAGCCCGAGGATCTGGCGCCCGGAGGTGATGCCGCGCTCGACGAAGTCCACGAAGCGGGGGCAGGCGACGCTGGTGACGGTCACGTCCTTGGCGGCGGCGAACGCGTCCTCGTAGGCGCGGGAGCGGATCGTGCCCTCGGTGCCGATCACGCCGATCCGGCCGGTGTGGGTGGCCGAGACCGCACGCCGGACGGCGGGCAGGACGACCTCGACGACGGGCACGTCGTAGCGCTCGCGGGCGTCGCGGAGGCACGCGGCGGAGGCGGTGTTGCAGGCGATCACGAGTGCCTTGACCCCGTCGTCGACGAGGTCGTCGAGCGCGGCGAGCGCGAGTTCCCGCGCGCGGGCGATGGGCAGGGGGCCGTAGGGGTTGTGGGCGGTGTCGCCGACGTAGCGGAGCTGTTCGTGCGGCAGCTGCTCGAGGATCGCGCGCGCCACGGTCAACCCGCCGACACCGGAGTCGAAAACGCCGATCGGGGCCTCGGGAGTGATCACCCGGTTCAGGCTAGTCGCTTGCGTGCCTTCGACCGGTCGGCGGCCGCGGCGAACCACGCCGCCAGCACGCCGCCGAGCGCGCCGAACAGGTGCGCCTGCCAGGAGATGCCGGGGTTGCCGGGCAGCAGTCCCCACAGCGTCCCGCCCCACACGAGGAGCAGCCCCGCGGCGACGACCAGTTGCCCGAAAGCGCGGTTGAACAGGCCGCGGACCAGCAGGTACGCCAGCCAGCCGAACGCCAGCCCGGACGCCCCGATGGTCGAGGTGCCGCTGTCCCCCGTGAGCCACACGCCGAGCCCGCTGACCACCCAGATCAGCCCGGTCACGGCCAGCCACCGCCCGAGCCCCGACGCCAGCGCGAGGAAGCCGAACACCAGCACCGGGATCGTGTTGGCGAACAGGTGTCCCCAGCTACCGTGGAGGAGCGGCGCCCACGCGACGCCGTCCAGCCCGACGAGCGTCCGCGGCACGATGCCCTCGTCGTCCAGCCGGTGGTGCAGGCCCGCGTCGACGAGCTCGACGAGGTACAACAGCACGGTGAACGCGAGCACCGTGATCCCGGCCGTCTTGGAGTCGGCGGGCAGGACGCGCTTGGCCGGGTCGGCGGGAGCGGTGGGCGTGCTCATGTCCGCCACGGTACGGACCTGCGGGAACGCCGGCCTCGGGTGAAAACCCTGAATTCGGCGGAGACGCGCGGTGAGCTTTCGCTTGCGCTGCGTTGACCTGGTGCTTACGCCGCGGAAACAGCGGCCCGGTTCGCTGGGGGCCATTCCCACCACGGACCGGAGGACACCTTGACGAGCATCTACGAGCAGATCGGCGGCCAGGAAGCACTGATCACGGTCGTCGACGATTTCTACGAGCGCGTCCTGGCCGATTCGGAGCTCGAGGGCTTCTTCAGGGGCACCAACATGCCACGCTTGAAGGGCATGCAGGTCGAGTTCTTCGCAGCAGCCCTCGGCGGCCCGGACGAGTACAAGGGCCGCTCGATGAAGGAGGTCCACCGGGGCCGGGGCATTGAGCAGCACCACTTCGACCTGGTGGCGAAACACCTGACGGAAAGCCTGAGCGCGGCAGGCGTGCCGCAGGAAACGGTGGACACGATCATCGGCGCCATCGCCCCCCTGGCCCCAGAAATCGTCAGCTCCACGACGGCGGTTTAGCAACGCAATCGGACACCACCCACCGCCCACCGCGACCCAGCGACGCGAAGCGAGCGGCCACACCGCCCACACCCACCCCCGCCCCGATCCCCAGCCGCACTTACGGCCGATCCGGCGGGTCAAGAGTGGGCGAAGCCCATCCCGAAGGGACGCCGAAGGCGCTCTTGACGCGACGGATCGGCCGTGAACACTCAAAGATCGGGGCGGGGGTGGGGCCGCTCAAGCAGGGCGGTCACGCCCGGGAGACCCCGTGCCCGACTCGACCAGCAAGGAAGCCAGCCTAAAGATCAAAAGAATGCCTCGCCGGCGGGCAATACCGCTAAGTTTAGGCGAGTTTCCGCAGCTCAGAGGCGTTTGGAGGCGTCGCCCACAGAGCGGTCACAC
>NZ_FORP01000029.1 GCF_900114035.1 Amycolatopsis sacchari | reverse complement strand
TCTGACAACGCTGGACCAGCCGCCGCCGGCCTTCGACCGACAGCGGGGCATTACGGTGGAGCATGGACGGGTCTTTCAGTCGTGACGGACGAGTTGGTGGTACTTCTCATCCTGCCGCCGAAAGACCCGTCCCCTCACCTCAGGCCCTCACCCACGTCACCAACGTCACGACCCGCAACAACTAGCACCGAAACGGCCGGCACCCCAGTCCGCGGTTCACTGGGCGGACCGCCCCCTTCCGGACACCACCGCGCCTCGCGGACACTCGGTTGCCGGAGAAAGGGGCGGACGATGTGGGATTCGGTGCGTGAGAACTGGGTGGCGCTGAACGAGCCCCTCGAAGGGGTGCTCCCGTTCATGTATCTGGACGTGCGAGGTCTGGTCACCACAGGAATGGGAAACCTCATCGACAAGAGCAAGCCGATTCCCGCCACGCCCACCGACGCGCAACGTGACGCCTCACATGCGCTGGCCGCGGAAATCAACTGGCTCACGGAGAACGGCGACACGGCCACCTTCGAGCAGGTCGCCGACGAATGGGACGCGGTCAAGAAGCGGACCGACCTCGCGGATCGGGGCGGGGGCGCCTTCGCGCCATTCACGTCCCTGCACATCGAAAGCGACGAGATCGACCGGATCGTCGGCGACAAGCTGTCGTCCAACGAAAGGTTCCTGACCAACCGCAGCGAATTCGCCGATTTCGACTCGTGGCCGGCGGACGCGCAATTCGGCTTGCTCAGCATGGCGTGGGCGCTCGGCGCGGGGTTCCGTTTTCCCCATTTCCAGGACGCCGTCGCGCAACGCGACTGGGAGACCGCGGCCGAGGAGTGCGTCTTCGGGCCGCACCGGGGCACGATCGAACTGCGCAACGCGATGGACCAGCAGTGCTTCCACAACGCGACCACAGTGGACAAACAGGGCCTCGACCCCTCCGTGCTGATCATTTCCAGCCGCGGCTGAGCCGGGGACCGTCATGAGTGATCTCGCCGGCAGGGTGGTCGCCGCCGGACTGGGGTTCGCCCGGGGCCTGCTCACCGAGCTGGTGCCTACAGACCCGGCTGCGCTACTGGACCTCATCGCCCCCGGCGCCGCCCCGGCCGCGCCGGATCTCCTGGTGGCCCTCAAGGACGACCTGGAACGCGCCAGGGCACACGCGAGCGCGTTCGCCGCGGCGCTGGAGCCACCTCCCGACACCCTCGATGCGGCGAGCGCGGCTCTGGGGGAGTTGTCCGCCGCCCTGAGCGCACTCGATGACGCCTGCCGCCGGGTCAGCGGCGCCTCCGCCGAACCGGCCCTGACCCGGCTCCTGGACCGCGTGCTCCGCGCCCTCCCGTTCGGCGGGCTGGTGAGCCGCCTCGGTCTGGTACCACCCGGGCTGACCCCGGCGGACGGTCTGACCGTGAACGGCACGACCGTGTCGTGGCGGTGGGCCAATCCGGCGGAACGCGCGCTGGCGCCTGAGGTGAAGCTCGCGAACTCCGTCCTGTCGGCCACTTTGGACTTCGGCGACCCGCGCCTCACGTTCGCGATGAGCACGGAGGTCACCGCGGGGCTGGCGGCAGGCGACGCGCTGGTGGCGGCGTTCGCCGGGACCGCCGACGTGACCGCCACGCTGGCGGTCACCGTGGACACCAGGGACGGTGTGACGCTGGGGCCCGGCGTACGCGGACGGTTGTCCCTGCCCGGCAGGCCCCGCCTGCCCGGCTACGAGCTGCGGGATCTCGGCTTGCTGCCGAGCGACGCGGGGTTCGACCTGACCGGGACGCTGGCGGGAACGCTCAACGGCGTGATCGCGGTGACGGTCCAGGAGACCGGCGTCCGGCTGGGGTTGGACGACGGCCACGACATCGCCGTCGAGCACGTCCTGCCGGCCGGGGCCGGGGTGCGGATCGACGCCGGCCGGATCAAGGGCGGCGGCTCGCTTGAACGCCGTGGCTCCGAGTACGCCGGGACGCTCGATCTCACCGTGGGACCGGTCGAGGTCAAAGCCATGGGCCTGATCGGCACCGACCCGTTCTCCTTCGTCGTGCTGCTGTTCGCCGAGTTCGTGCCCGCGATACAGCTAGGCCTGGGGTTCACGCTGAACGGGGTCGGTGGCCTGCTGGCCGTCGAGCGCGCACCGGACCCCGACGCGCTCCGCGCCGGACTGTCCGACCACACCGCCGACCGGTTGCTGTTCCCCGCCGACCCGCAGGCCGACGCCGCCGGGATCGCCGACACCCTGTCCGGCGTCTTCAAGCCGCGCGCGGGTGCCGTCGCGGTCGGCCCGGCCCTGGAACTCGGCTGGGGCGCACCGACTTCGTACGCGACCGCCAAGGTGGCCGTGATCCTGACGCTCCCGGCTCCGGCCGTGCTCCTGCTCGGGGCGGTCCGGGTCACGCTGCCCACCCCGAAGACACCGGTCGTCGACCTCAACGCGGACGTCTACGGCGAGATCGACGAGGACCACCTGCTCGTGCTGGTCCGGCTCGGCCGTTCGCGGTTCGCCGGTTTCACCTTGTCCGGTGACCTGGGCCTGCTGATCTCCTGGGGAGCGGAGCCCGGTTTCGCGATCTCGGCGGGTGGCTTCCACCCCGCCTACCACGCGCCTGCCGAACTGGCCGGGATGCGGCGCCTCAGCGTCGATCTGTCCCCGCCCGCGCTGCTGTCCCTGCGCGCCGAGGCCTACCTGGCGCTGACCACCAACGCGGTGATGTTCGGGTGCCGCGCCGAGCTGCGGGCCGAGGTGGCGGGCGTCGGCGCGGAAGGGCACCTGTCCTTCGACGCCCTCCTGATGTGGGACCCGTTCGGCTTCGCGATCGACCTGCGTGCCGGGGTGTCGCTGCTGTTCGCGGGCGAGAGCTTCGCCGGTGTCGAGCTGAGCCTGCACCTGTCCGGCCCCGCGCCGTGGATCGCGCACGGCACGGCCACCCTCGAGCTGCCGATCCTCCCCGACATCGACTTCGACCTCGGCCCCCTCCGGTGGGGCGAGGAGGACCACGAGACGCCGCCACGGATCGATCCGCGGGAGCTGGTCGTGAAGGCACTCGGCGAACCCGGCGCCTGTGCACCGCGGCTGCCCGAGGGCGTCCAGCCGGTCGCGATCTTCCACGCCCCGGCGGCCGGCGACGGTCCGGTCGTCGACCCGGCAAGCGGCTTCGAACTCCGGCAACACGTCGTCCCGCTGGACACCGAGATCACCCACATCGGTGGCAGCCAGGTGTCCACCCCGCGGGTCACGCTGGGCGAGCCGCTCGTCGGCGGCCACGCCCTGCGCACCGCGGAAGACACCCGGGACCCCTTCCCGCTGGGCCAGTTCCGCGACCTCACCGACGACCAGAAGCTGCACGAGCCCGCGTTCACGGAGTGCGTTTCGGGCAAGCGCCTGTACGGCTCGGACCAAGCCCGGTTCGGCGCGCCGGCCGAGGCGCAGTACGACTGGAAGACCGTGTACCCGCGCCACCCGGCGCCCGGTCAGCCCTTGGCCGGGTCGCTCGACCTGCCGGGGGAACTGGTCGCCGCCGTCGTGAACCTGTCACCGGTCGCGCGGAGCCGTGGCCGCCTGGGCAACAGCTACGCCACCGTACGGGAAACCGTGGAGCTCCGATGACGACCGACTTCACCCTGCCGCCACCGGAAACCGCGTTCGCCGCGGAGAGCACGGTCCTCGGCACGTACACCTTCCTGCCGTACGTGCGCACGGGGCTGGCCGCCGCGGCGCGCGGTCCGGAACCGGGCGGCACCCGGGCGAGCGTGGAGATCGTGGTGCCGGTCCAGGCACCGGGACAGCCCGATGTCACGGCGACCTACCAGCTGCGGCTGCGCGGCCCCGCGGACGTGCGCGCGCTCGTCGACCAGCAGATCGTGCGCCGCTACCCGGAGCCCGGCGCGACCAGCGCGGAAACCACCCACCTGGTGCACGTCGAGTTCGACAGCCCGGAGGCGCTGTGGCAGTTCACGCCGCTCGCACCGGACGGCGAGCGCCTGGCGCCGTGGCTGGCACTGGTGGTCCTGCGCGAGGGCCGCTACCGGCCCGGCGCCGGGCAGGTACCGACCGTCCTCGCCCGGTATTCGGAGCTGCAGGCGCTGGACGACTCCTGGGCGTGGGCACACGCACAGATCCACGGGCCCATCGCGGGCCCGGCAATCGACGACCGCTTGTCGGCGCACTTCGCGCCGACGAACCTGTCCCGGCTGATGTGCCCCCGCCGCCTCGAGCCCTTCACCCGTTACCTGGCCTGCGTCGTACCGGCGTTCGACGCGGGAAGGCGGGCCGCGCTGAACCCCGGCGACGAGACCGGCACCCTCGAACCCGCGTGGCGGAAAGGTGGCGACGACGAGGAGATCGAGCTGCCGGTCCTGCATTCGTGGCGGTTCGACACCGGCGAGGGCGGCGATTTCGGGATGCTGGCGGGGAAACTGGTCCCCAGCCCGGCGCCCTGGCAGGTCGGCCGCAGGCTGGTCGACACCTCCCGGCCGTGGGGCGACCTGTTCGGCGACGAGGCCCCGGCTATCCCGTCCGGGCAGTTGCAGCTGGTCCGCGGCCCGCTGGTGTCCCCGATCCCGCCGCGGGCCGCCAGCGACGATCCCGCCGAGGCCGCGGCCGCCCGCGCCGGAGGCTGGCCCGCGGAGGTGACCGGCGAGCTGCGGGACCTGCTCCTCCTGCCGACCGTCCTCGCCCGCAAGCCCGGCGCGCACGAGCCGGGGGAGCCGTTGCCGCTCTGCCCGCCGGTCTACGCCGGGTCCCAGGCCGGCTCCGGCCGACTGGTGTCCGCACCGGCGACCGCGTGGCTGCCGCAGCTCAACCTCGACCCGGCCAACCGGATCGTGGCCGCGCTCGGCGCCCGCGTCGTCCAGCGCGACCAGGAACAGCTGATGCAGTCCGCGTGGGCCCAGGTCGGCCGGCTGGGCGAGGTGAACCAGTGGCTACGGCAGGCGCAGCTGGCGCGCGCCGTCCGGTCGTCGATGTTCGCGCGGCACCTGAGCCCGCTCGGATACGGCGACCTCCTCCAGATCGGCAGGCCCGTCCAGGACGCGGTGCCGGGCGCGGAGAACGGGAGCGCCCGTTCCGAGCTCGCCGCGTCGAGCACCGCGCCGATGGCGTCCACGCAGGCCTTCCGCCGGGTCGTGCGGCGCACCAGCCCGGCGGACCTGCTGGCCCCCGGGGACGTGCCCCGCGACTTCCAGCGCCCCTACGACGACGGCGAGATCGCCCGGCTTTCCCAGCTGCGCGTGGTCGAGATCGCGCGGGACTACGAGCTGGCCGCGCCGCCCGACTGGGAGAGCATGACCGCCGAGGAGTTCCTCGCCTGGTGGGACGAGTGGGAGGCCATGGTCCTGCACTGCTTCTGGCCCATGCCGGACATCGACCCGGACTTCGACATCGAGCAGTGGGCGGCGGAGCAGGCCCTCGACGTGCTGCAGCAGGCGATGCCGTCCGATCCGGAGGTGAACCCCGAGCTCGCGGCCGGCCTGCTCGGCGACATCGCCGCGGTGGCCGAGGTCGGCGGCCAGGCCGGCGATCTCGCCGGGGAACAGCTCGCCACGGTCACCGAGCAGCTCGGCCTCGGACCGGGCGACGACGCGGTGGCGGGCGTGGTGCGGCACGGCGGCGTGAGCGACGACCTGCTGGCGGCAGCGGGCCGTCAGCACCTGGAGACGGCGGACCTGGCCGACGCCGCCCGGACCGGGGCCAGGACGGAAGCGCTCGCCGGTGCCGCGCAGAGTGCCCTGACCGAGACCACCCTCGCCGGGATCGCCAGGGAGCACGCGGCCACCGAGACCCTGGCGCGCGCCGCCACGACCGAACTGGGGGTGTCCGCGGGGCTCGATACCGGTGTGCGCGCGGAGATGGCACGCGCGCAGCTGCCCACCGGCGCGCTCGCGCGGCTGGCGCTGGACCTCCACCCCGACGTGCTGGCGGAGGCGGCTCGCACCGAGCTGCCCGACACCACGCTGGCCGAGCTGGCGCGCCTCGACCTGGACACCGCCACGCTGGCCCAGCTGGCGAAGGACCGGATGAGCGTCGCGGCGCTCGCCGATCTCGGGCGCGCGCACCTCGCTCCCGCCACGCGCGCCCGGCTCGCCGTCGACAGCGCGGGGATCACCGCCACGGAACCCCTCAAACAGGCGCTGCAGGCACGTATCGAGCCCCGCGACATCGAGGCCGCCATGCAGCCGGCGACCGGAGCACTGGTGTCACCGGACTGGCAGGGCACGCCCATCCGGCCCGCCTACGCGGTCGCGAAGGACCAGCTGCTCACCGAGCTGGACCCGGACCGCTCGACCGCCGCGCAGGTCGCCGAGCGCCTGCGGCTGCCCGGCTGGGTGCCCGGGAACTGGTTCGACGGCAGGCCCGCCGAGCCGATCATGGCCGCGCCGCGCTTCGACCGGCCGATGTACCAGGCGCTCGAGGACTACGACCCGGACTGGCTGATCGCCGGCACGGCCACGCTCGACGAGCCGGACCTGGTCACCACCCTGGTGTCGAACGCGGTCTTCCTGGAAGCGTTCTTCGCCGGGCTCAGCCACGAGATGGCCCGGGAGCTGCTGTGGCGCGGTTACCCGACCGACCAGCGGGGGACGTACTTCCGGCGGTTCTGGGGCGACCACCACGGCGACGAGCTGACCGGCGAACTGCACCTCAACGACGACGGGCCGCTCGGCTCGCACATCTCGGCCGACCTCGACGGCCGCCTGGTGATGCTGGTCCGCGGTGAGCTGATCCGCCGCTACCCCGACACCGTGGCGCTGGCACTGCGCGGCGGGTCGCCCGAGACCGGGGACACCGCCGCTCCGCTCCTGTTCCAGCGGAGGTTGCGCTCGGGGGCGCTGCTCGCCGGGTTCGACCTCACCGTCACCGAGGTGCGAGACGCGCACAGCGCGGGCACCCCGTGGTGGTTCGTCCTCGCCGAGCACCCGACGGCGCCCCGGTTCGGGCCGGGGGAGTCGGCCGAACCCTTCCTGACCCCGCCCGTGGCGAACGCCGCCGGCACCGCCCGCGCACTGCTCCAGCAACCGGTACGGGCCGCCTTCGACATCCACGACCTGCTCGGACCGATGGGAGCCGGCTGACGATGACCACGCCCTTCACCGCGCCGCCGGAGCGCCCGCTGGTCCTCTTGCCGGTCCGGCTCGAAACCCGCTTCACCGACGGCGCACTGCGCGTCCGCGTCTACCCCGACGACCCGCACATCGACCGGCTCGACCCCGGTCTGGACGACACCGAGCGGACCGCGGCGAGGGAGTACTGGACGTCGGTCGCGAGCGGCGGCGACAGCGACGCCGCGTTCGCATTGCTCGCCACGAGGACCAAACCGGACCGCGCGCCCTGGGTCGCCAAGGCGATGACGCCCCTGAACCTCGACGACCCGTTCAGCGGCGAGCTCCGTTTCCCGGACGTCCCACCGCGCCAAGGCGGGCCGGTCACGGCACGCGGGCTGCCCGCCTACTTCGTGGCCGTCGTACGGCAGGGGACCGACACGGCGAAGGCGGCGGGGCGGCCGATCCCGGACCGTCTCGTCGTGGCGCCCGCGGCGGGCGGCACCGTCGTCCGGCACGGGGACCTGCCCCTCGCCGAGGGGATGTCGTGGCTCGTGGACTACGCCGAAGCCGAACGGGTGGGCATGGCGGTCACCGTGCCGCTGCCGCGGCCCGCGGAAAAGGTGGACCGGCTGGTCGTGTTCGGCGTCCGCGAGGACGGGCAGGCGGAGCTGGAACGGCTGCTCACCGCGCAGCGCTACACCGCCGGGATGGCCTTCGTCCCGCAGGGCACCCCCACCAACAACACCGAGACCGACCGGAGCGCGTGGCAGCGGCGCCAGCCACCGGCGCCCCCGCCCGCGGGCGTGAGCTGGGCGCCGACCCCGGGTTCCGACGGTGCGCTGCTCACCGCGGCGCTGGGGATCGATCCGGCCGTGCTCGCCGACGTCCCCGGTGCGTTCGACCGCGACCAGGACCTGGCCCGCGCCGCGCACACCGTGCTGTGGCCGGCCACCTGGGGCACCTTCCTCAGCGAACTCCTCAAGGTGGGACCCTCCGGTGCGAACATCACGCCGCAGCAGCTCGAGGCGGTGCGCGACTTCTTCCAGGACCACGTGCGGGGCGCGGGACCCCTCCCGACGCTGCGGATCGGTGACCAGCCGTACGGGCTGCTCCCGGTCACCGCGGTCCACCGGTTCGCCCCCGACGAGGCCGATCCGGTGGAACCCCAGCTGAACCGGGTCCTCACCACGATCCACGCGTTCTACGGCGACGCCGTCGCACCGGCCGTCCGCGCGGACTCCTCGCCGGAGACGCTGCTGGACGTGCTGGGCTCCGCGCCGGCCATGCTCGGCCTGCGGGTCCGGTCGATCCTGTCGCAGACCATGAACATGTACGCCACGCTCGTGGACAACGTGCCGGGCCGCGTCTACGAGCAGACGACCTCGTTCCTGGACACCCTCTACGACAAGCTCGGCCTGGTCATGGGCAACCTCGCGGACGCCGTGCCCGGCCCGACGACGCGCCCGCTGGGCCTGCCGCTCGCGGACGGGACCGACGCGGACTTCGTGGCGGCACTCCGGCAGGACCAGCCACGCCAGGTGCGGAGCGTGCTGCAAGCCCTCGTCGAGATCGCCGACGACGTGGAAGCGCGGGCCGCCGGGACGGCGATCCCGCCGGAGCGGTTCGACGCCGTCAGCGCACTGCTGGCCACCGGGCCGGCGGCCGCACACGCTCCCGCGGTCACGGAGGCGTTCGCCGGGCGGGCCTCCGCCTCGGAGTTGAGGCCCCTCGCCGACCGGCTCGCCGCGGAGTCCGGGTTCGCCGGCAGCAGTCTCCTGGCGCAGTACCAGCCGCTGGAGGCGACCCGCACGTCGCTCGCGGACGTCGCGGTGAACCACCCGGTGCCCGACGCCCGGCACCAGCTGGCGATCGCCGCGGCACAGGCCTGGCTCCGCGCGAGCGACCGGCGGAACGCGTTCCGGTCCGCCCTCGACCTGGTCCTGTCGGCCGACACCGCCCAGCGCGCCCTCCTCGTGGCCCAGACACTGGACTGCTGCTCCCACCGGATCGACGCCGGGTTGACGGCGCTCGCCACCCGCCGGCTCGCTGTCCTCCGGTCACGCGAGCCGAGGGGCCTGGCACTGGGCGCCTACGGCTGGGTGCACGACATCGTCCCCAGTGATCCCGCCGAGCGCCCTGGCGGCTACATCCACGCCCCCAGCCTGGCGCAGGCCACGACCGCCGGTGTGCTGCGTGCGGCGAACCTCGCGCACCGGGCCAGCGGGGCGTTCTCGTTCGACCTGTCCAGCGGCCAGGTCCGGACCGGGCTGCGGCTGCTGGAGGGCGTGCGGCAGGGGCAGCAGCTCGGGGCTCTGCTCGGCTACACGGTCGAACGGGGGCTGCACGACCACCCGGCCACCGGCGGTGCGCTGGCACGGTTCGTGCTTTCGCTGCGCGCACTCGCGCCGCTGCGCACGGGAAAGCTGACCGACGTCGGCGGCACCCCGCCGCGCGCCGACGTCGAGGCGATGGTGGTGGCCGATGTCGTCGACGGGGTCGCGCTGCTCACCCTCGACCGCGAGACCGTGATCCGCCCGGCACTCGACCAGGGCCCGGCAGACAACCCGTTCCTCGACGGGTGGACCGGACCCGACGACGGGGAATGGGCGGCCGTCAACGAGGTCCTCGACCAGGCGCTGGCCGCGTACGACGCGGTGGCCGACCTGCTGGTCGCCGAGGGCGTGCACCAGTTCGCGTCGGGCAACTCCGCGCGGGCCGCCGCCGTCATGGACGTGGTCGCGGCCGGAGGTCCGCCGCCCGCGGAGTTCGACGTGGTCCGCACCCCGACCCGCGGCATCCCCGTCACGCACCGGGACCTGGTGATCGCCGGCGAGCCTGCCACCGGAGCTTCCGGGGGATGGGCTGTGGGCACGCCTCGCCAGCTGGTGGAACCCCGGCTCGAGCAATGGGCCCGAACCATGCTGGGTCCCGCCACCGCCATCACCGTGGGCGCGGGGGGCGAGAGCCTGGACCTGGCGGGACTGAGCGCCTTGGACTTCGTGTACGACGCCGCCCGGCCGGGCGTCCTCGAACGCCGCTTGCGCGCGGCCTTGCCGGGCCTGGGCGCGCTCGCGGATCCGGTCCTGACCGCCGCCGAAAAGGCCCGGTCGCTGCACCGGCTGCTCGCCGGGGCGCGGCCCCTGCTGCCCGCGGATCTCACGCGCCCCGGGGACAAGGCCGCCTGCGGCATCGACCACGGCGACCTGCGTGACCGGGTTTCCCATGCGCTGGAAGCGCTTTCTCACGGCGAAGCCACCGGGTTCGGCATCGATGACCCGGCCGAGGCGCGGCGGCGGGAGGCGAAAGCGACAGCACTTCTCGACGACGATCCCATCGCCGCGGGGGAGGCGCTGTTCGGCGAGGACTTCCGGATCCTGCCGGTGATCCAGCCGGCCGACGACGGCTTCCAGGCCGCCCTCGGGCGGCTGAACCCGGACCGCGCGGACATCACGAGGCTGCTGTTCGACGTCGCGACCGTGCGGGACGGCGTGGCCCGGCACGTCGAGGTGCTGATGGCGGCGGGAACGCCGGACAGCCTCCGGGTCGCCCAGCTCGGCACGCCGGAACGATGGATCGCGCTGCCCTTCGACCCCTCCGGCCCGCCGCTGGACTCGCCCGTGACGAGCTTCGTGGTCGACGGCGCGCCCGGCGCCGGACCCCTGGCGGGGCTCGTGATCGACGAATGGGTCGAGACCGTGCCCAGGCGGTTGCCGCGGGAGCAGGGGTCCGAAGCGCTGATCACGACGGGGGTGGCGGTGCACGCCGATGCGCCCGGCGCCCGGCCGCCGCAGTGCGTGCTGCTCGCCGTGTCGCCGGACGGCTCGCCGTGGACGGCGGACACCCTCGCCGAGGCGCTGAACGACACCCTCGACCTGGCCAGGACCCGGCTGATCACTTTGGAGCGCACCCAGGTCGTGGGCCGCGTGCTGCCCGCGCTCGTCACCCGCAACGCTTCGCTCAACGGCGAGAAGGGGCTGGACGCCGCCCGCCTCGTCAACGAGATCGGCGACCCCGCCGACATGATCCCGTATGTCAAGGAAGTGAGGCACTGACGATGCCTATCGCAGACGGGCTTTCCGCGGTCCCCTTGGCATCCAGCGCGGAGAAGCTGATCGCCATCAAGGAGCCCCCGGCCTGGACCCGGCTGGAACCGCAGTCGGTGTCCTGGGACCCGAGCCCCGCCCTCGAAGCCCGCGTCGCCGACCCGCTGTTCCTGTGCGGCAGGCAATGGCAGCTCGGTGAGTTCGAGGGCGAGGACGGCGGCAGCCCGATCTCCGTCCGGCTCGCGGCGAGTTCGGACCGGATCACCGGTCTGCGGTCGGCCGCGACCGGGACGGTCCAGGCACTGACCGCGGACGACCTCCTGGAGCCCCTGGTCGAGCGCATGCCGGCCGGCGAGGCCGGGCTGCGTCGGCGTGCGATGGGCGGGGCCCAGTTCCTCGCGATGGTCCAGGACGCGGCGGTCCGCGAAGCGGTGCTGGCGGCCTGCCCGCTCGAACACGACGCCGATGCCGATCCCTACGACAGCACCGGTGCGCCGCTGGCACGGCTGTTCGCCGGGCGCGTGCCGGACGGCGAGAAGATCGCCGAGGCGCTCCGCGCGCCCGCCGCCCCGGGCTGGCTGCCCGCCACCGCGCTGGCCGCCGCGCGGGAGTGGCTGGAGTGGTACCAGGGTGCGCCCGCGGCGGACTGCTGGACGGCCCCGCGGCTGGAGTACGGGTTCGACCTGAGCGTGGCCGGCCAGGTGCTCACCTCGTCCTACGGCGGCGGCCGGATCGACTGGCACGACTTCGACCTCGCGCCCACGGCACCCACCCTCGACACCGGCGACGCGCCGGCCACCGGCCGCGCCCCGACGGTACTGGCCACACCCCTGCGCTACACGGGCATGCCGGCCGACCGGTACTGGCAGTTCGAGGACGGCCAGGTGAACCTGGGCGCGCTGGAGGTGCGGCCGCACGACCTGGCCCGGCTGATCATCGCGGAGTTCGGGTTGGTGCACAGCCAGGACTGGCTGGTGGTCCCCCTGGAGGTACCGTGCGGGTCACTCACGACGCTCGGCGAGCTGTCGTACACGACCACCTTCGGCGACACCATCACCGTTTCCCGTGCCGAAGACGAAGGTTTCAGCATGTACGAGATCCCGGGCGTGCCGGGGCTCCTGGTGCCGCCCGCGGCCCCGGCCACGCTCGAAGGCCGGCCGCTGGAGGAAGTGCACTACCTGCGCGACGAGGCGGCCAACATGGTCTGGGCCGTCGAGCGCGTCGTCGAGGCACCCAGCGGCGACCCCCGGACGCGGCTCGCCGAGGCGGCGCCACCGTCGGCCGCGCCCGGCGCCCAACCGCTCGCGACGCACGACTACCTGCTGGCCTCGCCCGTGCCGGAGTGGTGGATCCCGTTCGTCCCGGTGGCCGTCGCCCCCGGCGTCGTGGCGCTCCGCAAAGGCGCCCTCCGCAAGGGGAACCGCCTCGTCGAGCCGCTGGGCCGCCTGCTGGAGCCGGGCCGGCCGCTGACCGTGCAGGACGAGGAGATCCCGCGCGAAGGCGTGCGGGCACAGCGCGTCCCGGTGCTCGCCCGCCGGGCCGACGGCCGCTACGAGCGCTGGACGGCCCGGCGCACGAGCATCGGCCGCGGGGAAGGCGCCAGTCATCTGGCTTTCGACAGCGCGATTCCCCGCACCGCTTCCTGACCCGTCACGCCGTGGACGGCTCAGCGGGCGGTTCCAGCAGGGTCTCCAGATTCACCCGGGCGACCTGCCTGAGGAATTCCCCTCGGTGGGAGGCGTCGCCGGAATCGTGCATCGTGTCGGTCATCCAGACCGCGGCGGCCTGGCGTTCCCAGGTGTTGCGCAGGCAGACGCCGGAGTAGCTTTCGAGCAGGCTCGGGTCGTCCTTTTCGACGTGGTGGACGACGGCGCGGGCGAACGCTTCGGCGTCGTGGAGCGCGAGGCTCATCCCTTCCGCGCTCATGGGGGAAATGAGGTGCGCTGCGTCGCCGGCGAGGTAGAGCCTGCCGTAGTTCATGGGGCTGTACACCACGCCTTGCAGCGGTACGAGTTGCTTGGTGGTGATCGGGCCCTTGGGGGACACCGGATCCCCGAAACGCGTTTCGAGTTCGGTCCAAATCCGCGTTTCCGGCCAGTCGTCCACGGTGTCGGTGAGCGGGACCTGGAGGTACAGGCGACTGGCTTTCGGTCCGCGGGTGATCTGGGCGGCGAAGCCGCGGGAATGCACCGCCATGGTCGCCAGCGGATCCGCGGGCACCTCCGCCAGAACCGCCAGCCAGGCGTAGCCGAACTCGTGGGAGTAGCGGGTGAGGGCGCCGGCGGGAATGGACTGCCTGCTGACGCCGTGGTAGCCGTCGCAGCCGGCGACGAAATCGCAGTCGAGGACGTTTGTCGCGCCGGTGGCGTCCCGGTAACGCACGGCGGGGCGGTCACTGTCGAGATTGTCCAGTGTCACGTCGTCGGCCTCGAAACGGAGGTCTCCGCCGTCGGGGAGGAAAACCTTGATGAGGTTCCGGACGAGCACCTGCTGCGGGCAGAAAACGCCTTCCCCGTCGTCCTCCATGTCCTTCCACATCCGCTCTTTTCCGTCGATCCGCATCGGCATGCCCGGCGCATCGATGGAGTCGGACGAGGACGGTTCCGGTAAGACCTCGTCCAGTCCCCACTCGCGGAACATGCGCACCCCGCGGCCGTTGAGCGCCCCCGCCCGCTGCCGTTGTTCGACGTGTTCGCGGCTGTGCTTTTCCAGCACCACACAAGCGATTCCGCTGCGCAACAGGAAATTGCCGACTGCGAGCCCGGCGACTCCGCCACCCACGACGACGACGGTGGTCTTCTCGTTCGTTTCGGTCATGCGCCCACTTTCGCCGGGGCACCGGAACGCGCCAACCGCTCTCAGGACAACGGATACCGGAAACCCGCCAAGTTCAGCCCTGGCGCACGTCGGCCTGGTAGCGGCCGGGCGTCTGGCCGACGACCTCGGTGAACACCTCGATGAAGCTCGACGGGTTGGACCACCCGCACGCCATCGCGGTGTCGGTGACGGAGTGGCCGTTCGTGAGGTGGACCAGGGCGTGATGGATGCGCAGGACGGTGCGCCAGCGGTGGAAGCTCATCCCGAGCTCGGTGTGGAACAGGCGGCTCAGGGTGCGCTCGCTCGCGCCCGCGGTCCGCCCCAGCTCGGCCAGCGTGATGGCCCGGCCGGGGTCGGCGTGCAGGAGGTCGGTGACGGCACGCAGCCGATCGTCGCGCGGTTCGGGCAGGTGCAGGGACTCCTCGGGCGCCGCGGCGAGCTCGTCGAGCACCACCGCGCGCAGCCGTTCGTGGGCACCAGGGCGGGTCTCCGGCCGGTCGGTCAGCGCCAGGAGCGCCTCCCGCAGCAGCGGGCTCACCGCGAACACGCTGGGGTGCGCGACGAGCGCGCCGCACTCGTGGGCCGGGATGACGACGAGGCGGACGTCGGTCCTGCCGTAGAAGCGGTGGGAGTGGTCGAACCCGGGCGGCGTCCACGTCACCCGGTTGGCGGGAGCGAGCCAGGTGCCGCGCTCGGTCGTGGTGGCCAGGGCGCCGGAAGCGGGGTAGACCAGCTGGCCGTCGGTGTGGGAGTGGTTGTCGACGTGGAAGCCGTGGTCGAGCCAGCCCGCGCCCTGGGGAGCCTTCGCGGGGAAAGCCGGAGGCGGTGTGCCGGGCAGGCGGGTTTCGGGCATCGTCCGCCAGCTTATCGGTCAGCTGCGGCTCCGCCGCCGGACCGCGGTCAGCGGGTGGTCGGCGTCGTCCCGACGCGGCCGAACACCCACGTCCCGGGTGACTCCGGGTCGTCGCCCGCCCAGAACTGGGTCCACAGGAGCCGGAACTCCTCACGGGACAGGTGGCCGTCGGCGTCCAGGTCGAGCAACGGGAAGACCTCGTCGGTGTCGGTTTCCCGTCCCGTCCACGCCTCGATCAGCTGGCGGTACTCGCTCCGCGAGATCCGGTCGTCGCCGTTCTCGTCGATGGCCTCGAACATGGAGTCGGCGGTGGCGGTCACCGCGTCGGTCATCGCGGGCAGCCGGTCGACCACCTCCAGCACGTCGTCCAGCCGGACGCGTTCGCGGTCCCGCGCGGTGGAGCTGAGGGATTCCCACCAGCCCAGCATGATCGACCGGAGACGTGCGTACTGTCCGGAACCCGGTGCCACGCCCCGCAGCGTGGTCCACCGCGCCGCGAGGGCCTCGAAGTCGCCCTCGACGAGGAACCCGCGGTCCTCGGAGTCCATCGCCTCGAACACGCCCGCGATCTTGTGCCGCTGGAATTCGCTCGCCATCGTGGCATCCCCTCGTGAGGTCCTGTGTGGACGCGGTTCAGCATCGTCCTGATTGGACGCCGTGGCGATAGGCAGCCCGGGTCGAAAGACCCCGGCGGACAGGTGAAGCCGGAAGTCACAGCCGGTGCGCGATCCGGTGCGGTGACGGCCGGGGTCACCGGACCGGATCAAGGACGCTGGTACATCCGCGTGGACGGCTCGCCTGGGTGCTCCTCTCAGCGCTTGCGCAGGAGGTAGCGCTGGACCTTGCCGCTGGGCGTCTTCGGCAGGGTGTCGACGAAGTGGACCGTGCGCGGATAGGCGTGCTTGGAGTACTTGTCCCGCACCAGTTGCTGGAGTTCGCGCGCCAGGTCGTCGTGTGCTTCGGTTCCGGCGTCGAGGACCACGAAGGCTTCGACGACCTCGCCGCGGATCCCTTCGGGGTCGGGGCGGCCGACGACCGCGACGTCCGCGACGGCCGGGTGGGTGATCAGGACGCTTTCGACGTCGAACGGCCCGATCCGGTAGCCCGCGGCCAGGATCACGTCGTCGTCGCGGGCGGTGAAGAAGAAGTACCCGTCGTCGTCGAGCCGGCCGGAGTCGGCGGTGAGGTACCAGCGGTTGCCGGGCGTGAACCGTTCCGCGGTCTTGTCCGGGGCTTCGTGGTAGCCGGTGAACCACAGCAGGGGACTGTTCTCGGTGTCGATGGCGATCTGACCGTCGACGATGCCGGCCGTGTAACCCGGCATGGGCTGCCCCATCGAGCCGGGCTTGACCGGGAGGGCCACGTCGGCGTGCCAGTGGTTGTTGATGACCATGCCGAGCTCGGTCTGGCCGTAGTGGTCGCGGACTTCGGCGCCGAGCGCTTCGCGCGCCCAGTCCACGACTTCCGGCGTCAGCGGTTCACCCGCCGACGAGGCCCGGCGCAGGCGCAGGTTCCGCACCAGACCGCTCTTGCTCAGCGCCCGGTACATCGTCGGCGCGCCGGTGAAGTTCGTGACCCCGAACTTCTCGATGACGGCCACTGTGGACTCCGGGGTGAAGCCCGCGTTGAGGAGCAGGTTGCGGCGTCCGGCGACCAGCGGGGCCAGGATTCCGTAGTACAGCCCGTACGCCCAACCCGGGTCGGCCGCGTTCCAGAACACGTCGTCCTCGCCGACGTCGAGCCCGTAGTGCAGGTAGCAGTGGAACGACGCCAGCGCGCGGGCCGGCACCGGGACTCCCTTGGGCTTGCCGGTGGTACCGCTGGTGAACAGCTGCAGCATCGTGCCGCGGCCGCCGATAGCGACCGAAGACGCGAGCGGCTCGGCCTCGTCGATCAGCCGGTCGAACGCGTCGCCCGTCTCCAGGACTTCGATGCCCTCGATGGGGTCGAGCTTGGCCCGCTGCGACGGCTCGGTGACGACCAGCCGGGCACGCGACGCTTCGACACGCATCTGGATGGCGCCCGTGGCGAACGCGGTGAACAACGGGACGTGCACGGCGCCGAGCCGCCAGATCGCCAGCAGTGTCGTCACCAGTTCGGGGCGCTTGCCCATCAGGACCGGTACGCGGTCACCCCGTTCGACGCCCCGCCCGGCGAGGACGGTCGCGAGACGGCGGGAGCGGTCGGCCAGCTCGCCGTACGTCACGTCACGGGAGGTGAGATCCGGCTCTACGAAGGTGAAAGCGACGGCGTCAGCGTCGTGGCGGTCACACAGCAGGTGGGCGACATCGGTGTCAGCGGTGTCGTACGCAGCCAGCCAGGCGTCGACAACGGGCTGTACGTCGAGGGTTCGAGGCTGCATCGGGCTCTCCGGGTCGGAACGGCGGGTGATTGTCAGCGCGTCGGCACGCGGGTAACACTGTGGCCGTGAGCAACGACGCGAGCCACCCTCCGAAGAGGGGGGTCGATCCGGTGACCGCCGCACTGGCGAGGTTGCGCGCCAGGACCGGCGTGAGCCTGGCGTTCGCCGGGCGGGTGACGCCATCAGGCGTGCTGCTGGACGCGTTCGACGGTCACGTGGTCGGGCCGCTCCGCGGCGTCCTGCTCAACGCCGGGCACGGGATGGGCGGGCGGGTCGCCTACCAGCAGCGCGCGCTGTCCCTCCCGGACTACGTCGGCTCGCCCGCGATCACGCACCACTACGACCAGGTCATCAGGGCCGAGGCGTTGCGGGCGATGGCGGCGGCCCCGGTGGTGGTGGGACGCCGGTCGGTCGCGGTCCTCTACGTCGCCCTGCGCGCGACGCAGCGGCAGCTGGGCAGGCTCCTCGACGCGGTCTCGCAGGAAGCCCGTGTCCTGGAACAAGATCTGGCTGTCGACGACGTTCTGCGGCGGCTGCCTGAACGGCACGGTGACGAGGAAGGGCCGCGAGAGCGCGTCCGGCAGTCACGGGTCGCCGAGGCCTACGCGGACCTGCGTGCGCTCGCCGGGGAGATCGGCGATCCCCGGCTGCGTGCGCGACTGCTGAACGCCGCCCGCCTGCTGGTCGACGAGCCGCCACCGGACGCGCCCGTGCCGCACCTGACCGCACGGGAGAAGGACGTGCTGGCGTTGCTCTCGACGGGCTTGCCGAACCAGGCCATAGCCGAGCGGCTGGGCATCGGCGTCTACACGGTGAAGGACCACGTCAAGAACCTGCTGGTCAAGCTCGGCGCCCAAGGGCGGATGGAGGCCGTGGTCCGGGCACGGCGTCTCGGCCTCATTCCGTGACCTCGGCCCGGCTGTCCGGATGGGACGGTGCTCCTCGCCGCGGCAGCAGCTTGTGCAGCCCCGGACTTTCGATGGCGACGATCACGGCCAGCAGGCCGGCCGCCGTGCCACGGCCGCCGGCCAGCGAGACACCGCCGAGCAACGCGGCGACGGCGGCGAGGATCAGCGGCTGCAGCCCGGGAGCCGGGTTGGCCGACGCGAAGCTGTAGCTGAGCAGGGCACCGCCCAGTGCGGCCAGCGTGCCGGACGCGGTGAAGATCCCGGCGAGCCGCCGCTCGACGGCGACACCCGCCACCCGGGTGGCCCGGCGGTCACCGCCGACCGCGCGCAGCTCACGCCCCAGCCTGGTGAACCAGCGTACGAGCCCGGCCACGACGAACGTGGGGCGGTCGCCAGCACCCGGCCGAAGCCCTTCATACGGTCCTGCGTGACGAGCATGGACTTCGTGCCGGTGAGGACGATGATCTTGCCGGAGTCGCGCCCCTGGGCCTTCAGGCCCTCGATGATGTTCTGGGCGGCGAACTCACCGAGCTTTTCGTCGTCCGACAACATGGGCATCACGTCGCCCGCCACCGACGGGTCGGGCGGCCCGTCGACGGCGAGCACGGGAATCCCGGCGCTCCGGGCCTTCTTGATCGGCACCGCCATCGCCTGTGTGTCCAAGATGGACACGACGAGGAGGTCCGGCCGCTGGGCGACGGCCTGGTTGAACTTCTGGACCCACGGTCGGCACGAAACCACAGCAGCCGAAGTTGTTCCCCTTCTTCCCGGGCCCCGGCGGCACCAGGGTGCTGTTTCTCCGCTGGGCGCCGGAGTCCTCGGCACCGGAGCAACTCGGCGACCCCACCAGCTCGCCGCCGAGGCCGAAGAGCGGCTCCCCGGCCTGATGGGGGTGTTCGAACCGGACAGCCCGGGAATGCACACCACCGACACGGTCGACTACGGCATCTGCCTCGAAGGGGAACTCCACCTGGAGCTCGACAACGGCAAGGAGGTCAAACTGACCCCCGGGGCCTGTGTCGTGCAGCAGGGAACCCGCCACGCCTGGCACAACCGCAGCGACAAGCCCGCGCTCATGTGTTACGTCCTCGTCGGCGCCGAACGCACGTCCTGACAGAAGGCGTGCTCACCGCAGGGCTGGTGCGCCGTGGTGCGCGGCCGGGTTCTGCCCGGGAGCTGTTGCTTGCGCGATCTCGATGCCGTCGTGCAGGTCGGATGCGCCGTCGAGGGCGGTCTGCGCCGACAGTGCGGCGAGGCCGAGTACGAGGGCGCCGGCCAGCATGGCGGCTGGCCTGGCGGGGGCCGGTGCCGCCAGCAGGGCGGACACCCGGCGGGGTACGGGACCACCGCTGGCGGCCAGGGCGAACGGGTGGGGCGTGCGGCCGGCGAGTGCGGCTTTCGCGACTGCCCGCGCGACGAGGCTGCGATCTCCGAGGTGGGTGGCCGCGGTTTCGTCGGCCCATCGTTCGAGGGCGAACGCGGTGGCGGTGCCGAGCGGGCGCAGCAGCGGGTTGAGGGCCGAGGACAGCGCCACGGTGATCAGGAACAGGTGGTGGCGCAGGTGCAGGTGGGCACGCTCGTGGGCCAGCAGCGCGCCGCGTTCCTTCGGGCTCAGGGCGGCCAGCATGCCGCTGGAGATCGCGATGCGGCCACCCCGGCCGGGCGCGGAGAACGCGACCGGCTCCGCGCCGGGCAGGATCACCACGCCGCCGTCCCGGCTGTGCTCGTCCAGCTCCCGCGACAACTGCCGGGCCCAGCGCCGGTAGCGAACGGCGGTGCGGAACAACCGGCCGCCCAGGACCACCAGCAGCACACCACTGGCGATCGAGACGGGGACGTTCACGGCGTCCAGGTTCCGCAGGACGCCGGGCGACCAGTGTCCGGCCTCGGCGACGGCCGGGATCAGAGAGAGCCCGGCGAACGCCAGCAGGAGCAGCGCGACGGTGCTGGCCGCGGCCAGGAGGAGGCTGCTGCCGGTGAGAAGCCAGCCGGCCACCCGGGGTGGGAGCCGGGGCGCGACGAACCGCGACACCGGCCAGGCCAGCAGGGGCAGCAGAAGCGGGACCAGGATGTCGGCGTCCACGCGGTCAGCCCCCGGAGTCGCCGCGCAGCAACGCGCGCAGGACCTCTTCGTCCGACTCGGACAGCTGCGTCACGAACCGGGCCAGCACACTGCCGCGATCGGGCTCGCTTTCCAGGACCTTGGTCATCTTCCGCGCGGCGAGACCGGCCTCGTCGTCGACCGCGTGGTAGCGAAAGGACCGCCCGTGCTTCTCCCGCGTCGCGACGCCCTTGTCGTGCAACCGGGTGAGGATGGTCACGACGGTCGTGTAAGCCAGGTCGTCCTCCAGGCGCGCCTGGACCTCGGCGGGTGACAGCGGTTCCTCCGCGTTCCACAGCACCGTCAGCACCTCGGCCTCGAGAGCGCCGGGTGCTCGTCGCAGCGCGTCCTTCCGCCGGTTCCGCATGACGTCAATCTACACCGCTGTCGTACCCGCCGAGCTCGTCTCCCCGACGCTACTTCTACACTCGTGTAGAAGTAGATGCCGGAAAGGAGGCCTTCACGTGGACGGAGGAGTGATCGACGGTGGCTGGTACCTCGACGTGGCCGGGTTCGCGCGGTCGACGCCGTGGTTGCACGGTTTCTTCGAGGTCTATACCAATGCCGGATTGGTGCTGCTCGCCGTTCTCGTGGCGGCGATGTGGTGGCGGGCGCGCGGCAGGCCGGCCGAGGCCATGGCGGCAGCGCTGTGGGTTCCGCTCGGTGTCCTGCTGGCCTACGGCCTGAGCAACCTGGTGAAGGTCCTCGTCCGGGAGCCCCGGCCGTGTTTGCGTTATCCCGGCACGCCGACGGTCGCGCCGTGTGATTTCGCCACGGACTACTCGTTCCCGAGCAACCACGTGGTGCTCGCGGTGTCGGCGGCGGTCGGGCTGCTGCTGGTCGCGTGGCGGGTCGGCCTGCTCGCCTTCGTCCTGGCGGCGCTCGTCGGGTTCTCGCGGGTGTATGTCGGGGCGCACTATCCGCACGACGTCCTCGCCGGCGCTGTCCTCGGAGCGGCGGTGGCGGCCTGTGGCCTCGTGGCCCGGCGGCCACTCGCGGCTCTGGTCCGCCGGGGTCGCGAGGGGCGGCTGTCCCCGCTGGTCGGGACGGGCGCGCAAGTGTTGGCGCTGAAAGGCCGGTGGCGGTCGGCGTGAACCCGTTGAGTGCGACGTCCTGGCTGGCCGATCTCGGTGCGGCGGGCGTGTTCCTGGTGCTGTTCGCGGAGACCGGTCTGTTGATCGGGTTCTTCCTGCCCGGCGACTCACTGTTGTTCACCGCCGGACTGTTCTGCACGACGAGCGCCACCGTCGTGCACCTTTCGTTGCCGGTCGTGCTGCTCGCCGCGGCGGCGGGCGCGATCAGCGGCGCGCAGGCCGGTTTCGTGCTGGGCCGTCGTGGCGGCCGGCCCTTGCTGGCGCGGGTCCGGAACCCGCACCTGCACCGCGGGGTCGAGCGCGCGGAGGAGTTGCTCGGCCGCTACGGCTACGCGAAGGCGATCGTCCTGGCGCGGTTCATCCCGGTGGTCCGGACGGTGCTCAACCCGATGGCCGGGATCCTGGCCGTCCCGGCCCGGAAGTTCGCGCTGTGGCAGGTGCTCGGGGGCCTGCTGTGGTCGATCGGCGTCACGCTCGCCGGCTACCTGCTGGGCGCGAGCATCCCCGGCATCGACCAGTACCTGCTGCCGATCATCGCGATCATCGTCGTGGTGTCCTTGGTCCCGCTTTTCCTGGAGCTGTGGCGCAGCCGTCGCCGCTCGCGCCGTGGAGCCGCGGGTCGATAGCGCGGGGGCCGTTCCCTCCGCCGGCGGGCAGCGCTCTCGCCGGATGTGCGACAGGATCGGAGGAGCAGCTCCGGCCCCACCCCGGAAAGGATGCCCGATGGGAACCTCGCGTTTCGCGGTCGTCTCGGCGGCCGTGGCCGTCACCCTGCTCGGCTCATCACTGACGCCGGCGGCGGCTGCCCCGGTGCTCGGCCCCGTGGCCGTGGGCAGCGGGGGCGCGGTCGTGTCCGACACGCCCGAGTCGACCGCGGCAGGCCTGCGGATCCTGCGCGCGGGCGGGACGGCCGCCGACGCGGCGGTCGCCGTCGCCGCGACGCTCGGCGTCACGGACCCCTACGTCGCCGGGCTCGGCGGGGGCGGGTACCTGGTGTACTACGACGCGCGGACGCGCTCCGTGCACACGATCGACGGCCGGGAGACGGCCCCTGCCGCCGCGGGCGCCGACCTGTTCCTCGACCCCGCGACCGGGCAGCCGCTCGCCTTCCCCGCCGCCGTGACCAGCGGGTTGTCCGTGGGCGTGCCCGGGATGCTGGCCACCTGGCAGCAGGCACTCGCCCGGTGGGGCCGCTTCCGGCTCGCCGACGACCTGCGGCCGGCGGTGGACGTCGCGGAGCGCGGTTTCCGGGTCACGGAGACGCTGCGGGAGCAGACGCGGCAGAACGCCGCGCGGTTCGCCCAGTTCAGCTCGACGAGCGCGTTGTTCCTCCCCGGCGGGCAGCTGCCCGAGGTGGGGACGACGCTGCGGAACCCGGATCTCGCCGCGACCTACCGGCAGATCGGCCGCGAGGGGATCACCGCGCTGTACGGCGGTCCGATCGGCGCGGACGTCGTGCGCACCGTGCACGAGCTGCCCTTGGCGCCAGGGGCGACGCTGCGGCCGCGGCCGGGCCTCATGCAGCTGCGGGATCTGGCCACCTACCGCGCGTTGCCCGTGGCGCCGACGCACGTGAACTACCGCGGTTACGACGTCTACGGCATGGTGCCGTCGTCGAGCGGCGGTTCCACCGTGGGCGAGTCGCTGAACATCCTCGGCAACTTCGCGCTCGGCGAGATGAGCCGGGCGCAGGCGCTGCACCACTACCTGGAAGCGACCCGGCTGGCGTTCGCCGACCGGAACCGCTACGTCGGCGACCCGGCTTACACGGACGTGCCGCTGGCGGGGCTGCTGTCGCCGGGGTTCGGCAGGCAGCGGGCCTGCCTGATCGATCCGGCGCACGCGCTGACCAGTCCCGTCGCCCCTGGCGATCCGGCCGCGGGCGCGGGCGGTTGCACGCCGGCGGGGCCGGTGCAGGCGCGGCAGCCGGACGGGGAGACCCACACCAACCACTTCGTCGTGACCAACCGGTGGGGCAACGTCGCGTCCTACACCAACACCATCGAGCAGCTGGGCGGCAGCGGGATCGTCGTCCCGCACCGCGGGTTCCTGCTGAACAACGAGCTGACCGACTTCGACTTCACGCCGCTGCAGCCCGGGGTTCCCGACCCGAACCTGCCCGCGGCGGGCAAGCGGCCGCGGTCGAGCATGTCGCCGACGATCGTGCTGCGCGACGGCAGGCCGTGGCTGGCGCTCGGCTCGCCCGGCGGGGCCACGATCATCACCACCGTGCTGCAGGTCCTGGTGAACCGGATCGACTTCGGGATGACCCTGCCGCAGGCGATCGCCGCGCCGAGGGCGTCCCAGCGGAACTCGACCACCACGCAGGCGGAGCCGGGCTTCCTCGCCGATCCCGCGGTGCCGGAACTGCAGCGGCTCGGTCAGCGCTTCACGGTCAACACGACCTCGCCGCTCGACCCGTCGATCACGATCCCGCCGGACATCGGGGTGGCGGCGGGCCTGGAGTTCCTGGGACACGGCAAGGTGCTCGCGGCCGGGGAGCCCGTGCGGCGAGGGGGCACGTCCGCGGGGGTGGTCGTGCCCCGCGGTTGACCCCCGGGAAGAAGCACGCCCGGCACACCGTCCACCTCGGACGCCGCCGCGTCCGTGCCCGCTTCCCGGCGGCTAGTGCGGTGTGTGCTCCGTGTAGAACTTGATCAGAGCGGCGGCCGGGTCGTCGTCGACGTCGTGGAGTTCCGCGCCGATGGAACCGAACTCCACGCTGTGGGAGAACATGGCTTCCTCGTACCGGGTGAGGTCGGCCTCGATGTCGCCGGGGTGTGCGGCGATGGCCTTGCCGAGCTCGGCGCCGTCGTACATGGCGCTGTTGGCGCCCTCGCCGTTCGGTGGCAGGAGGTGGGCGGCGTCGCCGAGCAGGGTCACCCCGGGCACCCGCTCCCACCTGTGCCCGAGCGGCAGGGTGAAGATGGGGCGCAGCAACGGTGGGACGTCGCCATCGGTGATCAGCGCGGCGAGCTCCGGCGCCCACCCGTCGAACTCCTTCGCGATCCGTGCGGCGGCGGCCGCACCGTCGGCGAAGTCGATGGCGCCGAACCACTCCTGCGACTGGCGGAGTACGACGTAGGTGTGGATGGTCTGGCCCTTCTCGCGGTGGGCCTGGATCCCCTTGCTGCCCGCCGCCGGCGCGGCCATGGAGCCGCTGCCGACGGCGTGTGCGGCAGTCGGGTGCCGGATGTCCACATCGAACAGATATGTCTCCACATAGGACGTACCGGTGTACTCGGGGGTGACCTCGGAAAGCAGTGGCCGCACCCGTGACCAGGCGCCGTCGGCTCCGACGAGCAGGCTCGTGGTGACGGTGCCGCCATCGGCGAAGGTCACCTCGTGGCGCCCCTCGCCCAGGGAACGGGCGCTGACGGCCTTCCGGCCCCACTGCACGGTGCCGGCAGGCAGTGAGCCGAGCAGGATCCGCCGCAGGTCGCCCCGTTGCACTTCGGGTCGTCCGCCGTCGCCGTCGTCGGGCTTGTCGAGCAGGACGGTCCCGTCGGGGGAGAGGATCCGCATGGCCTGGCGGCCCTGGAGGATGATGCCGCGGAACTCGTCCATCAGGCCTGCCGCCTCGATGGCGAGCTGCCCGTTGTAGTCGTGGATGTCGAGCATCCCGCCCTGCGCGCGGGCCGTCGGCGCGGGCTCGGCTTCGTAGACCGCGACCGGGATTCCGTGGACGTGCAGGACGCGGGCGAGCGTGAGGCCGCCGAGACCGGCGCCGATGATCGTCACGTGAGGGGTGGTCATGATGCTCCTGTTCGGACGCGCGAGGAAGTCACGCGCGGGGTCAGGACCCGGCCGGCTGCGGCAGGTCCGCGGCGATCTTCCCGAGCAGGGTCTGCAGGGTGGCCCGCTCGGCCTGGTCCAGCGGGGCCAGGATCGTCTCCTCGACGCCGGTCATCGCGGTGTCGAACCCGGCGATGAGTTCGCGCCCCGCCGGTGTCGCGTAGACGCGTTTGCTGCGCTCGTTGCCGGGTTCGGTGCGCCGCTCGACGAGACCGCGCCGCTCGAGCCCCTGCAGGAGGCTGGACACGCTCGCCGCGCTGGTGCGGCTCATCTGGGCGATGTCACGCTGGATCGCCCCGGGGTTGTGGACCAGGTAGACGAGCGCGGCACTCTGCTCGTGGGTGAGCCCGCGCTCCCGGATCCAGTCCTCGCCGCTTTTCCGTTGTGCCCAGACGATCCAGCGCATCAGTTCGAGGCTGCTGGTCGTTTCCCGCGCATCCATACGTCGAACCCTCAACTGGCCGAGACGACGTGCACCGGCGCCCGGACGCCCCATTCGTCGGCACCGTCGGCGACGAGGTCGGCGATTCGCTGGTGCCCTTCGTCGAGCTGCCCTTCCTGGAGCGCCGCACTCGAATAGTGGCGGTCGAACGACGCGTCGTCGCGGTAGAACTCGAAGGCCCACATGAGGTCGGGGTCTTCGTCCGAGCGAGCGAGCACCCACTCGACGGGGCCGTCCGGGTCACCGTTGAAGTGGAGCTCGTGGCAAGCCTTGAACAGTTCGTCCCCCATTCCGGGCTTCGCCTTGACCTTCAGCACCATTCCCGGCTGCTTCGCATGCATCTCGTACTCCTGTCGGTCGACTCCGCTGACACTTAGAAGACTAACTGTTAGAGGTCTAAGTGTCAAGCTGCAGGTGCTTCCTCCAGTACACGAGGAGGCAAACCCGCGGAGGTGCTCGGTGATCACCCCAGCGCGAACGCCCCCATCACCCCCACCCAGATCAGCGTGCGCAGGGAGCGGTCGATGCGGTCTTCGGAGTTCAGGGGAGTGGTCATGGGGGAAGGGTGAGCGCGGCACGGCGAGCCCGGTCGCCACCGCGGCCTTGAGAGCGAGGTAACCGGCGCCGGATCGGGTCATCCGTTGCCGGACACCGGCGAGCCCGGCGATTGGCAGCGTTGAGGAGTTCACGCAGGCTCAACTGTTGTGGCGTCCGTGCCCGAGGGGGGGTTGCGACACTATCCGCGCGACTAGAACTGCGGACTGGGGCCCGTTGACACGACGACGGCGTCGTAGCTGCTCACCGAAGTTGCAGCAGCTCTGGCTAGTGGTCTTGGCGGGCCCAGGACGGGAGCCATGTGTCGCTGCGTTGCCGGCCAGTGGAGTCGGCTTCGAGGAAGGCGAGTAGCTCGGCCAGATCGGGCTGCCGGTTGTCGGTACGCCAGATGCCCCACAGCGGGAAGACCGGTCCGGGGTCGACGATCGGTATGCGTCGAAGGTCGTAGTGCGTGGGCCAGAGATAGCGGGAGCCTTCGCCGACGAGGTTGGCGGGCGTCGCCGACTCGGCGATCTCGGTCATCAGCACCTCGGCGCCGAACGCGGGGCCGAGGACGTCGATGGTGATCCCGGAAGTGGCGCTGAGTTCGGTGTAGTAGGCCGAGACCTCGTCCCCGCTGGGCAGTCCCGGCATCCAGATCGGGTGATCGGCGAGCTGGTGTGGGGTCACAGACGGAGCATCTGCAAGCGGGTGCTTCGGGCCGACCAGCAGCTCGTGGCGGTCCTCGATGACCAGGGCGCTCGAGAGTCCCGTGCCTGAGAGTTGCCTCCTCGGGTCGGTCAGACCGCGGAACGTGGCGTCCACGGCGTCCGCGACGGCGGCCAGCGCCGCCTCGAGGTTGAGGTCGGGCAATGTGACAACGTCCAGGTCGCGCACGCGGCGCTGCTGGTAGAAGGCGTGCAGGAGCGTGGCCGGTGCCGTCCGCCGGTTCCGCACGCCGACGCGGAGCGCCCGGCGTCCGGGCAGCACCGATGCGAGGGCGCGGTCCTCGGCCTGGAGCAGCTCGCGGGCGTGCGGCAGGAACGCCTGGCCGTCGACGGTCAGCGTGGCGCCGCGGGGTCCGCGGGCGAAGAGGACCACGCCGAGCTCACGCTCTAGAGCACCGATGCGCTTCGAGACGGCCTGCTGGGTGAGGCCGAGTTCGTCGGCCGCGCTCTGGAACCGTCCTTCCGAGAAGATCGGTTGTTACCTCCCAAGTCGCCACTCGGGATTGCCTAACCCGGGCAGAACCGGCGGTCGCGGACACACCCGATGAAGGAACGACGTGGCGCACCGGAAGCTCGGGCGGGATTCGGATGGCTGTGGGCCGCGTATGCGGTCAGTGCCTACGGCTCCGGTCTCGGGTTCGGCGCCTTCGCCCTTGATCGCCCTCAGCGTCGTGCGTTCGAGCCCTGCCAGTGTTTCGGCGCCCTCGTCGCCATCCGCTGGTTGGGGTGCTCGTGCTGTGTGACCTCCACTTCGCGCCGTGGCAGTACGGACTCGCACTTGCCGTACCGTGGATCGGCGGATCCGCCGGCTCGCGCGTTGCCGGTCCGACAGCCGCCAAGTACGGCGAGCGCCAGGTATGTGGCTCGCGGCCGCGCACCAGCACGCCTGCGCGCACCGTGGCACAGGAGATGTGGCCGCCCGTCATACGGCGGCGGGTTTCGCTGCCGTGACCGCGCTGGCGGCGAGCCCACCCTTTGCTACCCGGACGAAGTGGGCCTGTGCGTAAGGCGCCGGTGTTCCCCGATGAGGTCGGCGTAGAGGTAACCGCTGTCCTTGATCGTGCGGCGCTGGGTGGCGTAGTCGACGTGGACGAGGCCGAAGCGTTTGTCGTAGCCGTACGCCCACTCGAAGTTGTCCAGCAGCGACCAGACGTAGAACCCCGTCACGGGGGCTCCCGCGGCTGCGGCGCGCGCGGTCGCCGCCACGTGCTCGGTCACGTAGGCCGCGCGCTCGGGGTCGTGCACGGCGCCGTCCGGTGACACGACGTCCCGGTACGCCGCGCCACTTTCGGTGACCACCAGCTCACGCACCCCGTACTCGTGGGCCAGGCGCAGCAACAGCTCTTCCAGGCCCGCCGCGTGCACCTCCCAGTCCATTCCCGTCCGTGGCCCCGGCCCCGGCACCTGCCGGAAGTACGGGACGGCCCCCGGATCGTCCGCGACGATCTGCGGGAAGTAGTAGTTCACGCCGAGCCAGTCCAGCGGCTGCGCGATCGTGGCGAGGTCACCGGGACGCTCGGGCAGGTCCACTCCGTACACCTCCAGCATGTCCCCCGGGTAGCCGCGCCCCAGCACCGGGTCGAGCCACCAGCGGTTGATGTGCCCGTCGGCGCGCTGGGCGGCCGCCTTGTCGGCCTCCCCGGACGTCGCGGGCTCGCACGTGCTCAGGTTGTTGGTGATGCCCAGCCGCACGGGCCCGGGGGACGCGGCGCGCACCGCCTGCGCGGCCAGGCCGTGCGCGAGGTGCAGGTGGAACGCGGCCCGGACGGCCGCGGTCAGGTCGGTCAGCCCCGGGGCCATCAGGCCCTCCAGGTGCCCTATCCACGCGGTGCACAACGGTTCGTTGATCGTCGCCCAGTCGGTGACCCGGTCGCCGAGCCGGGCGGCGACCACGGCCGCGTAGTCGGCGAACGCCTGCGCGGTCTCCCGCACCGGCCAGCCGCCCCGGTCCTGCAGCACCTGCGGCAGGTCCCAGTGGTACAGCGTGACGTTCGGCCGGATCCCCGCCTCGCACAGCGCGTCCACCAGGCGGTCGTAGAAGTCCAGCCCGGCCCGGTTCACCGCGCCGGTGCCGCCCGGCACGACCCGGGGCCACGCGACGGAGAACCGGTACGCCCCGAGGCCGAGCTCGCGCATCAGCCCCACGTCCTCGCGCCAGCGGTGGTAGTGGTCGCACGCGTGTTCACCGGTGTCGCCGCCGTCCACCGCGCCGGGGACCGCGCAGAAGGTGTCCCAGATGGACGGTGACCGGCCGTCCTCGGCGACGGCGCCCTCGATCTGGTAGGCGGCGGTCGCGGCACCCCAGCGGAACCCGGGGCCGAAGGCGGTGAGGTCGGGAAGGCGCATGGGACTCCTCGGATCGCGGGGACGGGGACTCACTTGACCGAACCGGCGGTCAGGCCGGCCACGAGGTAGCGCTGCAGCAGCAGGAACGCCGCCACGACGGGCACGCTGATCACCAGCGAGGCCGCCATGATCTGGTTCCAGTACACGTCGTTCTGCGACGCGTAGTTGCGCAGGCCCACGGCGAGGGTGCGGGTGGCGTCGCCGGTCATCACCGACGCGAACAGCACCTCACCCCAGGCCGTCATGAACGAGTAGACGGTGACGGTGACGATGCCGGGCACGGCGGCGGGCAGGATGACCCGTACGAGCGCGCCGAGCGGGCCGTTGCCGTCGACCTTCGCCGCTTCGTCCAGCTCGCGCGGGATCGAGTCGAAGTAGCCGACGAGCATCCAGATCGAGAACGGCAGCGTGAACGTCAGGTAGGTGATCACCAGGCCCAGCCGGGAACCCGACAGCTGCACCCCGGTCGCCGCCCCGATGTTGACGTAGATCAGGAACAGCGGCAGGAGGAACAGGATCCCGGGGAACATCTGCGTCGACAGCACCGTCACGCTGAACAGGCGCCGGCCGGGGAACCGGTGGCGGCTGACCGCGTACGCGGCGAGGACCGCCACCACCACCGACACCGCCGTGGAGCACACGCACACGACGAGGCTGTTCAGGAAGTAGTGCGCCAGGGGCACGGTGCTCCACATGTCCACGTACGGCGCCAGCGTGGGGTGCGTCGGGATCCACGTGAACGCCGCCTGGACGTCCCTCAGCGGTTTGACCGAACTGGAGAGCATGACGTAGAGCGGCACCGACGTGAGCAGCGCGAGCAGGCTCAGCCCGATCCGGCGCGTCCACAGGAACGAACGCGGTGGGGCCATGGGGGAGCGGCGGTCAGGCATCGGCCTTCCCCCTGCGTGACGTGGCCAGCAGGTAGGCCGAGGTGACCAGCAGCAGGAACAGCAGCAGCAGGACCGACATCGCCGATCCGGCGCCGAAGTTCCAGCTGTGGAAGGAGGTGTCGTAGATCTGCAGTGACAGCAGGTTCGCCTCCGGCGGTGCGACGTTGCCGAACAACACGTACGGGGTGTTGAAGTCGTTGAAGTTCCACAGGAACAGCACCAGGATCAGCACCTGGTTGACCGGGCGCAGCTGGGGCAGCGTGACCGAGCGCAGCCGCCGCCACACACCCGCTCCGTCGATCGCCGCCGCCTCGTACAGTTCGCCGGGGATGTTCTGCAGCCCCGCGGTCACCACGAGGAACGCGAACGGCCACATCCGCCAGACCGCGGTGATCACCAGCGCGGCGAAGCTGTTGCCGCCGAGCAGCCAGAACGGCGGCTCGGCGAACAGGTGCAACTGGTCCACCAGCACGTGGTTGACGAGCCCGTTGTCGCGCTGGAACAGGAACTCCCACGTGATCGCGGCGGTGTAGGCGGGCAGCGCGTAGGGCACGAGGAAGTAGGTGCGCAGCAGGCCACGGCCGCGGAACGGGTCCTGCGTCAGCACCGCCGCGGCGGTGCCGAGCAGCCAGCACAGCCCGACCGTCAGCACGGTGAACGCGCACGTGACGGTGAAGGAGTGCAGCAGCTGGCGGCCGACCGCGCCGTCGAAGTCCAGCGCGAAACGGTAGTTGGCCAGTCCGGTGAACGGGGCGGCGCTCCAGTTCCGGATGAAGAACTGGGTCAGCTGCTTGAAGCTCATGAAGATGCCGACGAGCATCGGCACGACGTGCACGAGCAGTTCGAACACCACCGCGGGCAGCAGGAGCAGGTAGGGCAGGCCCACGCGGCGGAGCCGGACCCACGACCGGCGCGCCCGCGGCGGCGCGGGCGCGGGGGCGGGTGGCCTGGCGACTTCGGCGACGGTCATCGGTTGTCCTCCCGGGCGGTACGAGGGCGGCGAAGGCCGTGGGCCGGGGTGGCGGAACCCCGGCCCACGACGAGGAGGTGCGCGGTCAGCCGCCCGCGTTCAGCTGCTGCTGCGCCTGGTCCAGCTGGGCCGCCACGGTCTGCTCGGTGACGGGCTTGCCGCTCGCGGCGGCGGCGAACAGGTTCTTCAGCACCGTGCCCATCGCCGTCTCGAACTGGCTTTCCTGTGCGACGGCCGGCATGGGCGCGGCTGATTCGGTCAGGATCTTGCGGTAGACCGCGGCGGTCTCGGTCTGGAAGGCCGGGTCGGAGTAGGCGTCGGTCACCGAAGGCAGGGAGCTGTACGCCTTGTTGAGGTCGA
The DNA here is from genome assembly GCF_900114035.1 of Amycolatopsis sacchari. Classification (GTDB taxonomy): domain Bacteria; phylum Actinomycetota; class Actinomycetes; order Mycobacteriales; family Pseudonocardiaceae; genus Amycolatopsis_E; species Amycolatopsis_E sacchari. The sequence continues at coordinate 53,484 of NZ_FORP01000029.1, read as the reverse complement.
TCTGGGTCTGCTTGCTGGTCATGAACTGCACGAACCGCAGGGCCGCGTCCTGGTTCTTCGTGCCGGCGAACACGCACAGGTTGATGCCCGCGACGATCGAGTTCACGTGCTTGCTCCCGGCGGGTGGCGTCGCCGGGAACGGGATCGGGGCGACGCCGTACTGCGCGGGGTCCATGCCGTAGTTCGCCAGCTGCGAGTCGGCGGTCTGCCACAGCAGCATCGCCGCCTTGCCGGTGGCGAAGTCCTGGACCGCCTCGGTGCCGTTGGAGTACTCGGCGGCGCTGGGGTTGGCGATCCTGTCCTTCGCGATGAAGTCGACGTACTGCTTGATCCCGGCGACGTTCTGCGGCGTGTTGAACGTGGGCTTGCCCGCGGCGTCGAAGAAGCTGCCGCCCTGCTGCTGGCTGAAGGTGAAGGCGTGGTGGGCGTTCTCGGACGTGCTCGCGCCCTCGACGCTGACGCCCCACTGGTCGCCGTGCGTGAGCCGCTGGGCGTCGGCGACGAACTCCTCCCAGGTGGCCGGCGGGTTCGCGATCCCGGCCGCCGCGAACATCGCCTTGTTGTAGTAGAGCGCGTAAGCCATCGAGTAGAGCGGCACGCCGACCGGGTCCTTGCCGGGTTCCCCGGTGGCCGCGAGCGCGTTGGGCAGGAAGCGGCTCCTGCCGCCGATCCGGTCGAGCAGTTCGCCGGACATGGGCACGAACGCCCCGGTGGCCTGCAGCGAGGTCGACCACGTGTTGCCGATGTTCACCACGTCCGGGCCCTGGCCGGAGGTGGCCGCGGCGAGTATCCGGTTGAGCAGGTCGTTCCAGCCGATCACCTCGAGGTCGACCTTGATCCCGGTCTGCCGGGTGAACTCGTCGAGCTCGGGCGTGAGCACTTTGACGTCCTGCGCGATGGAGCTGCCCTGGTCGCTGGCCCAGTAGGTGATGGTGGGCTGACCGCCGGAGCTGGAGGAGCCGCCCCCGCCGCACGCGGTGGCGAGCAGGGTGACCGAAACGGCCACGGTGAGCAGGGCGGAGCGTAGTCGGTGGGGAGGGCGCATTCCGGACCTTTCAGCGGTGGAAGGTTCGAGGGGGACGGGCTGCGGAGCGCGGCGGGGGACGGGGGAGGCCGCGGGGGACGGGTACGGTGGTGAACACTTTCTTCGAGGGTTAGTTCACGACGTGATTTAACCTGTGAGGTAAGTCTCACGTCAACAGGTGGAGCAGAATCGGGGAGTGGCCGCGACGGCCGCGCCAGGGTGTGAAGGGGAGACGCATGACCGACGCCGGCCGCCGGAACGTCCGTGACCTGCGCCGGGCCAACCGGTCCCGGTTGCTGCGCGAGCTGTACTTCCGCGGCCCGCTCAGCCGCCAGGACCTGATCTCCGCGACGGGGCTCAGCTCGGCGTCGGTCAGCAACGTGGCCGCCGACCTGATCGAGGCCGGTGTGGTGGTCGAGGCGGGGGCGGTGGAGTCCGACGGCGGGCGGCCCCGCATCCTGCTCCGCGTGGACACGGCGCGGTTCCAGGTCATCGGGATCGACGTGGGGGAGACGCGGATCCGCGTGGAGCGGTTCGACCTCGGCCTGGCGGAGCAGGCGTCGGCCGATCTCCCCGTGGACGGTGCCCGCCCTGATCCGCGGCAGGTGGTCGAGGGCATCGCGGTGGGGCTGGCGGAGCTGGCCGCCGACGCGCACCCGGTATTGGGCGCCGGGATCGGCGTGCCGGGCATCGTGCGGCAGGACCCGACGGCCGTCGTGCACGGTCAGACCGTCGGCTGGGACGGCGTCCCGCTCGAGGACCTGCTGCGGGCCCACACCGACCTGCCGCTGTTCATCGACAACGGGGCCGCCACCATGGGGCAGGCCGAGTTGTGGTTCGGCTCGGGTGCCGGTACCGGCAGCGCGGTCTTCCTGCTGCTCGGGTCGGGTGCCGGTGCCTCCCTCATCGCCGACGGAGCTTCGGTCACCAGTGCCGGGGAATGGGGCCACACCACGGTGCAGATCGGCGGCAGGCGCTGCCGCTGCGGTGCGCGTGGCTGCCTGGAGGCCTACGTCGGCGCGGAGTCGGTGATCGCGCGCTACCTGGAGAGCGAGGGCGCGGCCCGCATCGACCCGGCGGAGGAGGAGCGGGCGCTGGGGCGGATCCTGGAGCTGGCGGAGCGGGATCCCTCGGCCGCGGGGCAGGCGGCCAGGGACGTCCTCGGGGAGACCGCCCTGCTGCTCGGCGTCGGCATCGCGAACCTGGTCAACCTGCTCACCCCGCGGCGCGTGATCATCGGCGGCTGGGCGGGACTGGCCCTCGCGCCGTTGTTGCCGAGGATCCGGGAGGCGGCGCGGGAGCACGCCCTGCGCCTGCCGTTCTCGCAGGTTTCGATCGAACTGGGCGCGCTCGGACCGGACGCCGTCGCCCGCGGTGCGGCGACCCTGCCGGTCGCCGCCTTCCTCGCCTCGGGCGGACAGCGGCCCGCACTGCCCGCACCCGGCCGGGTGGCGGGCTGAGAAAGCGCGTGGCTGCGGGCTTTTCCCGGGCGCGGCGTTGACACCCGCCCTGAGGCGGCCCATCATGCTGCGTGCGGAGAGCGCTCTCTGGACGGGGCTGCGGGGCCGGCGCGAAGCCGGTTCCGCCGTGCGGGCTTCGGGCCCCCACGACCGTCCCAGGAGAGATCATGAAGGTCCCCCGCGCCAGGGTGCTGCTCGCCCTGCTCGCCGCACTCGGCACCGTGCTCACGGTGCCGCTGGTCCATACCACTGACGCTGCTGCCGCAACGTGTGACACCGGTACGAACCTCGCGCTGAACCAGCCCACGACGGCCTCTTCGGCCGAGAACCCCGGTACCGCCGCGGCGGCGGCGACCGACGGGAACACCGGTACCCGCTGGTCCTCGCAGTGGTCTGATCCACAGTGGCTGCAGGTGGACCTGGGCAGCACGCACGACCTGTGCCAGGTGGTGCTGACCTGGGAGGCCGCGGCGGCGAAGTCCTACCAGATCCAGGTTTCCGCCGACGCGGCGAACTGGACCACGGTCTATTCGACCGCGAACGCCACCGGCGGCACCGAGACGCTGACCGTCTCCGGCTCCGGCCGCTACCTCCGGCTCTACGGCACCGCGCGGACCACCACCTACGGGTACTCGCTGTGGGAGCTGTCCGTCCACGGCACCACGACCACGCCGCCCGCGACGGGCGGCGACCTCGGCCCGAACGTCTACGTCTTCGACCCGGCGATGCCGCAGTCCCAGATCCAGAGCACCCTCGACACGATCGGGAACGCCCAGGCCGGCAACGAGTTCGGCCCGCAGCGCTACGCCGTGCTGTTCAAGCCCGGCACCTACGGCTCGGCCGCCGACCCGCTGAACTTCACCGTCGGCTTCTACGAAAGCGTCGCCGGGCTGGGGCAGAACCCCGGTGACGTGGTGATCAACGGCGCGGTCAACGTCTTCAACCAGTGCAACGGCGGCGACCAGTCGCAGTGCTACGCCACCACGAACTTCTGGCGCTCGCTGTCGAACCTGACCATCAACGTCGCCGGGAACAGCGGCTGCTACAGCGGGAACGACTTCTGGGCGGTTTCCCAGGCCGCGCCGATGCGGCGCGTGCACATCAACGGCAACCTGACGCTGATGGACTACTGCACCGGTTCGCCCGCGTGGGCCAGCGGCGGGTTCCTGGCCGACTCCGTGATCAGCGGCACCGTCACCAACGGTTCGCAGCAGCAGTTCCTGACGCGCAACAGCAGTCTCGGCAGCTGGAGCAACGGCGTGTGGAACCAGGTGTTCTGCGGGACCAACGGGGCGCCCCCGCAGTCGTTCCCGGCGGACCACTACACGACGCTCGCCACCTGTCCCGTCACCAGGGAGGCGCCCTACCTCTACACCGACGCGAGCGGCGCTTACCGTGTGTTCGTGCCGTCGGTGCGCACGAACTCCACCGGCCCCAGCTGGGCCAACGGCGGCACGCCGGGAACCTCGCTGCCGCTGAGCGCGTTCTTCGTCGTCCAGCCTTCGTCCACAGTGGACCAGATCAACGCGGCGCTGGCGGCGGGTGACAACCTGCTGTTCACGCCGGGGGTCTACCGGGTGCCGACGACGATCAACGTCACCAGGCCGGGCACGAAGGTCCTCGGGCTGGGCTTCCCGACGCTCATCCCCACCAACGGCAACGTGACCATGAGTGTCGCGGACGTCGACGGGGTGGATGTGACCGGCATGATCTTCGACGCCGGCCCGGTCAGCTCACCGGCGCTGCTGCGGCTGGGCGCGCAGGGCGGCACGGCCGACCACCCGGCCGACCCGGCCGCGGTGCACGACGTGTTCTTCCGCGTCGGCGGCGCGCAGGCGGGCACCGCGCAGACCGCGTTGGTGGTCAACAGCAACGACGCGCTGCTCGACGACGTATGGGCGTGGCGCGCCGACCACGGCACCGGCGCCGGTACCTGGGCGTCGAGCCCGGCACCGACCGGGGTCGTCGTCAACGGTGCCCGCGTCACCGCCTACGGGCTGTTCGTCGAGCACTTCCAGCAGTACGAAACCGTGTGGAACGGCCAGCAGGGCACGGTGATCTTCTTCCAGAACGAGAACCCGTACGAGGTGCCCGACCAGGCGGCGTGGATGGCGAGCCCGGCGCAGAAGGGCTACCCGGCGTTCTACCTCCCCGCCGGTGTCACGTCGTTCACCGGCTACGGCATGGGCAGCTACTCCTACTTCAACCAGGGCGCCGACATCCACAGTTCGATGGCGTTCCAGGCACCCAGTACGCCCGGGGTGCGGTTCAACGACCTCCTCACCGTGTTCCTCAACGGATCCGGCGGCATCGACTCGGTGATCAACGGCACCGGCGCCGCCGTCAACTCCGGCAACGGCGGTCCCAGCACCGTCGTGTCGTACCCCTGATCCCCACCTCCCCCCAGAACGGAGGACAGGAATGTCCGCACTTCCCCGCCGTGACGCCATCCTGCTCGCCGCGGCCACCTTCGCCGCCACCGGGCTCGGCACGCTGCGGAGCGCTCCCGCCGCCGCGGCCGCGCCGGGCTGGAACGACGACTGGGCGGCCGCCGCCTACGCCGCCAACCCCGCCGCCGCGACGGCTTCCGGGGCCGAGAGCTCCGCACTCGGGCCGGGCGCGGCCTTCGACGGCAACCCCTCGACGCGGTTCGCCAGCAACTTCGCCGACGACGCCTGGATCCGCATCGACCTGGGCACCACGATCCGCGTCACCGGCGTGACGCTGGTGTGGGAGGCCGCCTACGGCAGCCGGTACGTCGTCGAGGTGTCCGCGAACGGCACGAGCTGGACACCGGTGTACGCCGAGAACGCCGGAACGGGCGGCACGGTCACCATCCACACCTATCCGCGGCCCTCGCTCGCGCGGTACGTGCGGATGCGGGGCCTCCAGCGCGCGACCCCGTACGGCTATTCGCTGTACGCCTTCCAGGTGTTCGGGTCCGTGCCCACCCCGGCGGCGACGGCGACCGCCAACCTCGCGCTCGGCAAACCGGCGTTCGGCAACTACTACCAGGACGCCGGGCACACCCCGCAGAACGCCTTCGACGGCGGCGTCCCGAACCCGCTCACCGGCGACGCGACCCGCTGGGCCAGTGACTGGAACGACAACCGGTGGATCGCGGTCGACCTCGGGGCCGGAGCCCGGATCACGGGCTTCGACCTGTACTGGGAGTCCGCCTACGCGGTGGACTACCGGATCGAGGTGTCGCAGGACAACCAGAACTGGCAGACCGTGTACCAGCCGAGTGCCGCCGAGGTGGCGCGTCGTGCCGCCGACGTCGGCACGCCCGGCAGCTCGACGGGGATCCACGACGCGATCACCCTGCCCAGCGCGGTGACCGGGCGGTACGTGCGGCTGCAGGGCCTGCGGCGGCGCAGTTTCTACAACCCGGCGCCCGCCACCGCGCAGTTCGGCTACTCGCTGTACGAGTTCCAGGTGTGGGGCACGGGGGGTAGCGCCGCGGCGGACTACGCGCCGCCCCCGGCGGATCCGGCGGGCACCTACCAGACGGTGTTCTTCGACGACTTCACCGGGCCGGGGCTGGACCGGAGCAAGTGGCGGGTGGTCGTCACCGGTTCCACGATGGGTTCGGTCAACGGGGAGGCGCAGGCCTACATCGACGATTCGAGCACGCTGAGGGTTTCGGACAGCCAGCTGGTCATCACGCCCCGGTACGTGCCCGGTGGCTACGCCGCGCCGGGTGGCGGGACGTACCACTTCACGTCGGCCCGGATCGACACGAGCCACGCGGTGAACTTCACCTACGGCCGGGTGAGCGCCCGGATCAGGATGACGGTCGGCGACGGGTTCTGGCCCGCGTTCTGGCTGCTGGGCAGCAACGTCGACGATCCGTCGGTGTCCTGGCCGGGCTGCGGGGAGACCGACATCATGGAGAACATCGGCTACGCGACGTGGACGAGCAGTTCGCTGCACGGACCGGGGTACTCGGCCGACGGCAACATCGGCGCGATCGAGAACTTCCCGGCGGGCCAGGGCATCGATGGCTGGCACGTCTACAGCGTCGAGTGGACACCCTCGGGGATGCGGTTCTCCCTCGACGGCGTCCAGTACCTGGAACTGCTGCGCGCCAAGATCGAGGCGACGCGCGGGGCGTGGGTGTTCGACCACGACCAGTACGTCATCCTGAACTTCGCGCTCGGCGGCGCCTACCCGGCGGGCTACAACCAGGTGGCCACCCCGTACTGGGGGCTGCCGCAGTCCAGTGTGGACAAGGTGGCGGCGGGTGGCGTGAACCTCGCCGTGGACTGGGTGCGGGTGGAGCAGATGCGCTGACGAGGACCGTATAACGACCTATACGGGGAGCCGTCTGGCCGGCTCGATCACGAAGATCCGGCCGGCCGGGCGGCCTCCCCGCACCGCGTGTCGCGCACACGCGCGGGCTTCCGCGATCTGGCCAGCGCCTACCTTCGCCGCGCTGCCGCGCAGGGCGTGCGGCGCCCTGGAGCTGCTCGAGCTGGTCCGGCCGTTGCGGAACCGGATCCTCGGCGTCCGCCTGGGCAGCGCTGAGCGCGGGAACCCGCCCTCGAAGTTCGCGCGCTACTTCGCCGCCGCACACCGTGAGGGCTACCGCACCACGTGCCACGCCGGTGAGGAAGGCCCCGCCTCCTACGTCCGGGAGGCGCTGGACGTGTGCCAGGTGGAGCGGATCGACCACGGCTACACCGCCGCTGAAGGCGCAGATGGACGCCGGTGTCCCGGTGGCGGTCAACGCGCGGAAGTCCTCATCTGCGCGATCAGCGGCTTCCAGCAACGCGTCGCCGCGGGTCTCGAGCTCGACGCTGACGCCTTCGGCGCAGTCCTCCTCACCTGGGCGGCCGTGTAGCGAGTACCCGGGAAACCTGCTGTGGTCACGTTTCGCTACGCGTCCGTTTCGGCATTTCGCTCGACACCGGCTTCAACGGCGTCGAGGTGGGAATCCATGAGCCCGGCGTCCTGGTTTCGCAGGCGCGGAACACCGACCGGGACGGGCTGGACGTGGTGACGATGACCGATCACCCCTACGCCGCCGAGCAGTTCGAAGCCTACGCGGCGCTGGGGTACGTGCTCGGCGCGACGACCCACTCAAGCTGCTCCCCGGCGGTGGTGACCCGGTGACCTTCGACGGCGAGTTCCACCGGGTCGACGACCTGGTTCCCTCCCGGGTTCCGTGTCCACCGATCTGGAGCGGGTCGATGGGACCGAAGTCGCTCGCGGTCACGGGCAGGCTCGCGGACGCGTGGAAACCCGGGGGCGGGTACGACTGGCGGAGCCAGTACGTCCAGGCAGGTCATCGATCCCGATGGCACCTGGGGTGGGTGGTTCGGTGCGGCAATGGGTCGACGAACTCACCACCGCGGTGAACGACTTCGGCGCGGGCGGGTTCGTGTTCTCACCCGTCGCGGACACCCCGGAGGATGCCGAGCGCGCCAGCGCCCGATGGGCCGGTACGCGCCGAGACGTCCGGCTCCCTCGACACGCCGAACGCCCCAGGGGGCCGCCCCGGACCTGCGGGTCAGGCCGGGTCGGCGAGGATGCCGTTCACGTACGAGCCCGGGTGGGTCGCCGCGTCCTGACGCAGAACCGGCAGGCCGGACGGCCAGCCCACGGTCAGTGGCTCCGTCTGCCCCGGCGGCGTCGTCACCAGCGTCGAAGGCGTCCACGACGTATCGCCCTGGGCCGGGGGCAACACCGTGATGGTCGCCGAGGCCGTCGTCCCCGGTGTCACCTCGTTGTACTCGACGCCGTTGTCGACGCGCGGCAGGTGGTACACCGGGCCCATCGGGTCCTCCGGGCCGACCAGGTCGACGCCCGGGACGCCGAACAGTCCGCACGTGTGGTCGGAGATGTTGCGGTAGGTCAACGGCACATCGAACTGCCCGGAGCCGTTGTCCACCGGAGCACCCAGCGAGACCGCCAGATCCGTGGTGGCGCACCGGGGCGTCGAGGCTGGTGCGGTGGAAGCAGCCGCGGCGGTACCCCCAGCCGCCAGCGTCAGCGCCGCCGCCGAAATCCCGATCATGACGCGCTTCATGGCGTTCTCCTCTCTCGTTCCGTGATCAACCGTCGTTGATCGAACGCATCAGGAAAGATGCCCACATGCGCTGTGGAGATGCGCCCGGATGGGATTGATCACGCGGAAGCAACCCTGAAGATCGTCGGACGTCGGACGTGGCGCAGGCTGATCGTCAGGCACACCCTGCACGGCTTGGGCGCATCGGTTGCACCCTGACCGACCGGTGGCGGCCGCGCGCCGATCGCCGGAGTTTCGTCCTGGACCTGTCCGGAAACGGGGTGCGGGCCGGATGGCGTTCTGCCGGGCACGCCGCCTCTGGTCAAAGCGGAGCCGGTGTGGCCGGCGAGGGGGAGAGCGGCCAGTGACGTCCCCGCCGCACCGTCCGGCGGCGGGTGGATCGTCACCGATGTCCGCAACGGCGGTTGCCGAAGTGTCGGTCGTGGTCGTGCCGCGCCCTGTCTCACGGCGTCCTGCTTGAGGACGAACTCGTCGCCCGGCGTCGGCTTCCGGTCCTGAAAGGACGGTGGGGTCTCCTTGCCGCTGCGGAAAGTTCGCACACACGGACGTCTGAAGGGCGTGAAGGTTGCGTTGATGAGGTTCAGATCGCTGCGACGCATCCTGAGTGTGGTGCTGGGCATCCTCTGGGTGGACGGGATCGAAACCGAAGGAGGAGATCATGACCAGCACGAGCGCACGTGCCGCTGCTGTTGTCGTCGCCGGTGGGATGGCCGCGGGGGGCTTGTTGCTGGCCGCCGGGGTGGCCGGCGCCTCGCCGTCCGACCGGCCGTGCGGTATCGACGACGTGACTGTTTCGGTGGCACCGGATGCCGGAGCCGCGGCGGGGCAGGAGGCGTACGCGATCAGCTACACCGCGGCGTCGCCGACGACGAACTGCAAGCTGCAGGGTGTGCCCACCGGTGTGAACTTCGTGGCCGGGCACGACAACGGCAGCGACATCACCGTCACCCCTGACGCACCCGGTGCGCCGGGTGATCCGGTGAACCTGACCGCGCAGCACCCCGCGGTGTCGTACCTCCTCCAGGACGCCGCGGCACCGGTGACGTTCGTGCCCACCGCGATGAACCTGAACCTGCCGAGCGCGGACGGCTCCACCACCACCATTGCCTGGCCCGCAGGTGCCCCCCTGAAGGGCGACACCGTCGAACTCACCGCCGTCGCTCCCGCCTGAACGCCCCGGCTCGTGCCCGCCCTGGGCGCGGGCACGAGCCGGGGCCGTTCCGGGCACTTCTGGCCAACCGGCGGATAAAATCACTGCGGTCGCTTGACCGGGGTTCCCCAGCGGTCGACACTCGGTCGTGGACCGGGCAACCGGTTCAGACCATTCCACTACTCGAGGAGGCCTTCGTTGCGTCGTCGCGGTGTCGTGCTTTCACTGCTCGCGCTGATCGTCACCGCGGTGAGCGTGCCGACGGCCGCCGCGGCCGATGGCACGAAGTACGTCGCCATGGGGAGCTCCTTCGCCGCGGGCCCCGGAATTCCCTCGCTCCAGCCGGGGAGTCCGTCGGTGTGCGCGCGGTCGGACCACAACTACCCCAGCGTTCTGGCGGCGCAGCTCGGACTCGCGCTCACCGACGTCAGCTGCAGCGGGGCCACCACGGCCAACATCCTCGACTCCGGCCAGGCCGGGCTGCCCCCGCAGATCCAGGCCGTCACACCGGACACGCGGCTGGTGACGGCCACCATCGGCGGCAATGACGTCAACTACATCGGCAGCCTGAACACCTACTCCTGCCAGACCAGCGGCCGCACAGGGTGCGGCACCGTGGACCAGAACGCCATCAACGCGACCTTCGGCGTCCTGCAGAGCCGGCTGGAGAACGTCGCGAACGCCGTGCGCCAGCGCGCGCCACAGGCGAAAATGGTGTTCGTCGAGTACCTGAGCATCGTGCCGACTGCCGTCGCCTGCGACGGCGTCCCACTGACGCGTGAGCAGCTCGCGTTCGAGCACAGCATCGCCCTCCGGCTGGCTGACTCCACCCGCGCCGCCGCGCTGAGCACCGGATCCACCGTCGTCGAGGTCACCCCTGCCAGCCGGGGGCACGACGCCTGTTCAGCCACCCCGTGGGTGGAGAAGTACACCGTCCCGTCCGGGCGCACTCCGTACCACCCGAACGAGGCGGGCATGAACGCCGTCGCACGGCTCGTGCGCACCGCCCTCACCCGGTGAGGACGGGCTCCTCCTCCCCAGTACCGGGGGTGATGGCGGGTTTCGGCTTCGCCGCGTTCCGGACGAGAACGGCCACCCGCCACGGGCGCGGGTAGGTGGACCCGGCCGGGTTGCTCGAGGAGTACGGACCCGGGGTGGTGTTGATCAGCTGAGAGACGATCAAGCCCGCGGCAGCGGTCGGCTCCGGCGACGCCCACGTTGCGGAAGCAACTCGAAGAACGCGGCCCACGTGGCGATGTAGTTGTCCGGCACTACCGGGTCTCCGTGCTTTCCCGCGTGATCAGCGTGTGCGGGGCGATGAACTCCTCCGCGGGCAGCGACGGGTCCTCGATGCGTGCGGCGAGGCGGGAGACCGCGGTGCGGGCGATGAAGGGCGTGTCCAACGAAACCGTGCTGAGCGAGGGCCGGGAATACCGGCCCTCTTCGATGTCGTCGATGCCGATGACCGCGACGTCCTCCGGAACGTTCAGGCCGGCGTCGAACACCGCCCGGATCGCCCCCATCGCGAGCAGGTCCGAGTAGCAGAAGATGGCGTCCGGGCGCGGCGATCCGCGCAGCAGCGACGTGGCCGCGGCGTAGCCGTCGGAGCGGCCGTAGTGGGCCGCCGTGCGTTCCAGGGTGTGCACCGGTGCCAGACCGCGCTCCCGCAGCGCCTTCCGGAATCCCTCCGTGCGCTGCAACGGGGTCGCGTACGTCTCCTTCGGCTGCGCGCCGATCGCCGCGACGCGCGTGCGGCCGCGGTCGAGCAGGTGCGAAGTCGCGTCGTGGGCCGCCACGACGTTGTCGATCGCGACGTGGTCGAAACGGCCGTCGAAGACGTGCTCGCCCAGCAGGATCAGCGGTGAGGACGTGGCGGGGTCCACGTCGCGCAGCTCGTCCCGTGTCGCCAGTGGCGCGAACAGCATCCCGTCGAACAGGTTGCGCCGTCCGCCGCCACGCAGCAGCTGGCGTTCCCGCTCGTGGTCGTGCCCCGTTTGGTCGATCATCACCTGGAACCCGAGGTGCGCGGCCGCGTCGATGACCTCGCGGGCGAGCTGGCTGAAGTACGGCACGTCGATCTCCGGCACCACCAGGGACAGCAGCCCGGTCTTCCCGGTGCGCAACGTCCTCGCCACGGGGTTGGGGATGTAGCCGAGCTCGTCGATGGCCCGGAGCACACGCTGCCTCATCTTCGCGCTGACGTGCTCGTAGCCGCTGACGACGTTCGACACCGTGCGCACCGAGACCTGCGCCCGGTGCGCGACGTCCCGCAAGGTCACCGCCATGACACTCCCTTCCTCGACCCGTCATCCTAGCGTTTGCAACGTGTGCAAGCGTGTCGTAGAGTTTGCTCACGTTGGCAAATCGGCGCGTGCAGACCTTCCGCACGCCGCCCTGCCGTTGTTCCGCACAAAGGAGTGCCATCATGCCCACTCGCAGACGGAGGGGACGCCTCCTCGCCCGTCGCGGCGCCGCCGTGGCCGCTGTCGCCCTGTTCGCAGCCGGGCTGAGCGCCTGCGGCCCGGACATCGGTTCGGGCGGCGGCTCGACGGCGGTCGGTTCCGTGCTGCAGGTTCCCGCCGAGGACTCGCCGAAGGGCGAGATCACGATCTGGGACCGCTCCGGCGACCTGTTCAAGGTCTTCGACGCGGCGATCAAGAAGTTCACCGAGAAGTACCCGGGCGTCACGGTCCACCACGAAGCCGTCGACATCGACTCGAAGCTGCAGAACACGTTGATCACCGGGACCGACGTGCCCGATGGCGTCTTCCTCGACGACGCGAAGGTCGGCGGTTACGTCGACCACCTGTGGAACCTCAAGGACGTGCTCGCGCCCTACGTCAAGGACATCGCGAAGCAGAAGGTCGGCGTCAACACCGTCAACGGCGGCATCTACGGCGTGCCCTTCGACCTCGACCCCGGCCTGCTGTTCTACAACGCGAAAGCGCTGAGCGCGGCCGGCATCGATCCCAACGGGATCAAGACCTACGACGACCTCCTCGCCGCGGCGAGGAAGTACCAGCAGTACAAGCCCGGCGCCAAACCGATCCACCTGGAGCAGGACAGCTTCAACAGCCAGCTCCAGCTGGAGATGTTCGCCAGCCAGTTCGGCACCAGCCTGGCGGGCGCGGACGGCGCGCTGCGGCTGAACTCCCCGCCGTACCAGCAGATCCTGACGTGGCTCGACACGGTGCGCAAGGAGGGCCTCGGCACCCGCGCCGAATACCTCAAGCCCAGCGACGTCGGCGCGCTGGAGTCCGGCGACGAGGTCTTCTACCCGTGGGCCATCTGGTTCGACTTCGCCCCGCAGCAGCAGCTGACCGCGACGAAGGGCGACTGGCGGGCGATGCCGCTGCCGGCCTGGACCGCCGGCGGCGCACGCAGCGGCGCGATGGGCGGCTCGTCGTTCGTGATCCCGAAGGACGCCAAGAACCCGCAGCTCGCCTGGCTGTTCTACCGGTTCCTGGCGTTCGACCAGGCCGGTTACACCGCCGTCTACGGCCCGAACGCCGTTTACCCCGGCGGGACGAACACGTCGATCCCCGCCTACAACCCCGCCGCCGACCCGGCGAAGCCGCTGTTCAAGCCGGTCGACGGGATGGGCGGCCAGGACCTGTGGCCGATCGCCGTCGAGGCGGGCAGGCAGATTCCGGGCGGCGCGCCGATCCCGGTCTGGTGGTCCGCCGCGGTCGACTACCTGGGCACCGACCTGCAGAAGATGCTGGACGGCACCATGACCCCGCAGCAGGTCATCGACCAGGCGAGCAAGGACATCCAGACCAACCTGATCGAGCGCAAATGACCACCCGTCCCACCGGTGCGGCGACCGTGTTCCGGGAGCGCGGCGCCGTACCCGTCACGGCGGACACCGCCGGGCCCCGCCCGGTGAGAACCCGGCGCGGCAGGCGCACGCCGGCGTGGTGGCGCCGCCGCCTCGCGCCTTACACGTTCGTGCTGCCGTTCGTGGCGGTCTTCCTCGCCTTCAGCGTGTACCCGCTGTTCTTCACGTTGCGCCTGAGCTTCACGAACTGGCACGGAACAGGTGCCGCGGAGTGGGTCGGTCTCGGGAACTACCGCTACCTGCTGACCAACGGTGCCTTCTGGTCGTCACTGGGCAACTCGGGGTTGCTGTGGCTGCTGATCGTGCCGGTGCAGCTGGTGGTGTCGGTGGTCGTCGCGGTGCTGCTGGGCGCCGTCAAACGGATGCGCGGGTTCTACCGGGTGGCGTTCGTGGTGCCGTTCGTGACGCCGCTGGCCGCGGTCGCCCAGATCTGGATCGTGTTGTTCGACCAGAACTACGGACCGGTGAACGCGGTGCTCGGCGCACTCGGCCTGCCGCCGGTCGGCTGGCTCGTCACCAGCGGGTGGGCGAGGCCGACCCTCGCGCTGCTGTTCATCTGGAAGACAACGGGTTTCGTCGTGCTGATCATCCTTTCCGGACTCCAGCAGATCGACCGCGGCCTCTACGAGGCGGCGTCGCTCGACGGCGCGGGCCGGGTGCGGCAGCTGTGGAGCATCACCGTGCCGCTGCTGCGCCGCTCGCTGATGTTCAGCGTGGTGCTGCAGACGCTGGCGGTGTTCCAGATGTTCACCGAGCCGTACGTGGTGACGAAGGGCGGGCCGTACAACTCGACCACCACGGCCGGGCTCTTCCTCTTCAACCACATCAACCGCGCGGACCTGGGCACCGGGGCGGCGAACTCGTTCCTCCTGGTGATCGTTGTGATGGCGGCGTCGCTGCTGTTCGTCCGGCTGCTGCGGGCGGAGGACTGACCATGACCACCCTCGATGTCCGGGGCCGGCGATCCGGCCGTCCGCTGATCGGCTCGCACGTGTTCCTGCTCGTGCTGACCGTGGCACTGCTCGTGCCGGTGGTGTGGGCGGTGGTGTCGTCGTTCAAGCCGGCGAACGAGATCATCCGGCATCCGCTCGCCTTCGACCCGGCGGACTTCACGCTCGACAACTTCCGCGGCATGTTCCAGGACGTGCCGATCGGCAGCGGCTTCCTCAACACCGGAGTCGTGCTGCTGTGCAAGGGCGCGATCACGATGTTCTTCGCGCCGCTGGCGGCCTACGCGTTCGCGAAGTACCGCTTTCGCGGCCAGCACCTGATCTTCGGCGCCGTGCTGCTGACGTTGATGCTCCCGACGATCGTCCTGGTCATCCCGTTGCTGCTGGAGATGAAGGAGCTCGGCTGGGTCAACACCTACCAGGCGCTGATCCTGCCCGGCTCGGTCGACGCCTTCGCGATCTTCTGGATGCGCCAGGTGATCGCGGCGGTGCCGGACGAGTTGCTCGACGCCGCTCGCGTGGACGGCTGCGGCGAGTTCGGCATCTTCTGGCGCGTGGTCGTCCCCGCGATCCGGCCGGGGCTGGCGGGTCTCGGCGTGCTGACGATCATGAACATCTACAACGATGTCGTCTGGCCGGTGGTGGCGGCCAGTTCGAGCCGGATGGCCACGCTCCAGGTGGTGCTGGTGACCCTGGCCCAGAACATCTCGGGCAACCGGGTGGGGGCCGACTACGCGACGATCACCGGAGAGCTGCTCGCCGCCGCGTCGATCGCGCTCATCCCGCTGCTGATCCTGTTCATCGTGCTGCAGAAGCACTTCATCAACGGCATCCTCGCCGGAAGCGTAAAGGGCTGAAAGACATGACGATTGCCGAGAACGCCGTCGACCCACTCGTCGTGGAGGCGGTGCCCCGGCCGGGATACCCACGGCCCGACCGGGACCGCTCCGCGCAGTGGCTGAACCTCAACGGCCGCTGGCGCTTCACCGCCGGCGACGGCGCGCCCGGGTCGATCATCGTCCCGTTCGCCTGGGAGACAGCGGCTTCCGGCGTCCAACGCACCTGGCTGGAGCACGCGGTCTACTCGCGTACGGTGACCGTGCCCGCCGCATGGTCCGGACGGCGGGTGGTGCTGTGCTTCGGTGCCGTGCACCACCGGGCGACCGTGTCGGTCGACGGTGTGGCGGTCGGTTCGCACGTCGGGGGGCACAGTTCGTTCGAGTTCGACGTGACCGGCGTGCTGGCGCCGGGACGGCCCGCGGAGTTGACCGTCGAGGTGGACGCCCCGGCGGACAAGCGCGAGATCCCACACGGTAAACAGCGCTCGATCCCGCGCGACGACTACGACGGTGTCTCGTTCACGCCGACGTCCGGGATCTGGCAGAGCGTGTGGCTGGAGGCGCGCGGACGCACCTACGTCGCCGAAGTCTCCCTGCGGGGGGATTCACTGACCGGGTTCGACATCGCCGGTGAGCTGGCCGGTGACGCTCCGGACACCGCGGTGGTCGTGGCCCGCCTCGAAGGCAGGGAGACCGTGCTCACGGCGAGCGCGGGCCGGTTCGAGGGACGGCTGGAGGTCGAGTCTCCCCGGTTGTGGAGTCCGGAGTCGCCGCACCTCTACCGGGTCGAGCTGCGTACGGGCGAAGGGCCCGAAGCCGACCGGCTGACCGTGACCGGCGGGTTGCGGCGGATCGAGACCCGTGGCGAGGCGCTGTACCTCAACGGGGAACGGCTCTACGTGCGGGGTGTGCTCGACCAGGGGTACTGGCCGGAGACCGGCCTCACCGCACCGGACGATGAAGCACTGCTCCGCGATCTCGACCTGGCCAGGGAACTCGGCTTTTCCCTCGTGCGCAAACACTTGAAGTTCGAGGAACCGCGGTGGCTCGACCACGCCGACCGCACGGGGATGCTGGTGTGGGCGGAACCACCCTGTCCGAGCCGGTTCAGCCCGGCGGCGGTGGCGGGGTTCGAGGCGCAGCTGCCCGACCTGGTCCGCCGGGACGGCAACCACCCGTCGATCGTGATCTGGGGGCTGTACAACGAGGAGTGGGGCCTGGACTGGGACATCCCGGGCAGCCCGGAACGCGCCGCCGCGGCCGCGCACGCCTACGACCTCATGCGCTCGCTCGACGACACCCGTCCGATCGTGGAGAACTCCGGCTGGGCGCATGTGAAGACCGACCTCGTCGACTGGCACTACTACGACGAGGATCCGCGCCGCTGGGCGGAAAACCTCGCCGCGCTCGCGTCCGGCGCACGGGAGACGTTCGAGGTCAAGCTCCGGCCGGACTTCGTGGTGGACAAGTCCTTTTACGGCTCGCCCGACTTCCCCCGCGCCGGAGTGCCGGTGCTCAACAGCGAGTTCGGCGCGGGCTTCACCAGCCTGGAGCGGGCCTGGCACGTGCGCTGGCAGACCCAGGAGATCCGCAGGCACGACCGGTTCTCCGGCTACATCTACACCGAACTGACGGACGTCGAGCACGAAATGGCGGGCCTGCTGGACGCGCACCGCAGGCCCAAGGACTGGGGCGGCCTCAACCCGGCCGACGCGTTCGCCCCGACCACGCTGGTGGTGGATCTCGTGCCCGCGCACGCCGGTGCCGACATCCCGGTGCCGGCCGCCCCGCTGACCCTGGACGTGCACGTCTCGCACACCGGCCGAACGCCGATCACCGGGACCCTGCACGCGGCGTGGGGGGCTCCGGGTTCGCGCGGTCTTCCCGGGGCGGCCGCGGATTCCCGTGCGGTGCAGGCGGAGCCGTTCCGGCTCACCGCCGCGATCGGGGTGCGGGTGCCGGCGCCCGGCGGTCCGGCACGCCTGCACCTGTGGCTGGAGGCGGAGGGCCGGGTGGTGGCGCGGACGTTCGTGGACGCCGCGGTGGTGGAGGAGCCGAACCGGCGCGGCGGCCGGGACTGAGCGGTACGGGGGAGGGGAGGCCGGTCCGGGTGGACCGACCTCCCCTTTTCGCGCTGCCCGGTCAGGCTGGGACGTGCCACACCTGGGTGAACATGCCGTTGCAGTCGTAGATCTGCAGCTGCGTGCCGTCCGCCGTCTGGGCGGCGGGATCGTCCAGGCAGCGGCCCGACTGCGGGTTGTAGAGCGAACCGTCGGCGCGGGCCTGCCACTGCTGCGCGGCCGTGCCGAGGCAGTCCCGCAGCTCTACTTTGGACGAATTGGCCGTGCCGCCGTCGACGATGTTGAGGCACTTGTCGTAGGCGCGGATCGTCCCGTCGGTCTCCAGCGACCACTGTTGCCCGGTCGCCACCCCGCAGGTGTAGAGCTGCACCGCGTTGCCGTTGACGGAGGTGTTCGTGTTGACGTCGACGCATTTGCCGGTGTCACCAGGGCCCGTGATCGGGCCCTGCGCCTTCGGCAGCGTGGCCGTACCGAAGTCCGTCTCGCACTTGCCCGTCGACAGGTGGGTGCCGGCGAGCATCAGGAACGTGCCGCCCGAGGACGCGGCGAGCAGCGGTGAACTGTACCCGGCGCAGGCCGTCTCCCCCGCGTCGTAGCCGCCGGTCGGGGCCGTGGTGACCGGGGTCGTGATCTCCTGCCAGGCACCGGACCCGAGGTTGCGGTTCACGAAGAGCACGTGGCCGTCCTCCGGCTGGATCGCCAACGAGCCGTCGGCCCCGGCGACGACCCGTTGTCCGGACGCGATGAGTGTCCCGTTCGGACCACCCGCGGACGACCAGGCCAGGTAAGGGGTGTGGAGCAGGAACCGGTGGTCGCTGGTTTCGATCCGGGTGCCGAGGCTGCCGGGGTTCCACGATTCGGCGTCGGGCGAGGTCTTGAAGTAGACGTCGCACGCCTGATCCGGGTCGGCGCCGGCTTTGCAGTCCTCGTACGTCATCGCATAGGTCCCGTTGGGCAGCCCGACCACCGTCGCCATGCCGGGCCGGTCGACGCCGTTGCGCAGGGCGACGTCGTAGACCTCGGCGCCCCAGGTGAGCCCGCCGTCGGTGGAGACGACGTGTGCGAGGACCTGGGCGTAGTTGTTCGCCGAGGGGCGTTCGTCGGAGAAGTAGCAGATGAGCCCGTGGTCGGTGACCGTGAACTCCGGTTCCCAGATGCCGTGGCCGATCGTGTTGGCGGTGCCTGATTCGGCCGCGCAGGAGCTGCGGTACGTCCAGTGCGCGCCCTGGTCGGTGGAGACGAACACCTCGACCGCCTGCTGGGTGTAGTCGCCGTGGTTCCAGGCTGTGCCGGCGGCGAGCAGCGTGCCGGCGGGCAGCGAGCCCTCGGCACGCGGCAGCTCGAACAGCGTCGGGCCGTCGAGGTCCCAGCCGTGCTGGGTGTCGGTGACCGTGCCGATGGGCGAGGACGACCAGGTGACGCCGTTGTCGGTGGAGCGGTAGATCGGGAAGTTCGCCTTGGCCACGCCCGTGCCGGAATGGGAGAACGTGGCCAGCAACGTGCCGTTCGCACTGCCGTTGTGTTCGAGGCGGATCACGCGGGGGTAGCTCGCGTCCTCTGTGGACCCGCTCGCGGTGCTCGGACGGTAGAGGACCCCGCCGGAGGTCGTGGCCGCGGTGGCCGCGGCCGCCGGAACGGCGGCGGCGACGGCGGCGGCCAGCACGGCTGCGGCGAGCACGGCACCGCGTCGCGCTCGGCGGTGCCGCGCTCGGGGATCAGGGTGGTGGTGACGGATAACCAGGGGACCAGGCGCCATTGACCTCACTCCTAGGACAGGACGGCACCACAGCCCTGGACGGCTCACCCGTCCCGCTGGAACCGTTCGAGCTCCGGCCCTGCCGAGCACTGCCGGCTGCCGCGCCTGCCGTGCCGCGCTGGACGCGTGTTCTCGGATGCCACGTGCTGCCGCACAGCATTACCGAGCACGCCCGCGTACTCCGCATGCTGTCCGGGTGCCGTCGATGCACGAGACGTTCAGCGCCGCTCGTCGGGAGGGGAGGCTTTCTGCTCCGGGACCAGCGCCCGGCTGTTTTGCCATCGTTTGAAAAAGCGTACTGCTGCTTTGCGCACGTTGCAAGGATGGAAATCGTCCGGTGCTCAGCGTGGTCCCTGGCTCGGGAGCGCGGGCCGGGGCGCTCCGGGTGGCCGAAGAAGCCGTTGCCGTTCGTGTCGGGTGACGGGGAACCGCCGGAGCACGTCATCTGTCGAGCGGCTGATCGCCAGCGCTTCGATCCGGCCCGTCCCCGCCCGCGGTGCCGGTGCATCGCCCTTCCGGACGGGTACCGGCGCCAGGACAAGACGACCGCGGAAGCCGATGCGCTCACCGGGCTTCCGCCGTTCGTGCCTTGCGGGCAGGCGCTGCCCGCTTCGCACACTTGTAACATTCGCTGGTGTTGACATCGGCGATGGAATAAACGTTACTTGAGCGGTCTCGGTCCCCCGTGAGGAGTGGGTATGACTCTCGCCAGCCGCACCGTTCGACGAGCCGCCGTTGCGACGATGGCCGCGTTCGCCGTGACCCTGTCCGCCTGCTCGTCGCTCACCGGCGGCTCCGGGGGACAGGGCGCCGGCGACGGCGAGCTCACGCTCGGCCTGCTGGCGCCGCTGACCGGCGCCGCCGCCGCGGATGGCAAGGCCATGCAGAACGGTGCCGAACTGGCCGTGGATCAGCTCAACGCCGCCGGGGGAGTCAAGGGGCGCAAGCTCACGCTCCAGGCCATCGACGTCAAGGACCAGACGTCGGCGGCGGTGTCCTCGGCGGTGACCACCCTGACCGCGGACCCGAACGTGGTGGCCGCCTTCACCGGCTACGCCAGCACCACCAACTTCGAGATCGACTCCTTCGCCCAGGCCGGGATCCCTTACGTGCTGGGCGGAAACAGCGCGCAGACCCAGGAAATCGTGGCGAAGGCCCCGGACCGCTACCCGGGGATCTGGTCCATCGCGCCGTCGTACGACGGTTACAGCACCAACCTGCCGAACCAGCTCGAGCAGTGGAACACCGACGGCACTTTCCCGCTGCGCAACCGCAAGGCGTACCTGATCTCCAGCGACAACGCCTACTCCAACCAGATCGCCGGCGGGCTCAAGACCAACCTGACCGCGAAGGGCTGGCAGGTGACCGGGCCGGACACGGTGCCCTTCGGCGCGGTGGACGACTGGACCACGCAGATCAACAAGATCCACGCGCTGGACCCGGCGCTCGTGCTCAACCTGGACTACCAGACCGCCAACGCCGCGAAGTTCCTCACCCAGTTCCGGCAGAACCCCACTCAGTCGCTGGTGTTCGAACAGTACGCGCCGAGCGTGCCGGAGTTCGTGACGCTGGCCGGAGCGAGCGCCGACGGGGTGCTGTTCAACCTGCCCATCGCGCCCGTGACGAAGACTCAGGTCACCCAGGACATGATCGCGAAGTACACGCAGAAGTACGGGTCCGCGCCCGCCAACTACGCCTTCATCGTCTACGAGGCGGTGCGGATGTGGGCACAGGCCGCGGACAAGGTCGGCGATCCGGCGCAGAAGGACAAGGTCGGGCCCGCGATCGGCACCCTCGACGACCAGGGCACGACGCTGGGCCGCATCCGGTTCGACCCCGCCACCCACCTCGCGGTGTCCGGCGACGACGGCGTCCCGTTCATCAACTACCAGATCCAGGGCGGCAAGCGCGTCGCCATCACCCCGGCGAACTACGCCGAGGGCAGCTTCCAGAAGCCGGCGTGGATCCGGTGACCGCACCGCTGCTGGACGTCCGCGCGGTGAGCCGGTTCTTCGGCGGGTTTCCCGCGGTGGCCGACGTGAGCCTCCAGGTGCGGGAGGGGGAGATCCTCGGGATCGCGGGCCCCAACGGCGCCGGGAAGAGCACCCTGTTCAACCTCGTCTCCGGGGTGCCGTTCGGCCCCAGCCGCGGAGAGGTGTGGTTCGACGGGCGGCGTGTCGACCGCCTTGCGGCGAGCCGGATCAGCCGGGCCGGGCTGCGGCGGACCTTCCAGTCCGAGCAGCTGTTCCCGGCGCTCACCGTGCTGGACAACGTACTGGTCGCCGCGGCGTATCTGGGTGGCGGCGGGATCTTCGGGCACCGAGCCCGCCGCGCCGAGGCCGAGCGCGCGCTGGAGACGGCGGGCATCTCCGGCTACGCCGCCGACCTGGCCGGTGACGTTCCCTTGCTGGTCAAGAAAAAGCTGATGATCGCCAGTGCGCTCGTCGCCCGGCCCCGGCTGCTCATGCTCGACGAGCCCGCCGGCGGCCTCAACACCGAGGACCAGCGCGAGCTGACCGAGCTGCTGCGCGGGCTCAACGCCGCCGGTCTCACGCTGCTCATCATCGAGCACGTGCTCAGCCTGCTGCGGGAGCTCGCCGGACGGATGATCGTGCTCACGGCGGGCAGCGTGCTCGTCGAGGGCACGCCCCGCGAGGTGCTCAGCGATCCGCGCGTGATGGAGGCGTACCTGGGGGAGGGAGTCGCGTGAGCGAGGACGCGTTGCTCGCCGTGACGGACCTCCACGCGGGTTACGGCCGTCTGCCGGTGGTGCGGGGCCTGTCGGTTTCCGTCGCCCCCGGTGAGGCCGTGGCGTTGCTGGGTCCCAACGGGCACGGCAAGACGACCGCGCTGCGGGCGATCGCCGGGCTGGGCCGCACCGGCGGTGGCACGGTCCGGTTCGACGGCGAGGACATCACCGGTGAGAAGGCCTACGACATCGTCCGCCGGGGCATGATGCACGTCCCGCAGGGCGACGCGCTGTTCCCGAGGCTCACGGTGCGGGAGAACCTGATGCTCGCCGGACGGCTGCCGCACGCGAAGCCGCACCGCGCGAAAACCCTGGCCACCGTGCAGGAGCTGTTCCCCAAGCTGGAGCAGCGCCGGGACCAGCTCGTCGGCACGCTGTCCGGGGGCGAGCGGCAGATGGTCGCGATCGGGATGGGGCTGATGACGCGGCCCCGGCTCCTCGTGCTCGACGAACCCACGCTCGGCCTCGCGCCCAAGGTCCGGCACGAAATCCTCGCGACGTTGCGGGAGGTCCGGACCACCGGGGTGTCCCTGCTCGTCGCGGACGGCGACGTGGAGTTCCTGTTCGCGCTCACCGACCGGTGGCACGTGGTCGAACTGGGGCGCATCACGAGCAGCGGCACCGCGGACGTCAAACCCAGCCACGAGGAGGTCATGGACATGTACGTCGGAGGTGCGGCCGATGGGTGACGCACTGCTGTCCATCGTGGTCTCCGCGGTGGTGCTGGGTTCGCTGTACTCGCTGCTCGCCAGCGGGCTCTCGCTGATCTGGTCGACCCTGGGCATCTTCAACTACGCGCACGGCGCGTTGCTGCTGGTCGGCGCCTATCTCATCTGGACACTTTCGGCACGGGCCGGGCTGCCGGTGATCCTGGCGTTCGCGGCCGCCGTCCCGCTGCTGGCGCTGGTGGGCATCGCGCTGGAGTTCGTCGCGGTGCGGCCGTTCGCCGGGCGCGCCAACGGCACTTTGCTGGTCATGGTGTCCACGCTGGCCGTCGCCAACGCGGTCGGCGGTGGGGCGCAACTGGTATGGGGACCGGAGAACGTGCAGATCGCCCCGCTGGTCGAGGGCAGTTTCCTGGTCGGCAGGGTCGCGGTCGCCGGGACGACCCTCGTCGCGCTCGGGCTCGCGCTGGTGCTGGTGATCGGGCTCATCGTGCTGCTCGCGCGCACCGAATGGGGCGTGACGCTGCGGGCCGTGGCGCAGAACCGGGACATGGCGATGCTCGTCGGAGTGCGCCCGGCCCGCGTGTACGCGCTGGTGTTCGGGATCGCCTCGGTGCTGGCCTGCGCGGCAGCACTGGTGTACGGCACGAACTCGACGATCACGCCGGCCAAGGGGTTCGAACCGCTGCTGACCGCGTTCGTGGTGCTGGTGTTCGGCGGCTCGGCGACGCTGTGGGGCACGCTCGTGGGCGCCTTCGTGATCGGCCTTCTCGACGCGGCGACCACCTACTGGCTGGGGTTGCAGTGGTCCCCGGTCGCGGTGTTCCTCGTGCTGGTCGTGGTGATGCTCGTGCGCCCGCAGGGCCTGGTGAAGGGGAAGGTCGCATGAGGCGTTACGTCGGCTGGGCTGGGCTGCTCGTGGTGGCCGGGTTGCTGCCGTTCGTGGTGACCGGGGGACCGGCGCGGCTGCTCGCGATCACCGCCCTGATCTACAGCCTGCTGGCCGCGAGCTGGAACCTCACGCTCGGCTTCGGCGGGATCTTCAACTTCGCGCACGTCGGGTTCTTCGGTGCCGGTGGCTACACGATGGCGGTCGCGACGGTGAGCTGGGGCTGGGCGCCGTGGCCGGGCCTGCTGCTGGCCGCCGTGGTGGGCGGAGTGGCCGGGGGCCTGGCGTACCTGCCGGTGGTGCGGATGCGGGGGATCTACATCGCGCTCGTCACCTTCATCTTCGTCCAGCTGTGCTACTACCTGGTGCTCGCGCTGCCGGGGCTCACCGGCGGTTCGGTCGGGCTGACCGGCGTCCCGTCGCTGAGCATCGGCGGCTTCTCGCTCGCCCGCTACTACGGGCTGGGTTACCTGTGGCTGCTGGGCGTGGCGGTGGCGCTGCTGCTCATCCTGCTGGGGGTGGTGCTGCGCAGCGACTTCGGCCGCAGCATCATCGCCCTGCGGGACAACGAGAACCTGGCGGTGAGCCGGGGGATCAGCCGCGTCCGCCAGCACCTGCTGGTGTTCGTCCTCAGTGGAGCGATCGCGGGCGCGGCCGGCGCGCTCTACGTGTCGTACTTCCGCGTGGCCGACAACAGCTTGTTCAGCTTCGGTTTCGTCACGCTCGGGCTGAGCATGGTCTTCCTCGGCGGCACCGGCTACGCCTGGGGACCGGTCCTCGGCGGTGTCGTCGTGACGTTCCTCAACGAAAAGCTCACCGGGCTGGGTGCCTACAGCGCCGTCGTCATCGGGCTGGGCACGGTGCTGGTGCTGGTCTTCCTCCCCCGCGGCCTCGCCGGGCTCCTGCACGACGGGTTCACCGCGGCCGCCCGCAGTCTCACCAAGAAGGGAAAGCGCGCCCATGCGACCTGACGAGACCTCCCGCCGCGCCGTACTCGACGCCGTCGACCGCCTGGCCGGGCGCCTGGCAGCCTCGCTGTCGGAGGCGATCCGGATTCCCAGCGTGAACCCGAAGTATCCCGGCCAGGACTACGACCGGGTGGTGGGCCCGGAAGGCGAGGTCGCCCGGCTCATGGCGGATCTGTACGCCGGGGCGGGTGCCGACGTCGAACTGGTGGCCGTGGAGAAGGGGCGGGACAACGCCTGCGCGCGGATCCGCGGCACCGGCGGCGGGCGTTCCCTGCTGCTCAACGGTCACGTCGACGTGGTCCCGCCCGGCCGGGAGCACAAGTGGAGCGCCACGCCGTTCTCCGGCCAGATCACCGACGAGGCCGTGCTCGGCCGCGGCGCGACCGACGACAAGGCCGGGACCGTGGCCGCCGCCTACGCCGCGCTCGCGCTCAAGGAGGCCGGGGTACGGCTGCGCGGCGACCTCGTGCTCCAGGCCGTGGTGGGGGAGGAAATCGGCGACCACGAGTGCGGCACGACGGCCGCGCTGGAGGCGGGGTACACCGCCGACGCCGCGATCGTCTGCGAACCGTCGAACTTCGGCGAGGAGGCCCCCAACCTGGTCCCGGTGACCCCCGGTCTGCTGTGGTTTTCCGTGAGCCTGGAAGGAAAAGCGGCGCATTCGGGACTGCGGGGGCTGACCGTGCACCCCACGCTCGAAGGTGAGGCGCTCGGCGTGAACACCGTCGACAAGTTCTGGGTGGTCTACAGCGCGCTGCGGCAACTGGAGAACGAATGGGCACTGCGGGACCGGCACCCGCTGTTCCGCCCCGGCTACTTCAACATCCTGCCCGGTGTGCTGCGCGCCAACCCCGAGGGCATCGAGGTGCCGTTCTTCCTCGCCGACACCCTCACCGCCGAGTACTGCATCTACCACCACCCGGACCGCACCAACGAAGAAGTCATCGCGGAGGTCGAGGAGACGGTCCGGCGGGCCTGCGCGAACGACTCCTGGCTGCGGCAGCACCCCCCGGTGTTCGAGTGGAAACTGCTGTGGCCGCCCTACACCACGCCCTCGGGGCACGAGCTGGTCGCCAGCCTGATCGGCGCGCACAGCGACGCGGTCGGCGGGTTCGAGGTCTCCACCCCGCCGGTGCAGGAGGGCTTCCTCGGCGTGTGCGACCTGACCTGGCTGGACGCCAAGGGCGTCGACGGTCTCGTCTACGGTCCCGGCGTCGGCCGCACCGCCCACGCGGAGGACGAGTACGTGCCCATCCACCAGCTGATCACCGCCGCGAAGACCTACGCGCTGACCGCGATGGACTTCTGCGGCGTCGCGGACGGGGAACCGGCGTGAGCGCCGACGTCTTCGTCGCGACCTGCGACCTGGCCGGGCACGTGCGAGGCCGCGCCGTTCCGGCCGAAGCCCACGACGCGGTGCTGGACTCCGGGCTGGGCTGGGTGCCGGCGAACCTGGGCCTGACCGCGTTCGAGGAGATCGCCCCGGCAAGCCCCTTCGGCGCCACCGGTGACCTCCGGCTGATGCCGGACGAGGCGACGGCGGTCGAGCTGGCCGCCGACGGGGACCGGCCGGGCCTGCGGCTGTACCTGGCCGACCAGACCCTGCCCGACGGCACCCCGTGGAACTGCTGCCCCCGCACCTTCCTCAAGCGCGCTCTGGCGGACCTGCGCGAGGCGACCGGGATCGAGGTGATCGCCGCGTTCGAGCACGAGTTCGTGCTCGACGGGCTGCCGGAGTCCGCGCCGTTCTCGTTGCGCCGGTACCGCGATGCCGAACCGTTCGGCGCGGACCTGCTGCGGACGCTGACCGAATGCGGGCTGGAGCCGGAGACGTGGCTGCCCGAGTACGGCGAGCGGCAGTTCGAGATCACGCTCGCGCCCGGCGACGCCCTGCGTGCCGCGGACCGTGCGGTCGTGCTGCGCGAACTCGTGCGCGATCTCGCGATCCGGCGTGGCCTGCGTGCCTCGTTCGCCCCGCTGCAGCGCCCCGGCGGCACCGGCAGCGGGGTGCACGTCCACCTGAGCCTGGTCGACGCGAAGGGGGATCCGGTCCTTTTCGACGAGGGCAGGCCGGGGCGGCTGTCGCACCTGGGTTCCCGGTTCGCCGCCGGGCTGCTGCGGCATGCCGCGGCGCTGACCGCGTGGACGGCGCCGAGCCCCGTTTCGTTCCTCCGGCTCGTGCCGGGCCACTGGAGTGTCAGCGGCGCTTTCCTCGGGGAGCGCAACCGGGAGGCACTGGTGCGGATCTGCCCCACGCGTCCCGGCGATCCCGCACGGCAGTTCAACCTGGAGTACCGCGCCGCGGACGCGACGGCCAACCCGTGGCTCACCCTCGCGGTGCTGGTGCGCGCGGGACTCGCCGGGCTCACCGGCGGGGACGTCTATCCCGATCCCGCGGTGTGGCCCGAGGAGGCGGATCTCGCGGACGTGCCCCGGCTGCCGGCCACGCTGTCCGGGGCACTGGAGTCGTTGCGGGAGGACCGGGTGGCGGCCTCGTGGTTCGACCGGGAAATGCTGGACTGCTACCTCGCGGTGAAGCGGCACGAGCTCGACACCGTCGCCGGTCTCGATGAGGCCCAACGGATCCGGAAGATCGCCGATGTCTATTGAGGACTTCCTCGGCGAGCTGCCCCTCGTCGACCACCACGTGCACGGAGCGCTCCGCGACGACGTCGGCCGGGACGCGCTGGAACGGATGCTGACCGAGTCCGACCGGCCCATTCCGGCGGGGACGACCCAGTTCGACTCCCAGATCGGCTTCGCCGTCCTCCGGTGGTGCGCGCCGGTGCTCGGGCTGGAGCCACACGCCTCGCCCGAGGACTACGTGCGGCGCCGGACGGAGCTGGGCACCGCCGAGGTGAACCGGCGGTTGCTGGCGGCCTCCGGTACCGGGCACTACCTGCTGGAGACCGGCTACCGCGGAGACGACATCCTAGGCCCCGCCGAGATGGCCGCGGCGGCGAACGCGCGCGTGGACGAGATCGTGCGGCTGGAGGCGGTCGCCGAGGAGCTCGCCGCCTCGCAGGTCTCCGCCCGCGAGTTCGTCCGGCGGTATCCGGAGGTGCTGGCCGAGCGCACGGCGGATGCCGTCGGGCTCAAGAGCATCGTGGCCTACCGGTACGGCTTCGACTTCGAACCTCACCGGCCGGACGGCTCGGAGGTCGAGGTGGCGGCGGGGAAGTGGTTGCGTACCACCGAAGAAGCCGGGACCTCGCGGCTCGACGATCCGGTGCTGCTGCGGTTCCTGCTGTGGTCCGGCATCGACCGCGGGCTGCCGCTGCAGCTGCACACCGGCTACGGCGACCCGGATCTGCGGCTGAACCGGTGTGATCCGTTGCTGCTGGCCGACTGGCTCGAACTGGTCGAACCGTCCGGAGTGGACGTTCTGCTGCTGCACTGCTACCCCTACCACCGGCACGCCGGTTATCTGGCGCAGGTGTATCCGCACGTGTACTTCGATGTCGGGCTCGGCATCAACTACACCGGGGTGCGCTCGGCCGCCCTGATCGCCGAATCGCTGGAGCTCGCCCCGTTCGCCAAGATCCTGTTCTCCTCCGACGCGTGGGGACCCGCGGAACTGCACCACCTCGGTGCGCTGCTGTGGCGCCGGGGCATGGCGCGGGTGCTCGGCACGTGGGTGGCCGACGGGGACTGGGCGGCCACCGACGCGATCCGGGTCGCGGGGATGATCGGCGGCGGCAACGCACGCCGCGTCTACCGGCTGCCCGGCGGGGAAGGCGCGGCCCGGTGACCGACGGTTTCGACCGGCTTCGGCACCGCGTGGAGCAGGAGCTGCCCGCCGCCGTCCAGCTGCGGCACGAGCTGCACCGGAAACCCCGCCTTTCCGGGGACGAGGCCGCCACGCGCGACACCGTGCTGGCCGCGTTGCCCTCAGGCACGTCGGCACAGCCGGTGGCCGGCACCGGAGCCGTGCTGCGGATCGGCGGCACCGGTTCCGCCGTGGCGGTTCGGGCGGAGCTCGACGCGCTGAGCGTGACCGAGGGGACGGGACTGCCCTGGGCGTCGGAGCACCCGGGCGTGATGCACGCGTGCGGGCACGACGTGCACCTGGCCGCCACGGTGGCGCTGGCACGAGCAGTCGAGGCCGTCGGCGGCCCGGCGCCGCTGGTGGTCGTGCTGCAACCCCGCGAGGAGACCTACCCGTCGGGCGCGCTGGAGATCAGTGAGTCGGGCGTACTCGCCGAACAGCAGGCGGGCGCGACCGTGGCCGCGCACGTCCAGCCGCTGCTGCCCACCGGCACGGTGGCGTGCAGCCCGGGTCCGGTCAACGCCTCCTCCGACGAGTTCACCGTGACGGTGGCGGGCCGCGGCGGGCACGCGGCCTACCCCCACCAGACAGCGGATCCCGTGGTGGCACTGGCCAGCGTCGTCGTGGCACTGCAGAGCATGGTCAGCCGGGGCACGGATCCGATGACGCCCGTGGTGCTCAGCGTGACCACGCTCGCCGCCGGTTCCGCGCCGAACGTCGTGCCGGACGAGGCCACCGCCCGTGGCACCGTCCGCTCGCTGGACCCCGCGGCGCGCGAGGTGATCCTCGAACGGCTCGCGGAGACCGTGGACCTCGTCTCGCGCGCGCACGGCTGCACGGGCAGGGTCGAGGTCACCGAGGGGGAACCGGTGCTGGAGAACGACGCAGGCATCGCCCGGGCGGCCGCCCCGCTGTTGCGGCGGCTGGGGGCCGAGGTGGACGACACGCTGCGCTCGGCGGGCTCGGACGATTTCGCCTACTTCTCCCAGGCCATGCCCTCGCTGATGATGTTCGTCGGCACCGGGGGAGCGGGGCAGCGGCTGCACTCCGCGACCTACGCGCCGGGAGACGAGTACGTCGGACACGTGGCCGGCGCGCTGCTGGCCGGGTACCTGGCGGCGGCCGAGGTCGTCACCGGAGGTGCTAAGAAGGTTCCCGACAGCAAGCACGCCTCGGCCGAAGGGACCGGAGGTCGCCCGTGAGCACACCGCCGCGGACCGGTGGAGTGGGAGACAGCCCGACCGTCGCGGACCGGATCCGGCGGATCCAGCAGTCCCTCTCGCCCGCCGAGCTCAAGTTGTCCCGGGCGCTGCTCGCGAACTACCCGGCGGCCGGGCTGGAGTCCACCAACTCCCTCGCACAGAAGGTCGGCATCAGCGCTCCCACCGTGCTGCGGTTCATCGGGCGCCTCGGTTTCGGCAAGTACCGGGACTTCCAGGACGCGCTGCGTGAGGAGGTGCAGGCCCGGCGCGCGTCGCCGCTGACGCTGCCGGCGCGGATCACCGCCGATTCGGCGACGTCGGAGCTCGCGAGTGTCGTGGCGGAGACCGCGAGCAAGGCCATCCAGCACACCTTCTCGGTGCTGCCCGAGCACGAGTTCGAACGGGCCGTCGCCCTGCTGTGCGGTCCGGCGAAGCGGATCACGGTGTTCGGCGGCCGGTTCTCGCACCTGCTGGCCACCTACTTCGACCTGCATCTGCGCCTCATGCGCCCGGGCACCTCCGTGCACGCCGTGAACCCGCACGAGGACCCGGGTTTCGTCGTCGATCTCGGCCGCCGCGACGTCTGCGTGGTCTTCGACTTCCGGCGCTACCAGAGGGACACGATCGCGCTGGCGAAGGCCGCCGCCGGGCGGGGCGCGAAGATCGTCCTGGTCACCGACCCCTGGCTCTCACCCGCGGCGGACTTCGCCGACGTCGTGTTGTCCGCCCGAGTCGAGGCCGCCGGATCGTTCGACAGCCTCGTGGCCGCGACCGCGCTGGTCGAAGCGCTGGTGTTCGCCGTCCACGCCCGGCTCGGCGGCGCCGCCGACGAGCGGATGCGCACGATCGAGGCGGGCTTCGGCGACGTCACGACGGAGTGAGGCCGAAAGTCACCGCGCCGGGGCCCGTCGTTTCCTCGAAGATCAGCCACGTGCGCGTCGAGCGCACCCCTTCGACCGCCTGGATGCGTTCGAGCACGACATCGCGCAGGGTGGCGTTGTCCGGTGTGCGCACCAGCAGCAGCACGTCGAAATCCCCGCCCACCATCGCGATGTGCTCGACGTAGGGGATGGTGCGCAGGCCCGCGCGCATCTGCCGCCACGCGGCCTGCTCGACGCTGACCACACGTAGGCGCTCGTGCCCAGTCCGGCGCGGTATGGGTCCAGCCGTGCCCCGTACCCGGTGATCACCCCGTCCCGGGTCAGCCGGTCCAGGCGTGAGTAGGCGTTGGCGCGGGAGATGCTGAGCCGGTCGGCGAGCGCGCGGATCGAGATCCGGGCGTCGGCGACCAGTTCCGCGAGCATGGCCCTGTCGATCGCGTCGAGGCGCTTCGCCGTTTGTCCATGCTGTGGCGGGGAAGGAGGATCCGTCGTGGACATGTCGCCGCACTGCCCCCTTCACAGCGACCAGTTGTCGCTGATTTTCGGCTCTTTGTGGACACGTAGTCTGCCATCGGCCAGCATCGGCGCCAAGCGGATGGTGGAGGGCGATGTGCGATGACGGGTGGGGAACGGGCACCGGCAGACCTGCTGCCGACAGCCGGGCCGGTGCGCTTCGTGGCCGAGGACGGCACCGCGTGCCCGGCTCCCGCGGGCTACGGGGAACCCTCGGCGGAACGGCTGCGGGACGGCTACCGGCGGATGGTGCTGGGCAGGCGGTTCGACACCCAGGCGACCGCGCTGACCCGGCAGGGCAGGCTCGCGGTCTACCCCTCCGCGGCGGGGCAGGAGGCTTGTCAGATCGGGGCGGTGCTGGCGTTGCGCGGCGACGACTGGCTGTTCCCGACCTACCGCGACTCGATGGCGCTGGTCGCGCGCGGCCTGGACGTCGTGGAGGTCATGACGCTGCTGCGGGGCGACTGGCACTGCGGCTACGACCCGCGCACCACCCACACCGCGCCGCAGTGCACCCCGCTGGCCACCCAGACCCTCCACGCCGCGGGGCTGGCCGACGCCTTCCGGCGGCGGCGTGCGGGTAACGTGGTGCTGGCGCTCATCGGTGACGGCGGCACCAGCGAAGGCGACTTCCACGAGGCGCTCAACTTCGCCGCGGTCTTCCGCGCTCCGGTCGTGTTCTTCGTGCAGAACAACCGGTACGCCATCTCGGTGCCGCTGGAGAAGCAGACCGCGGCGCCGTCCTTGGCGTACAAGGGGATCGGCTACGGCATCCCGTCCGAGCAGGTCGACGGCAACGACCTCGTGGCGGTGCTCGCCGTGCTGGACGAGGCGGTGGCGCACGCGCGGCGTGGCGAGGGGCCGTTCCTGGTCGAGGCCCACACCTACCGGATGGACGCGCACACCAACGCCGACGACGCCACCCGCTACCGCGACCCGGCCGAGGTGGACCGGTGGCGTGCCGCCGATCCGGTGACACGGCTGGAAAAGCACCTGCGTGACCGCGGCGTGCTCAGCGACGCCGACGTGGTGGCGGACCAGGACGCGGCCGAGGAGTTCGCCGCCCGGTTCCGGGCCGGCATGAACGACGAGCCCGCGGTCGAGCCGCTGGAGTTGTTCGAACACGTCTACGCCGGGCCGCCGCGCCGGCTCGCCGCCCAGCGCGCGGTGCTGGCGGCCGAACTCGCCGCACAGGAGGCGTGACGTGGAGCAGATCACGATGGCACAGGCGCTCAACGCGGCACTGCGCGATGCGCTGAAGGAGGACGAGCGGGTCCTCGTGTCCGGGGAGGACGTGGGCACCCTGGGCGGGGTGTTCCGCGTGACCGACGGGCTGACCCGGGATTTCGGCGAGGAGCGGTGTTTCGACACGCCACTGGCCGAATCCGGCATCGTCGGACACGCGGTCGGCCTGGCGATGGGCGGGTTCCGGCCGGTGGTGGAGATGCAGTTCGACGCGTTCGCCTACCCCGCTTTCGAGCAGATCACCTCCCACGTCGCGAAGCTGCGCAACCGCACCCGCGGCGGGCTGGAGCTGCCGATGGTGATCCGGATCCCCTACGCCGGCGGGATCGGCGGCGTGGAACACCACTGCGACTCCAGCGAGGTCTACTACACGCACACCGCCGGGCTGCGCGTGGTGACACCGGCGACGCCGCAGGACGCCTACGACCTGCTGCGGGACGCGATCGAATGCCCGGACCCCGTGGTGTTCCTGGAACCGAAGTGCCGGTACTGGACCAAGGACGAGGTGTCCTTCGGACGGGACGGCACCCCGTTCGACCGGGCGGTGGTGCGGCGACCCGGCACGGACGCCACGCTGATCGCCTACGGGCCGATGGTCGCCACGGCGCTGGAGACGGCGGAGGCGGCCGCCGCCGAGGGCCGGGACCTGGAGGTTGTCGATCTGCGCACGCTGGCCCCGGTCGACGACGAGACGATGACCGAGTCGGTGCGCCGCACCGGGCGCGCCGTGGTGGTGCACGAGGCGGCCGGGTTCTGCGGGTACGGCGCGGAGATCGCGGCGCGGCTGAGCGAACAGTGCTTCCACCACCTGCAGGCACCGGTGCTGCGCGTGACCGGCTTCGACGTGCCCTATCCCGCCCCGAAGCTGGAGCAGCACCACCTGCCCACGGTGGACCGCATCCTCGATGCCGTGGACCGGTTGCAGTGGGACGACGAGGTCGTGACCGCCGGGGGCGTGCACGGTGCCTGACTTCCTGCTGCCCGACCTCGGTGAGGGCCTCACCGAGGCGGAGATCGTGCGGTGGCTGGTGGAGGTGGGGGACACGATCACCGTCGACCAGCCGGTGGTGGAGGTGGAGACCGCGAAGGCGGCCGTGGAGGTTCCGGCGCCGTTCGCTGGGGTCGTCATGGCGCGGCACGGCGAGCCCGGCGAGGCACTGGAGGTGGGCAAGCCGTTGATCACCGTGGCAGAAAGCGCTTTCACCGAACCCGGCGTGGTGACCGCGGCTGAAGGGAGCGGGAACGTCCTGATCGGGTACGGCACGCCGAACGCGGCCCCGCGACGGCGCCAGAGGCGAGCGGGCACCGTGGTGCTGGACCGGCCCGCGGGGGCCGCCGGGGTCATCTCGCCGCTGGTCCGCAAGCTGGCCCGCGACAACGGCCTGGACCTCAACGGCATCTCCGGTTCCGGTCCCGGGGGCATTATCCGGCGTGCGGACGTGGAGGCCGCACTGGCGGAGCGGAAGGGACGCCGGGACGGTGACGGCGACCGGCGGGTTCCGTTGCGGGGACTGCGGAAGGTGATTGCCGACAAGCTCAGCACCTCCCGGCGGGAGATTCCGGAGGCGACGGTCTGGGTCGACGCCGACGCCACCGCGCTGTTGGCCGCGCGCGAGGCTCTCAACGCGGCGGATCCCGCACGCCCGGTCAGCCTGCTCGCGCTGCTGGCGCGGTTCACGGTCGCCGGGCTGCGGCGGTTCCCCGAGCTCAACGCCCGCGTGGAAGGGGAGGAAATCGTCGTGCTCGGCGCGGTCCACCTCGGTTTCGCGGCGCAGACCGAGCGGGGGCTCGTCGTGCCCGTGGTGCCCGACGCGGACCGGATGAGCACCCGCGAGCTCGGGGCGGCGATCGCGGCCCGCACGGCCGCGGCGCGCGCGGGGCAGCTGTCCCCCCACCAGCTCACGGGTGGCACGTTCACGGTGAACAACTACGGGGTGTTCGGAGTGGACGGTTCCGCGGCGATCATCAACCACCCCGAGGCCGCGATCCTCGGCATCGGGCGGATCGTGGCACGGCCGTGGATCGTCGACGGCGAGGTGCGGGCGCGGAAGGTGTGCCAGCTGACCCTGGCCTTCGACCACCGCGTCTGCGACGGGGGCACGGCGGGCGGGTTCCTCCGCTTCGTCGCCGACTGCGTCGAAGCGCCGGTCACCGCACTGGGAGACCTGTAGCCGCACGGACCTCTCGGCGCGCCGGACGAAGGTCCCCCTGCCGCTCGCGCTACTCCGGAGCAGCACCAGGACCGTTGTGCGGCGGGCGCTCCCGGCAAGGACGGTCGGCCGGGACCGCCCGAAATGAACCGAAGGCCCCACCGGAACACCGGTGCGGGCCACACCGTGGCCGCCGGCCGCCGAAAGCGGTGCCGCCGGTCGTCGTGCCCTGACCGGAGCTTCCGGGCTCCTGCTCCCGTGTCGGCTACACCGCTGCCGGAACCCGGGCGTTGTCCCAGATCTGCAGGACGTGATCGATGGCCAGCGACAGGACGTCGACGTCCACGCCGTCACGCGCCTCGGTGGAGATGCCCCACAGGAAGCTCTCCAGCGCGCACGCGAGCGCAGCCGGGTCCGTCTCGGGGCGGAGCTCACCGGTGCCGATCGCACGCTTGACACAGTTCTCGAGATTCCGCCGGACCAGGTCCCGGCGCGTGCGCAGGAGGTCCCGTGCCCGGTGGCCCGCATCCGATCCGGTGGTCGCGGCCAGGACGACGAGACATCCGGCGGGGTGCGCGGGGTCGGTCTGCATAGCGGCCGAGCGGCGCAGGACGCGTTCGACGGCCTCGCGGGGACTCAGTGCGGGATCGCCGACGTCGTCGGTGACCTGCCCGTAGGAGCCTGCGTAGCGACCGACCACGGAGTCGAACAGGGCTTCCTTGGAACCGAAGGCGGCGTAGAAGCTCGCCGAGGAGATGCCCATCGCCTCCCGCAGTTGCGCGAGCGTCGTGGCTTCGTAGCCGTGCTGCCAGAACAGGCGCAGCGCGGTATCGAGAGCTGAGTCGACGTCGAACTCTCGTGGGCGTCCGGTGCGTGCCATCTGCTACCCCTCCAATACTGCTTCACCGGAGAACACTACCGAAAACCGCGCCGATTTCCAGATCATGTGATCCAGAATTCATTGACTGCGGCGAGCCGGGCGGCGCAGACTTCTGGCATGGCTAATCCAGAAATCGCTGGCCGCTCGACGGTCAGCCCGCCGCGTCAAGCCACGCGTCCCGCCGGCTCGAGCAGCGGCCGGGACGGACCGCGCCTGCCGTGGTCCGCGCTCGCGGCCATGGCGCTGACCGGCTTCGTGGTGATCATGACGGAGACGCTGCCCGCAGGGCTGTTGCCCGAAATCGCGGCCGGCCTCAGGGTGAGCGAGGGCGCCGCCGGGCAACTCGTGAGCGTGTACGCGGCCGGGACCGTCGTCGCCGCGCTACCGGTGATCGCGCTGACCCGCGGTCTTCGACGCAAACCCGTCTACCTCGCGGCCGTCGCCGGGTTCGTGATCACCAACACCGTCACCGCGGTGTCGGACGCCTACGTGCTGACGCTGGTCGCCCGTGCGGTCGGCGGCATGTGCTCCGGTCTGCTCTGGGGGCTGATCCCCGGCTACACGCGAGGCATCGCCCCACCCTCCCGCGCCGGCCGCGCCCTGGCCGTGGCCATGGCCGGTGTTCCGGCCGCGCTGTCCGTCGGCACTCCGCTGGGCACGTTCGGCGGCACGCTCCTGGGATGGCGGTGGACCTTCGCCGCGCTGTCCGTCCTCGCGGTCGTGGCACTCGGATGGATGGCGTCGAGCGCGCCGGATGTTCCCGGCGCCAGCCGCGCCACGGCCAGGACTCCCGTCCTCAGGGTGCTGGGCACGCCGGGGGTGCGGCCAGGGCTCGCGGTCGTCCTCGGCTGGATGCTGGCCCACAACCTGCTCTACACCTACCTCGCGCCCTACTTGGCCGCCGTGGGCGGCCCCGGGCGGGTGGAGGTCGTCCTCCTCGTCTTCGGCCTCGCCGCACTGGCTGGGATCTGGGTCACCGGTCAGCTGGTCGACCGCGCGCTGCGGAGGCTGACCCTGTGCAGCCTGGCCGCTTTCGCGGGAGCCACCGTGGTGCTGGGTGTCGCGAGCCGGGTGACGCCAGTGCTCTACGCCGCCGTGGTCGTCTGGGGCCTGACCTTCGGCGGAGCGTCGACACAGCTCAACACCGCGGTCCTCAATGCGGCCACACCGCACGTCGACACGGCCGCGGCACTGGTCTCCACGGCGT
Source organism: Amycolatopsis sacchari (assembly GCF_900114035.1). Classification (GTDB taxonomy): domain Bacteria; phylum Actinomycetota; class Actinomycetes; order Mycobacteriales; family Pseudonocardiaceae; genus Amycolatopsis_E; species Amycolatopsis_E sacchari. The sequence goes on along the minus strand of NZ_FORP01000029.1, from coordinate 17,231 downwards.
GGAACCTCGCGATCTTCGGCGGCAGCGCCCTCGGCGCGATCCTGCTGGGCACCGCCGGTGCGGGCGCCTTCCCCTGGACTCTGCTGGCACTGGTCACCACGGCACTGGTGATCACCTTCGTGTCCCGGAAGCACGCCTTCACACCGGGGGTGCAACGGCCCGGCCCCACGTCCTGACCGCATGTTCCTGCCGCACACGAAAGGATCCACCATGACCACGACATCCCCGAACCCGGCGCGAGCCGGTCACCCGGTCGGCGGTTTCGGTTCCGTCACCGGAACTCCCGGCCTTCCGGACGGGTTCGCCGACACCTTCACCAGCCGCCTCGTCGACGTCGACGGCGTGCACCTGCACATCGTCGTCGGTGGCGAAGGTGCGCCGCTGCTGCTGCTGGGCGGTTGGCCGCAGTTCTGGTACCAGTGGCGTCTCGTGCTGCCCGCCCTCGCCCGGAACCACACGGTGATCGCGGTCGATCCCCGCGGTACCGGGCTGTCCGACAAGCCGCGCAAGGGCTATGACTCGGCCACCCTGGCCCGCGAAACCCACCAATTGATGAGGGTCCTCGGTTACGAGCAATTCGCGATGGTCGCCCACGACGTCGGCGGGTGGACCGCGTTCGCGATGGCCGTCGACGACCCCGGCGCCATCACGAGGCTGGTGCTCGCCGAGATGATCATCCCCGGTATCTCGACCTCGCCGCCCCTCATCGGCACCCGCTGGTGGAACGACTTCGAATGGCATTTCCCGTTCAACCGCGCCTACGACATCAACGAGAAACTCGTCGAAGGCCGCGAGCACCTCTACTTCGGCCACCAGTTCGCCACGAAGGCCGCGACCCCCACCGCCATCCCGGCGGCCGCGGTCGACGTCTACGTGCAGGCGCTGCGGATGCCCGGCGCCCTGCACGCCAGTTTCGAGTTCTACCGCGAAATCGACCAGATCCTCGAGCAGAGCGAACAGCGCAAGAAGCTCCCCCTCGACATCCCGGTGCTGGCGATCTCGGGCACCGACGCCGGTCTCGACGTCGAAGCCGAGATGCGCCCGGTCATCTCGGAGATCACCGGCGTCGTCCTGCGTGGGGGACACTACATCGCCGAGGAAAACCCCGAGGCCTTCCTCGATGTGGTCCTGCCCTTCCTCGCAGCGGACTCCGGCGCCGATCACGGATGAGCTGAAGGCCCGCCGGACCACGCCTGGCGTGGTCCGGCGGGCCTCGTCCCAGGTCGGCCGGTGCGGGAAGTAGTCGACCTGCCCGATCACCGCGATCAACTCCGCACTTCGGCACCGGCTGTGCGACGGGTCGGCGTCGTCGACGGGGAGGAAGCGGCGGTCGGCGGACGCGGTCTGGCTGCCCCTGGCCGCGCGGTGAACGGCCCGCCCCGGAACCGGCTACGCCCGCCGTACGCGGCCCGCTGACGCTGTCGATGGCTGATGCTCGCTGGCTCGGTGGCGCTGCGGCAGAGCGTGCGATGCCGGCTGGCTGCGGGCATCAGCGGGTATGCGAGACAACCACGTGGGCTGGTGCGCCGTGGTGCGCGGCCGGGTTCTGCCCGGGAGCTGTTGCTTGCGCGATCTCGATGCCGTCGTGCAGGTCGGATGCGCCGTCGAGGGCGGTCTGCGCCGACAGTGCGGCGAGGCCGAGTACGAGGGCGCCGGCCAGCATGGCGGCTGGCCTGGTGGGGGCCGGTGCCGCCAGCAGGGCGGACACCCGGCGGGGTACGGGACCACCGCTGGCGGCCAGGGCGAACGGGTGGGGCGTGCGGCCGGCGAGTGCGGCTTTCGCGACTGCCCGCGCGACGAGGCTGCGATCTCCGAGGTGGGTGGCCGCGGTTTCGTCGGCCCATCGTTCGAGGGCGAACGCGGTGGCGGTGCCGAGCGGGCGCAGCAGCGGGTTGAGGGCCGAGGACAGCGCCACGGTGATCAGGAACAGGTGGTGGCGCAGGTGCAGGTGGGCGCGCTCGTGGGCCACGTTACGGCGAACGAGATGTTTCCGACCTCGGGGTCTTCCAGGCGATTGAGGGCACGGGCCAGGGGCACGAAAATGAACCCTGCGCCCACCGGGCCCGCCCGGTGCACCAGACTGACGACGCCACCAGGTCGCACCACCCGAGCCATTTCGGCACGGCTTTTCCGAGATGCAGCACGCCCAACATCGACAATGCCGCGTCGAACTCGTCATCGCTGTACTGCAGACTGGTCGCGTCCATCACTTCCGCGGAACATCCGCGATAGGGCGACAAGCGCTGCGCCGCACGCCGGATCAATCCGATTGAAATGTCGGTCGCCCGCACGAGGTGTCCACGGTGGGCCGCTGTGACAGCCAATCGACCGAGGAAGCGCCTGGCTGATCAGGACCGAGGGACCTCCGCAGGAGCTCAAGCCGGGTGATGTCGTCCTCAGCCCCTCCGGCACCCCGCACGGGCCGAGTCACAAGCCTGGCCCGCTTGGCTCGGTCATGCGCGAATGCACCACTACCTCGAAGCGGCGCCCGGCGTGATCGCGGTATCGCCCGACTACGATCACAATCCGCAACTGTGGCCACTCGTCGATCTGCTCGCGAGCGAAACGACCGCAGTCGTCACCCCGGGAACGGGATGCTCCGGGCGTTCCCGGGCCTCGCTGCGCCACTCCGTCCACGACATCATCGCCACCCGGCGCGACCGCCCCGGGCGATCACGCGCCCTGTTGCCGGCGCCGCTCGCCAGGAACCCGATATTGAACGACGGCTGCACACCGGAGTCATTCGGGTGCTGAACCCCGGACCCGCGTGCCTCGCGCACCTGTTCGAGCTTGACGAGATCGGCCACCTCATCACGGAGGCACTGCGCCTGCCCGCCAGGTTGTTGGCTTCCCCGAGCAGTGGTCGAGCACATCACACCCGGCGGGTTCCGCCTTCCCGCGGGCACCACGGCCCGACCGGTACCACGCCCCCGGCCGGTTCGCCCCGGAGCGGGGGTGCCGCGCCCGCTACTTCCCGTTCGTGGCCGGACCCAGCGTCGCCGTTGGGTCGGCCGCCCTTCCCACCCGCACTTCCGCCGGTCGCGCCGCCTACGACCGCCGCGTCACCGGCGGTGCGGTTGCGGGCCGGCTCCCCGGCGTGCGCAAGGACGGGACGAGGTTCTCCGGCAGGAGGAGTTCCTCGAGTTCCGCCCGGTTGAGGAGACCGCGCTCGATGGCCACGTCGGATACACGACGGCCGGTCTGGACGGCCTCGGCCGCGATTTCCGCCGCCGCGGAGTATCCGATGCGAGGGCTGAGCGCGGTGACGATGCCGACCGAGTGCTCGGCCAGATGGCGCAGGTGCTCGGTGTTGGCGGTGATCCCGCTGACGCACCTGTCGGCGAGCGTCCAGCAGGCATTGGTCAGGTGCGCGATCGACTCGAACAGGCTGTGCGCGATGATCGGCTCGAACGCGTTGAGCTGCAGCTGCCCGCCTTCGGCCGCCAGGCTGATGGTGACGTCGTTGCCGACGACCTCGAACGCGACCTGGTTGACCACCTCGGGTACCACCGGGTTGACCTTGCCGGGCATGATCGATGAGCCGGCCTGCACCGGTGGTAGGTTGATCTCCGCCAGGCCGGTTCTGGGCCCCGACGACAGCAGCCGCAGGTCGTTGCAGACCTTCGACAGCTTCACGGCAGACCGTTTGACCACCCCGGAGAGCTGCACGAACGCACCGACGTCCTGAGTTGCCTCCACCAGGTCGGCCGCGGTGGTGACCGGTAGCCCGGTGATCCGGGCGAGGTGACCGCACGCGAGCTCGGCGTACGCGGGGTCGGCGTTGAGGCCCGTTCCGATGGCGGTACCGCCGAGGTTGATCTCGGCGATCAGCGCCGATGCCTCAAGCAGGCGTTCGGCGTCCTCGCCCAGCATCACCGCGTAGGTGCCGAACTCCTGGCCCAGGGTCATCGGGACGGCGTCCTGGAGCTGGGTCCGGCCCACCTTGAGCACGTGGGCGAACTCTTCGGCCTTGGTGGCGAACGCATCGGCCAGATGGAGCATGCCGGTACGCAGCCGGTGGACGGTGAACCGCAGGGCGACCTTGACCGCGGTCGGGTAGACGTCGTTGGTCGACTGGCTCAGGTTGACGTGTTCGAGCGGGTGCACGACTTCGTAGTCGCCACGCCGATGGCCCAGGAGTTCGAGTGCGCGGTTGGCGATGACCTCGTTCGCGTTCATGTTGGTCGACGTCCCGGCCCCGCCCTGCAGGACGTCGACCACGAACTCGGTGTGCAGTTCGCCGCGGCGGATTTCTTCACAGGCGAGCACGATCGCGTCGGCTTTCTCCTGATCGAGGAGCCCGAGCTGGGCGTTGGCGAGCGTGGCGGCCTGCTTCACGCATGCCAGGGCGACGATGAGGTCGGGATGGCTGCTGATCGGGATGCCGGTGATCGGAAAGTTCTCCACAGCACGCCGGGTGTGCACCCCGTAGTAGGCGGTCGCGTCGATGTCGACGGTCCCGAGCAGGTCGTGTTCGGTTCGCCGCGCGGTCGCGGGCGGGGGAGTGGCTTTCATGGCGCAGCGGTCGCTTCCTCGACGGGGGCCTGGGCGGCTATCCGCGCTCGGGCTTTGAGAGTTCCCCACCGGTAACACAGGAGCGCGATCACGGCGACGACGAGCGACCCCCACGGTTCCGCGAGGACGCCCAGGCCGCCGTAGGTCCCTAGGAAGGAGACCAGTACGACACCGGTGATGAACACCCCGAACCACAAGCCGTCCTTCACCTCTGCCAGGGAGCGCCGCTTCGGTCCGACGTGGTTGACGAGGAGGTAGACGACGAACAACGCGAGGATGATCAGGAAGCCGTCGCGCCCGTTGCGCCAGCCGGACCAGAACAACAACAACCCCGACACCACGAAGGACAGCCCCGCGACCGGGTACGCGTGCCGCAGCCACGGGCGGGTGTCGGCCCTGCCGGGATGCAGGTCGATCGTGCCCGCGGCCACCGAGGCGCCGGCGTACACGATGGCCAGGAAGAATCCGGCGACCTTCACCAGTTCGTGCCACGACTGGAACACGAGCAGGAAAAAGATCGCGACGGCGAGGTTCACCAGCAGGGCCCACCGGGGGATTCCGGATCCCCGGTGCACGCCGGCCACCGCCCCGGGCAGCATGCGGTCCTCGGCCAGGCCGTAGGTCACCCTCGCTTTCCAGGCGGTACTCGTGAACAGCGTGCCCGCCGGAGCGACCACCGAGTCGACGATGAGCAGTGTCGCCAGCCAGTGCATCATGAGCAGGACGGCGATCTGTGCGAACGGTGACGTGAAGTTCACGCCCGCCCACCCCGTTCCGCTGAGCAGGTCGCCTGGCACGCCCACGAGGTAGGCGATCTGCAGGCCGACATAGATGACGAGGACGGCGCCGACGGCCGCGAACAGCCCGAGTGGGACGTCCCTGCGTGGGTTGCGCGCCTCCCCGGACATCACGGCGGGCGTCATCACGCCGGCGAAGGCGAACAACAGGCCGCCACTCGTGGTCGCCGTCAACGCCGAGCCCGGTCCGTACGGCGCCCAGCCCCCGCCGAGTGCGATGTTGTCCGAGTCGAACCCGCTGTAGATGATGCAAACCACGGCCACGACCGGAACGACGACCTTGAAGGCCACCAGGACGTTGTTCAAGCGTGCCATCAGCACGACACCGAAGTAGTTCAGCGCGACGAAGAGAGTGAGGATCGCGACCGCCGCGGCCAAACCGAGGGGAGTCAGGTGGCCGTTGCCGAAGAGACCGGGCACAGAGGAGGAGACGTACTGGATGATGGCCGTCGTCTCGCCGGGCGTCGCCACCGATATCTGGACGAAGGCCGCCCAGCCGACGATCGCCCCGACGAACGGCCCCGAGGTCATCCGTGGCCAGCGGACGTTCCCGCCCGCCAGTGGCAAGGCCACACCGAGATGGGCGTAGATGAATCCGATGAGGACGGTGGCGCCGCCCGCGATGATCCACGAGACGATCGAGGCCGGCCCCGCGGTCTGAGCGGCGTAGTAGGACGCGAGCAGCCAGCCGGAGCCCATCATGCTCGCGAAGGTCATGGACGCGAGCGAGAACCAGCCCAGCTTCTTCTTCAGCCGGGCGTCATTGCTGACAGGTGTCGAGACGGAACTCATCGTTGAGCCTCTTCTCTAGCGCGGCAGGTGCCGCTCGATCGGCTGGTTGTGGTGTACGGATTGGACCGAGGAGAGTTCCCTGAGCGCGAACGACGGCCCCTCGCGACCGAGTCCGGCGCTGCCGTCGCCGCCGAAGGGCATCCCGTCGAACCTGGTGTCGGTGTCGTTGACCACGACGCTGGCGTGCGGCAGGACGGCCGCCGCCGTCGCCGCCGTGTCGAGGCGGCTCGTGAACACCGACGTCTGCAGGCCGCTGGTTCCGCGTGCGAGCGCGAGGGCCTGGTCCAGATCGTCCACCGGCCGGGTCGCTGTCACGGGACCGAAGACCTCCTCATGCCAGAGACGCGCGTCGCCGGGCACGTCCCGGAGCACGAGCAGTGGCCGATGCAGGCTCGAGAGCGCTTCTGGCCCCCGATACACCGGCGACGCACCCCGGTCGAGTGCGTCGGCGGCCAGCGCGTCCACACGGGACACAGCGGCAGTGTCGATCAGCGGGCCCATGTCGGTGGCGGGATCCGCCTTCGGCCCGCTCACGGTTTTTTCCAGCTGCTCGGACAGCAAACGGAGGAACTCGGTGTGGACCGGCCTTTCGACGAACACAGCTTGCGGGTGCAGGCAGTTCTGGCCGGCGGCACCCCGGGCGGCGTCGGCGAGCCGGGTCGCGGCAAGGGCGAGATCGGCGTCCCGGGTCACGATGGCAGGGGACACTCCGCCCAGTTCCAGCAGGATCCGCCGGGCCCCGGCGACGCGCTCGATCTCGCGTCGCAGTCGCTGTCCTCCCGTCGCGGTGATCGCCCGGACCCGCGGGTCCGACACGAGAGGGGGCACCACCGTCTTCCCCTCACCCAGGACGATCTGTAGTTGCGGGAGAGGGGTGCCGGCTCGCCAGAACGCGTGGCACAGCAGAAGTGCCGACACCGGGGTCCGCTCGTCCGGGCGCAAGATGGTGTGGTTGCCCGCGGCGAACGACGGTCCCACCTTGTGCGCGACGAGATTCAACGGGTCGTTGTACGGGGTCAGTGCCGCGACCACCCCGAGCGGCCGGTAGCGGTAGTAGCCGGTGTGGGCGCGGAGCCGGCGCGTGGAGTTCACCGGGATCAGCTGTCCGGCAACCGTGCGGGCCGCCTCCGCGCTGAGTTTCAGCGTCTCGATGCACCGGTCCACCTCGGCCCGGGCCTCACGGATCGTCTTGACGCCCTCGGACATGATCACGTGTGCGAACACGTCGAACTCGGCGGACACGATGCCGACGACGGCCTCGAGGATGCGGATCCGCTCGTCCAGTGGCAGCGGGACATCCGCGGTCGAAGCCGCCGTCACGGCCGCTTCGACCGCTCGGTGATCCTGCTGCGGCAAGGAGGCCACCGCGCTGCCGTCGTCCGGGTCGCGCACGATCAGCTCGTCATCGGCGGCGATGTCGGCAGTCTTCACCGCGGCCTCGACGAGCCGCGCCATCTCGGCGCGGGTCTCGTCATGGGAAGGGAAGGCCGTGGCCATCAAGGACGCCCGCTCGTCTCGAGTGCGTGGAGCACGTCCTCGACCAGGTCTTCCTCGTCTTCGATACCGGCGGAGAACCTGATGAGACCCGGATCGACGCCGGCGTCCCGGAGTTCCTGGGGGGTCATGGCCGCGCCCCACATCGCGGCCGGATGGATGACGAGTGATCCCACGTGACCGAGACTGGAGGCGTGCTTGGCGTACTTGAGGCCGGTGACGAACGCCGAGGCCGCCTCGAACCCACCCGCAAGCGTGAAGGACAGCATGCCGCCGAACCCGTTCATCTGGTGCGCGGCGATCTTGTGCCCGGGGTGGGTCTCGAGCCCGGGGTAGTTGACGGCGGACACGGCGGGATGGGTCGCCAGCGCCCGGGCCAGAGCGAGCCCGTTGGCGTTGTGCCGCGCCATCCGCACGGACAGCGTCCGCAGACCGCGCAGCAGGAGCCAGGCGTTGAACGGAGCCAGCACCCCGCCGAGGACCTCGTGCGTGTGCCAGATCCGGTCGATGAGCTCCTGGGAGCCGATCACCGCGCCGGCGAGCAGGTCCGAGTGGCCGCCCAGGTACTTGGTGCAGCTGTGCCAGGACAAGTCGCTGCCTAGTGCCAGCGGTTGCTGGTTCAGCGGGGTCGCGAAGGTGTTGTCGGTCGCGACGTAGGCGCCGGCCGCGTGGGCGATCTCCGCCACCGCGGGTAGGTCGGTGATCTCCAGCAGCGGGTTGCTGGGCGTCTCCAGCAGCACCAGCCGCGTGTTCTCCCGGATCGCGGTCTCGAAGCTCTCGGTCGAGGTCTGGTCGACGAAGGTGCACTCGACGCCGAGCCGCGGAAGCACGTTGTGACAGAGGTTGCTGACCCCCGCGTAGATGCTCCGCTGCACGACGACGTGATCGCCGGCCTGCACCAGTGCCAGTGCCAGCGTCGACACGGCCGACATCCCGGACGCGGTCATCAGTGCCCGTTCGCCGCCCTCGAGCTGCGCCAGGATCGCGGCCACCTGCTCGTGATTCGGGTTGCCCTTGCGGTTGTACATGTAGGGGTACAGCGGCTCCGTCGCCACCTGGGCCAGGACCTCGGTGCTGGGCAGTTCCCAGTTCGAGCCCTGCGCGATCGACGGGGTCACAGCCGCGTCCCAGTGGAGGTGGTCGTCACCGTGGATGAGCGAGGTAGTGATGTTCACGGTGCTGACGGTAAGACGAATCTGGCCTGATAATTAGAGGCCAGATGACAATTGCTGGTATGTTTTTTCCATGTCTGTCACCTCTAGATCGCAGGCTGCTCTGTCACTGGACCGGCTGGTACGCCTTCTAGGTCCTTGGCAGAGCAGGCCAGGGCCGCTGTACCGGCGAATGTCCGGAGCGCTGACGGACGCCATCCTGGACGGCCGTCTCGCGCCCGGGGATCGGCTGCCCTCCCACCGCCACATCGCGGAGGGATTCGGCCTGAGCCGCAGTACGGCGGTCAGGGTGTACGAGGAGCTGCGGCAGTCCGGGCTGCTCGACTCCCATCCGCGTTCCGGCAACTACGTCCGGCTCCCCGACGACTCCACCACCAGATCCGGCTCCTGGCTCCCCGCGGCGGGGCCGCTGCCGGGTCCCCTCGATCTGTCGAAGGCGACGACCCGTGCCGACGACGTCGTGGTGGAGGTCCTGGGGCGCGCCGCCGCCGACGTCGCGTCGTTCACGGCCCGTGACGGCTACGACGTGCTGGGCATTCCTGAACTGCGGAAGGCCGTCGCCCGCCGGTTCGAGCGACGGGGACTTCCGACCAACTCCGAACAGATCCTCGTCACCTCCGGCGCCCAGCATGCGATCGACCTGGTGACCCGTTTGCTGATCCAGCCGGGAGACGCCGTCCTGCTGGAGTCACCCGCCTACGCTGGCGTCATCGACCGGCTCCGGCAAGCGCGTGCCGACCTCATCGGTCTCGACATCAGCGAGACGTCCTGGGACGTCGAACGACTGGCCACCCTGGCGCGGCGCAACCGGGCCAGGGTGGCGTACCTGACACCGGACTTCCACAACCCGACGGGACGCCTGATGGGACAGGACGTTCGCGAGAACCTGGCCGAGTTCGCCGCACGCGAGAAACTCACGCTCGTCGTGGACGAGACCAACGTGGAGCTCGCCGTGGACGAGGACCTCGTGATGCCGGCCCCCCTGGCCACGTTCGCGCCGGCGCGGAACACGATCACCGTGGGGTCCCTGAGCAAATGCGTGTGGGCCGGGCTCAGGATCGGGTGGGTTCGCGCGGAGCCCACGACCATCCAGGCCCTCGCGAGCCTCAAGCTCACCTCGACCCTGAGCACGCCACTGCTGGAGCAGCTCGCGGCCGCACGTCTTTTCCTCGGAGGCGGTCTGGACACGTACCTGGTCACCCGGCGGCAGCGTCTGGCCCGCCAGCGCGAGCTGGCGCTTCAGAGCGCCCGCGCCCTCGGGCTGACCGTCAGCCGGCCGGCCGGTGGACTCTCGGGCTGGGCGATGCTGCCCTCCGGATCCAGCAGCGCCTTCGCCCAGCACGCGCTGCGGCACCAGTTGCTCCTGCTGCCCGGCACCCGCTTGTCGCCGAACGGTGTTCTGGACCGGTTCATCCGCCTGCCGTATTCGCTCCCGGAGCCGGAGCTGCGGAACGCGTGTGCTGTGCTCGCGAGCGCGTGGGAGAGCTACGCGAACAGCACGGAGGCGCTCCCGGTGTACCCTGATCCGATCGTTTGACCGCCGCACGGGGATCGGTGGTGGCGCGTGAGGCCGGCGTCGGCGACCGTGGCCACCCCGAACCGACGGCCGAGCATCGCGGCCGAATGGCGATCCCGTTTGGCGTCGGGAGTGATCGTCATCGTGCGGAACGAGGACCGCCCAGACGGTTGCGGCGTAGTTGATCCGCTCCGCGGTAATCGACGCGCTGGTCGAGGCGATCAACGAGGCACAGACGCAGCGGAGGGAAGCCGTCACCCGTCAGCCCCACGGAGGTTCCTGCACTGATCCGATTGCGTGAGTGAGGTCCGCCGATGTGGACTATCGACTTCGGGGCTTCGAAGAAGCTTTCGCCGCGATGGCGATCACTGCGGCCGTTGTGGTATTGGCGGTCATGATCTGGCTTGGTTTCGCGGCGCCGGCTGGCATCCACCGCCCTGGGATCCGCAGGGGCGTGCTTGTGATGCGCCCCGGGTTTTGTGCAGGCTGTGATTCCAGGAACGACACAGGGCATGCCGGCACCGGGGAAGTACAGCGATGAGCTGCGTGAATGGGCGACGCGGTTGGCACCGGAGGCGATCGCGGCCGAGAGGCAGTGGATGGCGGCGGTCGGCGATCCGCCGGGGGTCGCGGGCCGGCTGGATGTGCACCCGGAGGTGTTGCGGATGTGGGGCAAGCGCGCCGAGATCGACGGCACGGCACTCCTGACGGTTCCGCGCCCCAGCGGGTCGTTGAGGGGAAGAATCCCGGAACCGAGTCGATCTGCGTGGTCTTGAACGACGCGGGCGCACGGATCGCCCCGAGAACGTGTTGGGCAGCCGAGGAGCGTGCCCCGTCGAAAGGCCCGCGCGGGATGCGGAACTGCTCAGCTCACCGCGAGGAAACCTGAATTCGCACGCAGTTGTCGTGGTTCACCGCCCCCGAGTGGACCAGATCGCCAATGTGTCGTTGAGTCCACTGTGCTCGTTCGCTGGTCACATCCAAGGCACGGTCATCCCGCGTCATCAGCCCCACCGGACCACCGCTCGCGGCTCCGGGCGCACACCGTGGTCCTCCCAGCCGGCACCATCGGCGCCAGGTGCGCGCACCACCTCGCCGCACGAGACCGCAGCGTTGCTCGTGCCCGGGGAACACGGGAAAAGCAGCTCGAGGCGGTGGCGCTGCGACGGGGGCCTCGGCCCGCGCCTGGTGACCACGACGCTGTGGGCGCTTCACCGTGCTCCTCGACAGCCTGCGCTCCGGGGTCCAGAACGCGGGCTGGGCCAAGGGGAATCGCCGGTGAGGTGCCCCTCCGCGACCGCGCGTCCGCTCGCGCCACCTCGACGACCTGGCTGAGATCGCCTCAGCGGTGCGAGTCCGACTGCGCGAGTACCGCGACGGCTTGCTCGACGAAGGCGCTGGTGCGCGGGTTGTTCACGGCGGTGAGCCAGCAAAGAGCTGTCTCGGACGGCGGGAGATCCCGGATCGGGACCGCAACGACGTCGGGGTGGTAGTGGTGCTCGGTCCAGCCCTCCACGGTGGGATGGACGAGCTGCCCGAGGGCGACTTGCATGTTGATCTCTACGGCGGTTCCGAGGTTACCGACGGTGCGCTGCACCCGTCGGCCGGTGCCGGTGACGGACGGGATGAACGCCTCGGCGAACTCGGGGGGCTGTGTGGGGCCGAGGGTGCCCACCGGGCGCTCTCCGATCTCGTCGTAGTCGATCGATTCGCGGCCGGCCAAGGGATCGGTCGCCGCGACGAGCAGCACGCGTCGTTGCCGCACCAGCACGGGGCCGATCGTGAGGTCGGGCTGATCAAGTGGCAGCCTCGCGGTGTAGAGGTCCACCTGCCCGCTGCGCAAGAGCGCCAGTGGATCGGGTACCGAACCGACGTCGACGAAATGAACCGCGCAGGAGGGGTGGGCGGCGGTGAAGGCGCGCACGACCGCCGTCATCTGCGGGCCGGCGTTGAGCGAGTTGTTGTAGATGCCCAGCTGGACGGTGCCGACGACCGAGCTCGCCCGGTGCTTGCTGCGCTGAAGTGCCTCGACGAGGGCTGCGTACGCTTGCCCGACGTCGTCACGCACGACCTCGCCGAACGCGGTGAGGTGTACCGAGCGGCTGGTGCGTTCGAACAGTCTGCCGTCCAGTTTGCGCTCAAGCGACCGAATGGCCTGGCTGACCCGGGATTGCGACAGCAACAGGCGCGAGGCAGTCCGACCGAAGTGCCGCTCTTCTGCCAGGACCAGGAAGATTCGCAACTCCTGCAACTCCACCGAGATCTCCATCAATTACTGAGACTAATCGCTGCGTTGCGACAAGTCTCGTTGATCGCCCGCGCCGCCGGCGACAGACTTGCCCGGACCGACTTCGAAGGAGCAACAATGATCCTGGTGGCCACGGCCGGCAAGGCCGGAACCGAGGCGGCGCTGTTGTTGGCCAGTGCTGGGGCCGGTGTGCGTGTGCTTGTCCGCGACGTCGGGCGGCACGAGGGTCTGCGTATTCCCGGCGTCGAGCTCGTCGTTGGAGATCTGCGGGACTCGGCGATCGTCAAGGACGCCGTGACAGATGCCGACGGCGTGGTGCTGGTCAGCCCCGCGGCGCCCGGCGAGGAGCTCGGTGTCGTTGAAGCGACCGCCGCGGCCCGTGTCAAGCACGTGGTCAAGCTGACCCACATGGGATACACGCTCCTGTGGAGCAACGCCTTCATGCAGAACCTGCTCGCCATGGCACCGAGGACCGCGCAGACCGACAGCTTCGCAGCCTCCACAGGGAGGGGCCGAGTCGGACTGATCGATGCTCGTGACGTCGCGGCCGTGGCGGCGCGTGTGATGTCCGACCCCGGTGCCCACGCGGGCAAGACCTACTGGCTGCGGGCCCGCAGCTGCTGTCGTACCCGGACATCGCCGACGTCCTGTCCGATGTGCTGGGCCGCAGGATCACCTTCACACCCCGGTCGCATGAGGAGGACGTCAGCGCTTTCCGCGCAGCGGGTCTGCCGCTCTCGGCAGCCGAGAACAACGCTCTGGCGTTCGAGCTGATCGCCGACGGCGATACCCCCTGGCTCTCCGACGACCTGACGGCACTACTCGGTCGCCCTGCCCGCGCGTTCGCGGGCTTCGCCCGTGCGCATGCCGCCTCCTTCACTGCTACCTGATGGCGTTCCGACGCGGCCTACCTGCCGCTCACCAACCGCCTCCGTCGCAGTTCCCCCGTTCGTTCTCCGCCTGAGGAGCTTCACGTGTCCGAACCGTCTCCTGCCGAAACCATCGTTGTCGCCACGTTCCAGGCCAAGCCTGGCCGTGGTGCCGAGCTGCTCGCGGAGTTCTCCGAACTGAGCACCGAGGTGCTTCGCGACGAGCCCGGCACCCTCCGCTTCGCGCTGTACGTGGAGCCCGACTCCGATCCGCTTCGACTTACGCTCATCGAGAAGTACGCCTCTCCCGCCGCGTTCCAAGCACACCTCGACGGTGCGCTCGTCGGGCACCTGCCGCGGTTGATGGATCTGCTGGCCAGCGGCCCCGATCCGGTCATGCTGAAGCCGGCGGAGCTGACGATCACCGGCGACGACACCCACACCGCTCGGCTGCGGATATAGCTGGATCGAACTCGCGGGCACCGTTGCGGCCGTGACCCAAGCACCGCAAGCCGTTGGCCATGTCGTCACCGGCCGCCCGCTCACGGCCGACTCCCGTGCTCCACCCCACGGGAAGAAACCGTTGCCCTGCAAGGGCCCGCTCAGCCGTGGCGCGGTGGCACCTCCGCGGGGCGCCCGCGAATAGGTCCGCTCCGTCCGGGTATGCGGTCGGTCGCCGGGTTCCGCCGCGGTTGGAGGCAGGATGTCAGACGATTCGAACGACGAACGCGCAACTCTGCCCCTGCGGTCCCAGGCCGGCAGCCGGGACGAGCCGGAACTCGAGGAGGCGTTCGACCGGATCATCGCCGAAGGGCGGGACCGGCTGGGACGTCCGTTGCTGCCGTTGCTGGCCACCGGCCTGCTCGGCGGCGTCGACGTCGCCGTGGGAGTGCTGGCTTACCTGGTCGTCAAGCACGAGACCGGCCAGCCGCTGCTGGCGGCCGCCGCGTTCACGATCGGGTTCATCGCGCTGCTTCTCGCGCGCAGCGAGCTGTTCACCGAAAACTTCCTGGTGCCGGTGACCGCTTTGGCGTCCGGTACCGGTTCCTGGCCACGGTTGTTCCGGTTGTGGCTGGTCACCCTCACCGCGAACCTCGCCGGGGGTTTCGTGATGGCCGGCATGATCGTGGTCGCGCTGCCCGGCCTTCGCGACACCGCCGCCGCGACCGGCGACCACTACGCGACGCTGGGCGTGTCCTGGAGCTCGCTGTTCCTGGCCGTGCTCGCGGGCGCGGTGATCACTCTCATGACCAGGATGCAGCACGCCACGAACGACATGGGGGTCAAGCTCGTCGCGGCGGTGGCCATGCCGTTCCTGCTCGTCGGGGGGCAGCTGTTCCATTCGGTGCTCGACTCGATCCTCATGTTCGCCGGGCTGCTCGGAGGCAGGGCGCACTACTCGTGGGCCGACTGGGCCCTCGCGCTGGCCTGGTCCTCGCTGGGCAACATCATCGGGGGCATCGGACTGGTCACCTCGATCCGGCTGCTCCGGGTGTCCCACCGGGTCGAGGAGGCCCAGCAGGAGGCCCGTGGAGGGACCTGACCCGGGGTGCCCGGTCAGCCGGGCGTCATCGGAGCAACACCCGGGAGGATTACGCGGAGACGGGACGGGTATGTGCCGGGAGGGGGCCCCAGAGGCCGTTCGACCACAGGTCGGAGGAGAAGCCGTGCGTGCGATGGTCTACCGCGGGCCGTA
Organism: Amycolatopsis sacchari; assembly: GCF_900114035.1. Taxonomy (GTDB): domain Bacteria; phylum Actinomycetota; class Actinomycetes; order Mycobacteriales; family Pseudonocardiaceae; genus Amycolatopsis_E; species Amycolatopsis_E sacchari. Next base: position 2,132 of record NZ_FORP01000029.1, on the reverse strand, counting down.
CAAGGTCCGTGTCGAGGAGAAGGACGTTCCCGCCATCGAGCACCCGAACGACGCCGTCGTCCACGTCACCCGGGCCGCGATCTGCGGCTCGGACCTGCACCTGTACCACGGGATGATGCCGGACACGCGGGTCGGCATGACGTTCGGGCACGAGTTCGTCGGCGTCGTCGAGGAGGTGGGCTCCAGCGTGCGGAACCTCGCACGGGGGGACCGCGTGATGGTGCCGTTCAACATCTTCTGCGGGACGTGCTGGTACTGCGCTCGGGGTCTGTATTCCAACTGCCACAACGTCAATCCCAACGCCACCGCTGTCGGCGGCATCTACGGCTACTCGCACACCTGCGGCGGGTACGACGGGGGGCAGGCCGAGTACGTGCGGGTGCCGTTCGCCGACGTGGGGCCCGCCGTCATTCCCGGCTGGATGGACGACGAGGACGCGGTCCTGCTCACCGACGCGCTCGCGACCGGGTACTTCGGCGCGCAGCTCGGCGACATCGTGGAGGGGGACGTGGTGGTGGTCTTCGGGGCCGGCCCGGTGGGCCTGTACGCCGCGAAGTCCGCCTGGTTGATGGGGGCGGGCCGGGTGATCGTCATCGACCACCTGGAGTACCGGCTGGCGAAGGCCCGCACGTTCGCCCACGCCGAGACGTACAACTTCAGCGAGTACGACGACATCGTCGTGCACCTGAAGAAGATCACCGGCTACCTCGGCGCCGACGTCGCGATCGACGCCGCGGGCGCCGAAGCCGACGGCAACTTCGTGCAGCACGTGACGTCGGCGAAGCTGAAGCTCCAGGGCGGCTCGCCGGTGGCCCTCAACTGGGCGATCGATTCGGTGCGCAAGGGCGGCACCATCTCGGTGATGGGTGCGTACGGGCCGGTGTTCAGCGCCGTGAAGTTCGGGGACGCCCTCAACAAGGGACTGACGCTGCGGATGAACCAGTGCCCCGTGAAGCGGCAATGGCCGCGGCTGTTCGAGCACATCCGCAACGGTTACCTGAAACCCAGCGACATCGTCACCCACCGCATCCCGCTCGAGCACATCGCCGAGGGCTACCACATGTTCTCGGCGAAGCTGGACGGCTGCATCAAGCCCCTCATCGTCGCGGGCAGCTGAAGGAAGGAAAGGTGCCATGACCTACACCTCGGAACGACCGCCGCTGCCCGAGACGAGTGACCAGCTGCGCGCCCGGATCCCGGGCTGGGGCGCCGACCTCGACCCGAAGGACCGCCCGTCGGTGCCCAAGCTGCAGTGGCAGGAGGACCGCACCGGCGCGCACTGGGAGTTCCCGGAGCGGCAGCCGGAGAAGTGGCCCCGGGAACGGTCGATCGAGCACGAGTTCCTGACCCCGGTCTTCGGCACTTCGTGCCCGCCGAGGGGTTTTTCGGGGATGCTGCGGAAACTGTCCTACCGGAAGTACAGCGAGGGCCGCGCGGCGCACTGGCTGCTCCTGCTGGCCGCGGACCGGGTGGACGCGTGGGAGAGCCACGCCCGTTCGCTGCTGACCCTGCGTCCCGACAACCCGGTCACGCAGACCGGCGTGCTCAGCGAGTTCTCCCGGCACGGCGTGTCCTCGCGGTTGGGGAAGAAGCGCGCGGACGTCAAGCACCAGATGCTGGACCCGGTCATCGTCGCCGGGCCGTGGGTCCTGGCGGGCGGGCTGGTCTTCGCGGCCATCAGGAGGACGCTCCGGCGCGGGGGCCGGTGATCCATACCGGCGGCCGGACGGCCGGGACCCGGCCTGTGGCGGCCGCCTTCCGGCGTCCATTGTGGACAACTGCGGCCGTTCTCCCGGCCCGCGCGGTGGGGGAGGAGCGAGCCGCCCTGGTCGTCCTGCGGCACACTCCGTCCCCGCCGGGCACCACCTCACCGGACCGCGGGCGCGGGTCACGTCACAGGACCGGCGTGCCGCCGGTAACCGCGATTCGGGCTCCGGAAACGTAGCTGGCCTCGTCGGAGGCGAGCAGCACGTACACCGGGGCGAGTTCGGCCGGCTGGCCTGCGCGGCCCAAGGGCACTCAGTGTGAGGGTGTGGATGGGCTGTGGCTTGGTGGTTATGGTCCGGTTTGGTTGCGTGGTGACTGGCAAGGGCGCTGCCGCCGTGTGGGGTTGGCTTGGCCAGGAAGTGTCC
>NZ_FORP01000011.1 GCF_900114035.1 Amycolatopsis sacchari | reverse complement strand
GGCCAGGGTGACCAACTCCGCGTCGGTGAGCTTCGGCGGTCTGCCCATCCGACGCCTACCAGCGAGGTGGTCGTCGATCTTGACGTAGAGTGCGGTGAGAAGGGTGTTCAGGTCGGTCGTCACAAACTGATCTTGAACACCCTTCGCCCGTCTTCAACTACCGCCTCGACTTACGCATTAATCGTCTAGCGCTGCTGGCCGCGATCGAGGGCGTCGGCGTACCGGCGTGGCTGTCCTACACGATCGACGGCGACCGGACCCGCGCCGGGCAGCCGCTCGAGGAGGCGTTCGCCGTGGCCGCCGGGCGGGACGACGTCGTGGCGGTCGGTGTGAACTGCTGCGATCCCGACGACGCCGCGCGCGCCATCCCGCTCGCGCGGGAGGTCAGCGGCAAGCCCGTGATCGCGTACCCGAACAGCGGCGAAGGCTGGGACGCGACTGCCCGCCGGTGGACGGGACGCTCCCGTTTTCTGCCCGATCGGGTGGCGGGAGCTGATCTTGCGGGAGGATGCTGTCGCGTGGGGCCGGAGGACATCCGCAGGCTCGCGCTCCGCTGAACGGGTGAAAGCGCTGGTCGCACAGGGTTACTGACCGCAGATCCACGGGAGGGCCTTTTCCCTCGATCAGTGGGTTAGCGAAGTCCGCGAGACCAGACGCGCCATACCGCGTCCATTCGCAGTAGAATCGCCTACCTGCGTGACTGATCATCAGTCACGTTCGGTGGAGGCGGACCTCGAGGAGGCGTACCTGCAGTGGCATCGCCTACCGAAGCACCTGGATTCGACGGCACGTACCCCAGCATCGCCCGGGTGAACGACTTCTGGCTGGAGGGCACCGACCACAGCCAGGACGACCAGGACTACGCGGAGCGCATCGAGCTGTGCGCACCGCACATCCCGTACCTGGTGCGCGCCTCGCGGAACCTGACCGGCCGGATGGTCCGGTACCTGCTGGGCAAAGGGGTCCGCCAGTTCATCGACCTGGGCTCCGGCGTGCCCACCCAGCGCCACGTGCACGAGGTCGCGCAGCGGGCCGACCCGGAGTGCCGCGTGGTCTACGTCGACCTCGACCCGGGAGTGGTGACCGACGGCCGCCGGATCCTCGAAGGCAACGACAAGGTCGCGTACCTGCAGGCCGACATCCGCGACCGCGAGGCGGTGCTGGCCGACCCGGCGACCCGCGCGTTGATCGACTTCACCGAGCCGGTCGCGCTGATGGTCATCGAGACGCTGCTGTACCTCCCCGACAGCGACGACCCGGCGGCCCTGGTCGACTCCTACGTCGACGCGCTGCCCGCCGGCAGCTACGTCGGCATGTCGCACTGCGCGGAGGATTCCCAGCTGCGCAAGGGACTCGACATGTTCAGCCGGATGTTCGGGCAGCCGCCGGACGTGACGTTGCGGGAACGCGACGAGCTGACGGCGATGTTCGGCGGGCTCGAACTGGTCGAGCCGGGCGTGGTGCCGGTGCTGCTGTGGAACCCCGACCCCGACGAGGACCTCGGCCGCAACCCGGAGCTGGCGCACATGTACGCAGGCCTCGGCCGCAAGGTCTGGATCGACTAGCCCCCCAGCAGCGGGACCAGCGCGGTCAGCACTTCGCCCAGCGTCGCGACCGGGAGCGTGCGCCTGAGCTGCGAACCCGCCCGAGGCGGGTGGCCCCGCAGCGTCGCGGGCAGCTGCGCCACGAGCAGCGCGAGGAACCCCCCGTGCGGGGCGAGCCCGAGTAGGGCCCACGCGCCGTAGCGCGCCCACAGGCCCCACCCCAGCAGCACCAGACCCACGACGACGAACCCGCAGGCCACGACCAGTGTGCGGGCCGGTCCGTACCGGACGGTCGGGGTGGCGATGCGGCTCGCCACGTCCGCGTCGTAGTCGGGGAGGGCCCACCACACCGTCCGCCCGACCGATATCAGTGACGCCCCCGCGATGATCAGCCACACCGTCGCGGGCACGGCCGGAGCGACGGCGGTGTACCCGAGCAAAACCGGCAGGCCCACCGACGCGACACCGAAGGCGACCGAACCCGCCAGCCCGCGGCGCTTGAGCCGCGCCGGTTCGACGTTGTACAGCAGTTGCGCGGCCACGGTCACGACGGCGATGCCGAGCGGCCACCACCGGCCCCAGCCGACGCCGATCGCCACCACGGCCGCGAACGCCACGGCGAGTTCGGCGATCGACCAGTTGAGCGCACGGGACCGCCCGATCCGGCCCGCCGCGCCCGCGAGGTAACCCTTGTCCGCGTGCTGTGAATCCGTCGCCATGTCGACCGCGACGTTCAGCGCCAGTGGCGCGACGATGAGCAACAGGTCGGCGGCGACCGCCAGCAGGGCGGCGGGCGTGCGCAGCAGCGCGGGGCCGGCGAACAGGCAGCCCCACAGCGCGTAGCAGACGTAGTTCACGGGCAACGGGAACTGCAGCCGGTGCAGGACGACGACGTCGTGCCACGAGGGCCGCACACCTAGTCCAGGCACGACAGCACTTCCACGCGCAGCCGGGGCGACGGCGCCATCGCGTGCCCGCGCAACTGCGGCACCCCGGCTTTCGGGTTGACGCACCGGAGTTCGCGGCGGCGCAACAGGCCGGCCAGGATCATGCGGACCTCCAGCTGCCCCAGCTGGCTGCCGAGGCAGTGCCGGGTGCCGCCGCCGAACGGGAAGTACCGGTCGGCGGGCACACGGCCGTGCAGGAACCTGTCCGGGTCGAAGCGGTGGGGGTCGGGATGGGACTCCGCGCGGTGGTGCGCGAGGTAGATGCTCGGCGTGACGGTGGTGCCCGGCTGCAGTTTCCCGCCGCTGTGGGGACATTCCCGGGACAGCACGCGGTTGCCGGCGGCCGGGACCGGAGGGGTGATCCGCAGGGTCTCCTGCACCACCGCCTGCAGCAGCGGGACCTGCTCGGTGCTGAACCCGTCGTCGGTGGTGGCGGCGAGCTCCGCGAGCACCCGCGAGCGGATGGCTTCGTGCCGGTCTAGCCAGTACACCGCCCACGCCGCAGTCGACGCCGTCGTCTCGTGGCCGGCGAAGAGCAGGGACACGATCTGGTCCCGCAGCTCGCCGTCGTCGAGGTCGGCGAACGGGCCGTCCGCCGCCAGCAGTCGTCCGGCCAAAGTGGACGGTCGAGCGGCGGCCGCCTCCCTCGCCGCGCGCACCAGCCGCTCGTCCAGTTCCCGGCCGGGCAGCGGGAGCCCGCCGCGGAGGTAGCGGTACGCCAGCGTGCGGTAGCGCGAACCCAGCGCGCGGTCCATCCACCGCGCGAACGGGTCCAGCAGCTCGTCGTCGGCGCGCCCGAACACGATCGTCGCCATGACGCGCAGCGCGAGCCCGCGCGTCCAGTCCGCGAGGCCGAACACCCGGCCCGCGGGCAGGTCGTCGATCGCGGCGTGCACGGTGGCGCCGATCATCGCGCGGTAGTCCTGCAGGCGCCGCCCGCGCAGCGGGGTGCCGAGCACGCGCCGGTAGGCGGCGTGCCGCTCACCCTCCTGCCACAGCAGGGAACGCGGGCCGAGCAGCGGCCGGAACGACCGGCTGCCGGGGTGGCCGTGCTCGCCGTCGGCGCGGAACAGCTCCCCGATCGCCCCGGGCTCCCACACCAGGTACTGCGGTTCCGGTGCCGTGCGCCGGCACAGCACGCCGTCCGGCTCGTCGGCGTGCGCGTCGAGGAACGGCAGCGTGCGGAACACGAGCCGGAACTCGATGGGGTTCATCCGGCGGTCCGTTCCGCGTCGTGGGCTCGCACCCGTGACAGGCGGGCCGCGACGCGGGGGTTGCCGAGCGCGACGTGCAGCGCGGCGATGGTCTCGGCCCGGATGATGCGGGCCGGGGTGTAGAGGTCCTTGTCGTGCCACAGCGGGGGGCACGGGGCGCCGGTCACGCCGAGCAGGTACTCGCAACCGCGCGCCGCCGCGCGCACCATGACCGGGTCGAGCCGGTTCAGCTTGGCCCGCAACAGGATCTGCACCGCGTACGCCGTCTCCTCCGCCGTGCCGTCCCAGAAGCCCCAGGATCCGTTGGGATGCTGGTTCTCCACCACCCACTGGACCGCTTTCCCGATCGCCTCACGACTTTCGCCGAAGCCGTCCAGCGCGACGACGCACGTCAGCGTGGCGTAGTACGGGGAGGCGTGCCACTTGTCCGTCCAGCTCCCGTCGGGGTGCTGGCGCTCGCGCAGCCACGCGGCGAGGCCGAGCATGGCGTCCGCGACCCGCGGATCGGGTTGCGGCTGGGCGGCGAACGCCTGCAGCACGTGCGCGTTCGTGGTGACGGACGGGGTGCGCTCGTCGGCGAAGGTGCTGAAGTGGTCGCCGTTCCGGTAGTGCCACAGGCAGTCCAAAGAGGACGGAACCCCGAGGTTCGCCAGCGCGTGCAGCGCGGTCGAGGTGTCGTCGGCGTCGGTCGGCAGACCCGCACCGCCCGGCGCACCGGTCTCGCCGAGCGCGCCGCGCAAGGTGTCCACGAGCTCGGGCGGGACCGTCACGGGCAGCCCCACGTCGGTGAACGTCGCGAGCACCCAGGCGCGTTCGAACACGTCGAGCGGCGCGGCGACCGGCACCGGGCCCCCGTGCCGGGCCTGCACCAGTTCCAGGTACCGCACGGCGGGGTGCGGGTTGGCCGTGCTGGCACCGCTGCCGAACCACGCGGCGGTGGCCGCAGGCGAGCAGCCCACGCCGAAGCGGCCCGCTTGCACGTACGGCAGGCCTTCCGCGGCGGCGCCGAACATTTCCAGCGAGTGCCAGAGTTTTTCGGGCAGCACCGCGCCCTGTTCGACCGCTTCCCGGAGGTGCAGCAGGACTTCCGGGTACGTGCCGGACGGGCACGGCAGCGTCCGCCCGCCGCGCCAGGCGTCCAGCCCCGGCAGGGGACTGGCGTCGAGCGCGGCCAGCCGCACGTTGAGCTCGGCCACGAGCCACGGCACCAGCAGCTCGACCGCCACCGTGTCCGGCAGCGACACGGGACCGGACAGCATGCGCCACAACGCGGTCAGTCCGCGGTGGACCGCGTGGCCGACCTCGGGGTCACCGGTCCTGGCCAGCTCGGCGAACAACGCGTCGGTCGCCGAAAGCGTCGGCAGCACGGCGTAGTCGCCGGGGCCGCTCCAGCTCCCGTCGGGCCGCTGCTCGGCCAGGAGGTGGCGAATTCTGCCGTCGTGGCCGGCGAGCGCGGGCGCCAGCGCGGCCACCCGCGCGGTTTCGTACAGGGAGGGCAGGAAATCGCCGAGGGAGTCCGCCGCCATTTCGACGAGGAGCCGCCGAGCCATGTTCGCCAGATTCATCGACACCCCCGGAAGTGCGCGGCGGTCTCCGCGTGCCCGGGACCGGCCGCGGGCTGCGGCTGCCGTGACAGGGAGGATCCCAAAGTATCACCACAGCCTGCCAACAAGGCCGGTTTTCCTCCGACCGGCCCAGCGGTTTGGTTCGGTAGGGGGGTTGCCCGGCCCCTACCCGTCGCGGGATGAATCCACCGTCCCGATACGTTCATCCTGGAGTAGGACAGCCCGAGGCGACGCAGGAGGCTATGGTGTTCGATCCGGAGGAGCTCTACGAGGTGGACTCGGAGCTTCCCGAACTGACGGGCGCGGTGCTGCTGCACCAGCTCGACGGCTTCGTGGACGCCGGGCTCGCCGGCAAGACCGTCAGCGAGCACCTCGAATCGCGCCTGGAGTACACCGTCGCCGCGAGGTTCGACGTCGACCGGCTGCTCGACTACCGCGCCCGGCGGCCGATGATGACCTTCGCCGCCGACCACTGGGAGAGCTTCGACGCGCCGGAGCTCGTGGTGAAGCTGTTCCACGACGAGGCGGGCACGCCGTTCCTGCTGCTGACCGGCCCGGAGCCGGACCACGAGTGGGAGCGCTACGCGGCGGCGGTACGCAGTCTCGTGGACCGGTGGAACCTGCGGATGGTCGTGTCGTACCAGGGCATCCCGATGGGAGCCCCGCACACGCGGCCGCTCGGGGTGACCGCGCACGCGACGCGCGTGGAGCTGATCGGGGAGTACCAGCAGGTGCTCAACCGGTTGCAGGTGCCGGGCAGCGCCGCCGGTCTCACGGAGTTCCGGCTGGGGGAGAGCGGGCACGACGCGGTGGGTTTCGCCGCCCACGTGCCGCACTACCTGGCGCAGTCGCGGTACCCGGCGGCCGGGGTGACGCTGCTCGGCTCGATCTCGCGGATCACGGGGCTGTCGATCCCGGACGAGGCGCTCGTGGAGTCCGCGCGCCGCACCGACGCCGAGATCGAGCGCCAGGTGGCGGAGTCGGCGGAGGTCGCCGAGGTCGTGCGGGCACTGGAGCAGCAGTACGACACGTTCGTCGAGGCGATGGACCGGAAGAACCTGCTGGCCGACGAGGTCGAGATGCCGACCGCGGAGGAGCTGGGGGCGGAGTTCGAGCGGTTCCTCGCCGAGCAGCAGGAGCGCGGCGAGTAGCCGTCCGCGTGGCTCGCGGGCTGCGGCGGGGCCGGCGGACGGCGAGTAGCCGTCAAAGGCTCGTGCGGAGTGCGGTGACGCGATCGGCGGCCGCGGTGAAGTCGGCCGGGTCGAGCTTGCCGGACTGGACCGCGGCGGCGAGTGCGTCCGCCGCCTGGTCGCCCTGCGTGGTGTCGCGCGCGGAGCACAGGATGAGGTCCATCCCGGCGGCCGCGGCGGCCACCGCGCGCTGACCCGTGTCGCCGAAAGCCCGCAGCGAGCCCGCTTCCAGCGCGTCGGTGACCGTGACGCCGGTGAAACCGAGGCGCTGCCGCAGTTCCTGCCGGACGACCGTCGCCGACAGCCCCGCCGGGTGGGTGGTGTCGAGCGCCGGGTACGTCGCCCACGAGACCATGACGAGCTTGACCCCGGCGGAAATCGCCGCCGGGTAAGGGGCTTCGTCCACCGTGCGCAGGGTGTTCAGCGGCACGTCGAGGGTGACCGGGTCGGTGTCGGTGTTCTGGTCGCGGGCCGCCGCGCCGAGGCCGGGGAAGTGCTTGGCCGTCGCGGCGACGCGAGCCTGTTGCTGCGCCGTGATGAACGCCTTGCCCAGGTTGCCCACCACGGCGGGGTCCTTGCTGTACGAACGGCCGTAGTGGTCCAGGAAGTCGCCTTCGGTGCGGTACACGTCGAGCACCGGGGCGAGGTTGACGTTCATGCCGACGCCCGCGAGCGTGCGGGCCGCGCCGGTGCCCGCCTGCGTCGCGGCCGCCACCGGATCCGCCGACTGCCCGATCTGCTTCTCCGACAGCGCAGGCTCGCCGGGCAGGCGCCGTACCTGGCCGCCTTCCTGGTCGGTCATCAGCAGCAGCGGGGCCTTGACCGGGCTCTGCGCGTTGGCGTCCTGGAGCTGCTTGACGACCGCGGCGATCTGCTGGGTGCTCTGGACGTTCTCGCCGAAGAAGATCACCCCGGCGGCCTCACCGGCCCGGATCCGGTCCAGCAGGGACTGCGGCGGCGTGAGCCCCGCGTAGGAGTAGACCACCCGCTGCCCCGCCTGCTGGCGCGGCGTCAGCCCCTGCGCGTGCGAGGTGCCCGCCGCGGCGAACGCGCCGCCCAGCACGATCGCGAGCACGACCTGGAGCCAGCGGACGGAAGATCCCATGGGGCACGCCCCTGTGCGGTGGGGGACAGGACCCGCCTCACCCTACTCCGGCGACCGGGGTGCGGCGAGCCCGCAGGTCCGGACCAATTTCCACCCACCTCATCCCCGGCGCCGCACCGGGCGAATGCCGTTGCCACTCCGGCAAAGGCGCGCCCGTCTTCGCGAACTCCAGCCACGCGGAGCGGAGTTTCCGCCCCAGTTGCGCCATTTCGTCCCATTCGGTGCCGGCGAGCATGGGCGCCGCGGCCCAGGATTCCCGGTCCCCCAACAGGAACGGCAGTTCGATGCAGTGGCACGCGCCGTAGGTGGACGCCGGGGCGTGCCAGGCGAACCGGTAGGTGAACACGCGGCCGCCCGCCGCGGCCAGCGCGTCGGCGAGGCGGCGCGAAGGGGCGTCGAACATCCAGCGCGTGATCCCCGCCTTCGCCGCGGCCACGCCCCGGCGCCCGACGAACGGGAGCGCTTCGAGCTGCGTGATCCCCGGTTTGCCGTTCAGGAAGGTGTTCATCTCGGCGCTGGTGGTACCGATGATGACGTCGACCTCACGGGCCCGGCGCACCATCGACGCGGCCGGGGGCAACGGGTCGGCCGCCGCGGCGGGGCGGAACGGCGGCACGGAGTACAGCCCGCCGGGACCGGCGGCGCGCACGATGACCCGTTGCTGCGCCTGGAGGATCTCCGCCACGCTCGCGGTGCGCGGATCGGTGCCCAGCGCGGCGGTGAAGTAGCGCCCGATGCGGGCCGCGCCCGCCGGGGTCAGCGGTTTGAGCGCCATGGGCGCGCTCTGCAGGACGGCCCTGCGGAACAGCCCGTCGGCGGCCGGGGCGGCCAGCAGGCAGGCGATCGAGTGCGCGCCCGCGGACTGCCCGAACACGGTGACCTGTTCCGGGTCGCCACCGAAATGCGCGATGTTGTCACGCACCCAGCGCAACGCCGCCAGCTGGTCCAGCAGCCCGAGGTTGCCGGGGGAGACCCCGTCGAGTTTCAGGTAGCCCAGCGCGCCCAGTCGATAGTTCACCCCGACGACCACCACGTCGCCCTCGGCGGCGAGCCGTTGCCCGTCGTAGCAGGCGAAGGACGAGGCGCCGGTGACGTACGCGCCGCCGTGCAGCCAGACCAGCACGGGCCGCTTCCGGTCGTCGGTACCCGGGGTGACGACGGTGAGGTTGAGGCAGTCCTCGCTCTGCTCGTGCTCTTCCGGCACGCCCATGACGGACTCGGGCCGGACCGGTGGTTGCGGGCTGATCGGCCCGTGCCGGGTTGCGTCCCGGACACCGGCCCACGGCTCGACGGGTTCCGGCGGCGCGAAGCGGTCCGCCCGCGCGTACGGCACTCCGCGGAACACGTGCAGCCCCGACTCGCCGGTCGTGCCCCGCAGTTCCCCGCTGCTGATCCTCACCACCCTGCCACTGTAGATCGCGGCGGGCGGGGTGTGGTCACACCTGGAGCAGGATCCTGTCGAGCGCGCCGAGCCTGCGCTGGGCGCTCGCGAGGCTGTAGAGCACGTGCGGGTCGGCCTTGTCGATCAGCCCGGTGACCGCCTGGTCGGCCAGGTCGGGCCTGCCGCCCAGCTGCGGGTACGCGGCCAGGTCGAGCAGGGTCTGTTCGACGGTGGTGACCCAGCCGTTGCCCAGTGTGCTCGTGTGCCGTTCGATCTTGAGGCGGCGCGGGTCGCGGCGGACGAAGGACACGGTGGCGTCGCGGTCGGTGAAGCGCAGCGTCGGCCGGTTGCGGGTGGTGGCGATGACGGCGGCACCGGGGGAGTCCGCCAGCGCGCCGTGCGCACGGGCGGCGGACAGGCCCATCAGCGCCACGGAGCGCGGGCCGTCGTCGGCCGCGGCGATGCCCCACGCCGCCGATTCGAGGTCGGGCTGCCAGTCCTGGCCGATCCGATCGGTCGGCACGAGCGCGTAGTACCCCGGCGCGAGCCGGTGCAGCAGGCCGTTCTCGGCCAGCCTGGCCAGCCCGGCGTGCCGCGGGGCACCGGAGTCCTCGTCCTCCTCCGCGGGCACCACCCGGACCGCGCGCCGCAGCAGCGCGGGCAGCAGATCGAGCATCACTTCACGTGTCATGTCCATCACCCTCGGTAGAGGGTAGGAACTCGGCGCCGTCAGCGGCAAGTCACCGGATGGACGAACTTGGTGTTACTTCCCGCTGTCGTGCCACGCTTCCGGGCCACCCGGTCAGTCCACTGTGGAACTTTCGGGTCCCAGGAGAGGGCTTTCGGCCCTAACCGGGAGGCGGCCGGGGAGGAGATTCTCGGGGAGGAGGGCATGCGGAGTCGGAAGAGGTGCTGCAGCGTGGAGCGGACGGACTACGAACCGGGCACGCCGTGCTGGGTGGATCTGGGCACGACCGACGTCGAAGGGGCGGCGCGGTTCTACGGGGAGCTGTTCGGGTGGACGGCGGTGGACCAGGGCGCCGAGTTCGGCGGCTACCGGATGTGTGAGCTGCGGGGGCGGCCGGTCGCGGGACTGGGGCCGGTCCCGGCGCCGGAGGTGCCGCCGAACTGGACCACCTACGTGTCGGTGGCCGACGCGGACATCGCGGTCAAGGCGGTGACGGCGGCGGGCGGCCAGGCGCTCGTCGAGCCCATGGACATCCCCTCGACGGGGCGGATGGCGCTGTTCGCCGACGCGGCCGGTGCCGCGTTCGGTGTGTGGCAGCCGCGGGGGTTCGCCGGGGCGGAGCTGGTGAACGAGCCGGGCGCGTTGTGCTGGAACGAGCTGACCACCCGGCACCGGGACGCCGAGATCGCCTTCTACCAGTCCGTGTTCGGCTGGCGGCGGGAGGCGCAGCCGGACTACGACGTGTGGCGGCTCGGCGAGGCCAGGGTCGCCGGGATGATGGTGATGGACGAGCGCTGGCCCGCCGACGTCCCCGACCACTGGATGGTCTACTTCGCCGTTCCGGACGCCGACGACGCCGTGGCGCGCGTGAGCGAGCTCGGCGGGCGGATCGTGGTGCCGCCGACCGAGGTCCCGGTCGGCCGCTTCACCGTGCTCACCGATTCGCAGGGCGCGTTGTTCAGCGTGATCGCGCTGGCCGACGCCTGAGCGTGGACGGGCAGGCGACGGGTCAGCAGGTACCGCCGTCGATGCCCCGTGGGCCGGTGCTGGACCGGCTGGCCCGCGGGGCGGCGACGGGGGAGCCCGAGCGCGTCGGTGAGCTGCTCGCGGCGGTCGGGCCCCTGCTCGTGCGGTACTGCCGCGCGCGGCTGGGACGGCGCGGCGATTCGTACCGGCTCGCCGACGAGGTGGCCGCGGAAGCCGGGCGCGCGGTGCTGACCGCGGTGCCCGGCTACACCGGCGGGCCCTTCCTGCGGCTGCTCTACCGCGTGCTCGTGCGCACGGTCGACGACCTCGCGCCGGGCGGGAAGCCCGATGTGGCCGACGACCTGGTGGGCCTGCTGCCGGTGTTGCCGCCGCTGGACCGCGACATCATGCTGCTGCGCGTCGCGACCGGGCTGTCGGCGACCGACACGGCACTCGTGCTGGGGCTGACGACCGGGCAGGTGCGGGTGGCGCAGCACCGCGCGCTGACGAGGCTGCGCGCGTTGCTGTGACCCGCTCAGGCCGGGCCGACCTCTTCGTCCTCGGGGTCGTACGGCAGGAACGACGTGCCGAGCTTCGCGCCCCACCCCACGGTCAGCAGCTCGCCCTCCTCGCCGGTCGGGGCCTGCGGCAGGAAGCCGATCGCGACGGGGGTGCCGAAGCCGACGGTGAGGAAACGGGCCGGTTCTTCGACGCTCATCGGGTCAACGCCTCCCGCACGGCCTGCTCACCGAGCACCGGGTCGTTCGACGGCCCCTCGTCCGGCACCGCCATCGGGGCGATCTTCGCGGCTGCGGGCTCCGGGTCGGCGGGAGCGGCCGAGTGGTACTCGGGGAAACGGGACTGGTAGTCGATCATCGCCTGGACGATCTCCGGTTCGGAGAACCGCGGCCCCCAGAACTGCGCCGAGACGGGCAGGCCCTGGACGTAGCCGGCGGGGAAGCTGACCATCGGCCAGCCAGCGCGTTGGGCACCTGGTAGTACGCGCGGAACACGGGGAAGCCGGTGCCACCGGAGCGTTTGCCGATCACGTCGCCGAGGGTCAGCACGAGCATGAAATCCACCCCCGCGTCACGCAGTGCCTTGGTGTAGTTGGCGATCAGGGTGCGCCGGCGTCGCTCGCCCTCGTACCGCGCGGAAGCGGGGATGCCGCCGTTGAACCGGTCGGCGCTGGCGAAACTGGGCGTGCTCTCCCCGGGGGCGCGGCGGCCGTACTGGTTCGTCAGCGTGGCGACCGCCTCGGGCGACGGGATCCCGCTCGCGCAGAACTCGGCGATCGCGGCGACGTAACGGACTTCGTACCGGTTGGCGTTGACCACCGCCGCGGACGGCGACACCGGAGAACCGTCCACAGTGGCCAGTACGTCGGCCGAGGAGTAGCACGGGTTCTGGGCAGGGTCGGTCATGTCCAGGCCGCGGAACTGGATCACGCGGGCGCCCAGGCCCTCCAGCTGCGACACCAGGCGCTGGAACACCTGCAGGTGGCCCGCGCCGTAGGTGGACTGCGGGGACACCCCCACCTTGATGCTCCCGCCGACGTTCATCCAGTCCGTCTGCGGGATCCCGATCGTCAAGCCCTGCAACGGCCTGCGTCCTGGGCGCGGGGCGGTGGGGATGGCGGGGAACGGGATCGGGGCCGAGAGGGTCTGCGGGTCGTTCACGCCGTCCGGCCCGAGGATCGTGCTCAGGATCACCGCGGAGTCCCGCGCCGAGCGTGAGATCGGGCCGAGCACGTCGTAGCCGGGGGACAGCGGCATGAGCCCGGCGATGGACACCGTGCCCAGCGACGGCTTGATGCCGCTGGCGCCGTTCGCCGCCGACGGGCACATGATGCTGCCGCCCGTCTCCTCGCCGAGGCAGGCCGCCGCGAGCCGCGCGACGGGGGCCACCCCGGAGCCCTGGCTGGAACCGCCGGGGACGTAGTCGGGGTTCCACGCGTTGCCCGCGAACGTGCCCGTGATCGAGCCGGAGAAGGCCGAGCAGATCGTGGCGCCCAGCAACACCACGCCCGCGGCACGCAACCGCGCGACGGCCGTGGCGTCCTGGAGCGCCTTGTTGCCGGCGAACGCGGTACTGCCGTCCTGTGCGGCCAGGCCCTTGATGCCGATGGAGTCCTTGATGCCCATGGGAATCCCGCACAGCGGGGAAAGCGCGCCGCCGTGCCTGCGGAAGCCGGCGATGCGCTGGTCGGCGGCTCTCGCGGCGGCGAGCGCGCCCTCCGCGTCGATGCGCACGAAGGCGTTGTACAGGCCGTTGTTGCCGTAGACCTCGAACGGGCCGTTGAGCTTCGCGATGCGGTCCAGGTAGGCGCGCGTCAGTTCCACGCTCGACGTGCGGCCGGTGCGCAGCATCGTGGCCAGTTCGAGGATCTCGTAGTCCACGAGCCGGGGCCGGTGCGGGAGCTGCCCGGGGGTGGGCAGCAGTGCTGCCGGGTCCGCCGCCGCGGTGCCGGGTGCCAGTGTCAGTGCGGTACCGGCGACCGCGGTGCCGAGCACCGTGCGCCGGGACAGTTTCGCGGAATTCACTGCAGCGCCTCATTTCTCACCGGAGTGGGCCGAGGCGGAACGCTAGGTGCCGTTCGTTACGGGGGAGTTTCGCCGCCTTACGAACAGATTTCCACATCGGACGGACGGTCATTAGGCCATTCGGCCGAAACTTGTTTCGTGGCAACGGTTTGCTTAGGGTGATCTTGCGGCCCGCGATCGCGGGCCCCGTCTTTCCCCGTCAGGAGTGCTCATGCGCCGAACGCTGCTGCCCGGTTTGCTGCTGCCCGTACTGCTGGCCGGTGCCGGGCTCGCGCCGGCGCAGGCCGCACAGCCGTGGTCGGTCACGCCGGTGGCCGGTGGCTACCAGGTGACCCTGCGGTTGCCGGACCAGCTGGAGGCGCGCGACGCGCTGCCGGAACTGGCCGTGGACGGCAACTCCGTCGGTGTCGCGCGGCAGTCCCCGGACGGCCGCACCCTCACCGTCGTCACGGAGGATCCGGCGGCGGCACACCCGTCGTCGGTGCAGCTCGCGTGGAACGGTCAGGTCGCGGGCACCGAGCGGAGCGGTCCGGCGCACGGGACGAAACCGCGGCCGGGCAACCCGGTGCCCGCCGATCCGTCGGCGCCCGGCCGGTACGCCGTGAGCCGCGCGGACTACGACTTCGGGGACAGCGCGCTGACGCTGCCCGGGCTCGGTAACCGGGTCGTCGAGGAACGCGCGGCGGTGTGGGTGCCCTCCGCACCGGGTCCGCGGCCGGTCGTGCTGTTCCTGCACGGCCGCCATTCCGCCTGCTACAACGCCGCGACGCGGGCCACGGACAACACGCACTGGCCCTGTGTGGAAGGGTTCCAGCCGATCCCGAGCTACCGCGGTTACGACCAGTCGGCGCAGGTGCTCGCGAGCCACGGCTACGTCGTCGTGTCGATCAGCGCCGACGGTGTCAACGCTCAGGACAACCCGTACAGCGAGGACGCCGGGACCACCGCGCGCGGCCAGCTCGTGCTCGACCACCTCGACCTGCTCGCGCAGGCGGACTCCGGGCGCGCCAAGGGAATGAGCCCGCTGTTGCGGGGCAAGCTCGACCTGTCCGATGTGGGGCTGATGGGGCATTCGCGGGGCGGTGAGGGCGTGGTCAAGGCGGCGCTGCTCAACGCGGCCCGTCCGCACCCGTACGGCGTGCGTGCCGTGCTGCCGCTGGCGCCGATCGACTTCGGCCGCGAGACGCTGCCGGACGTGCCGATGGCCGTGGTGCTGCCGTACTGCGACGGCGACGTGTCGAACCAGCAGGGGCAGCACTTCTACGACGACAGCCGCTACGCCCACCCCGGCGACGGGGTGTTCCGCGCGTCCGTCATGGTGATGGGCGCCGACCACAACTTCTTCAACACCGAGTGGACGCCGGGCGTCGCGGTCGCGCCCGCGAACGACGACTGGGGCAACCAGGACGACCCGACGTGCGGGATGAACGCGCCGGCCACCACACGGCTGTCCGCCGCCGAGCAGTACCAGGTGGGCGTCGACTACATCGCGGGCTTCTTCCGCCTCGTGATGGGACACGAGACGGCGTTTTCCCCGCTGTTCGACGGGGGCACCGCGAAGGTCGGCGCCGCGACCGTGCTGCAGGAGACGCAGTCGCCGCGGCGGCTGGACGTCGCCCCGTTGCAGGGGCCCGCGGCGAACGTGAGCGCGTCGTTCGGCCAGTACTGCGCGAGCATGGCGGGGCGGTCGCCGCAGAGCGGGCTGCCGTCGTGCACCGCGTCCACCGCGACGGCGCGGTTCCCGTCGTTCACCCCGGCCAACTACGGGCCGAACGTGACGGCGACGCCGCTGCTCCACCTGTCGTGGACCACGCCGTCGTCGATGAGCATCGCCGTGCCACGGTCCACAATGGCCGGTTACGACGCGCTGACCGTGCGGGCGGCGCTGGACGACGCGAACGCGCCAGCCGACCTGACGCTCACCGTGGTCGACGGGGCGGGACGGTCTCAATCCGCGACGCTGTCGAGTCTCGGCGACGCCCTGACCCCGCTGCCGGGTTCGGGCACGCTGCTGCCGAAGACCTGGCTGCGGACGGTGCGGTGGCCGCTCGCCCAGCTGAAGCACGTCAACACGCGCGACCTCCGGAAGATCGTGATCTCGACGGCGAGCCCGTCCGGTGGGGTGTTCCTGTCGGACGTGGCGTTCCAGAACTTCGCCCCGGGGCAGGGCGGCCCGAGCCGGCTGCCGCAGGTGACGATCAGTGACTCCACAGTGGACGAAGGGGCGGGTTCGGCGACGATGACCGTGAGCCTGTCGGAACGCAGCCGGGAACCGGTGACCGTGTCGGTGCAGGCGCTGGCGGGCACGGGCACGCAGGTCGTCAACTCCGCGCGGCAGGTGGTGGTCCCGCCGGGACGGCTCAGCGTGCCGGTCACCATCCCGGTCGTGGGGAACACCGTCGCCGAGGCGAACGCCGCCACCGCGTACAAGGTGTTCGTGGTCAGCCCGGTGAACGCCGTGGTGGGACAGGACTTCGCGCACCTGACCGTCCGCGACGACGACCAGGCGGCTACAGCTGCACTCCCCGGGTGAGCGCCCCGTCGACCACGAGGTTGGTGCCTGTGATGAACGACGCGCGCGGGCTGGCGAGCATCGTCACGGCGTAGGCGACCTCCTCGGGAGTGGCCATCCGGCCGGTGGGGTTGAGGCCCAGTGCCTCGTCGTACAGTTTCGGGTCGCCGTGCTGGATCCGTTCCCACACGCCGCCCTCGAAGAACGTGTTGCCGGGGCAGACGCTGTTGACGCGGATTCCTTTGCCCGCCAGCTCGTACGCCTTCGCCTGCGCGTAGTGCACCAGCGCGGCCTTCATCGTGCCGTAGGCCGCGGCGGCGAAGTCGATCTCCCGCGCCGACACGCTCGAAACGACCACAATGGACGGTGCGGTGCTGCGCTCCAGGAACGGCATCGCGGCTTCCACGGTCCGGACCGTGTGCATCAGGTCGACGTCGAAGCTCGCCCGCCAGTTCTCCTCGCCGGGACCGATGGCCAGCGCGCTGACGTTGGTCACCACGACGTCGAGCCCGCCCAGCGACGCCGCCGCGTCGGTGACCCACGCGGCGAGCGACGGGCCGTCGGCGACGTCCAGCGCCCCGCCGAGCACCGTGGCCCCGGCGGCGGTCAGCTCGCCGACCGTGGCCTCCACCTCCGACTCGGTCCGCGCGCAGAACGCCACCGCCGCGCCCTCGTCCGCCAGCTGGCCGACGATCGCCCGGCCGATCCCCTTGGTGCCGCCCGTCACGAGGGCCTTCAGGCCCGCCAGTCGGAGGTCCATGTGTCTCCTTACAACGCCGCGGCCTGTTCACGGAGGTACCGGTGCATCCCGCCGAACGCCTCACCCGGCGGCAGGAACCGCTTGGCGACCTTGGTGACCGCGCTGTAGTTCGCGTCCACCACGTTCGCCAGCGGGGACTCGCTGACCTGCGTCAGCAGCTGGTAGGCGTCGAGCCGGTCGAGGCCGTACAGCTCGTGCAGCCAGTCGATCATCCCGACCTGGCTCGCGCGCCACGCGTCCTCCAGCGGGCGGGACGAGCCGACCACGACGTAGTGCGAGTCCTGCTCGATGCGGGGCCACGCCGGGGCCCCGCCCTTGATCAGCTCGACGATCAGGGTCACGTTCATCGCGCCCTCGACGGCCGTCCCGCACGACTCGCCCTCGCCCTGCCGGTAGTGCCCGTCGCCGACGGAGAACAACGCGCCTTCCACGTTCACGCCGAGGAAACACGTCGCGCCCGCACGCATCTCGGGCGTGTCCATGTTGCCGCCGAAGGTGTCCGGCACGATCGACGTGCGGACCTCGCGCCCGGCCGGGGCGACGCCGACGGTGCCCAGCATCGGTGCGACCGGCAGGTCCACCCGGAACTCGCCCCGCAGCGCCTCGAACACCACGACGTCGCGGTCGCGGTCGAGCTGGTAGATCCACGTGCGCTCGGGCAGGGGGTCGTGCAGCAGCGCCGTGCGGTCGGTGCCGGTGAGCGCGCCGAAGAACGGGATGGTCGCCGAAGCGCCCCAGTCGCGGGCCGGCTCCAGGTCGACGAAGTGCAGCGCCAGCGTGTCGCCCGGCTGGGCGCCTTCGACGTAGAACGGGCCGGTCTGCGGGTTCACCTCGCTCATGTCGAGGTGCTCGCTCGGCAGGTCGTGCGGGCTGGTCAGCCTGCCGCTGAACGCGTCCTCGGTCCACAGCCGCAGCGCGGTGCCGGGCGCGACCCGCATGACCGGCTCGACCCCGCCGAAGGTCCAGGCGTACTGCTCGCGTTCCGGCTTGAACTCGACCACGTCCATGGAACGATCATTCTCGGGTGGTACCGGGCTGACAAGGCCCACACTGGTGGGGTGACGAAGGAGTCGGTGCTCGGGCGGATCGTGCGGATCATCGAGGTGTTCGGGCCGGACACGCCCGCGCTGGGGGTGTCCGAGCTGGCACGCAGGGCGGACCTGCACGTGGCGACGGCCTCGCGGCTGGTGGAGCGGCTCGTGGGCTACGGCTGGCTGCAACGCGACGCCGACCGCAAGGTGCGGATCGGCGTGCGGCTGTGGGAGCTGGCTTCCCGCGCGTCGCCGACATTGCCGCTGCGCGAGGCCGCGATGCCGTACCTGGAGGACCTGCACGCCGTCGTCCGCCACCACACCCAGCTCGCCGTGCTCGACGGCGACGAGGTGCTGTTCCTCGAACGGCTGTCCGCGCGGCACGCGGTGATCAACCTGACGCGCATCGCCGGGCGGCTGCCGCTGCACGCGTCGTCCTCCGGCGAGGTCCTGCTCGCGCATGCGCCCGCCGAGCTGCAGGAGCGGGTGCTCAGCGGGCCGCTGCCCGCGTACACCCGGTTCACCGTGACGGACCCGAAGGTGCTGCGGGCCCGGCTCGCCGACATCCGCCGTGACGGGTACGCCCTCTGCCCCGGCTACATCGACGAACGGGCGACCGGCGTCGCCGTGCCGGTGCGGGGACCGGGCGGTGCCGTCGTGGCCGCGCTCGGGGTCGTGGTGCCCAACGACGACAACGCGCGCGCCACGATCCCGGCGCTGCGGGCCACGGCGCTCGGCATCGCCCGCTCTCTCACTCAGTGAGAATCGGGTGTAGGCGCGCCGCACGCACTCGTCATCCTCGGGCCATTCCGTCTTCCGCGAGGAGCATCGATGACGATGGTCGAGGTACGGGTGGTCGCCAAGACGCCCGTGGCCGAAGGGGTCGTGGCGCTGACGCTGGCCGACCCGCAGGGACGCAGGCTGCCGGACTGGACCCCGGGCGCGCACGTGGACCTGGTCCTGCCGGGCGGGCTGGTGCGCCAGTACTCGCTGTGCGGCGACCGGTGGGACCCGTGGACGTACCGGATCGGCGTGCTGCGCGAACCCGAGAGCCGGGGCGGCTCGGCGTACGTGCACGACCGGCTGGCGGTCGGGGCCACCGTGGGAATCGGCGGGCCGCGCAACAACTTCCCGCTCGTGCCGTCACGGCGGTACCTGTTCGTCGCGGGCGGTATCGGGATCACGCCGTTGCTGCCGATGCTGTACCAGGCCGAGCTGATCGGTGCGGACTGGCGGCTGCTCTACGGCGGCCGCGCGCGGCGGTCCATGGCGTTCCTGGACGAACTGGCGCGTTACGGCGAGCGCGTCACCGTGTGCCCGCAGGACGAGTACGGGCTGCTCGACCTGGACACGTGGCTCGACACCACTCCCGACACGAAGGTCTACTGCTGTGGCCCGGAGCCCCTGCTCGCCGCGGTCGAAGCGCGGTGCGCGGGGTGGCCCGCCGGGCGGCTGCGCACGGAACGCTTCGTGCTGCGCGAATCCGGCACCCGCGGCGAGCCGTTCGAGGTGACGCTGGCGAGGACCGGCCGCACGGTCACCGTCGCGCCGGGACAGTCCGTGCTCGAAGCCGTCACGGCGGCGGGGGCGGCGGTGCTGTCCTCGTGCCGCCAAGGGGTGTGCGGCACGTGTGAGACCGCGGTGCTCGACGGCGTGCCGGACCACCGCGACTCGATCCTCGACGACGCCGAGCGGGCCGCCGGGGACTGCCTGTTCCCGTGCGTCTCCCGCGCCCTCACCGACCGCCTCGTGCTCGACCTGTGAAGGAGCCAGCCATGCTCGACCCGTTCAGTCCCGAGGTGCTCGAAAACCCCTTGCCGCTGCACGAAAAGCTGCGCGAGGCGGGGGCGGTGACGTACCTGGAGCGCTACGGCGTCCACGCGCTGGCCCGCTACGCCGAGGTGCACGCCGCGCTCACCGACTGGCAGGGCTTCGAGTCCGGCGCCGGGGTGGGGCTGGCGAACTTCCGCGTGGAGAAGCCGTGGCGCCCGCCGAGCCTGCTGCTCGAAGCCGACCCGCCGCACCACGACGCGCCCCGCGCGGTCCTGTCGAAGATCCTCGGCCCGCGTGCGCTGCGGAAGCTGCGTGACGCGTGGTTCGCCGACGCCGAGCGCCTCGTCGACGACGTGCTGGCCGAGGACGAGTTCGACGCCGTGCCCGCACTCGCGCAGGCGTTCCCGCTGCGGGTGTTCCCCGACGCCGTCGGCATCGGGAAGGAGGGTCGCGAGCACCTGCTGCCCTACGGGGACCACGCGTTCAACGCCTTCGGCCCGCACAACGAATTCGTCGCGAAGGGGGAGCCGCGCGTGGCGGAGCTGTCGGCGTGGGTCAACGCGCAGTGCGCCAGGGAAGCGCTTTCACCGGACGGCTTCGGCGCCCGCATCTGGGCCGCGGCCGACCACGGCGACATCACCTCCGAGCAGGCGCCGCTCGTCGTCCGCTCGCTGCTGACGGCCGGGGTCGACACCACGGTGCACGGGATCGCCGCGCTGCTGTACGCGTTCGCCACCCATCCGGAGCAGTGGCGGCGGTTGCGGGAGCAGCCGTCGCTGGCCCGCGTGGCGTTCGACGAGGCGGTGCGGTGGGAGTCCCCGGTGCAGACGTTCTTCCGCACCGCCACCCGAGACCTGGAGGTCGGGGGCGTGCCGATCCCCGCCGGCGACAAGATCCTGATGTTCCTCGGCGCCGCGAACCGGGACCCGCGGCGGTGGACCGGGCCGGACGCCTTCGACCTGTCGCGCGACCCCTCCGGGCACGTCGGCTTCGGCATGGGCCTGCACCAGTGCGTGGGCCAGCACGTGGCCCGGCTGGAGGCGGAAGCGCTGGTCACGGCGCTGGCGGCACGGGTGGCGCGCCTCGAGCTCGCCGGCCCGCCGCGCCGTCACCTCAACAACACGCTGCGTGGCTGGGCCTCGCTGCCCGTGCGGGTACACCGGACCGGCGGTGCCGTAGGCCGAAACGGCCACTAGTGTTGCATCTATGACGCTCAGGGTTGCGCTCTTCGCGACGTGCCTGGGGGACACCCTGTTCCCGGACACGTGCCAGTCGGTGGTGCGCCTGCTGGAGCGGCTCGGCTGCGCGGTGGACTTCCCGCTCGCGCAGACGTGCTGCGGGCAGATGCACTTCAACACCGGCTACCGGGACGAGACGGTGCCGCTGGCGCGGCGGCTGGGGGAGGCGTTCGCGGGCTACGACGCCGTCGTCGCGCCCTCCGGCTCGTGTGCGGCGATGGTGCGCGACATCTACCCGAAGCTGCTGGAAAGCGATCTCCCGCCGCGGATGTACGAGCTGTCCGAGTTCCTCGTCGACGTGCTCGGGGTGACCGACGTGGGGGCCTACTTCCCGCACCGCGTCACCTACCACCCGACGTGCCACTCGCTGCGGATGCTCGGCGTGGGGGAGAAGCCGCTCAGGCTCCTGCGCGAGGTGAAGGGCCTCGACCTGGTCGAGCTGCCCGCTGCCGAGTCGTGCTGCGGCTTCGGCGGCACGTTCGCGCTGAAGAACTCCGAGACGTCCACGGCGATGCTGGGCGACAAGATGAGCAACGTGCTCGACACCGGCGCCGAGGTGCTGACGGCGGGC
This sequence comes from Amycolatopsis sacchari, assembly GCF_900114035.1. Taxonomy (GTDB): domain Bacteria; phylum Actinomycetota; class Actinomycetes; order Mycobacteriales; family Pseudonocardiaceae; genus Amycolatopsis_E; species Amycolatopsis_E sacchari. Next base: position 198,468 of record NZ_FORP01000011.1, on the reverse strand, counting down.
GACAACTCCTGCCTGATGCACATCGGCGGCGGGCTGTCCCGGCTCCGGACCGGGGTGCGCACCGTGCACCTGGCCGACATCCTGGCGTCGACGGAGGAGGAACCGTGGCTCGCAACCCGGTGACGTGGCTGGGCGTCCCCGCCTTCCCCAAGGCCGCGCACGAGGCGCTCGCGGACTCGCAGCTGCGCCGCAACCTCCGCCACGCCACGCACACCATCCGCGACAAGCGCGCCCGGACCGTCGCCGAGGTGCCCGACTGGGAGGAACTGCGCCGGGCGGGCGAGGCGATCAAGAACGACGTGCTCGCCCACCTCGACACGTACCTGGAGCGGCTGGAAGCGGCGGTCACCGCGCGCGGCGGCGTCGTGCACTGGGCGCGGGACGCGGCGGAGGCCAACGAGATCGTGCTCCGGCTCGCCCGCGAGGCGGGCACGCACGAGGTCGTCAAGGTCAAGTCGATGGCCACCGCCGAGATCGGGCTCAACGAGGCGCTCGAAGCGGGCGGGGTCACGGCGATCGAGACCGACCTCGCCGAGGTGATCGTGCAGCTGGGCCACGACCGGCCCTCGCACATCCTGGTGCCCGCGATCCACCGCAACCGCGCGGAGATCCGCGACATCTTCCGGCGTGAGATGCCGGGCGCGCCCGCCGACCTGCCCGCCGAGCCCCGCGCGCTCGCCGAGGCCGCGCGCAAGCACCTGCGGCAGAAGTTCCTCACCGCGAAGGTGGCCGTGTCGGGCGCGAACTTCGCGGTCGCCGACACCGGCTCGATCATGGTCGTCGAGTCCGAGGGCAACGGCCGCATGTGCCTGACCCTGCCGCGGACGCTGATCACCGTGATGGGGCTGGAAAAGCTGGTGCCGACGTGGCGCGACCTGGAGGTGTTCCTGCAGCTGCTGCCGCGCTCGTCCACCGCGGAGCGGATGAACCCCTACACCTCGGTGTGGACGGGTGTCACGCCAGGGGACGGGCCGCAGGAGTTCCACCTGGTGCTGCTGGACAACGGCCGGACCGAGGCGCTCGCGGACCCGGTCGGGCGGCAGGCGCTGCGGTGCATCCGCTGCTCGGCGTGCCTCAACGTGTGCCCGGTGTACGAGCGCACGGGCGGGCAGGCGTACGGCTCGGTCTACCCCGGCCCGATCGGCGCGATCCTCACCCCGCAGCTGGTCGCCGACCCGCACGACAAGCAGGCGGCGTCCCTGCCGTACGCGTCCTCCTTGTGCGGCGCGTGTTTCGAGGCCTGCCCCGTCCGCATCGACATCCCCGAGGTGCTCACCCACCTGCGGGCGAAAACCGTTGCGGCGAAACCGAAAGCCTCGCCGGAGCGGATCGCGATGAAGGCGCTGGCCCAGGTGTTCGGCGACCCGCGGAAGTACGAGGCCGCGCAGAAGGCCGGTTCGCTCGCGCGGTCCCTCATGCCCGGCGGGAAGGTCACGAAGCTGCCGTGGCCGGGTTCACTGTGGACGGACTCGCGGGACGCGCCGCTGCCCGCGCGGGAAAGCTTCCGTAGCTGGTGGAGGAACAACCGTGGCTGACCCCCGAGCGGAAATACTGGCGCGCGTGCGCACCGCGTTGCGTGACCGGCCGGAGCCAGGCCCGGTGCCCCGCGAGTACGCGACGACGCGGGAGTACCCGGACGTCGTGGAGCTGGCGGCGGAGCGCATCGCCGACTACCGCGCCGAAGTCCGCCGCGTCGACGAGGACGGGCTGCCCGCCGCCATCGCGGAAGCCCTGCGGCAGCGGGCACCGCGGTCGATGATCGCGCCGCCGGGCCTGCCGCGCGACTGGCACGTGGACGGGGTCGAGTGGCTCACCGACGAGCCGCCGCTGACCGTCGACGAGCTGGACGCGGCGGGTGGCGTGCTCACCGGCTGCGCCGTGACGATCGCCGAGACCGGCACGATCGTCCTCGACGCCGGGCCCGGCCAGGGCCGCCGCGCGCTGACGCTCGTGCCGGACTACCACCTGTGCGTGGTGCGGGCCCGGCAGATCGTGGCGACCGTGCCCGAAGCGCTGGCCCGGCTCACCCTGGACCGGCCGCTGACGTTCGTCTCGGGGCCGTCCGCGACGAGCGACATCGAGCTGGACCGCGTCGAAGGGGTGCACGGCCCGCGCACCCTGGACGTGCTGCTCGTCGGATGAGCCGGGAATTCCGCGCCGCGGAGGCGGGTTGCCGGGATACGTGACGACCTTCGACACCGCGTTCCAGGTGCTCGCCGTGGACCAGGACGACCCGCGCGTGGCGCCGTTGCTGGCGGAGCTGGCGCACGAGTACTCCAGCCGCTACGGCGGCACGTTCGAAGCGATGCACGAGGACCTGCGCGGCTACCCGCGTGAGCGGTTCGCGCCGCCCCACGGCGCGCTGCTGCTGGTGCTGGAGCACGGCGAACCCGTGGCGGGCGGCGCTTTCCAGCGGTACGACGAGCGCACCGCCGAGCTGAAGCGCATCTGGACGCATTCGGCGCATCGCCGCCGGGGCCTGGCGCGGCGCGTGGTGGCGGAGCTGGAACGCGAGGCCGCCGCCCGCGGCTACGAGCGCGTGTACCTCACCACCGGTCCGCGCCAGCCCGAGGCGAAGGCCCTGTACCTCGCGGCGGGCTACACCCCGCTGTTCGACGTCACCGCCGATCCCGAGACCATCGGGCCGCTGGCGTTCGAGAAGGCGCTTCAGTGATTTAGGTACGCGGACAACGCCGCTGACGCCCGCAGCCGCCGCAGGCTGCGGCGCTGCAGTTCCTGTTCGCGCTTGCCCAGCTCGGCCCGCACTCGCTCGGGGCGGCCGCCGGGGTCGAGCTCGCCCAGCACCGCCTGCACGACCGAGAACGGGTAACCACCGCGCCGCAGCAACGCGACCACCTCGGCCTTCCGCAGTTCCGCCTGCCCGTACACCCGGTAGCCCGTGCCGGACTCGCGGTCCGGCTTCAGCAGGCCGCGTTGCTCCCACAGCCGCAGCACCGGTGTGCGCACCCCGACCACCTCGGCGACCTCGCCGATCCGCAGCGGCCGCCGCGGCAGGGACCGGGCCGGCGCCCGGCCGATCTCGTCGAACGCGCCGACGACCCTGGCGATGTCGGCGCGTTCCCGGTGGAGTTCCGCGTGGCTCGCGTCCACGGTGGCCAGCACCGTCGTCAGGTCACCCGCGTGCACCGCCCGCATGATCGTCCGCGTGCGCTCCCAGCCGTGCCCGTCCGCCAGCTGCCGCACGATGAGCAGCGCCTCGGCGTGGGTGTCGGTGAACACGCGGTAGCCGCTGGTGGTGCGCTCGACCGGCGGCAGCACCCCGAGATCGACGTAGTTGCGGACCTGCTGCACCGAGATCCCGGCCATCCTGGCCAGGTCCGTGATGCGGAGCTTCGCCACCGGCCCAGCCTAGCGCTTGATCACCGGTTTGAGACTTTCGCCGACCGCGCCTCCTGTTGATCAACGAAAGCCTCAAGCGGGGTGAAGGAAGCCGGTCAGGTCACGAGCCCGCGCCGGAGCTCGGCCATCAGCACCAGCGCGGGCCGCGACAACGGGCGGGTCGCCGAGGTGGCGAGCGTGACGTTCCAGGCCAGCTGCTCGCCCGCGATCGGCACCACGACGAGTTCGGCGTTGTCGCGCGCGACGCTGTCGGGGACGAAGCCGAGCACGTGGCCCTGCCGGATCAACGCGACCGCGGTGGCGTAGTCGGGCACCTCCAGCGGCACCTGCCTGCTCAGCCCGCGCCGGTCGAAGGCGAGGTCCACGAGGTCCCGCGTGCCCCAGCCGTCGGGGAACTCGGCGAACGTCTCGTCGGCGAGGTCCTCCAGGCGCACCTCGCCGGCATGCGCGAGCCGGTGGTCCGGACCGCACACGAGCTGCAGGACCTCCGTCGTCAGCGTCTCGGTCACGAGGCCGGGCGGCGGGCGCCGGGGGAACGACGCGAGAGCCACGTCGATGGTCCCGTCGAGCAGCGCGTGCACGTGACCCCGCGAACCGGCGGGGGAGAACTGGACGCGGACCCGCACCGCCGGGTGCGCCCGGTGGAACCGGCCGAGCACGCCCGCCACGTCGACGCCCGGCGTCGTCAGCATGCTGCCGAGCACGATCGAGCCGTGCAGCTCACCGTGCTGCGCCTGCACCGCGTCGTGGGCCGCGCGGGCGGCGGCCAGTGCGGCGCGGGCGCTGGGCAGCATCGCCGCCCCGGCGTCGGACAGCCGGACGTGCCTGCTGTCCCGGACGAACAGCGGCGCGCCGACCTCCCGTTCCAGCGCGCGGATCGCGGTGGAGACCCCGGACTGCACGACGCGCAGCCGCCGGGACGCCTTGGTGAAGCTCAGTTCCTCCGCGACCGCGACGAAGTAGGCGAGCTGACGCAGCTCCATGTCAACAATCTAGACGAGAGATAGCAGCATGCACAAACATTCGTTGGACGTGATCGATCGGCGGAGGGAAAGTGGGTAACGGGGAAGAACGGGGACAAGAAAGGACCTTCCGGTGACCACATCCGGCACCTACACGAGCCTGCCCGCCGTCGCGGTCGGCGGCTCCCGGCCGCACGGCCGCGGTTTCTGGCTCGTGGCCTACACCTTCGCGGTGATGATGGCGTTCTCGGCGGCGCCCGCTCCGCTGTACGTGCTCTACCAGGCCAAGGAGGGCTTCGGCTCCTTCACGGTCACACTGATCTTCGCGGCGTACGCCGTGGGCGTGCTCGCGAGTCTCTTCCTCGCCGGGCACATCTCCGACTGGGTCGGCCGGCGGCGCGTGCTGGTGCCCGCGGTGCTCGTCAACATCCTCGCGGGGGTGGTGTTCCTGGCGTGGACTTCGGTGCCGGCGCTGCTCGTCGCGCGGTTCGTGTCGGGGATCAGCATCGGCATGCTCACCGCGACGGCGACCGCGCACCTGACCGAGCTGCACCTCGCCGCGCGGCCCGACGCGTCGCGCTCCCGCGCGGACCTCGTCGGCACGGCGGCGAACCTCGGCGGCATCGGGCTCGGCCCGCTCATCGCGGGCCTGCTGGCCCAGTACGTCGGTGACCCGCTGCACGTGCCGTACCTCGTGTTCCAGGGTCTGATGCTGCTCGGGGTCCTCGCGCTGACGCTCGTGCCGGAGACCGTCGAACCGTCGCGCGTGAAGTACCGCCCGCAGCGGGTTTCGGTGCCGCGCGAGGCCCGCGGCCGGTACTTCGCCGCCGGTGCGGCGGCGCTGGTGCAGTTCGCGGTGTTCGGCCTGTTCACCTCGCTCGCGCCCGCGTTCCTGGCGAACGTGCTGCACCAGCACTCGCACGCGCTGGCCGGGGTCGCGTCGTTCGCGGTGTTCGCCGCCGCGGCGGTCGCCCAGACCGTGTTGTCCAGGGCCGGGCTGCGGAACCAGCTCCGCTACGGCCTCGGCGCGCTCGTGCTCGGCGTCGTGCTCGTGACCGTCGCGGTGCAGCTGCCGAGCCTCGCGTTGTTCCTCGTCGGCGGGGTGCTCGCGGGCGGCGGTGCCGGTGCGGGCTTCAAGGCGGCCGTCAGCATCGTGCTGTCGGTGGCGCCGCCCGAGGGCCGCGGCGAGGCGCTCGCCGGGCTGTTCCTCGCCGCCTACGTCGGGCTCGTCGTGCCCGTGCTGGGGCTCGGCCTGGCCACGCAGCTGGTGTCGGTGCAGAGCGCGCTGACCGGGTTCGCCGTGGTGCTGCTGGTGATCCTCGCGCTGGTCAGCCGCCGCCTGTTCACCGCGGCGCGCTGAATCAGCTCACCGGCGCCGCGGGGCTGACGGCCAGCAGGAAGTCCAGCGCTGCCTGCGAAGGCGAGCCTGGCTCCGCCGTGTAGGCGACGAGCTGCTGGTCCGGCTGGGTGTCGACGGAGAACTGCTGGACGTCGAGCGTGATCGGGCCCGCGACCGGGTGCAGGTACGTCTTCACCAGCTCACGGGGACCGCGCACCTGGTGGCTCGCCCACCAGGTGCGGAAGTCCGCGTCCCGCACGCTCAGTTCGCCGATCAGCGCGGCCAGCGCCTTGTCGCCGGGGTTGCGCCCGGCCTCCATCCGCAGCACGGCGACGCACTCGCGCGCGGCACGCGGCCAGTCCGCGTAGAGGGCGCGGTAGGGCTCGTCGAGGAACGTCAGCCGGATCAGGTTCCGCTCGCTCGGCGGCAGTGCGCCGAAGTCGGTCAGCAACGCGGCCGCCCCGCGGTTCCAGGCCAGCACGTCCATCCGGCGGTTGAGGATCATGGCGGGGATGTCCCGCATGCCGTCGAGCAGCTGCCGCAGCTGCCGGTCGACCTTCGGCCTGCCCGGCTGCCGGGCGGGCGCGGCGGGCACGGCCTCGGCGACGGTGAACAGGTAGGCGCGCTCGTCCGGGGCGAGCTGGAGGGCGTCGGCGAGCGCGTCGAGCACCGGGCCGGACACCCGCCGCGTGCGGCCCTGCTCCAGCCGGACGATGTAGTCGACGCTGATGTGCGCGAGCTGCGCCAGCTCCTCCCGCCGCAGGCCCGGCACCCGGCGGAGCCTGCCGTCGTCGGGGAAGCCCGCGCGGGCCGGGTCGAGCGCGGCACGGCGGGCGCGGAGGAAGTCGCCCAGCTCGGTGGTCTCCATGCCTCCAGTGTCCACATCGGGCGAACCACGTGCCTGGTACCGGCTTGCCTAGGCAGTTCTCTCACTGGTACCGGCTTCCGGCGGGGACGAGCGTGGGTGACATGAAAACGGACGTCACCTTCCCCAGCAACGGTCTTCGGCTCACCGCCCACCTCCACACCCCGGACACCGGAACCGGTCCGTGGCCCGCGCTCGTGGTCGGGCACCCCGGCACGGGCGTCAAGGAACAGGCTTCGGGGCTGTACGCGCGCCGGATGGCCGAGCAGGGCTTCGTCACCCTCGCCTACGACGCGGCCTACCAGGGCGAGAGCGAAGGCGAGCCGCGAGGCCTGGAAGACCCGGCACAACGGGTCGAGGACTTCAAGGCCGCGGTCTCCTTCCTCACCACCCGTGAGGAGGTCGATCCCGAGCGCATCGGTGTGCTGGGCATCTGCGCCTCGGGTGGCTACTCGATGGCGGCCGCGGCCGGGGACCACCGCATCAAGGCCGTGGGCACCGTCAGTCCCGTGGACGTCGCCCGCCAGTTCCGCCTCGGCGCCGACGGCACCCAGGACCCGGCCGTGTTCCAGGGCATGCTCGACGCCGCGGCCGCGGCCCGCACCGCCGAGGCTCGCGGCGAGGGCCCGCAGACCTTCCAGCTGTTCCCCGACACCGTCGAGCAGGCCCGCGAACTGGGCGGGCAGCACGGTGTCGAGGGGTTCGAGTACTACTGCACGGCCCGCGCGCAGCACCCGCGTTCGGCGAAGCTGCTGCCGTGGTCGAGTGTGGACCGCCTGGCGTTCTTCGACGCCTTCCGTTTCGTCGGGCTGATCGCCCCGCGCCCGCTGCTGCTGGTCGTCGGCCGGGAGGCGGTGACCTCCTGGATGGCGGTGGAGGCGTTCCAGGGGGCGCGCGGGCCGAAGGAGCTGCACTGGATCGACGGCGCGAGCCACGTCGACCTGTACGACCGGGAGCCGCACGTCGGTGCCGCGGTCGAGAAGCTGACGAGCTTCTACCGGGCGCACCTGGGCTGAGGTCGCGCGCTCACCGCTTCGCGAGCCAGGTCCGCACCCGCTCGGCGGCGATCGTCGCGGGGGCGTGCGCGCCCAGCGTGTCCCGCAGCCCGTCGGCGGAGGTGTTGATCATTTCCCACGCCCACTCGGTCTGCTCGTCGAACTGGTCGAGCAGACCGAGTGCGTGGGCGAGCTGGGCGGTGGCGGTCAGCGCGGCCGGGTGCTCGTGGCCGTACCGCCGGGTCACCTCCTCCTGCCACGCCAGCGCCCGCTCGAACAACTCGATCCGCTCGTCCACGCGGTCGTCGTCGAGCCGGATCTCGCCGAGGCTCCCTGGCGGCCGGTCCACGGGCTCGGCAAGCGCCTCGCTCAGCGTGGCCGTCGTGGAGCCCAGTGCGGACCGCAGCGCCTCCTCCGTCGCGAAGTGGTCCGGTCCCTGCGCCTCGACCCGGATGAAGTAGGCCTCCCTCAACAGATCCTCGGGATCGTCCCGCACCGTCGCGAGGTTGGCCAGCGCGCTCGCGGTGTCCGCGGTCCGGCCCAGGACCCGCCGCCGGCCCTGGCACACCTGCTCGAACAGCACCCGTGCGAGCTCGACCCGCCCGAGGTCCAGTTCCCCGATCGCCATCGTGTTGAGCGCGTCGAACGTGCGGGGGTGGTCCTCGCCGTGCACGCGCAGGCTGTAGGCGTACGCGAGCCGGCGCAGCCGGGCGCTCAGCCCGAAGCGGCCCGACCGGCCCACGGCGATCGCGTGGTTCATCAACGCCTCCACGGTGTCGCCGGAGAACCGCGCCTTCCGCCGCCGTGCCCGGTAGACGCGGGCGGTGAGCGCGCTCGCCGTTTCGGCGTCGCCCTGGTCGAGGTGGGTGATCGCCAGGTTGTTCAGCGCGGTGAGCGTGTCGGGGTGCTCGGCGCCGAGCCGCGCCTCCAGCAGTGCGTGTGCCTCCTGCTTGAGCCGCAACGCTTTCTCGTGGTCGCCGTGCAGGCCGTGGCCCACGCCGAGCGCCACCAGCGCGGCCACCGTCGTCTCGTGGTCCTCGCCCAGCACCTCGCGGCAGGCGTCGTACAGGCGGGTGCTCGTCTCCAGCAGCGCGAGGCTGTCACCGAGCTCCGCCTGGACGCGCGCGGCTTCGTTGCACAGGTGCCATTCGCCGGGATCCCGCAACGACTCCGCCAGCGCGTCCACGTGGGGCAGCAGACCTACGGAGTCCACAAAGGACTTATCGGGGTCCCGGCCGGCGAGCAGTTCCGCCGCCGCGGCGGTGATCGCCGCCTCCCGCAGCGCGTGCCGTCGGGCGCGGTCGGTGTCGGTGAAGCGCAAGGCCCTGCTCACCAACGGCGGCACCAGCCAGCCGCATCCCGTGTCGTCGGCGAGGTTCGACGCGGTGACCGAGCCGATCGCCTCGTCGGCCCCGGGGACGACAGCGGTCACCAGGGACCGCGGCAACGGGGCGGCACCGGCGAGGCTCGCCAGGCGGATCAGGTCCCTGCCCGGCTCCGGCAGGGCGTCGATGGCGGTGAGCAGGGTCGTCGCGATGTCGCCCGCGTGGTCGGTCCCGATGCGCCTGCGCACGTCCTCCCGCACGGCGAGGGCGACCTCGTCGCGGTTTCGCAGTGTCTCGGCCAGCTCGGTGAACGACGAGAACTCCGCGCGTCCGGCGAGCCCCGCGGCGACCGCCAGCGCCAGCGGGTAGCGGCCCAGGGCCGCGGTGATGCCGACGGCGGCGGCGTACTCGCGCCGGTCGGCCCGCAGGAGGTCCAGCCGGTGCTCACCACCCGTGCGGGCTCCGGCGGGCCAGCGGCTGGTGAGCAGCGTCAGCGCGGCGAGCGGGTCGAGCGGTCCGAGGCGGAAGTCGTGCTGTGCGCGGACGAACTCGCCGAGTTCCGCGTCACCGATCAGCAGCGTCCGGCCGCCCGGAGTGGGCGCGAGCACCTCCATGCCGGGGCGGACGTCGTCCACGATCCACAGGTACGGCTCCGCGCCCGGCGGGGTCCACTGTGGATCGCGCGCGCCGTGGAAGTGGATCTCGGCGTAGTCGCCGCCGAACTGCCGGGCGAACGCCCGCGCGAGCGTCGTCTTGCCCTGCCCCGGAAGCCCGGTGAGCGTCACGACGCTCGACTCGGCCCGCAACGCCTCGTGCAGGTCCCACAACTCCAGCTCGCGGCCGCACAGCTGCGGACCGGGTGGCGGCGGACGGGGGAACCACCGTGGCGCGGGGAGGTCCGGTGCGTCGCCCAGGAGCCGGTCGTCTTCGGCCCGCAGTGCGGCGACGTGCGCGGCGATCCCGTCGGCCGTCGTGCCGATCTCCTGGTCCGGCGCGGGCAGCCGCCACGCCTTGAGCGGCTGCGGGCGGACATCGGCCGGCGGGACCTCCGACAGCACGCTGAGCACGCGGGCGCGCCCCGGTCCCAGCCGGTGGGCCCTCGACAGCGCGAAGTGCAGCTCCTGGCGGCAGTACTCGCTGGTGAGGAACGGCGGCGTGGTCAGCGCGACCAGGGTGCGGGAGGCCCGCAGCGCGGCGTCGATCCTCGTCTCGATGTGGTCGTGGTCCCGCATCCCGGTCTCGTCGCGGAACACCGCGAGCCCGCGTTCTTCGAGAGCCCGCTGCAGCAGGACGGCCGTGGGGCGGGCCTCCCACACGTAGCAGAGGAAGACGTCGTGCATGGGGCCCAGTCCAGCAGCACCGCGGCGCGCGGCGCCAGAACTGTCATGTTTGTGTCCGGTTCTCGACGATTCTTTTTCGTGCCCCGTCCGGCATCGTGGAAAGCGTGGACCGGGAAAACGAGCTGTGCCAGGTGCATCTGGCGGGAGAACGCCGTGCTTCGTTCTTCGCGGCGGCGTTGAGCGAGGCCGCCGAGGCGTTCGACCTCGACCTGCACGGGCTGGAGGCGGCCGACGTGGTCCGGGTCCTCGCCGAACGGCTGCCGGAGGACGTGCTGTGGGCCGTCGACGGCGAATGCCCGGTACCGACCGCGGGCCTGCGGGTACTCGCCGTCCGGCACGACGTCCCGGCACCCGCCGCCGACCCGCGCGACCGGGGTTACGCCGCGCGCATCGTGCTCGGCGCCGCGTCGGTCCTCGCCCCGGCGCCGATCTCGGCCGACGTGCTCGTGCCCGCCGTGTCCGGGGCGCTCGGCTCACGCGCGCCGGTGCTGGCCGCCGAGGCGCTCGCCGAGCTGGAGGCCCACGGTTTCCTGCTTCCGCTGGATGAAACGGGCACCGCCCGGCGGCTGTGGCGGTTGCCGTCACCGGTGGCGGAGGTGGTGCGGAAGCGCCTCGACGCCACCACCTTCGACGTGCTCGCGAACCGGGCCGCGACCGCACTCGCCCGGCTGCTGACCACCCCCGCGCCACTGGACGTGTACCGGCACGCGCTCGCCGTGGCCGCGCACCCGGCCGTGCCCGCCGAGCAGAGGTCGGCGCTCGTGCGGGCCGCCGCCGCGGGGTTCGAACGGCGCGGGGACTTCGCCGCGGCGCGCGACACGTGGCTCACACTCGACGAACCGGACGCGCTCCTCGCGGCGGCCCGGCTCGCCCTCGTCGTCGGGGACACCGCCGCCGCCGTGCGGGAAACGGCCCCGCTCATCCAGGCCGCGAGACGGGACCGCGACGTCCGCACCGAGCACCGCGCCCGGTTCGTCGCCGCCGTCGCCCACGACCTGCGCGGCGAGTACGCCCGCGCGGACAAGGTCTTCCACACGCACCCCCTCGTTGCCGCGCAGGGGCCCGAACCGGTGTGGCTCGGGGACGACGAGCGGCGGCGGATGCGGCTCGCGCGGGTGCGGGCGCTGCGGGTGCGCGGGGAGCACCGGCACGCCCGCGTGCTGCTCGACGCCGTGCTGCCGGACATCCGGCGTGCCCAGCCCTACGGCAGCCACCGGGGTCCGTGGCCGGTGGCGATGCTGGAGCACGCGCGGTTGCTCCGGCACGCCGGGGACCTGGCGGGGGCCAGGGAGGTGGCGGACCGGCTCGTCGAGCTGTTCGGCCGGGCGGGGTGGGGGCGCCACCGCCTGGCACGGGCCGCGGTGGCGGTGCTCGCCGAGGGGGAGCACGAGCCGGAGCCGGTCCGCCGCGCGGTCGCCGAGTCGGCCGCGTGGTACGGGCACGACGCTCCGCAGACGCTCGAACTCCGCGTCGTGGAGGCGAAAGTGCTGCGGGACCACGGCGAGCACGCCGAGGCGCTCGCGGTGCTCGCCGACGCCGAGGTACGGGCGAGCACCGCGCTCGGGCAGGAGCACCCGGTCACGCTGGCCGTGCGCCGCCAGGCCGGGGTGGTGCGCATGGCGGCGGGGGACTGGGCCGGAGCGGCGCGGGTGTTCGAGGCACTCGTGCCCGGCCAGGAACGCACGCTCGGCGCCACCCACCCCGACGTCCGGCTCACCCGGCTGGACCTGGGCATCTGCCTGGCCCGGTCGGAACGCGGCCGGTGGGCCAGGCCACTGCTGCGGGAGGCGGCGGCCGCGTCCGACGGGCAGTCCGCCCCGTGGCCGCGCTGGATCCGCGCGGCGCGGGCGCGGACCGTGCTGGCGGAGCTGCCCGGCCCGGTGGCCCGGCTGTTCCCGCGGTGAGGGCTCAGGCGGGCTGCCACCCGATGCCGTACGAGCGCGCCGGGAGCAGGCCTTCGAAGTCGGCGTGCACCTCGGTGCCGTCGAGGGAAAGCGGTTTCCGGGCCGGCAGCGGGTCGTCGGCGTCCTTGGACAGCTCACCGTCGATGCGCCACAGCCGCGCCGGTGGCGGCACCCGGTCGAACCGGATGTTGAGGCGGAACCGCTCGCACGGGAACTCCGGCGTGCAGCAGTAGAACGGGAGGATCCTCGGCACCCGCATGCGGACGAAAAACTCGTGCCGGTCGCCCGCCGCGAGCACGCGGGGCGGCCGCAGCTGGAACGCCACGCGCGTCGAGGACACCATGCGCGTGCTGTGGACCTCTCCGCCCCGTAGCACCTCGATACCCAGTTCCCCCAGGTCGACCGGCCCGGACACACCCGGCGCGCGGCCCAGCGAGATGCTGTGCTCGATCTCCTCCAGATCGGCCACGTGGCTGACGATCTCGCGCGTCTCGAACACCTCCGCGCCCGGCCCGTCGGGGATCAGGCTGACCGCCAGCGCCGTGGTGTGCCAGGGCACGACCGGCTCCGGCGCCTCCGGGGGCGGGCGCGTCGCGGCCAGTTCCGCGACGAGGTACACGACGTCGTCGGCACGGCGCTGCATCGTCCGCATGTCCCGGTCGACGACCTGGCCGAGCTGGGCGAGCCGCGCCGTGTAACGCAGCCCGGCGGTGGTGCCGAAGCCGAAGACCGCGCGAGCCGTGGCGCGGTGGGCCTCGGGCAGGCGTTCGACGAGATCCGCCAGCGTCCGCACGATCTTGTCGCGCACCCGGCCGGGCGGATCGGTGTCGAGCACCCCGCAGGCGCGCCGCAACGGCGCCCCGGCGACGTCCGGCAGCGAACGCGCCTGGATTCCCGGTCCTTTGCGGACCCTTTTCAGTTCCGCCACCAGCGCCTCGATCTCCCCGTTCGCGTTCAGGTTCAACGACTCACCCCTGCCTCGGCCTCGTCGACCGACGAGTCTACCCACGACCGTCGCGGAAAAGCAGCCCCTCCGCCGCGTTTCCCAGTGCCCGGAAACGATGCCGTTCACGCCCGGTTTCCGCGGTTTCCAAAAATGAGGAAACCGGAAACCCCTGTTTTTCCCCGCTTTCGCGGATTCACGATGGACGAGCCGGAGCGAATTCCGGCGGAAATCCGCGGAGAAAGGGGTGAGTACCCATGCACACGCACTTCGTCATCGTCGTCCTGGACGTGCTGAGCACGCTGCTCGGCTGATCGACGCAGCTCCGGCCGGGTGGGAATCCCCCGGCCGGAGCTGGAGTTCCCGCGCCGAACGAGGGAGAATGCGACCATGACCGAACTCGGCCAGGAATTGCGCAGGCGGCGGCTTTCGGCCGGGTTGTCACTGGCCGCGCTCGCGGCCACCGCGCATTTCACCAAAGGTTATCTGAGCAAGGTCGAAACCGGTCGTGTGCGTGTCAACCGCGGTGTCGCCGAGGCCTATGACAAGGCACTCGGGGCGGGCGGGGAACTGGCCGCGCTCGTGCCGGTGCGGCCACCGGGGCGCGAGGGCCCCGGCATCGCGGGGCTGCCCGCGGGAACCCGGCATTTCCTCGGCCGGGAATCGGAACTGGCGGCACTTTCGACGGCACTGGTGGAATCCGACGACGTGCGGGTCTGCGTGGTGCACGGAATGGCGGGCGCGGGCAAGACCGCGCTGGCGGTCGCCGCCGCCCGCGCGGCGGAACGGGACTTTCCGGACGGTTCCGTTTTCCTCGACCTCCGTGGCCACACGCCGGGGGCGTCCCCGCTGTCCGCCGAGGAGGCGCTGCGGCAACTGCTGCGGTTGTTCGAGGTGCCCGCCGAGGAGGTACCCACCGGGCTCGACGCCCGCGCCAACCTGTTCCGCGGCCGGCTGCGGGGCCGGAAGGTGCTGCTGGTGCTCGACAACGCCCGCAGCGCGGCGCAGATCGCCCCGCTGCTGCCGGGGGAGCCGGCCTGCCGGGTGCTCGTGACCAGCCGGAACCGCCTGTCCGCGCTGGACGACGCCTGGCACCAGGAGGCCGGGTTGCTGGACCCCGGAGACGCGGTCGCGGTGCTGCGTGCCGTCGGCGGGGTGCCCGCGGACGAGGTGGCGGCGGAGGTCGCCGCACTGTGCGGGCGGCTGCCGCTGGCTCTCCGGATCGCCGGTGCCCGGCTCGCCGCGGGCGGCTGGACGCCGGAGCGGCTGCGGCGCCGGCTGGCAGGCGAACACACGCGGCTGGCCGCGCTCGACGACGGGGAACGCGGTGTGGCGGCGGCGTTCGCGGTGTCGTACGAGGGGCTGCCCGAGGAGCAGCGGCGGTTGTTCGGGCTGCTCGCGGTCCACCCGGCCGCCCCCGCCGAGGCGGCGGCCCTCGAAGCCCTCGCTGGCGCCGGACCGGGGGAGCTCGACCACCTGCTCGACCGGCTGCACGACGCCCACCTGGTCACGCTCGCGCCGGAGGGCCTGGTCGGTCTGCACGACCTCGTGCGGGCCTTCGCGCTCCGGCACGCGCGGCCGGGGACGGAGGACCGGCGTGCGGCGGTGGGGCGGCTGACGGAGTACGCGACGGCGCGGGTGCTCGCCGCCGACGAGGCGGCCGAGCCCGACCGCTACCGGCCGCCGGTGGACTGCGAGCGGGCGGCGCCCTTTCCGGATGCCGACACGGCGCTGGCGTGGCTGCGGGAGCAGTGGCCGGTGCTGGCGGGGGTCGTCGAACTGGCGGGGGAGTACGGGCTGCACCGGCGCTGCGCGCAGCTGGCGTTGCTGCTGCGGGCGTTCTTCTTCCGGGAGAAGCTGTTCGAGCCGTGGTTGCGAACGCACCGGGTGGCGCTCGAGGTGGCGGCGGACGACGCGACCGCGGGCATGCTGCTGAACAACCTCGGGATGGCGCACGTCGAGCGCGGGGAGCTGGCGGAGGCCGCCGACTGCCACCGGCGGGCGCGTGAGCGGTGCCTCGCCGCGGGGGACGAACGTGGCGCGGTGGACGCGTTGTCCAGCCTGGCGTGGGTGCGGCTCTACCAGGGGGAGGTGGAGGAGGCGCTGCGGGGGCTGGAGGAGACGCTGTCGGTGTACCGGGCGGCCGGGCGCATGCGGAACGTGGAGATCGCGATGCGTGGCCGCGCGCTCGCGCTGACGGAGCTGCGGCGCTTCGCGGAGGCGGCCGAGCAGGCGGCGGAGGCGCGGAGCCTGGCGCGGCGGCCGCCGGACGTGCTGATGGCGGTGAACTGCCAGGCGTGGATCGCGTTCCGCCGCGGCGAGCACGAGGCCGCCGAGCGCCTGTACACGGAGGCTGCGGAGCTCGCCGACCTGGCGGACAGCCGGTACGAGCGGGCCAGGGCGCTCACCGGGCTGGGCAACACCGCCCGCGCCCGCGGTGATGCCGCCGCGGCGGCGCGCTGGTGGGCCGCGGCGGATGGCCTGCGGGTGGACCTGCCGCCGGTCGTGCTGGGGGAGGCGCGGGTCCGGGCGGGGTGACGGCGCCGGGGGCACGGTGGGGCGGGTGGGCCGCGGGGTGCCCGGCCGGGTTGGCTCGCGGGCGGTGGCCTGTTCGCCGGGCGGGCGTTGGTGAGCGTGGTGCCCGACCGGGGGTGGCTCGCGAGCGGCGGCCGGGCGAGTGGGCGGCCTCACCGGCCGGTCACGGGCGGCCGGGTGAGTGGTGGTGGCCTGTGCGCCGCGGGCGTTGGTGAGCGTGGTGCCCGACCGGGGGTGGCTCGCGGGCGGCGGCCGGGCGAGTAAGTGGCCTCACCGGCCGGTCACGGGCGGCCGGGTGAGTGGTGGTGGCCTGTGCGCCTGGTGGCGCGGACGGTGAGCGTGGTTGCTGCGGGAGCCCACCGGGCCGGTCACGGGTGGCCAGGCGGGCGGTGGGTGGCCGGTTCGGCCGGCGGGCGGGCGGTGAGCGCGGGTTGCGGCGGGTGACCCCACCTGGCCGGGCCCGGGTGGCGTGGGGCCCGACGCGCGGCCGGGGCGAACTCGGCGGAGGTGAATGCAGGCAGTGCCTGCCCGGTAGCTGCGGTCCGCCGGTGCCGCGGCGGCGGCCGCGGGTTGCCCCTGGTCTTTCTCGGGTGCTGAGCGGTCGCCGGTGGCGCGGCCGGTGAGCGCGGGTTGCCTCAGGTGGCGGGATGCCAGAGGGGTGGCAGGGGCGCCCTCGGCAGGGCAAACCCCGGCGGGTGCCTAACCGTGGAGCCCGGCCGAGCCGGTCACAGGTACGCCAGCCGGGCGCGCCGGCACCGGCACTCGCGTGTCAGTGCATCCGCGGCCGGGGTGGTGGCTGCTGCCGCCGGGCGGGCGGCGGGGGTGCACCGGCCGGTGCGCGCCGGGGCGGGGGAGGCGGCTGGCGGCGGGCCACCGGCGGCTGCTGCTGCGGCGGACGGCGGGCCGCGGGCGGGCGGTTCGCCGCGGGGGCGCGGTTCTGGACCGGCGCGCGGCGGGGCGGCGGGGGCGTGGGCTCACGCCGGTGGATCCACACCTCCAGCGCGACGATGGCCAGCGCGAGCACGGCGAAAGCCACCGCGCCCGGCAGGAAGCCGCTCACCCCGCACAGGCCGGCGAGGCCCAGCGCGGGGATGATGGCGCACAGGCTGAACGGGTCGATCCGCGACAGGGAGTAACGGGACCTCGACTGGCCCATGGCGCTCCTCCCCGTTCCGACCGGCGATCAACGGCGAAAGTGTACCCGGCTGGGCGAACGGGCCGGGCGGATCCTGCCCGTCATGACGCTCGCCACAGTGAAGCCCCCGCGGCGGGCCGGCGTTTGCGGGCCGCCGCGAGTGGTAGCCCGTGGCCGTTCGAACAGGAGCGAAGGGTGGGCAGCGATGACCGACAACGACCCGACCACGCCGGGGCTCGCCGTGCCGGACACCACCGATCCGGAGGAGTTCGCCGAGGAGGCCGGGGTCGACCCCACCCCGCAGGAGGTCGACCAGTACCTCGAGCTGGCGGAGGAACGCCCCGCCCTGGTCGGCCCCGGACGAGAGCTGAAGGAGGTTCCCATGGCTTCGACCCTGACCCGCGAGCGGCTGCGCGAATGCCTGAACGACCTCGACTTCCCCGCGGACAAGGACAAATTGGTCCAGACCGCCGAGCGCAAGGGGGACGGCGAGGCCGTGCGCGCGCTGCGGGCGATCCCGCCCGCGGACTACGCGAACCTGACCGAGGTGTTCGGCTCGGTGGAATTCGCCGACGACGGCACGGTTCCCGAGTCCGAAAAGTACCGGGCGCACGGGAATTCCGTGCCAGGACTGGCCGAATCGTCGACCGACACCGGGCCCGGCAACCCGATCGCCGACGAGCTCGGGGAGAACCGGGGCAGCTGAGCACCGGGGTTTGCCGCCGGGAAATCTTGGTATTCCCCCGCCATGAGATCTTCCGGCCCGCTGTCCGTCGCGATCATCGGCCTCGGGCCGCGGGGATTGTCCGTGCTGGAACGGCTCATCCTCCGGTTGCGGGCCCGCGGCGGCACGCCGGTGACGATCTGGGCGGTGGACCCCGTCGAGCACGGATCCGGGCGGGTGTGGCGGTCGGGCCAGCCGGAGTGGCTCGCGGCGAACGCGACCGCGGGCGAGCTGACCGCGCACTCCCCGGACAACCCGCTGCTGCCGGGGGACGAGCCGTACTCGCTGGCCGAATGGTCGGCGAACCAGCTGGCGCCGGACGAGTACCCGAGCCGCGCCCGCTACGGCACCTACCTGCACGAGTTCTTCCAGCGGCTGTGCCGCCTGGCCCCCGAAGGCGTGTGCGTCCGGCCGATACTGGGCCGCGCGATCGGGTTGTTCCGCGCCGCACAGGGGCTGCGGCTGCGCATCGACGACGGCGGCCCCGATCTGCACGTCGACAAAGCGGTATTGACCACCGGGCACAGCGCGCTCGAACCGGACGAGACGGAACTGGCCTTCCGCCGCCACGCCGACCGCCACGGGCTGCGCTGCCTCGGCCCGGGGATCGCCGCCGAACTGCCGCTGGACGAGATCCCGGCGGGCGGCACGGTGGCGGTGCGCGGGCTGGGCCTGACGTTCTACGACGTCGTGCGTTCCCTGACCACCGGCCGCGGCGGCCGGTTCGAGCGGGACGCCGACCGCACCCTGCGCTACCACGCGAGCGGCCGTGAGCCACACATCGTCGCGGGTTCCCGCAGCGGGCTGCCTTTCCTCGCCCGTGCCCAGGTGCACCGGCCGGAGCTGGCGCCGAACCCCGTGCTGCTGACCGAGGAGCGCGTCGCGGCGCTGCGGGCGCGGGCGACCGCCGAGCGCGGCAGCCCCAAGCTCGACTTCGCCGCCGAGGTCGAACCGCTGCTGTGGGCGGAGGTCGAGCACGCTTACTACCGCTGCACGCTGCGCCTGCGTGACGGCCACGGTGCGGTGGAGGCGTTCACGGAGGCCTTCGGCGCCACGGCGGACGACGCGGGCGAGCTCGACCCCCGCCGCAAGGGGAAGGTGCTGGCGGCATTCGGGCTCGGTGACGTGCCGCCATTGCGCCCCGAGCTGCTGGCGCGGCCCTTCGCGGGCCGGACCTTCGGCAGCCCCGTGGAGTTCCGCGCCGAGCTGCGGCGGCTGCTCGCCGAGGACGTGGAGACCTCGAAGCTGGGCCCGGAGGGCAGCCCGGTCAAGGCGGCGCTGGAGATGATGCGGACGCTGCGTCCCGCGCTGCCCGGCATCGTCGACTTCGGCGGCCTGCTGCCCAAGTCCCAGGAGGACTTCCTCACCCGCTTCGCGCCCGCGAACTTCCTGCTGTCGGCGGGACCGCCGGTCGAGCACGTCGAGCAGCTGGTGTCCCTTGTGGACGCCGGACTGGTCGAAGTGGCCGGTCCCCGCGCGCAGTTCTCCTGCGGGGACGGCTGTTTCGCCGTCGAGTCGCCGGACGTCGCGGGCTCGCGGCGGGAGGCGAGGGTGCTGCTGGATGCCCGGGCGCCCGCGCCGGACCTGAGCCGCGACCGTGATCCGCTGCTGCGGCAGCTGCTCGCCGACGGGATGATCAGCGAATACGTCAACGTCGACCCGGCGACGGGGGAGCGGTTCGCCACCGGTGGGCTCGCGGTGACGGACTCGCCGTTCCACGTGCTCGACGCGCGTGGCGAAGCCGATCCGGACCTGTACGCGCTGGGTGTCGTCACCCAGAACACCCGCTGGTTCACCCAGGTCGGCACCGGCCGCCCCGGGCAGGACAGCCCGTTCCGCCGCGACGCCGACGCGATCGCGCAGGACGTTCTGGGGGAGGCCGCATGAGCGAGCGCACGTTCGGCGTCGAGGAGGAGTTCCTGCTCGTCGACGCGGAGGGCAGACCCGCGGCGGCGGCACCGGCCGTGCTCCGGGGCTCGCCCGAGGAACTGCAGCCGGAACTGGTCACGTGCCAGGTCGAGTCGGTCACGCCGGTCTGCGGTGACGTCGACGAGCTGCTCGGCTGCCTGCGGGACCAGCGGAGGCAACTGGTCGAGGGCGCCGCGGAGAAGGGGCTGCGCCTCCTCGCCACCGGGACACCACCGGTGGAGGACACCGCGCGGCTGACGCCGGGTGCCCGCTACCGGCGGATCGCCGACCACTTCCGCGGCCTGATGGACAGCGTCAACGTGTGCGGCTGCCACATCCACGTCGGGGTGCCGGACCGGGAAACCGGGATCGGCGTACTCAACCACCTGCGGCCGTGGCTGCCCGTGCTGCTCGCGCTGAGCGCGAACTCGCCGTTCGCGGAAGGTGCCGACACCGGCTACGCGAGCTGGCGCTACCTGGCGATGTCCCGCTGGCCCTCGGGTGGGCCGCCGCCCTTCGCCGAGTCGGCGGAGCACTACGAGTCGCTCGTCGGGGACATGGCGCAGTCGGGCGCGGTGCTCGACCCGGCGAACCTGTACTGGGACATCCGACTGTCGCCGCGGCACCCGACGGTCGAGGTGCGGGTGTGCGACGTCGCCCCCACCGCCGAGGAGGCCGCGTTGCTCGCGGTGCTCGTGGACGGCCTGGCGGCGACCGCCCGCGCGCGGCTCGACAGCGGCGAGACCGCCGAACCGGTGTCGCAGGACGTCCTGCGCGCCGACCTGTGGCGCGCCGCGCGGGACGGGCTCGCGGGCCAGTGCGTCGATCCGCGGACGCGGAGCCTGCGCCCGGCGGGCGAGACGCTGCTCGGGCTGCTCGACGAGGTCCGGCCGCAGTTGCAGGACGGCGCGAAGGAGTTCGCCGAGCAGACGCTCGCCGACGTGCTGGCCCGCGGCGGAGGTGCGGCTAGGCAGCGGGACGTGCTCGCGCGGAACGGCGATTTCGCCGAAGTGGTCGCGTTCCTCGCGGGGCAGACGAAGGCGTAACCGCCGCGAGGCCGGGTATGCCGGGAGCGTCCCATCCGCGAGACGACAGGGAGCACACCATGGCGACCGGAGAGACCGGTTTCGACGACGTCAGCTTCGACCTCATCTCGGTGCAGTACCACTCGCTCAAGGCCGGGCACGACTACGGCCAGTACGTCCGCGACGCGGAGAACGCCGGGCGCCAGGACATCGCCGACTTCTTCCGCCGCGTGATGGAGGAGGACTCGGCGCGGGCCAAGCAGTGCCACGAGTTCCTCAAGGACCTGTCGGGCACCTCGGAGTCCGGCCCGGCGGTCAGCTGATGTTCCGGCACACCAAGCGCCTGCAGTTCGAGGCGAAACCCGAGCGGCCGGACCCGGTGTTCGCGCACAAGCTGCAGGAGCTCATCGGCGGGGCGTACGGCGAGCTGTCCGTGACGTGGCAGTACCTGTTCCAGGGGTGGAACTGCCGCATCGAGGGCAAGTACAAGGACCTCATCATGGACACCGCCACCGAGGAGATCGGGCACGTCGAGATGCTCGCGACGATGGTGGCGCGGCTGCTGGAAGGCGCCCCGGCCACGGCGACCGCGGAGGCGGTCAAGGACCCGGTCATGGCGGCGGTCATCGGCGGGATGGACCCGCAGCAGGCCATCGTCGCTGGTGGGGGTGCGTTGCCCGCGGACTCCAACGGTTATCCGTGGAACGGCAAGTTCATCGTGGCCAGCGGTAACCTGCTGGCCGATTTCCGGGCCAACGCCGCGGCGGAGGCGCAGGGGCGGTTGCAGACCGCGCGGTTGTACAACATGACCGACGACCCCGGCGTCAAGGAGATGCTGAAGTTCAACCTGGCGCGCGACACGGTGCACCAGAAGCAGTGGCTGCGGGCGATCGAGGAACTCGAAGCGGACGGCCTGGAAACCGATGTGGCGCCGAGTGCCCTGTTCGACGAGGAGAACCAGGAGCACAACCACACGATCTGGCACCTGTCCGACGGTCCCCACGGGCCCGAGGGCGGGTGGACCCGCGAGCTGGAGTACCTGATGGAGCCCCAGCCGCTGGGTGGTCCCGCGTCGGCCCCGGCACCCGACCCGGCGCTGTTCGCGACGTACGCGCCCGCGACGTCCGCGACCGCGGCGCCGGAGATCGCCGAGGGTGACGTGCAGACGTTCTACAGCGAGCGTGACGGCCGCTGGAAGAACCAGGTCGAGGGCAACAAGCGGGCGTCCAGTGCGAGTGACACGAAGGCCGAGGCGCAGCGGGAAGGCCGGCGTCTGGCCAAGGACCGCGGGGTGACGCACGTCGTGCGCAAGAAGGACGGCGAGATCGCCGAGACGCACGACTACTCGTGACACGGGGTCCGGCAGGGTGACCTGCCGGACCTCTGTCCACGTCCTGCCAGGCGAAGAGCACGATGCCGCCGCCGGGGCCCCGGTCTGGATCGAGCGGGACATCTCGGCCCCGCAGCTCACTGATATGTCCACATCGGACTCACTCGCCGCGATCACCGTCGCGGCGACCTCGTGCGCGGCCGCACCACCAGAGCGGGCCCCGTGCGCACCGCGTCGGCCAACTCCTTCTCGCCCGGGCGAATACCGGGACGCCAGAGCTGTTGACTTCCGATCACTGACATCTAACATGTCAGTTGTGCTCGAACCCGTCCGCCGTCCCCTCCTGCGGGAGACCGCCCACCGGCTCATCCGCGAGGCCATCGTCCGCGGTGAGCTGCCGCCGGGCAGTGTCGTGCGCGATGCCGAGCTGGCGGAGCGGCTCGGCCTGTCGCGGGCCCCGGTCCGTGACGCGCTCGCCCGGCTGGCCGACGAGGGCCTGGTGCGGGCGAAACCGCAGAGCCACACGCGCGTCACCCCGATCGACGCGGGTGAGGTGCGGGACGCGGCGGCGGTGGTGCGGGCGATGCACGAGCTGGCCGCCCGCACCGGCGTGCCCCAGCTGACCGCCGAGCACCTCGCGACGATGACCGAGGCGAACCAGCGGTTCGACGCCGCGGTGCGCGCGGGTGACGCCGACGAGGCGATGCGGGCGGACGACGAGCTGCACGACGTGCTCATCACGGCCTGCGGGAACCGGGCGGTGGCCGCGACGATCGACCGGTACACGCCGCTGATCCGCAGGCTGGAGCGGCTGCGGTTCAGCGTGCCCGCCGCGCGGGAGTCGGTGGCGCGGCACGAACGGCTCATCGAAGCCTGCCGGGGTGCGGACGTCGAGGCGGCGGTCCGCGTCACGGCGGAGATCTGGCACGAGCTGGAAGAGCTCGCCGACTGAAACGGAGTCCCATGTCGCTGGAGTCGTTCGCGCGCTACCCGCTGTTGTTCGGCCCGTCCCCGGTGCACCCGCTCGAACGGCTCACCCGGCACCTCGGCGGTGCGGCGTTGTGGGCCAAGCGGGAGGACTGCAACTCGGGGATCGCCTTCGGGGGCAACAAGACCCGGAAACTGGAGTACCTCGTCGCCGACGCGCTCGCGCAGGGTTGCGACACGCTGGTGTCGATCGGCGGGGTGCAGTCGAACCACACGCGGCAGGTGGCGGCGGTGGCCGCGCGGGCCGGGCTGAAGTGCGTGCTGGTGCAGGAAAGCTGGGTCGACTGGCCGGACGCGGTGTACGACAAGGTGGGCAACATCCTGCTCAGCAGGCTGGCCGGGGCCGAGGTGCGGCTCGTGCGCGCCGGGTTCGGCATCGGGTTCAAGGAGAGCTGGGAGCAGGCGCTGCGGGACGTCGAGGAGCGCGGTGGCAAGCCGTACGCGGTTCCCGCCGGGGCCTCCGACCACCCGCTCGGCGGATTGGGCTTCGCGCGGTGGGCGTTCGAGTTGGCCGAGCAGGAGCGGGAACTGGGGGTCTTCTTCGACACGATCGTCGTGTGCTCGGTGACCGGCAGCACCCAGGCGGGCATGGTCGCGGGTTTCGCCGCCCTCGGCGGCCGTCCCCGGCGCGTGCTGGGGATCGACGCCTCGGCCAAGCCGGCGGAAACCCGCGACCAGATCACCCGCATCGCGTGTCGCACGGCGGAAAGCATCGGTGTGGACCGTGCGCTCCGCGAGGACGAGGTCGAACTCGACGAGCGTTACCACGCCGGCACGTACGGCATCCCGGACGAGTCCACAGTGGACGCGATGCGGCTGGCGGCCCGCACGGAAGGGATGATCACCGACCCGGTGTACGAAGGGAAGTCCTTCGCGGGCATGGTGGATCTGGTGTCCCGGGGCGAGATCCCCCGGGACTCCACGGTGCTGTACGCGCACTTGGGCGGACAGCCCGCGTTGAACGGGTACAGCGCGTTGTTCTAGTTGTCACGTCCCGGGAGTGGCCTGCTCGGCCAGGACCAGGTCGAGCAGGCCGGGGAAGGTCTCGTCGAACTCGGTGTAGCGCAGCCGGTTGAGGCGGCGGGGTCCCTCGTCGCGCTGCTCGATGAGCCCGGCGGCACGCAGAACCGCGAAGTGGTGGCTGCGGGTCGCCTTGGTGACCGGCAGCTCGAAGGTGCCGCAGGCTTTCGTCCAGTCCGGCAGCCCGGCCAGCTTCCGCACGATGGTGCGTCGCACCGGATCCGCGAGCGCGGTCAGCGCGTCCTGCAGTGGCACGTCCCGCGGGTGCACGTGCGTCAAGCCGCGCGCTCGCGCACTGTTCGATGACTGTCGTACGGTCCTGTGGCCGACCTCCATCGAACATTCCAGGAGCTCTCGTGACACGGCAGCTTGGCGTCTCGTTCGGGACCCGCCTCACGCAACCGGCCCACGACCCGCTGGCGCAGCTGAACAACTCGCTCGGCGGCATCCTCCGTGGCGGCGAGGCGATCACCGCGCTCTACGACCGGGTCTTCCACGGCCCCGCCCTGGTCACCGTCACCTTCGGCGACATCGTCAAGTACGCCGACGCCACCCACGTCCTGTACCACCACCACGGCAGCATCGACGATGCGGACGCGCTGGCGGCGTACCAGGCGGCGATCCGGGGTTAGCCCCGCCGTGGTCCCCGGAACAGGATGTAGCAGAACAGGATGGCCATGACCGCGAAACCGGACCACATGGCCTGCTGCCACCCGTGCACGAAGGACTCCTGCGCGGCGCGGACGAGGGTGGTGTCCCTGGCGGCCGCGACCGCGTTGGCGACGCCCGCCCTCGCGGCATCCGCGACCGGCCCGGGGACGCCGCCCAGCCGCGGGTCGATCGCGTCGCGGTAGCCCGCCGCCAGTACCGCGCCGAGCAGGGCGACGCCGAGCGCGGTGCCGAACTCCCTGGTCACGTCGTTCAGCGCGGACGCGACGCCCTGCCGCTCGCGGGGCAGCGCCGAGGTGATGGCCTCGGTCGAGGGGGTCATGGACAGGCCCATGCCGAGCCCCATCGCCACCATGCCGGGCAAGATCGAGAGGAAGCCGGCGTCGACGGAGACGAACGTCGCCATCAGCGCCAGGCCCACGCCGCCGAGGAGGACCCCAGTGGCCATTGTGGACCGTGCGCCGAGGCGGGCGGCCACCTTCGGCGCGAGGCCGGAGGCGAACATCATCGGCAGCGCCATCGGCATCAGCCCCAGCGTGGCCACCAGGCCGGACCAGCCGAGTACGGCCTGGAAGTACGGGAAGAGCACGACGGAAATCCCCGCCTGCACCCCGAACACCGCCAGGAGCGTCACCGAACCACTGGACAGCCCGCGCTCGGCGAACAGCCGGACGTCGAGCAGCGGCGCCTGCTGCCGCAGCTCCCAAGCCACGAAAGCGGCTGTGGCCACAGCGCCCACGAGCAGGCTCAGCAGCGTCACGGGTTCGCCCCAGCCCCGCTCGGGCCCTTCGTGGAGGAAGAAGATGAGCCCGAGCACGGCGACCATCGAGGTCAGCGAGCCCACCACGTCGAACCGGTGCTCCGTCCGCTCGCGGGAGGCGGGGACCACCCGCACCGTCATGACGGCGGCGACGAGCACGAGCGCGACGGGCAGCGCGAACAGCCACCGCCAGCTCGCCACGTCGACCAGGACGGCGGACAGGTACATCCCGAGGATCCCGCCGCCGCCCGCGACGCCGGTCCAGACGCCGATCGCCTTGGCGCGTTCCTCCGCGGGGAAGGTGGACGTGATGACGGCGAGAGTGACCGGCATGATCATCGCCGCCCCCACGCCGCTGAGCACGCGGGCGGCGAGCATGACCTCGGCCGCCGGGGCCAGGCCCGCGGCGGCGTTCGACACGCCGAAGACCGCGAGACCGGTGAGCAGCACGGGTTTGCGGCCCCAGCGGTCGCCGACCGCGCCGAGCGGGAGCAGCAGTGCGGCGAGGGCGATGGCGTAGCTGTTGATGAACCACAGCACGGTGCTCTGCGAGGCGTCGAACTCGAGGGCGAGCTGCGGCTGCGCGACGCCCAGCCCGGACACCGACGCGATGACCGCCATCAGCGCGACGCACACCGCGACGAGGACGGCGCGGCGCCGGCGGGGGTCCTCGATGACGGCCTGCGACGACACGGGGGTGCTCATCGGTTCTCCTTCCGGGCGCGCACGACGACGTCGTGGAGGGTGGTGCCGGCGAGGGCGCGGCGGTGCTCTTCGGCGGTGACGACCCGCCAGGCCGCCTCGTCCAGCCGGGCGGTGATGGCTTCGGCGGTGACCGAAGCCTCAGCGGGGGAGTCGTGGCCGTGCCGGTGCCCGACGATCAGCAGCGTGCCGCCGGGGGCGACCCAGCCCGCGATCCGGTCGTAGAACTCCAGCTGCGGCATCGCCGGGTGGGCGTAGTGGGTCGTGACGAGGTCGAACCGCTCCTCCGGCTGCCAGTCGCACAGGTCCGCCTCGACCCACCGCACGCGCTCGGCCACGTCGCCGTCCGTCGCGCGCTCGGCCGCGCGGGCGAGCGCGGCGGCCGAGATGTCGGCGGCGGTCACCTGCCACCCGTGTGCGGCGAGCCAGACCGCCTCGGCCCCGGTCCCGCACCCGGCGTCCAGCGCCGTGCCCGGCGCGAGATCGCCGGTTTCCGTTGCCAGGTAAGGGTTCGGCGGGTGTTCGAAGTGGGAGTCGTGCCAGTGCCGCTCCCAGTACTCCTTGTCGAATGCGTGTGTCACGACGGCGATGGTGGACCGCGTCGTGACGGTTCGGCAAAGTTTCTTGCCGAATGGCAAAATCGGGGGCATGCACGAAGCGACAGACCGGACGCTCGACGCCGTCGGGCCGAGGCTCAAGAAACTACGGATGGCCCGCGACATCACGCTGACCGACCTGGCCGCGCAGACCGGTATCTCGGCCAGCACGCTGTCCCGGCTGGAGGCCGGCCTGCGGCGGCCCACGCTCGAACAGCTCCTGCCGCTGGCCCGCGTCCACGGGGTGACGCTCGACGAGCTCGTCGGCGCCCCGCCCACCGGTGACCCCCGGATCCACCTGCGCCCGATCCCCTGCGGCGACGGGTCGACGATCCTGCCGCTGACCCGGAGGCCGGGTGGCGTCCAGGCGTACAAGTTCGTGCTCGCGGCGGGAACCGACGACGCCGAACCCGACCTGCGCACCCACGAGGGCCACGACTGGGTCTACGTCCTCAACGGCACACTGCGCCTGGTGCTGGGCGAGCAGGACCTCCTCCTCAAGCCGGGGGAGGCCGCGGAGTTCGACACCAGCACCCCGCACTGGTTCGGGGCCACCGGCGCCGGTCCCGTCGAGTTCCTCAGCCTGGTCGGGCGGCAGGGCGAGCGCGCGCACGTCCGGGCGGTCGCGACCCGCCACTAGATCAACGGACAAGTGTCCGCATAGCGGACACGGCTCTTGACTTCTCCTGGGATGCGGGCCAGAGTGGGCGCAACCACCAGGCTGTCCGGACTGCGGACAGCTGTACGGGCGACCACGAAGAAGTGAGGAGTGCCCTCATGAGCCAGCCGAGCGAGTTCGCGCCGGGAAGGCCCGTCGTGTTGCGGGGCGGCACCGTCCTGACCCTGGACGACCAGCGGCGCGTGCTCGACCGCGCCGACGTGCTCGTCACCGGTGACCGCATCACCGCCGTCGGCCCGGACCTCGAGGTGCCGCAGGACGCCGTGGTGATCGACGCGAGCGGCGGCATCGTCATGCCGGGCATGATCGACACCCACCGGCACATGTGGCAGACCGCGATGCGCGGCTACGGCGCCGACTGGACCCTCACGCAGTACTTCGTCTGGTACTACCTGGAAAGCGGCAAGCTGTTCCGCCCCCAGGACGTCCACGCCGGCAACGTGCTCGCCGCCGTCGAAGCGCTCGAATCCGGCGTCACCACCGTCGTCGACTGGTCGCACGGGCTGCGGACCGTGGACCACGCCGACGCCGCCGTCGACGCGCTGCAGTCGGTGCCGGGCCGGTTCGTCCTCGCCTACGGCAACATCCAGGCCCCGCCCGCCGAGTGGACCGCCGCGCCGGAGTTCCGCGACTTCGTGCGCCGCCGGATCACCGGGGACGACCTGCTCGGCTTCCAGCTCGCCTTCGACGTGACCGGCGATCCGGCCTTCCCCGAGAAGCCCGCGTTCGAGGTCGCGAGGGAGCTGGGCGTGGCCGTCACCACGCACGCCGGGGTGTGGGGTGCCACCAACGACGACGGCATCAAGCTCATGCACGACCACGGTTTCATGACGCCGGAAACCGTGTACGTGCACGCGGCTTCGCTGTCCGCCGACTCCTACCACCGCATCGCGGCGACCGGCGGCTCCATCTCCGTGTCCACCGAGAGCGAGCAGAGCGCGGGCCAGGGCTACCCGCCCACCTGGGCCATCCGCGCGCACGGCATCCCGGTTTCGCTGTCCATGGACACCTCCGTGTGGTGGAGCGGCGACCTGTTCTCCGCCATGCGCACGACGCTGGGCGCGGACCGGTCGCGTGAGCACCTGGAGGCGCACGCGAAGAACGAGACCGTCACGCACGCCAGCCTCCGCGCCGAGCACGTCGTCGACTGGGCCACGCGCGGCGGCGCCCACGCGATCGGCCGCGACGACCTCGGCAGCCTCGAACCGGGTAAGAAGGCCGACGTCGTGCTCATCAAGAACGACCACAGCTCGGTGTCGTTCCCGCTGCTGAACCCGTACGGCCACGTCGCTTTCCAGGCCCAGCGCGGCGACGTGCACACGGTGCTGGTGAACGGGCGCGTGGTCAAGCACGACCACCGCCTCGTCGGCATCGACCTCGACGCCGTGCGCCGCGAGGTCGACGAGACCGTGACGTACCTGCGGACGCAGCTGGGCGAGGAAGCCTGGCGCAAGGGCATGAACCCGGACATCCCCGAGACCAAGGTCCTCGACAACCCCTACACGTACACGGACTACGCCAGTGCCTCGACCCACACCCGCTCCTGACCGCAGCGGCCCGCTCGCCGGGCTGCTCGTCGCGGACTTCTCCCGGATCCTCGCCGGTCCCTACGCCACGATGCTGCTGGCGGACCTGGGCGCGGAAGTGATCAAAGTGGAGGGTCCGCGCGGCGACGACACACGCACCTGGATGCCCCCGGTGCGCGACGGCGTCGCGACGTACTACCTCGGCGTCAACCGCGGCAAGCGGTCCATCGCGCTCGACCTGCGGGACGAGACCGACGCCCGGCTCGCCCGCGAGCTGGCCCGCCGCGCCGACGTGCTGATCGAGAACTTCAAACCCGGCGGGCTCACCAAGTACGGACTGGACTTCGACGCCGTGCACGAGGCGAACCCCGGCGTCATCTACGCCTCGATCAGCGGGTTCGGCTCCGGCGCCGGCCGGAACGTGCCCGGCTACGACCTGATGGTGCAGGCGATCTCCGGGCTGATGAGCCTCACCGGCGACCCGGACGGGCCGCCGTACCGCGCGGGCATCTCGGTGTTCGACGTGATGGCGGGCAACCACGCCACGATCGGCATCCTCGCCGCGCTGCGCCACCGCGATGCGACGGGGCAGGGGCAGCACGTCGAGGTGAACCTGCTGTCTTCGGCGCTGACCGGGCTGGTCAACCACAGCTCGGCGTACGTCGCGGGCGGCACCGTGCCCTACCGGATGGGCAACGCGCACCCCAGCGTGTTCCCGTACGAGCCGCTGCCGACGGCCGACAACGACCTCATCGTCACCGCCGCCAACGACGGGCAGTTCCGCAAGCTGTGCGAGGTGCTCGGCATCCCCGAGATCGCGGACGACCCGCGCTTCGCCCGCAACGCCGACCGCACCGAGCGGCGCGACGAGCTGCGCCCGATCCTCGCCGAGCAGCTGCGCAAACGCGGCGCACTGGAGTGGTTCGACCTGCTCGTCGAGGCCGGGGTGCCGTGCGGGCCGATCAACACGATCGACCAGGGGTTCGCGATGGCGGAACGGTTCGAGCTGGACCCCGTCGTCGAGGTCGGGGGAGTGCCGACGACCCGGCACCCGATCCGGTTCTCCGAGACGCCGGTGGACTACCGGCTGCCGCCGCCCGAGCTCGACGAGCACGGGGCGGAACTGCGCAAGTGGCTGGAGCAGCAGGAATGACGGAGTACCCGACGGCGCTGGGCGCGTCCTCGCTGGACAAGATCACGTTGCTGGGGCAGGACCTGGCGCGGGACGTGATGGGCAACGTTTCCTTCGGTGAGCTGGCGTTCTGGCTCGCCACGCAGCGACGCCCCTCGCCCGGGGAAACGCGGGTGTTCGAGGCCGTGCTCGCCGCGCTGGCGGACCACGGCTTCACCCCGACCGCGATCGTGACCCGGCTGACCTACCTGTCGGCGCCCGACTCGGTGCAGGGCGCGCTCGCCGCGGGCCTGCTCGGCGGCGGTTCGCGGTTCCTCGGCGTGACCGAGGACTGCGGTCGTTTCCTGCACGAAGTTCTGTCCACTGTGGAGGATCCAGAGGACGAGGCCGGCTGGGACGCGCTCGCGCTGGAGACCGTGAAAGCCCGCCGTGAAGCCGGAAAGCTCATCCCCGGTCTCGGTCACCACGTGCACAAGCAAGGCGACCCGCGCACGCCGCGGCTGTTCGAGATCGCCCGCGAGGAGGACCTGTTCGGCCCGCACCTGTCGCTGTTCGCGGCGATCGGGCGGGTGCACCCGCAGGTGCTCGGCCGCACCTTGCCGCTCAACGGCGCCGGGGTCTGCGGCGCCGCGCTCGCGGACCTGGGGCTGCCACTGGAGCTGCTGCGTGGATTCGCCCTGCTCGCCCGCACCGCGGGGCTCATCGGGCAGCTGGCCGAGGAGCTGCGCAACCCGGTCGCCAACGAGATCTTCCTGTCCGTGGACCTCAACAACCGGTCCGTGCCACCCGAACCGTCCGGAGGCTGAGATGGCTCAACTGGTCGCGGTGATCGCGTCCACCCACCACCCGTTCTACTACCGCGCCAGCACCGCGACCGGTGAGGACCGCCCGGACTTCGCCGACGAGTGGGTGCGCAAGGTCGAGGCGTTCCGCGAGACGCTGACGCGGGCGCGGCCGGACGTGCTCGTGATGGTCGGCTCCGACCACTTCCACCAGCTGTGGCTGGACAACATGCCGCAGTTCCTCGTCGGCAAGGCCCCGGTCTACGACGCCAACTGGTACAACGAGGAACGCGAGTTCGGGCTGCCCAGGATGGTCCTCAAAGGACAGGAGGACCTGTCGGAGTACGTGCTGCGCGAGGGCCTGGACGCCGGGTTCGACCTGGCGTTCTCCAACGAGCTGCGGATCGACCACTCCATCACGTGCCCGATCATCACCCTGCGCCCGCAGAACGACCTGCCGATCGTGCCCATCTACACCAACATCTTCGCGCCGCCGCTGCCGCAGCCGAAGCGGTTCGTCCAGTTGGGACGGACGATCCGTCAGCTGATCGAGTCCTGGCCGTCGGACCAGCGCGTGGCGGTGATCGGCACCGGGCACCTGTCGCTGGAGCTGGGCGGGCCGCGGCAGTCCGGGCCGCACGGGCCGGATCCGGAGTTCGACCGCAAGGCCGTGGACTGGATCGCCAACGGGGACATCGAGAAGTGCCTCGGCGAGGTGACGCTGGAGAGCCTGCACCTGCCGGGCAACGCGACGCACGGGTTCATGGACTTCATGCTGATGATGGGCGTGGCGGGGGAGGGGCAGCGGGTGGACTACGTCGACACCTACGACCTGTTCCACACGATGGAGGCCTACTTCACCTGGTACCCGGGAGGGCTGCGGTGAGCAAGTACCTGCTGGACAAGTTCCTGTACACGATCGACCGCGACCCGGAGCTCGTCGAGCGCTACCGCGAGGACCCGGCGGGCACGGTGCGGTGGTGGGAGGCCGAGCGCGCCAACGTGATCCTCAACTGCCACGGCGGGGAGAGCTCGACGTGGCTGCGGTTCGAAGACGTCGAGCGCGAGGCACTGTCCACTCACGACTACCCGAAGCTGTTCGAGCTGGGCGCGCACCCGTTCCTCACGCTGACCCTGTTCATCGCGATGTTCGAACGCGACTACGACGAGCCGATGGCCTTCCAGCGCGAGTACGCGCAGCGGCTGGCGCACTTTTCGTTGCCGTACCCGGACATCGCTACCTGAGGCGCTGTGCTTCGGCGCTGCTGTGCAGGGGAAACCGGAAGGTCGACCCGTCGGGCCAGGTGATGGTGCGCCCGTGGACGTCGACCTCCGGTGCCTGTGGCTTCCGCGCCTGCCAGATGATCCGCAGCGGGGCCGCGTCGGCGGGGTCGAGGTAGGCCGATCCGCTGTCGACGACGGCGACGGCCGACCGGGAGAGCACCAGCCAGGGCCCTTTCACCGACCGGAGCGGGTCGGCGAGGTCGAGGGCGAGCGCGTTCGCCGGGCCCTTGACGCGGATCTCCCGCTCGAACGGGCTGCCCCATCGTCCGCCGCCACTGCCCGCGCCGTTGACCAGCGCGAAGACGGCCCACGCCCCGCCGGCGACGCCACGCAGGATGTTCCAGAAGAACCGCCGCACGAGCTTCCTGCCCTTGACCGTGCCGTCCAGGCGCCTGCCGGGCACCTCGAACCCCAGCGAGGTGTCGCCGAGGCGCAGCGCGGCGACCGGCTCGCCCCACTCGCCGCGCATCAGCTCCTCGACCCGTTCCCGGAAACCGGGGCGAACCTCGCGCTCGTACCGCTGTGCCGCAAGGCGTTCCTCGTGGGCGAAGATCTTCTCCGCGGCCCGCCGCCGGGCGGGACTGGGTTCGGTCATACGTCGAGGTCCTTACGGGTCTCCTCCGGACTCCGGTCCCCACCGACCCGGCTCTTGTCGAACCACGGCTCGTCCCCATCGCCCGGCACGGCGTCCTTGGCCAGTGCCCGGTTGGCGGGTGTGAGCGCCGCCCCGGCGGTGTGAGCGGAGTGGTCAGCGGCACAGCATCGAGTTCTGGTCGAAGTGGTCGTCGTCCCCGGGTGCGAGGCGGCGCGCGGGGTGCGGCGCCTGCTGCTCCGACGCGGGGCCCTCCGCCGCGGTTCCGCACGCGTCCCCGAACGCGTCGTCCACTATCCCGGCCTGCTGCCGCCCCGGCGCACCGGGTGCCCGGCTTTCGCCGGAAGATCCAGCTCCGCGCCGGGCCTCAAGCCGTCCCGGCCTTTTGCCTTCGCCGGTGTGCCGCGACATGGGCGCGGTTCGCGCATTCCGGTGAGCAGAAGCGGCGCCGTCCGTTGCGGGAGGTGTCCACGAACACCGTCGCGCAGCCCGGGCGGCCGCAGGAGCCGATCCGTTGTGGATCGTCGCACAGGACGTGGCCCACTCCCATGATCGTGTAGGCCTTGATGCGCTGCACCGTCGGCGCGTCCTCGGCCGCGTAGTGGAAGTGCGGCGGGCGGTCGTGGTGCTGCGAGAGGTACGGGCGGGCGGCCACCACGGCCAGCAGCTCGTTCACCAGGTCCACCCGCGGCTGCAGAGCCGGCTCCGAGAACACCGGGCGCAGCCGCCCCGCCCACGCCGTCAGCTCGGCCGCCTCCGCCGGCGTGACCGGGGACGTGCCGCGGTAGTCGTAGGTCTCGATGAGGTCCTCGTAGGTGGCGGTCGTCGCGCCGGGGGCCGCGTTGACGAGGGCGGCGGCCAGCTGCGCGGCGACCCCTCCGTAAGGCGTGAACTGCATGCCCCCAGTGTAAGCATTGAACTGCACAACGTCCTTACTTCATGCTGGGGGCATGGTCAGTGAACACCACGGTTGCCGCGAGCGGGTGATCTCCCGCCACCCCACCTCCGAGGGCGAGGTCCGTTACCTGCGATGCGAGTGCGGGGTGATCCGGCTCGTCCTCGATGGACGGTCACGAGCCGTTGTCAGAACCCCAGCGCGGTAAGGGGTTCAGCCCTCGACGACCGTCTCCAGTGGACGGTTGTGCCACGCCGCCCAGTCCGCGCCGATCGCGCTCGCCGCGTGCAGCAGCAGCGGCAGGTGGTGGTCCACGAGCGTCTCCATGGACGTCTCGGCCGCGTGGGCGTTGACGTTCACCGCCGCCACCACGCGGCCGTCGCCGTCGCGGATCGGCGCCGCCACCGAGCGGATGCCCAGCGCCAGCTGCTCGTCCGTGGCGGCCCAGCCGCGGGCCCGCACCTCCCGCAGCTCGGCGTCGAGCTCCGCCCGGCCGGGCTGCCAGCGGGAGGTGACCCCGGCCCGGCTCGGTTCGGCGAGCGCGGCGTCCAGCTCGCCGGGGCTCAGCGCGGCGAGCAGCACCTTGCCCAGCGACGTGGCCGGCGCGGGGAACCGGGTGCCGATGGTGACCGCGAGCGTGACCAGCTTCGGCACCGCCACTCGCGCCACGTACACCACGTCGGAGCCGTCGAGCTGCGCGATCGAGCACGACTCGCCGGTCTGCCGGACCAGCTCCCGCAGGTGCGGGTGCGCCAGGTCCCACAGGTTCACCGAGCCGATGTAGGCCATGCCCAGCTCCAGCACCCGCGGCGTCAGCGAGAACGCGCCGCCGTCGTTGCGGACGTAGCCGAGCTGCTCCAGGGTGATGAGGATGCGGCGCGCGGTGGGCCTGGCCAGCTCCGCCGCGGCGGCGACCTCGCTGAGCGTCATCGACGCCCGGCCCGGTTCGAAGCAGCGGAGCACGTCCAGCCCGCGGGCCAGCGCTTCGATGAACTCCGGGTTCCCGTCACGACGCATACGAGCAGGTTAGCCGCACTGGCACGTCACCAGGTCACGGGCAGTTCGTGCACGCCGTGGACGAGCATGTCGTGCTTGTAGCGCAACTCCCCGGCCGGGACGGCCAGCGCGAGCGTCGGAACGCGGCGGTAGAGCGTGCCGTAGACGACCTGCAGCTCGACCCGGGCCAGCGGCTGGCCGAGGCACTGGTGCACGCCGTAGCCGAACGCCACGTGGTGCCGGGCCGCGCGGTGCAGGTCGAGCGAGTCCGCGCCGGGGAAGGCCGTCTCGTCCCGGTTCGCCGCGTCGGTCGCCGCGATGAGGCCCTCGCCCGCGCGGATCAGCTGCCCGCCCAGCTCCAGGTCCTCCGTTGCGACGCGCCGTCGTCCTGAGTGGACGATCGTCAGGTACCGCAGCAGCTCCTCGACGGCGTTGGCGACGAACTCCGGGTCCTCGCTGGCCCGCAGCTCCGCGAGCTGCCCGGGATGTGTCAGCAGCGCGACGGTGCCGAGCGCGATCATGTTGGCCGTCGTCTCGTGCCCCGCGACGAGCAGCAGCTGGCCCATCGCGGCGATCTCGCGCCGGGTCAGCTTCCCGGTGCGGAACTGTGCCACGGCGAGCCTGCTGAGCAGGTCGTCGCCCGGGTCGGCGGCCTTGCGCTCGACCAGCCCGCCCAGGTAGTCCAGCAGCTCCTCCGCGGCCGCGACCGACGCCTCCGGGGTGGCGTCGCGCGAGACCAGCAGCTTGCTGATGCCGTGGAAGAACGCCCGGTCCGCGTAGGGCACGCCGAGCAGCTCGCAGATCACCAGCGACGGCACCGGCAACGCGAGCGCCTCGACGAGGTCGGCCGGTTGGGGTCCGGCGAGCAGGTCGTCGACGAGTTCGTCGACGATCCGCTGGATCCGGGGGCGCAGCGCCTCGACGCGCCGCACCGTGAAGTCGGCGGTGAGCAGGCGCCGCCCGGCGGCGTGCCCGGGATCGTCCTGGTTGATGAAGGTCTTCGCCCGCCGTCGCCGCGCCGCGATGCCGGGGGTCACGTGGGGGTAGCCGGGCCGGTCGCTGTCGGCGCTGACCCTCGGGTCGCGCAGCATCGCGCGCACGTCTTCGTATCGCGTGACCAGCCAGGGGGTGCTGCCGTCCCACAGCCGGACCCTCGTGACCGGTGCCTCCTCGCACAGCCGGGACAGCTCGGGGGCGGGTCGAGCGGGCAGCGCCGGGTCATGGGGAAGCTGGGTGCCTCGGTCATCGGGCCTCCTGCCGCACAGTTCCCAAACGGTTGTTCGGTTACTTGTCGAACAGATGTTAGGCAACTGTGGGGGAGGTTGTCGAAGGAGACCACACGCCCGGAGCAACGCGTTCACGCGAAGACGAGCGCCACCAGCTCGTCGACGAAGCTCCGCACCGCCGGTGCCCCGGGGCCGCCGGGATTGCTGTGCAGCAGGGCCACGCGCCCGTGCGCGCCGACGAACACGATGACGGCGGCGCGATCGCTGGGGATCCGCAGGGTGTGCCCGGCGGCGGCGCAGCGTTCGAACGCCTCCGTGAGCGCGGCGAAGACGTCGGCCAGCGGACCGCGTGGCGAGCCCTCGGCGGGGGAGCGCCCGCTGAGCATGAGCCGGTAGTGCCCGGGGTTGTCGATGGCGAACGCGCAGTAGGCGTGCAGCTGAGCCCGCACCCGGGCCACCACGTCGTGTTCCGGTGGCCGCGCGTCGGCCTCCCGCATCAGCGACCGGAGCCGCGCGAACTCGTGCTCGCGCAGGCCCCTGACCAGCGCGGCACGGTCGGCGAAGTGCTGGTAGATGCTGGCCGGGGCGATGCCTGCCGCCCTGGCGACCCCGCGGATCGTCAGCCCGTCCTCACCGCCGAGACCGGACAGCAGGCGGCTCGCGGCGGCCAGGATCTCGCCGCGCAGGCGCTCGCCCTCGCCCCAGCGGTTGCGGGTGCGGACGGGGGAGGGGTTCGGCTGGTCGGGCATCCGGCCATTCTCGCTCCCGCCGCCCGCACCCGCCGTCAGGACCGGTAGAACGCCGCCGCGTTGCCGTACCGCACGGCGGCCTGGGCATCGGCGTCCAGGGCACCCAGCAGGCGCTGCCCGCCCGGCCCGTGGTCGTGCGGATGGTCGCTGGCGTACATGAGGAACTCCGGCGCCCGCATCATCTCGATCAGCTCCGCCAGCTGCCCGTCGTCCGGGGGCAGCTGCGCGGGCTCGGTCGTCGAGCGGAAGTGCCGGTAGAAGTACTCCGCGGGCGACTCCCGCATCCACGGCACCTCGCGCCACACCGAGCGCCACTCCTTGTCGAACCGCCACAGCAGCGAGGGCAGCCACGAGAACCCGCACTCGCTCAGGCAGATCTTCAGCTCCGGCTGGTCGCGGAACACGCCCTCCGCGATCAGGCTCACCACGTGCGCCTGCACGATCTGCGAGTTGCTGAGGTAGTCCTCGACGTAGGTGTGGGCGAACCCGGTCGGCGTGGGAGAACTCGAAATCCGGCCCCACGCGTGCAGCCCGACGACGAGCCCGTGCCGCGCCGCCGCCGCCAGCACCGGGTGGAAGCGCTTGTTGCCGTAGCGCACGTCCTGCCCGCGGATGGGCAACAGCACCTGCACGAACCGGCGGTCGGGACCGAGGCGCTCGATCTCGGCGATCGCGGCATCGGTGTCCATCGTCGGGATCACCATCGACGCCCGCAGCCGGTCGTCCTGGTCGAGCCACTCCGTGCGCAGCCAGTCGTTGACCGCGCGGGTGAGCGCGTTCTCGTAGTACGGGTTGTGGCTGATGTCGAACGACGTGACGCAGTTGAGGATCGCGTACCGCAGCCCGTCCCGGTCCAACACCTGCTTGCGCATCGCCTCGACGTTGTCGGGCGGGAAGGTGCCCGCCGCGCGGGACTCCGGCGTCGCGGACGTGGGTGCGCCCGGCGGGTACGCGCCGCCGAAGGTGGGCGACAGCTTCATGTTCGCTTCGGTCACGTACTCGCGCCAGTAGCTGTCCAGGTACGGGAACAGCGCCTCCAGCGAGGCCGGCGCGCAGTGGACGTCGGTGTCGATGTGCTCGGTCACGGGCGCTCCAGGTTCCGGTAGAGCCGGTAGGCGTTCTCGTTCATGATCTCCTCGCGCAGCTCCTTGGGCAGCTCACGCAGCGCCGTCGTGGGCGAGTCGAAGTCCCAGTGCGGGTAGTCGGAGGCGAACATGATCCGGTCGGTCATCCCGGTCTGCGCCAGCGCCATCCCGAGGTGCTTCGGGTTCGGCGGCTCCTCGATGGGCTGCGTGCTGAACCAGAAGTGCTCGCGGAAGTACTCGGAAGGCTTGCGCTGCAACCGGGGCACGTCGGCACTCAGCAGCGACCACGCCTCGTCGAGGCTCCACATCAGCGGGGCCGACCACGCGATGCCGCCTTCGACGAGCACGATCTGCAGGTCCGGCACCTGCTCGAACACGCCTTCGAGGATCAGGTTCGCGGCCAGCATCGCCATGCCGTTGCCGAACCAGCAGTGGTGCTCCAGGTAGAACGACGGCCAGCCGTCCCCGCGGTGCTGCTCGATGCCGCCGAGGTGAATCGCGACGGGCAGCCCGGCCTCCGCCGCCGCGCGGTAGATCGGCAGGTACTTCTGGTGGCCCAGCACGGTTTCCGGCCCGCCGGGGAAGAGCACCTGAACGAACCGCGGGTCGTCGGCGTAGCGCTCGATCTCCGCGATGGACAGCTCCGGCGACTCGTGCGGCACGCACAGGCTGCTCACCAGCCGCGGCTCGGGGTCGAGGAAGTCCTCGCGGATGCTTTCGTTCAGCGCGTGGCACAGCGCCTGCGCGTACTCCGGCTGCTCGGCGCCGTAACTGTGCGCCTGCAAGGGGATCAGCACGCCGTAGCCGATGCCGTAGGCGTCGAGCAGCTGCTCGCGGATCAGCCCGAGGTCGCTGCCGGGGATGCCGTTGGCGGGGTAGGAGTCCAGGCGCATGCCGCCGTTGCGCACGCGCGGGTAGATCGCGGGCGGCGGGGCGACGCGCGTGCCGAACGTCTGGAACCGCGTGCGCCACGGCTCGGGCAACCGCGCCGCGAGGTTCGCCGCCGGGATCGTCGGGTGGATGTCGGCGTCGACAACGGCGGTCCGCTGCCGGCTCTCGGTGGTCGTCATGGTCACCTCACTGCCTGCCGGGCGGTCGTGTCGACCACCACGTAGTCGTCTTCCACGTGCACTTCGAAGGTCTCCGCCACATACGGGCCGGGCACCCGGTCCGGGAACTTCACGTCCCCGCCCAGTGCTTCACCGGGTGCCACGGAAACGCCGTAGCTGCGCACCGGGGTTTCGCCGGGCCCCAGGTAGGACTGGCCGGTCGTGACGTCGTACTCCCAGCCGTGCCAGGGACAGGCGACGAACACGTCCTCGTTCACGGTGTACTCGCCGGGCCTGCTGGAGGAGGTCGTGGGCGCCGTGCGGCCGAGGCACAGCGGCCCGCCCTGGTGCGGGCAGTAGTTGTTGAGGGCGTAGAACCTCTCGCCGATCCGGAAGACGCCGATCGAGCGTTTCCCGACCTGCACGATGCGCCGGTCTCCTGGCGGGAACTCGGAAACCTTCGCCACCACGATCTTCATTGAGCACGCTCCTTCGGGGCTGGCTGATCGAGAATCGCCGTTGTAGAATTTATTGTCAACATTTTTGTTGACATTCTTCCGCCAGCTGGAGGCCTCATGGACAAGGTCATGGTGACGCCCGCCGAAGCGGTCCGCGACATTCCCGACGGGGCGAGCATCGCGGTCGCCGGTTTCGGGGTGGCGCACCGGTTCCCCTCCAGCCTCATCGTGGCGTTGCACGAACTCGGCACGAGCGGGCTCACCGTGTACTGCAACGGGCTCGGCCAGCCCGGCACGCCGACCGCCCACCTGCTCGCCGAGGGCAAGCAGATCGCCCGCCTCGTCACGTGTTTCTCGGCGCGGCCCGGCATCGTGTCCGAGGCCGAGCGCCAGATCCGGGCCGGGACCATGGAGCTGGAAATGGTCCCGCAGGGCACGCTCGTCGAGCGGATGCGGGCCGGTGGCGCGGGGATCCCCGCGTTCTACACGCCCGTCGGCGTCGGCACCGCCATCGCCGAGGGCAAGGACGTGCGTCATTTCGACGGCAGGCCGCACATCCTCGAAACCGCGATCCGCCCCGACTACGCGTTCGTCAGGGCGCACCGCGCCGACGCGTCCGGGAACCTCCAGCTGCGTGGCGGGAGCCGGAACTTCAACGTCAGCTTCGCGAAGGCGGCGCGCGTGACGATCGCGGAGGTCGACGAGATCGTCGGCGTGGGCGAGCTGGCGCCCGAGGAGATCGACCTCCCCGGCGTGTTCGTCAGCCGCGTCGTGCGCA
Organism: Amycolatopsis sacchari; assembly: GCF_900114035.1. Lineage (GTDB taxonomy): Bacteria > Actinomycetota > Actinomycetes > Mycobacteriales > Pseudonocardiaceae > Amycolatopsis_E > Amycolatopsis_E sacchari. The sequence goes on along the minus strand of NZ_FORP01000011.1, from coordinate 158,813 downwards.
GCACCGTCCAGCTCGACGTGCGGAACCTGCCGATGCGGCCGAGCCGCGCCGCGGACAGCGCACGCGAGTACGGCGGCAAGCCCGCGCTGACGCGGGCGGGAATGGCCCGGCGCACGGCGGCGCTGCTGCCCGACGGGGCGACCGTCAACCTCGGCGCCGGGCTGCCGACCCTCGTGTCCGACTTCGTCGGCGACCGCCCCGTCGCGCTGCACAGCGAGAACGGCATCCTGCGCTACGGCGCGATCATCCGCGACGACTCGTTCGACCCGGACGTGCACGACGCCGGCGGCTATTTCGTCGGCCTGCGGCCGGGAGCGTCCTTTTTCGACAGTGTGACGTCGTTCGAGATCGCGCGTTCGGGACGGCTGGACGCGGTCGTGCTGGGCGCCTACCAGGTGTCCGCGGCGGGCGACCTCGCCAACTGGACGCTGCCCACGATGACGGGCGGCGGTATCGGCGGCGCGATGGACCTGGCGGTGGGCGCGCGGCAGGTCGTCGCACTGCTGGAGCACACCGACTCCCAGGGGCGCCCGAAGCTCGTCGAGCAGTGCGAGTTCGCGCTGACGGCGCCGGGCTGCGTCGACACCATCGTCACCGATCTCGCGCTGCTCACCAGGACGGACGGGGGTTTCCGGCTCGACGAGACCGCCGCGGGCTTCACTGTCGAGGAGGTGCTGGCGCTGACCGCGATGCCCGTCACCGTCGCCGAGCACGTGGGGACGATGCAGGACCGCTGGTGACCCCGGTGGCCCGGCCGCGCCGCCGGGCCACCACCGCACCGTCACTGCCCGTGGACGACGATGCCGCGGATGATCCGGCCCTCGTCGAGGTCGGCGTACCCCTGGTTGATCTCGTCCAGCGGGTAGCGGCGGGTGATCAGCTCGTCGAGCTTGAGCCGCCCGGCCCGGTACAGGCCGTGCAGCTTCGGGATGTCGTACAGCGGGTTGCACTTGCCGAACACGTGGCCCTGCACGCGCCGCTGGTAGCCGACGAGCAGCCCGTTCGCGGCGAGCTGGACGTGCACGTCACCCGTGCGGCCCACCGACGTGACGGTGACCTGGCCGTCCTTACCGACGATCGCGGTGGCCTGCGAGACGACCTCGGCGGTGAGCACGCCGACGGTGCAGATGGCGTGGTCGGCGAGCTGCCCCCGGGTCAGCTCGACCACCGCCTCGTGCGCCGACGCCGCGTCGGCGAACACGTGCGTCGCGCCGAACTCCTCCGCCTTGCCCCGTTTGAACGGCACCGGGTCCACGACGACGATGTTCTTGGCGCCCGCGTAGGCCGCGCCCTGCACGGCGTTCGAGCCGACGCCGCCGCAGCCGAAGACGACCACCGTGTCCCCGGCGCGGACGCCCGCCACGTAGACCGACGAACCCCAGCCGGTCGGCACCCCGCAGCCGGTGAGCGCGGCGACCTCGAACGGGATGTCGTCGTCCAGTTTCACGCACGAGGCCTGGGAAACCACCGCGTGCTCGGCGAAGGTGCCCAGCATGCAGAACCCGCCGAGGTCCTCGCCCGCGTCGTCGTGGAAGCGGAACCCGCCACCGGGCAGCAGCCCCGTGGCCATCTCCGCGCCCTGGTCGCACAGGTTCTGCCTGCCCGTCGAGCAGTAGCGGCACACGCCGCACGCGGGGATGAACGAGCACACCACGCGGTCGCCGGGCCGGACGCGGGTCACGCCGGGGCCGGTCGCCTCCACGACGCCCGCTCCTTCGTGACCGCCGACGATCGGCAGCCTGGAGACGCTGTCGCCGGTGCGCAGGTGTTCGTCGGAGTGGCACATCCCGGACACGGCGAACCGGATGCGGACCTCACCCTCGCGGGGGTCGTCCAGCTCCAGTTCCGTGACCTCCCAGGGCTTCCCGGTCTCCCGGATGATCGCGGCTCGCGTGCGCATGGCTCTTCCCGTCCTGTCGATCTTCTCCTGCCAACGTAGGTGAACCGGCCGTCACCGGGCCCAGGGTCAAGCGCCTTTTTCGCGTGGCGGAAGGCTTTTCTCCTGCGGGTGCGTGACGAGCGGCTCCACCTGGAACCGCATCCACGGCGCCATCGGCAGGGAGTACAACGCCTCGTGCAGCGCGTCGGCGTCCGGCGCCTCGTACAGCGCGATCGAGTCCGTCGAACCGAGCACGCGCCACAGCTTCACGAGGATGCCCGCGTCCCGCAGCTCCTGCGCGCGGGCGCGCTCACGCGGCCGGAGCGCCTCGCGGCGCTCCGGGTCGGCGTTGTTCTGCTGGCGTACCAGGAACTCCATGCTGTCCCTTCAGTAGCGGATGAGCCCGCGGATGTTGCGGTGCGCCCGCATGTCCGCGTACCCGTCGTTGACCTGGTCGAGGGTGTAGGTGCGCGTGACGAGGTCGTCCAGCAGCAGTTCGCCCTGCCGGTACAGCTCGAGCAGCTTCGGCACGTCCGCACGGGGGTTCGCGTGGCCGAACAGGCAGCCCACGACCTGTTTCTCGTACGCGGTCAGCTCGAACATCGGCAGCTCCACCTGCCGCGAGGCGACCGGCGCCAGCGACGTGAGCACCACCCTGCCCAGCTTGCCGACGATCGAGATCGCGTCGGCGATGATCGTCGGCGTCGCGGTGTCGACGGTGATCAGCGCCTTGTCCGCCAGTCGCCCCCGCGTCATGTCCGGCAGCACCTCCAGAGCGTCCTTTGTGGACGCAAAGGTGTGCGTCGCACCGAAGCGCCTGGCCTGCTCGCGGTTGAACTCCCCGGGGTCGATCGCGAGGATCCGGGTCGCGCCGGCGATCCGGGCGCCCTGCACGGCGTTCGCGCCCACACCGCCGACGCCGAGCACCACGACGGTGTCCCCGGCCCGCACCTGGCCGCCGTAGACGGCCGTGCCCCAGCCCGTGGTGACCCCGCAGCCGATGAGCGCCGCCTTGTCCAGCGGGAGGTCGTCGTCGATGCGGATCGCGGAGTTCTCGCTGCACACCGTGTACGGCGAGAACGTGCCGAGCAGGCACATCAGGCGGGCGTCGTGGCCCCGCACGTGGTGGCGCGCGGTCCCGTCGCGCTGCAGGCCCACGGTCAGGCCGGCGCCCTCGTCGCACAGGTTCTGGTGCCCGGCGGCACACCAGGTGCACTGTCCGCACGCGGGGATGAAGCTGAGCACGACGTGGTCGCCCTCGCGCACCTTGGACACACCGGGCCCGACGCGTTCCACCACGCCCGCGCCCTCGTGCCCGCCGATGCCGGGCAGCGCTTCCAGTGGCAGGTCCCCGACCCGCACGTGCTCGTCGGAGTGGCACAGCCCGGAGGCCGCGAGGCGCACCAGGACCTCGCCCTCGCGGGGTTCGTCGAGTTCGAGTTCTTCGATTTCCCAGTCCTTGCCGTACTCCCATAGGACGGCCGCTGTGGTCTTCACCTGTGGGAGTATGCGGCCGGCGAGGGCGTTCACCCCCTGCCGCGAGCGAGAAATACGTCAAACGACGCAGGCGGGGTGACCGCGGCGGCGCGGTCCCGGTCCGCTCTTCGCTCGACGGTCGTTCCCAAGCGGGGCCACGGCGTGTTTGGCTGGGCGCATGAGTTCCCGCACCGTCGAAGAACCGCCGCGCCGCACCCCGCTCTACGGCGAGTTCGACGTGGTCGTGGTGGGTGGCGGTCCCGCCGGGCTGATGGCCGCCGCGGCGGCCGCCCGCACCGGCCGGTCCACGCTGCTCATCGAGCGGTACGGCTTCCTCGGCGGCGCGGGCACGGCGGGCGGGCTGAGCACGTTCTGCGGGCTGCACGCGAAGATCCACGGGGAGCACCACCGCGTCATCCGCGGGCTGGCCGACGAACTGCTCGGGCGGCTGGAGAAGCTCGACGGCCTCAACCAGCCGCACCTGACGATCAACGACGGCATCCAGGCGCAGGCGTTCGACATCTCCGCGTACAAGATCGCGCTGGACGACCTGCTCGTGTCCTCCGGTGCCCGGATCCTGTTCCACGCCATGGCCGCCGGCGTCGTCATGGCCGACGAGGACACGATCGACTCGGTGCTCGTGGAGTCGAAGTCCGGGCGGATGGCCGTGCGCGGGCGGATGTTCATCGACGGCTCCGGCGACGGCGACGTCGCCGCGTGGGCCGGTGCGCCGTTCGAGAAGTCCCCGCCGGTGGACGGGATGCTGTACCCGTCGCTGATGTTCCGGCTCAACGGGGTGGACGTGGCGGCGGCGGGCCCGGCGCCGTGGAAGACGGTCGAGCGCCTGATGAACGAGGCGGAGCAGGCCGGCACGCACCACTTCCCGCGCAAGAAGCCCATCGTCCGGCCGCAGCGCAACCCGCTGGAGTGGCGGGCGAACCTGACCCAGCTGTCCACTGAGGACGGTGGGGCGATCGACGGCACGGACGTCGACCAGCTGACCCGCGGTGAGCTGCAGGGCAGGGCGCAGGCGTGGGACGCGTTCTCGTTCATCCGCGACCGCACGCCCGGATTCCGCGAGTCCTACATCGTCGACATCGCCCCGCAGATCGGCATCCGCGAGACCCGGCGGATCGTGGGGCGCTACCAGCTGTCCGAGGACGACGTGCTGGACTGCGCGGACTTCGACGACACCATCGGCGTCAACGGCTGGCCCGTCGAAGCGCATGTCGCGGGTACCGTCGAATTCCGGTGGCAGCGCGGGGAAAATCCCCGTGGGTTCAACCAGCTGCCGTTCCGGATGATCGTGCCCGAGAAGATCCGCAACCTCTACGTCGTCGGCCGGTGCGCGTCGATGACCCACGGGGGTCAGTCCTCGGCCCGCGTGACCGGCCCGTGTTTCGCGATGGGGGAGGCGGCCGGTGTGGCGGCGGACCTCGCGCTGGACCGCGTTTCGGCCGGTGACATCGATGTGCGTGTGCTGCAGCAGCGCCTGGCGCGCGGCGGCGTCTTCCTGGGTGAGACGCTCCCGCCGGGCACCTGAGCGGCCCGGTTCCCGGCGGAGTCCGTCCCCTGCCCCGCCGGGAACCGGGGCCTTCCACGTCACCCCAGGCCGAGCGCGCGGATCGCGTTCTCCTTGAACAGCTTCGGCTTCACCTCGTCGCGGATCCCGGTCTTCTCCAGGTCCGCCAGCCAGCGCTCCGGCGTGAGCATCGGGAAGTCGGTGCCGAACAGCACCTTGTCCTTCAGCAGCGTGTTCGCGTACTGCACCAGGATCGGCGGGAAGTACTTCGGCGACCAGCCCGACAGGTCGATGTAGACGAGCGGCTTGTGCAGGGCGACCGAGATCGCCTCCTCCTGCCAGGGGAACGACGGGTGCGCCATGATGATCGTCAGGTCGGGGAAGTCGGCGGCCACGTCGTCGAGGTAGATCGGGTTGGAGTAACGCAGTTTCAGCCCGCCCCCGCCACGTTGCCCCGCCCCGGCGCCGGTCTGGCCCGTGTGGAACAAGGCGGGCAGCCCGGCCTCCTGGATCACCTCGTACAGCGGGTACACGGCGCGGTCGTCGGGCTGGAACGCCTGCGCGGTGGGGTGGAACTTGAACCCGCGCACGCCGTGCTCCTCGATCAGCCGCCGTGCCCACCGGACACCCTCGGCGCCACGGGCGGGATCCACGCTGGCGAACGGGATCAGCACGTCGGAGTTCGCGTGCGCCCGCTCGGCGATCTCCTCGTTGGTCGGCTGGCCGGGGTTCTCGGGGGCGTCCTTGACGTCGACGGTGAACGTCACGGCGGCCATGTTCTGGTCCCGGTAGAAGGCGGCCAGTTCGTCCACCGTGTAGCTCTTGGGGGTTGTTCTGAAGTACTGGGCCATCGAGGTCAGGGCTTCGCTGGGGGTGTCCGGGGTGGCGTGGGTGGAGCGCTGGACGTGCGTGTGGACGTCGATGGCTTTCAGGTGGTCGGTTTCCATGTGGGCTCCTTGCGTTCGGGCGCTGGGCGCCCTTTCTTGTGGGCCCACCCCCGCCCCGATCTTTGAGTGTCCCGGCCGATCTGGCGTGTAAAGGGCGCCTGCGGCGTCGCTTCGCGATGGCTGCGCCACCCTTGACACGCCAGATCGGCCGTAAGTGCGGCTGGGGATCGGGGCGGGGGTGGGTGTGGGCGGTGGGCCCTGCTCGCTTCGCATCGCCGGGTTGCGTGGCGTGGGTGCTGCCCCGGTGTCCAGTCACGGGCCTGCGGTGTTCACCTCCACCAGGCGCCGTAGTGCGGTCGCTACCGCTTCCCAGTGTTCGCGCATCGCGGCTTCCGCCTCCTCGGCGTTGTGGGAGCACACCGCCTCGATGACGCGCACGTGGTTCCGCGTGCCCTGCGCCGCCTGGCCCGGTAGCAGTGCGACGTGCAGCTGGTACCGCACGCTCTGGTACCGCAGCCGTTCGAGGATCGCGGCGACCGTGCTCTGCCTGGCCATCTCCCGCAGCCGGACGTGCATCTGCTGGCTCAGCCGCGCGTACGCCACCGAGTCGGCGGGGTCCGCCGCTTCACGCAGCTTGCGTTCGATCACCCGCAGCTGGCGGCGCTCGGCCGCGGTCGCCGCTTCGGCCGCCTTGGCGGCGCACAGGGCTTCCAATACGGCCCTGACCTCGGTGATCTCCACGGCCTCCGCGAGCGGGACGGGACGCACGTGGGCACCGCGGTTGCGTTCCCTCGCGACGAGACCTTCGTTGCTCAGCAAGGCGATCGCCTCGCGGACGGTGCCCCGCGAGGCGCCGTGCCGCTTCGCCAGCTCCGCCTCGACCAGTCGCTGCCCCGGCGGCAGCTCACCCTGGTAGATCGCCGTCCGAAGTGCCTCCAGCAGGGCGGAAGTCGCCGACGAGTGCGGGGCGGACGGCGGCATGGCTCGATTGTGGGACACCGGGCACGGCCCGGGCAGCCGCCCGCGGCCGTTTTCCGTGCATTGCCACGGGCCACTCGCGACATTTGTCGCGCCTGATCCGGGACGGGACGCCGGGGCGCACCCAGAAACACCCGCGCGCCCCCTTGCGGCCACCCGAACCACCTGCACAGACTGGGGCCGCCGGGAAGTCCCGCACCACGGCGGTGCGGGAGGACGCTGCACGAAGGGGTCCAGCGTGACGGAAGTGGTGACGAAGGTGGCGGTGGTCTGCCCGGGATGTGGCCGTCCGCCGGGCGACGGCGGCGGGGTCGACGACGTCGGGCGGCGGCAGCGCAGGCTCGCGGCGATCGCGCGTGCGGCGTCGAGCGTGGCCGACGCGGCGTCGCTCAGCGTGACGCTGGACGTCGTCGCGCGTGAGGTCGTGCAGGCCACGCACATCTCGGCGGTCCAGATCCTGCGTGTCGAGCGGGGCACGATGCGCGTCGTCGGGAAGGCGGGTTTCACCGACGCCGACGACTTCGCCGAGCGGCTGGAGGCGTGCCGCAAGCTGGGCGCGCGCCTGATGTTCGTCGAGGCCTACCAGTCCCACCGGCGCATCGTCGTGCCGCACCGCAAGGCCGCCGTCCTCGCCGACCCCCGCTGGGAACCGCTGCACGCGATCATGGGCGCCCCGGACTGGGACACGTTCGTCGCCGTCCCGCTCGTCGTGCGGGGCCGCGCGGTCGGCGTCCTCAACGCGTTCTACTCGCCGGGCGAGGACCCGGGCAACGAGACGCTGGAGTTCCTCGACGCGATGGCCGACCAGGCCGCGATGGCCGTCGACTCCGCGGAGCTGCTGGCCCGCTCCCGCCACGAGGCGAGGCTGGAGGAACGCGCCCGCCTCGCCCGCGAGCTGCACGATTCCGTGGTGCAGCAGGTGTTCTCCATGCGCATGCACGCCAAGGCGCTGCGGGCCCAGGTCGGCAGCGCGACCCCGGACCAGGTGCGGGGTGTCGCGGACGAACTGCTCGGCCTCGCCCAGAACGCGCTGGCCGACCTGCGCGGGCTGGTCCTGCAACTGCACCCGCTCGAACTGGCCGGCCGCGGCCTGGTGGGTGCCGTCCGCACGCTCGCCGAGTCGCTGCAGGCGGCATCCGGAGTGCGGATCCGGATCATCGCCGACGAGCTGCCCGAGCTGCCCACGGAACTGCAGGACGACGTGTACCGCATCGTGCAGGAGGCGCTGCACAACGTGGTCAAGCACGCGCAGGCGACCTCGGCCGTCGTTTCGGTTGCGGTGACGGACGGCAGGCTGACGCTGGAGGTGCGGGACGACGGGGTGGGCCTGGCGGGCACGCCCCGTCCGCACGCACTGGGGCTGGTGTCGATGCGCGAGCGCGCCCAGCAGTGGAACGGGACGATGGAGATCGGGAACACCGCCGGCGGCTGCCGGGTGCTGGTGCGGATGACGGTGCCGGAGGAGCATTGATCGCGGCGGATTTCACAGCGGCGCAGAGCGCCTCGACCGGGGGTGGTGGCCGGGTGACGGGCGGGCGAGACCAGATAGGCGTCATGGTCGTCGACGACCACGCCGTGGTGCGGCGCGGGCTGGCCGCGTACCTGGAGAGCGCCGAGGGGATCGAGGTGGTCGCGGAGGCCACCGACGGGCAGGACGCGCTGGCGACGCTCGCCCGGCTCGCGGCGCAGGGGTGGCTGCCGCGCGTGGTGCTGATGGACGTGCTGATGCCGCGCCTGGACGGGATTTCCGCGCTCGCCTCGGTGGTCGCCAAGTACCCGGACGTGCGCGTGGTCGTGCTGACCAGCTTCGGCGAGACCGAACGCGTGCACGCGGCGCTGCAGGCGGGCGCTGCGGGCTACCTGCTCAAGGACGCCGACCCCGACGAGGTCGCCGCCGCCATCCGCGCCGCCGCACGCGGCGAGGTGCACCTCGACCCGGCCGTGGCGGGGCGGCTCACGCGGCAGCTGGTGTCCCCGCCGATGGGCCTGGCCGCCCTCACCGCCCGCGAGCGCACCATCCTCACGCTCGTGGGCCGGGGGCTGTCCAACCGGCAGATCGCCACCGAACTGTCGATCAGCGAGCGGACGGCCCGCACGCACGTCAGCCACGTGCTGACGAAACTGCAGCTGCCGTCCCGCACGCAGGCCGCGTTGTTCGCCATCCGCGAGGGGCTGATCGACGCGCCGAGCTGACGGCTTTTTCATCCGGCGAAAAGGGCGTCCTGCGGGGCGCCCTTTTCGTTCGTCCCGGCCCCGATCCCGCCTTTCGCGAGGTGGAATGGCTATGGCCGCGGTCACACCGGCGGGCGATTGTTGAGCCACTGCCGGATGAACGGGGAGCCAGATGATCACTACGCGGGCCGCGATCTGCCGGGAACCCCGGCGCCCCTGGGAAATCGTCGATCTCGAGCTCGACGAACCGAAGGCCGACGAGGTTCGGGTGAAGTTCTACGCCGCGGGCCTGTGCCATTCCGACGACCACATCCAGAAGGGCGACGCGCGCATGCGTTTCCCCGTCGTCGGCGGGCACGAGGGCGCCGGGGTGGTCGAGGCCGTGGGCGCCGACGTGACGCGGGTGGAGGTGGGCGACCACGTCGTGTGCTCGTTCATCCCCGCGTGCGGCAAGTGCCGCTACTGCTCGACGGGCCACCAGAACCTGTGCGACGAGGGCAAGAACGCCTCGACGGGCGAGTTCGCGGACGGGACGTTCCGCTTCCACCGCGACGGCGAGGACTACGGCGGGCTGTGCGTGCTCGGTACGTTCTCGCAGTACGCGGTGCTGTCGGAGTACTCGGTCATCAAGATCCCGGACGACATCCCGTTCGACGTGGCCGCGCTCGTCAGCTGCGGCGTGCCGACGGGCTGGGGCACCGCGGTGTACGCGGCCGGCGTCCGGCCGGGCGAGACGGTCGTGGTCTACGGCGCCGGTGGCGTCGGGAGCAACGCCGTGCAGGGCGCGCGGTACGCCGGGGCGAAGAACGTCGTGGTGGTGGACCCGGTGGAGTTCAAGCGGGACATGGCGAAGGTGTTCGGGGCGACCCACACGTTCGCCGATGCCAAGGAAGCCCACGACTTCGTGGTCGAGACCACCTGGGGCCAGCTGGCGGACCACGCGCTGATCACGGTCGGCATCCTGTCCGACGAGGTGATCACGAACGCGGTCAACGTCGTCGGCAAGTCCGGCAAGGTCACGATCACCGCGGTCGGGCCGGGCCAGCTCGACCTGCCGGCCGGGATGCTGATCGGCTACCAGCGGCGGGTGCAGGGCGCGATCTTCGGCGCGTGCAACCCGCTCTACGACGTGCCGCGCCTGCTGGGCCTGTACCGCTCGGGCGACGTGAAGCTCGACGAGCTGATCACGCGCCGCTACAAGCTCGAAGAAGTCAACCAGGGCTACCAGGACATGTTGGACGGCAAGAACATCCGCGGCGTCATCGTCCACGAACACTGAAAGGGGTTCCCAGACATGCCGATCACGACGCGCGCCGCGATCACCCGCAAGGCGCACACCCCCTGGGAGATCGTCGACCTGCAGCTCGACGAGCCGAAGGCGCACGAGGTCAGGGTCAGGTTCCACGCGGCGGGGATGTGCCACTCCGACGACCACATCACCCGCGGCGACGCGCCGGTGCGGCTGCCCGTCGTCGGCGGGCACGAGGGCGCCGGCATCGTCGAGTCGGTCGGCCCGCACGTGCGGCGGGTCAAGCCCGGCGACCGGATCGTGTGCTCCTACATCCCGGCGTGCGGGGCGTGCCGCCCCTGCTCGACCGGGCACCAGAACATGTGCGAGAAGGGGCTCAACGCCTCCACGGGCATGTTCCTCGACGGCACGTTCCGCTTCCACCTCGACGGCGAGGACCTCGGCGGCTTCTGCACGCTGGGCACTTTTTCGCAGTACGCCGTGGTTTCCGAGTGGGCGTGCATCCCGCTGGCCGACGACATCCCGTTCGAGATCGCCGCGCTCGTCGGCTGTGGCGTACCGACCGGCTGGGGCTCGGCCGTGTACGCCGCGGGAGTCCGCGCCGGGCAGACCGTGGTGATCTACGGGGCGGGCGGTGTGGGCAGCAACGCCGTGCAGGGCGCGCGGTACGCCGGGGCGAAGAACGTCGTCGTGGTGGACCCGGTGGAGTTCAAGCGGGACATGGCGAAGGTGTTCGGGGCGACCCACACGTTCGCCGACGCCAAGGAGGCACACGACTTCGTGGTCGAGACCACGTGGGGTCAGCTGGCCGACCACGCCATCTGCACGCCGGGTGTGCTCACCGAGGAGATCGTCAACTCCGCGATCGCGGTCACCGGCAAGACCGGCAAGGTCACGATCACGGCCGTGGGGAAGCTCGGCGAGAAGGCGGTCCACTTCCCCGGCGGCATGCTGATCGGCTACCAGCGGCAGATCCGCGGCGCTCTCTTCGGCGACAGCAACCCGCTCTACGACGTGCCGCGCCTGCTCGGCCTGTACCGCTCGGGCGACCTCAAGCTCGACGAGCTGGTCACCCGCAAGTACAAGCTGGACGAGGTCAACCAGGGTTACCAGGACATGCTGGACGGCAAGAACATCCGCGGCGTGATCATCCACGAGCACTAGGGAATCCACTGTGGACTTCAAGACCAGGACAGCCAGGGTGCTCGCGCTGGTGGCGGTGGCCGTGCTGGCCACCGCCTGCGGCGGCGCGGGCGGGGCGGGCGACGGGAACGCGGCCGCCGGACCGCCCCAGCGCGGTGGCACGCTCACCGTGCTCGAGCTCGCGAGTTTCGCGGGCGGGTGGCCGAGCGGCCTCGACCCCGCGACCAACACCACCGGAGCCGCGAACCTCAGCCTCATGACCGCCATCTACGGCGGGCTCTTCCGCCTGTCGGCCGATGAGGACGGCAGCAACGCGCGCGTCGAACCCGATCTGGCCAGCGGCTACGACGTCAGCCCCGACGGCAGGACGGTGCGGATCACCATCCGCGACGGCGTGAAGTTCAGCGACGGCACGCCGTTCGACGCCGAAGCCGTCGCGTTCAACTTCACCCGCGACATCAAGTCCACCTGCACGTGTGCGCCGAAGTGGCCGCTCGCCGACAACGGCATCACCACCGAGGGCAACACCGTCGTGCTGAAGTTCACCCGGCCCTACGCGCCGGTGATCAACGCGATGCTGGTGTCGAACGCGAACTGGATCGCCTCGCCCACCGCGCTGCAGCAGCTCGGGCAGGACAAGTTCCGCGTGACGCCGGTCGGGGCCGGGCCGTTCAAGGTCGAGAACAACGTGCTCAGCTCCGAGCTCCGGTTGACCCGCAACGAGAACTACTACAAGCCGGGCCAGCCCTACCTCGACAAGCTGATCTTCAAGTCGATCGGCGGGGACCAGGCCGCGTACCAGGCGGTGCAGGCCGGGCAGGCGCAGGCCTACGAGGGCATGGTCACCACGCCGCTGATCGAGCAGGCGCAGGCCGACAAGCGGGTCACGCTCACGGTCCAGCCCGCGACCTCGCCCTACGTCATCCAGCTCAACACCAAGGCAGCGCCGTTCAACGACCAGCGCGCCCGCGAGGCGATCTACTACGCGACGGACGTGGCGGCCATCCGCAAGGGCCTGTTCAAGGACCTCTACCCGGCCTCGCAGATGTTCACCGCGCCCGGCGGCCTGTTCCACCACGACACCGTGCCCGGCTACCGCACCTACGACCTGGCCAAGGCCAAGGAACTGGTGACGCAGCTGGGCGGGCTCACGGTGGACCTGGCCACGCTCAAGAGCTACGTCGCCGAGCAGGTGATCACCGCGCTGAAGAGCCAGTGGGAGGCCGCCGGCATCACCGTCACGATGCACACCGACGAGCTGAACGCGCAGATCCAGCGCTACAACTCGGGCCAGTGGCAGATCCAGCTGGCGACCTCCGGCGCGTGGGACCCCGCGGCCGGTACCGGTGTCGGCTTCCGGTTCCTGTCGAACCGCCCGTTCAGCGGCGTCGACGACCCGCAGCTGGACTCGTTGCTCAACCAGGCCGAGGCCGTCACCGACCCGGCGCAGCGCGACGCGCTGTACCAGCAGGCGGGCAAGCTCATGAGCGACAAGGCCTACGCCCCGTTCCTGCTGGCCGACGCCCGCGCCAACCTCGCCGCCCGCGGCGTGCACGGCCCCGGCCTCACCACGAAGATCCCGCCACTGGTGGTCAACAACGGCATCCAGTGGGACAGCGTCTGGAGGAGCTCATGACCGCGGTCGAGGCGCGTGCACCGAGCACGCTGACCCACGTCCTGCGCTCGCCGAGCCTGCGGCTCGTCGTCCGGCGGCTGCTGACCGCGATCCCGATCGTGCTCGGCGTCAGCATCCTGACCTTCCTGGTGCTGAGCCTGATCCCGGGCAACGCGGCGCAGCTGCTGCTCGGTCCGGAGGCGACGCAGGAGCAGATCGACGCGCTGAACCACCAGATGGGCCTCGACCAGCCCGCCGTCGAGCGGTACCTGAACTGGCTGGCGGGCGCGGTCCACGGCGACTTCGGCAACTCGCTCGTCAGCGGGCAGTCGGTGTCGGGGGAGCTGACCTCGCGGCTGGGCGTGAGCGCCGAACTGGTCGGGCTCGCCTTCGTGGTCTCGCTCGGGCTGGCGATCCCGGTCGCGCTGCTGGCCGCCTACCGGCCCAACAAGCTGCTGGACCGCGTGAGCATGCTGGTGAGCATCACCGGGCTGTCGGTGGCGAACTACGTGTTCGCGCTGCTGCTGGTGCTGGTGTTCGCGGTGCAGCTGGCGGTGTTCCCGGCCATCGGGTTCGTGCCCATCAGCGACGGGCTGGGGGAGAACCTGCGCTCGCTGTTCCTGCCCGCGGTGGCGATCGCGTTCCCGCTGTTCTGCTTCTACACCCGGTTCCTCCGCGGCGACCTGGTGGACCAGCTGCAGGGCGAGGACTACATCACCACCGCGCGGGCCAAGGGGATCGGGCCGTGGCAGGTGCTGCTGCGGCACGCCTTCCGCAACTCCTCCTTCGGCCTGCTCACCGTCGTGGGCCTCAACCTCGGCACGCTGATCGGCGCGACCGTGATCATCGAGCAGATCTTCGCGCTGCCGGGCATCGGGCAGCTGCTGCTGCAGGCGATCAACACCCGCGACTACCCGGTCGTGCAGGCGTGCGTCGTGGTGTTCGCGATCGTCGCGGTGCTGGCCAACCTGATCACCGACCTGCTCTACGCCGTACTCGACCCGAGGATCCGCTATGGCAATGGTTGACGCGAGCGCCTCGGCCGTGCTGCTGGCCGAGGACACCGGACTGGGCCGGGGCCGCGGCTGGCTGCGCCAGCTCGAGCTCGTCGTGCCGATCGCGCTGCTGGTGCTGGTCGTCGGCGCGTGCTTCGTGTGGCCGCTCGTCGGCCCGGTGCCCGACCCGATCGGCGGGGACGTGCTGTCGTCCAACCTGCCGTCGTTCTCGCCGGGGCACCTGCTCGGCACCGACCCCAACGGCAACGACGTGTGGGCGCGCCTGCTCTACGGCGGCCGCTCGTCGCTGATCGTCGGTGTCTCGGTGAACGTGCTGGGCCTGCTCATCGGCGGCACGCTCGGTGCGGTGAGCGCTTACGCGGGCGGCGTGCTGGACGCGATCATCATGCGGGTGCTGGACGTGCTGATCGCGTTCCCGTCGCTCGTGCTGACGCTGGCCGTCGCGCAGAGCCTCGGCCCGAGCCAGCTCAACACGATCTTCGCGCTGGCGTTCTTCTCGGTGCCCGCGTTCGCGCGGATCTCCCGCGCGGCGACGCTGCGCCTGCGCGAACAGCCGTTCATGGTGGCCGCGGACCTGTGCGGCACGAGGACGTGGCGCATGCTGTTCAAGCACATCGCGCCGAACATCCTGCCGCAGCTGGTGACGTTCTCGATGCTCGGCATGGGCATCGTGATCGTCATCGAGGGCGCGCTGAGCTTCCTCGGGCTCGGCATCCCGCCGCCCGCCCCGAGCTGGGGCAACATGATCTCGCAGGGCCAGCAGAGCCTGTCGGCGACGCCGATGCTCGTGGTCTGGCCGTGCCTGATGCTCTTCCTGACCGTGCTGGCGTTCAACCTGCTGGGCGAGACGCTGCGCTCCCGCTGGAGTGGCCGATGAGTATCGAAGAAGCCGCGCAGCCCGCGGCCGTGTCCGTTCCCGACCCGCCCGGCCCGCTGCTGGAGGTCACCGACCTGCGGGTGCGCTTCGACACGAAGGGGCGGCGGGTCAACGCCGTCAACGGGTTGTCGTACCGGCTCTCCGCCGGCCGCACGCTCGCCATCATCGGCGAGTCCGGCTCGGGCAAGAGCGTCAGCTCGCGGGCGCTCATGGGCCTGCTGCCGCCGACGGCGAAGGTGACCGGCTCGGCCCGCTTCGCCGGGAAGGAGCTGGTGGGCCGGTCGGAGAAACAGCTGCGCGGCCTGCGGGGCGCCGACATCGCGATGGTGTTCCAGGACCCGGCCCGCTCGCTGAACCCGACGATGCGCATCGGCACGCAGATCACCGAAGCCGTGCGGGCACACGCGAAGATCGACCGCAAGGCGGCGCACGCGCGGGCCGTCGAGCTGCTGCAGCTCGTCCGGCTTCCCGCGGCGGAGCGGCGTTTCCACGAGTACCCGCACCAGCTCTCCGGTGGCATGCGGCAGCGCGTGATGATCGCGATCGCGCTCGCGGCGGACCCCAAGCTGCTCATCGCGGACGAGGCGACCACCGCGCTCGACGTGACGACGCAGGCGCAGATCATGGAGCTGCTGCTGGAACTGCAGCGCAGGCTCGGCACCGCGATCGTGCTGATCAGCCACGACCTCGGCCTCGCCGCCAGCTACGCCGACGACGTGGTGGTCATGTACGCGGGGCGGGCCGTCGAGTACGCGCCCGCGAGCACGCTGTTCTCCCGCGTCCGGATGCCCTACACCGAGGCGCTGATGGCGGCGATCCCCCGCCTGGAACGACCGCCGCACGCGGAACTCCCCGTCACGCCGGGCCAGCCGCCCGACCTGACGCGGCTCCCGCCGGGCTGCCCGTTCGCGCCGCGGTGCGCGCGGGCGACCGACGAGTGCCGCACGGAGGTCCCGCCGTTCACCGAACACGAGCCGGGCCACTGGTGGGCCTGCTGGCACCCCTGTGGAGAACCGTCATGACCACGCCGCTGCTCAGCGTCCGCAACGTCGTGCAGGAGTTCACCGCCCGCGGCCGCGGCGGGGTCAAGGGCGGCGTGGTGCACGCCCTCTCGGACGTGTCGTTCGACCTGCAGGCCGGGGAAACCCTCGGCATAGTCGGGGAAACCGGCTCGGGCAAGTCCACTTTGGCCCGTTCGATCCTGCAGGCGCCGCGGCCCAAGTCGGGTGAGGTGTACTTCCAGGGGCAGGACCTGATGCGCCGCCGCAGCCGTGACCTCACCGAGGCGCGGCGGCAGCTGCAGATGGTGTTCCAGGACCCGTTCGCGTCGCTCAACCCGCGGTGGCGGGTGTCGGAGATCGTCGCGGAGCCGCTCGTCGGGTACCGCGTCGGCAACCGCGACGCGCGGGTGCGGGAACTGCTGGACCTGGTGGGGCTCAACCCGGACACGTTCGCGAGCCGCCGCCCGCACGAACTGTCGGGCGGGCAGTGCCAGCGCGTCGCGATCGCCCGCGCCATCGCGCTCGACCCGGCCCTCGTGGTGTGCGACGAGGCGGTGTCCTCTTTGGACGTGCTGATCCAGGCGCAGGTGCTGAACCTGTTCGAGCAGCTGCGGCGCGAGCTGGGGCTGTCGTACCTGTTCATCTCCCACGACCTGGCGCTGGTCAAGCAGGTCAGCGACCGCGTGGCGGTGATGCACCTCGGCCAGCTGTGCGAGATCGGCCCGGCGGAGGGGCTGTACCGGGCGCCGATGCACCCCTACACCGTCGCGCTGCTGGCGTCGATCCCGAAGCTGGACCCCGGGGCGCGCGGGAAGAAACCGGTTACGCTGGAAGGAGAACCGCCGTCGCCGATCTCCCCGCCGAGCGGCTGCCGGTTCCACACGCGCTGCCCGTTCGCGCAGGACCGGTGCGCCACCGAAGCGCCCGTGCTGCGTGAACTCGCGCCGGGGCACAGCGTCGCCTGCCACTTCCCGATGCCGGGGGAGTGAGGCGGTGGCGATCAGCGTGCTGCTCGTCGACGACCACGCGGTGGTGCGCCGGGGGCTGACCGCCTACCTGGAGGTGGTCCCGGACATCCACGTCGTCGGCGAGGCGGGCAGCGGCGAGGGTGCGCTGCGCTGGCTGGCGACCGCGCCGGTGCTGCCCGACGTCGTCCTGATGGACCTGATGCTGCCCGGGGTGGACGGGATCACCACGACGGAACGGATCCGCCGCGAGTTCCCCGGTCCCGCCGTGGTGGCGTTGACGAGCTTCGGTGAGAGCGGGCGGGTGCAGGCCGCGCTGGCGGCGGGCATGTCGGGGTACGTGCTCAAGGACGCCGACCCCGAGGACGTCGCCGCCGCGGTGCGGGCGGCGGTGCGGGGCGAGGTGTGGCTGTCGGGGCTCGCGGCCCGTGGGCTGGCCCGCACGTTCGGCGCGCCCGCCGCCGGGCCGG
Source organism: Amycolatopsis sacchari (assembly GCF_900114035.1). Classification (GTDB taxonomy): domain Bacteria; phylum Actinomycetota; class Actinomycetes; order Mycobacteriales; family Pseudonocardiaceae; genus Amycolatopsis_E; species Amycolatopsis_E sacchari. The sequence continues at coordinate 141,563 of NZ_FORP01000011.1, read as the reverse complement.
CGACGTTGACCGCGCGGGAGAACGAAATCCTCGAGCTCGTCGCCGAAGGCTGTTCGAACCAGGAGATCGCGGACCGGCTGACGATCAGCGAGCGCACGGCGCGCACGCACGTCAGCAACGTCCTGGCCAAGCTCGGCCTGTCCTCGCGGACGCAGGCCGCACTGCTGGCGATCCGGGAGGGGCTCGTGCCGCTGCCGGACGCCGTCGACTGAGAGGTGGATGTGGTGGAAGTTTCCCTGGAGGGCAAGGTCGCCGTCGTCACCGGTGCCGGGCCGAACATCGGCAGCGGCATCGCGCTCGCGCTGGCCCGGTACGGCGCGAAGGTCGCGTGCAACGACCTGGACGCCGACGCCGCGCAGAAGTCGGTGGAGCGCATCGAACGCAACGGCGGCACGGCGATCGCGATCCCCGGCGACGTGACCGACGAGCAGCAGGTGCTGGCCTACCTCGACCGGGTCGTGGCGGAGTTCGGCCGGATCGACATCCTCGTCAACAACGCGGCGCTGCTGGGCGGGCGCGGGGTGCTCGACGAGAGCCCGGAGTTCTTCTCGCGCGCGGTGCAGGTCGCGGCGATGGGCAATTTCCTCAACACCAAGCACGTCGGCCGGTACATGGCCGAGCACGGGATCCGCGGGTCCATCGTGTCGATCTCGTCGTCGAACGGCTGGTCGGGCAGCGCCGGGGTGATCGCGTACGCGTTCCACAAGGGCGGGGTGAACAACTTCGTGCGTGCGGCGGCGATGGATCTCGCGCCGTACGGCATCCGGGTCAACAGCTTCACGCCGACCGCGCCCACGCCGGACAACCCGGAGCTGATCGCCGAGCAGGGGCCGGGTGGCGTGTTGGATCGCCCGCGCAGCAACGGACTGGGCGGCCCCACGGGCGACGAACCGTGGCGCCGCCCGTCGCGGTGGAGCGGTGATCGCATGCCGCTGGTGCCGATGGGCACGACCGGCACGCCGACGGACATCGGGCACTGCGTGGCGTGGCTGTGCTCGGACTACGCGCGCCTGATCACCGGCTGCGACCTCGTCGTGGACGGCGGCGCGAGGGCGAAGAACTTCGCCTACGCCCCCGCGGCACCGGCCGACCTGGCGGGCCCGCTGCCGGTCATCCCGCTCGACGTGGCGGACGTCGCGGACGCCACCGCGCGGTGACGCGGCCGGCCCGGGACGGCCTCACGGGGCAGCCTGGCCGGAGCCGTCGACGTCGATGATGTGCTTGCCCCGCACGCCGCCCGCTTCGACGGCGCGGTGGGCTTCGGCGATGGCGGAGAGCGGGTGGACGCCGTCGACGACCGGCCGCAGCTGCCCGTTCTCCGCGAGGCGGGTGACCTCGGCGAGCAGTTCCCGCTTCGGGTTGCCGCTGAAGAACCGCACCCGCCGCGAGCCGTGCACCGCGGACGCGGCGATGGAGCCGAGCGAGCGCGCGATGTGCTCGAGGTCGAAGGAGATCGCCACCATCCTGCCCCCGGGCGTCAGCAGGCGGCGGAACGCGGCGAGGTCGGTGCCGACGGTGTCGAACACGACGTCGAACGAACCGAGGTCGGCCGGGCCCGCGGTCCTGTAGCTGACCACCTCGTCGGCGCCGAGCCCGCGCACGAAATCCAGGTTGGCCGGTCCGGCCAGCCCGGTGACGTGCGCGCCCATCGCCTTGCCGACCTGCACGGCCAGGCTGCCGGTGCCCCCGCTGGCCCCGCGCACGAGGAGGCGCTCGCCGCGGACGAGGTGCGCCTTGTCGCGCAGGCCGATGATCGGCACCACCGCCACCACCAGCGACGCCGCTTCGACCGGGGTGAGGCCGGCCGGAGCGCGCGACACGCGGTCCGCGTCGACCGCCAGGTACTCGGCCGCCGCCCCGCTCCGCGAGCCGACCTCGGCGGTGCGCGGGAGGGTACCCCACACGCGATCACCCGCCAGGAGACCGGAGTCACCGGAACCGGGGTCGGCGACCTCGCCCACGAAGTCGAGCCCGATCCCTTTGGGAAAGCGCTTTCCGGTCAGCAGGCGCAGTTTTCCGGCCCGGGCGCTGAGTTCCCCGCCGTTCACGCTGGTCGCCTGCACCCGCACCAGGAGCTGACCCGGCCGCGGCCGCGGCACCGCGACCTTGCCCTCGTACAACACGTCCGGCGGCCCGTAGCGGTCGTACTGCGCCGCGCGCATCATCGCCATGTCTTCTGTCCTTTCACGACGTTCCTCCTCGGTTTTCCGGTGGGCGCCGCGGCCAGCCGATCGCCCTTTCGACCGTCTCGCCCACCGTGAGCAGCCGCGTGTCGGCGAACTTCCGGCCGACGAGCATGACGCCGGCGGGCAGCCCCTCGGCGAGACCGAGCGGGAGGGTGATCGCGGGATGGCCGGTGATGTTCGTCGGCGCCGTGTTGGCGACCAGGCCCCACGCCCGGAGCGCCCGGTCGGCGGGGTCGAGACCGGGCGCCACCGGGTGGGCCACCACGGGTACGGTCGGCATGGCGAGCACATCGCACTCGGCGAGCGCCTTCTCGTAGCCGGTGGTGACGAGGTGCCGCAGGTTGGCCGCCCGCGCGTAGCGACTGCCGCCGCCTGCGCGTTCCGCTCCGCTGCCCAGGATCAGCATCAGTTTGAGCGTGGGCGACAGGGCGTCGCCCACCTTCTCGAACCCCCGCCGCAGGGCCTCGGCGAGCTCCGGCCAGTAGCGGCCGCCCGCACCGAACAACGCCCCGCCGCCACGCATCTGCGCCGCGAAACTCTCCGGGAACAGGTTGAACGCGATCGGCCCGCACAACCGGTGCTCGGGCACCGAAACGGGCACCACCGACGCGCCCAGCTCACGCAGCCGGGCGAGCGAGACGTCGAACGCCTGGCGGACCTCCGGCGACACCCCGCCCGCGGGATCCAGCCCCTCGGCCAGGACCCCGATGCGCAGACCGGCCAGGGACGCCGGTGCCGACTCGACCGCGGCCACGGCGTCGAGCCGGGGCAGCCGCGCGGGCTGGCGCGGGTCGGGGTCCTCGTCGTCGGTCCCGGCCAGCACCTGCAGCACGGCCGCGACGTCGGCCGTGGTGCGGGCGAGCGGGCCGACGTGGTCGAGCAGCGGCTCCCCGCCGAGCACCCCGGAGTGCGGCACCAGGCCGTGCGTCGGCTTGAGACCGACCAGCCCGCACCACGCCGCCGGGATCCGCACCGAGCCGCCGGAGTCCGCGCCGAGCGCGACGTCGATGCCGTCGTAGTACAGCGCCGCCGCCGAACCGCCGGACGAGCCGCCCGCGGTCCGCGTGGTGTCCCACGGGTTGAGGGTCGGCCCGTAGCAGCTCGAGTCACCGCTCGGGGCGACCCCCATCTCGTCCATGTTGGTGGTGGCGCAGATGTGCCCGCCCGCGTCGAGCAGCCGGCGGACCACGGTGCTGTCCCGGTCGGGCACGAACCCCTGCAGCAACGCCGAGCCCGCCGTCATCGGCACACCGGCCACCGCCACGCAGTCCTTGACCGCGACGCCGACGCCGGACAGGAGCCCGCGCGCGCCCGGCTTGCGCACCGACACCCAGTGCACGACCGCGTTGTACGGGTCTTGGCGGGCGTCGGTGTGCACGACGCGATCGGCCTGCGCCACCGACGGCGGGTCCGCCCGCAGGTCGTCCATCGCGGCGATGACCGGTGCCAGGTGGGCGATGGCGGGCAGGACGCCGGCCGCGCCGGCACGCGAGATTCCCCACGAGGAGGCGAGGTCGTAGAACTCCTCCTCGCTGATGGCGTGCGACATGCGCACCCCTTTCGGTTTCCGGTGGACCCCGGCCAGGTCAGGCGAGGGGCATGAATCGTTGCGCCACCCAGCCCCGGTCGAACGGCGTGAACGCGTCGACGGTCAGGACGAGGTCGCTGATCCGCCAGCCGCCGGGGCCGGGTTCGTGCCGCTCGCGGTAGCGGCCCATGTGCCACGCGGCGGTCCCGTAGATCGTCAGCGGTTGCCAGAGGTACCAGGTGGAGCGGGCGCTGCGCAGGTCGTCGGCCAGCTCGATGTCGCCGCTGACGATGTAGTGCAGCGACCACTCCAGCGTGGCCGCGACGTCGGCGAAGTGCCTCCGCAGCTCCGCATGCCCCGCGTGCCGCCCCAGCAGTCCGCCGCCGTCCCACACGCACGCCGGCGTGAACAGCTCGGGGATGCGGTCGAGCGGGAAACCCGCGTCGCAGAAGCGGACGTAAGCCATCTGCAGCGCGCGGATGGCGTCCAGGGCCTCCAGGCGCGCCACCCGGGCCTCGAGTGGCGCGCTCAGCGGTCCGGTCATCCCGCCTCGTCGACCTTCACGACGTTCGTCAGCTCGCCGCCCTGGGTCTCGGCGTCGATCACCGTCGCGCGGTACTCGCCGGTTTCCGGGTCGAGGGCGTAGAACGTGGTCGGGTAGGACGCGGGCAGCTCGACCGCGATGACCTCGAAGTCGGACGAGGCGTCCAGTTCGCGGTGCCGGTTGCGCGGCGGCTGGTAGAAGGCCGTGCCCGCCTCCAGGCGGACCTTGCCGACTCCCTCGAACTCGAAGAGGGCCCACCCCTTGACGATGTAGTTGAAGTGCACGTTGAGGTGGTGCATGTGCCAGGGCGCGCCCTGCCACTTGTACTCGGGGTTGGCCTTGATGACGAAAGCGTTGGCCAGACCGCCGCTGTACTTCGCGACGGCCGGCAGCGGACGCAGGTCCGCGGCCGGGAAGCCCGCGATCGGCTGGAAGCTGTCCGGTTCCAGGGGCATGAACATGTCCGGCTGGGCGAACGTCGCCTCCTCCGGTGCGGGCGGCAGCGGGACCTCGGGGGCGGTTGCGGTCGTCGGGTTCTCTGCGGTCGTCGACATGGGCCGACTCCTCACTGTAGTCAGGCTTTACGGCGTGCTACTTAGGGTACGATTTCGTACTCTTTCACTACAGTAGCCTGGGCGCGGCCGCCCGGCAAGGGCGACGAGGAACACGCGAGGAGCGAGATGCCACCGCACACGGAGCACGCCGCCGAGCCGGCCACCACGGACCCGCGCCGCGGGCCGCGCCGCCGCGGGGAGGCCCTGGAGCAGGCGATACTCACGGCCACCGTCGAAGAGCTGACCGAGGTCGGCTACCCCGCGCTGACCGTCGACAGGGTGGCGGCCAGGGCCAGGACCAGCAAGGCCGCGATCTACCGCCGCTGGTCCGGGCTGCCCCAGCTGGTCGCCGACGCCTGTGCGCGCCACCAGATGGCCGACATCGAGGTGCCGGACACCGGCGCGTACCGGACCGATGTGCTCGCGGTGCTGCGGGAGATGGGGGCGCGGATCACCGGTCCCTTCGGCAGTGTCATCCGCACCGTGGTCAGCGAAATCGCCCGCAGTCCCGAGTTCGCGGCGCTGGCCGAGGCCCAGTTCGACGTCGCCGAGCAGATCATGACGACCTTGCTGGAGCGCGGCATCGAGCGCGGCGAGGTCGACCCGCGGGTGCGCGGCACCCGCCGCGTGACCGTCGCGACCGACCTGATCATCAGGCACCTGCTGATGACGCCGGACCCCGACGTGGACGCGGTCATCGTCGACATCGTCGACGACATCCACCTGCCGCTCGTGCTCCGGGCGGACGGCGAATCCGGCGGTACCGCGTAGGCGAGGTCCACAGTGGACTACGGGGCCGCGGGGCCCCAGCAAGCCGTCAGTGCGCCGCCCGGGGTGCGGGGGTCTCGGCGAGCCACCGGGGCGCCGCCGTCGGGACGGCGCGTTCCGCGAGCGTGCGGGACAGGGAGCGCGAGGTCTCCATCAGGATGCGGGCCAGTGCGCGTGGCCGGGCCCGTGCCGTCTCCACCACCACGCTGATCGCCGCCGTCACGTGCCCGTCGACCCCCACCACCGGGACCGCGACCACCATGTCGTCCACCGTGATCTGGCCGCGCGCGACCGCGACGCCGGTCTGCCGGATCCGCGCGAGCTGCCTGCGCAGCTCCGCCGGGTCGGTGATCGTCAGCGGCGTGAACCGCTCCAGCGGCGAGCGCAGCACCTCCGCCTGCAGCTCGGGCTCGGCGTGCGCCAGCAGCACCAGCCCGGTCCCGGTGGCGTGCATCGGCCACCGGTCGCCCACCCTGCTGCTCACCGGCTTGCGGGACCGCAGCGTCTCGACGTACACGACCTCCCGCCCGTCACGGACCCCGAGGTGCACGTTGCCCCTCGTCGTCTCGTGCAGGTTGTCCAGGTACGGGAACGCGGCCTCGCGCAGCTGCAGCCCCCGCGGGGCGAGCGCGGCGAGTTCGAGCAGCCGCAGGCCGACCGAGTACCGGCCGTCCTCGTCGCGTTCGAGGCCGCCCCACGCGACCAGCTCCCGGATGAGCCGGTGCGCCGTGGGCAGGGTCAGGTTCGCGCGCCGCGCGATGTCGCTGAGCGTCAGGGTGCGGTGACGGGGACCGAACGCGCCGAGCACGGCCAGTACCCGCATCGCCGCGGTGGGCCGGGGCTCCGGCTCCGCCACGGTCCGCCTTCCCGCCGCCGTCGCCGGGGAACCGGGCATGTCACACCTCCGCAAGACCACGGTGTCCCGCACCGTCCTAAATGGATTTCACAGGGCGTCCAGCAGGACGGACCGGGTGCGTCTTACGATTCTTCCCGGGGCCGCGGGCCCGCCACAAGACCAACTCCGCGCCTTCGCCGAAAGCGCTCGCGGGTGCCGCGACGGATGTTGTACGCGGTGCTTCCCCGCTGGCATCCCGGCGCGCGCGGCCCAGCTTCCTTTCCGTCCCGTGAAATCGCTCGTTGTCGGCCCCGGTCCCCGCGGTCACCCTGAGCGGAACCACCAGGTCGGAGTGGACAGTGGGAGGACGCACGTGAGAAGGAAAAGGCAATGGACGGCACTCCTGCTCGCGACGCTCCTGGGCGTCGCCGCGTGCGGGGGCCAGGGTTCGTCCGGCGGCAGCGCCGCCCCGGCGGGCCCGCCGCAGCGCGGCGGTGAGCTGACGGTGCTGGAGGACGGGGCGTTCGCCGGCGGCTGGCCCTCCGGCCTCGACCCGGCCACGAACACCACCGGTGGCGCGAACATCTCGCAGATGAGCGCCATCTACGGCGGCCTGTTCCGGGTCGCCGCCAACGACGACGGCACCAACGCCCGCGTCGAACCCAACCAGGCCGAGAGCTACGAGGTGCTCGACGGCGGCCGCGGGCTGAAGATCACCCTGCGGCAGGGCATCAAGTTCAGCGACGGCACCCCGCTCGACGCCGAGGCCGTCGCCTTCAACTTCCGCCGCGACGTGACGGCGACCTGCACGTGCGCCCCGCAGTGGCAGCTGACGCAGGACGGCATCACCGTGGCCGACCCGCGCACGATCGTGCTGAAGTTCAGCAGGCCCAACGCCACGGCGGTCAACGCGTTCCCGATCTCCAACGTGAACTGGATCGTCTCGCCGACCGCGCTGCAGCAGGCGGGCCCGGACCAGTTCAAGATCAACCCGGTGGGCGCGGGCCCGTTCAAGGTCGTGTCGAACCGGCTCAGCTCCGAACTGGTGCTGGAGCGCAACCCGAACTACTTCAAGGCGGGCCTGCCGTACCTGGACAAGCTGACGTTCAAGTCCATCGGCGGCGACCAGCCCGCGTACCAGGCGCTGCAGGCGGGACAGGCGCAGGCGTACGAGGGGCTGAGCACGGTTCCGCTGCTGGAGCAGGCGAAGACGAACAACCGGCTCACCGTGACCGTCCAGCCGCCGACGTCGCCCTACGTCATCCAGCTCAACACGAAGACGGCGCCGTTCGACAACGAGCTGGCGCGGCAGGCGATCTACTACGCGACGGACTTCGAGGCGATCGCGAAGGGCCTGTTCAAGGGCCTGTACCCGGTGAGCCAGATGTTCACCGCCGAGGGCGGGCTGTTCAACCACCCCACGGTGCCGGGTTACCGCACGTACGACCCGGAGAAGGCCAAGCAGCTGGTGCAGCAGCTCGGCGGGCTGAACATCAAGCTGGGCACGCTGGGCGCGTACGTGGCGCAGCAGGTGGTGACGGCGCTGCAGACGCAGTGGAAGGCCGTCGGCATCAACGTCACGATCGAGACCTACCAACTGTCCACTTTGGTCCAGCAGTTCAACTCCGGGACCTGGCAGGCGATGCTGCAGACCGCGGGCGCGTGGGACCCGGCCGCCGGGGTGGGCGTGGCGTTCCGCTTCTCGTCGACGTCGCCGTTCAGCGGTGTCAAGGACCCGCACCTGGACGACCTGCTGAACCAGGCGTCGGCCACGGTGGATTCGGGGCAGCGTGACGCGCTGTACCTGCAGGCGGGCCAGTACATCAGCGAGAAGGCCTACGCCCCGTTCGGGCTGGCGTTCGCCCCGGCGAACCTCGCGGTGAAGGGCGTGTACGGGCCGGGGCTGACCACGAAGATCCCGCCGCTGGTCGTGAACAGCGGCGTCCTGTGGGACGAGGTGTGGCGCAGCGGGGCGTGATGTTCGCCCTCTCCGCCCGGTCTTCCCGTGTGCCGTTCCATGAACCTCACGGGAAGGAAAAGCGATGCGAAGACCCCTGTTGGGACTTCTGGGTGCCGGGATGGTGACGGGAGCCGTGGCCGCCGGCGCGCTGAGCGCCGGCGCCGCGCAGGTCACCGCCGACGTGCCGTTGCAGACCATCGGCCAGGGGCCGGCGTCGGCGACGCTCGCCAACGGTGTCACGGCGTCGGTGGACCAGGGGCGGTGGGGTGGGTCGGGCGTGTACCTGACCTACCCCGCCGACGGCCCCCAGACCTGGTCGTTCAGCGAGCCGGTGAGCGTCCGGTTCGGTATCACCAACCTCAACGGTTCGCCGCCCGAGTCGCCCGGCTACGAATGCGTGCAGTTCCCCGACGGCGGGGTGGCGGTCGAGAGCCTGGCGCCCGCGCACACCTGGGATCCCGCCACTTCGACGCTGTGCCACACCGGCCCGGACGGCTCCGGAACCGAGGACGAGACCGTCCTCGTGACGACCGCCCCGACGACGTCGCTGACGTGGGCCGCGCTGAACAACCCGGACCAGGCGCGGGGTATCTCGTTCATGCAGGTCTCGGTCGGCGAGCCGGCCGGTCCCCAGGCGGACCTCTCGGTCGTGAAGTCCGGCCCCGATTCGGCGAACGCGGGTGACCGGATCGAGTACACGCTGCTGGTCATGAACAACGGCCCGGCCGACTCGACGGGCTTCGTCCTCACCGACCGGCTTCCGCGGGAGCTGACGCAGGCGGTGCCGCCCCCGGGCTGCACGATCGCCACTGACACGATCACCTGCACGGGTGGTCCGCTGGCCGTCGGCGCGGGTCACGCGTACACGTTCACCGCCGTGGTGGACCAGAACTCGCCGAAGATCTTCACCAACTCGGCCTCGGTGGCCGGCAACGAGGACGACCCGAACCCGGGCAACAACTCGTCCAGCGTGTCGACCATGGTCACGCGGGTCCCGATGGTGTCGGCCGGTGTCGCCGCCGGTGCGCTGGGCCTCGCGGGCGGCGGCTGGCTGCTGCGACGCCGGACGCGCCCGGTCCGGAACTGACGGGAGCCGCCGGGCTGGGCGGGTTTCCCCTGCCCAGCCCGGCGGACAGGCCTAGACCCGCTGCACGGGATGCGAGGTCCGCGACCAGCCACCGAAACCGAAGGGCCGCACGACCATCGACATGGCGGCGTTGCGCGCGCCCGCCACGATGATCGGGATCTGCTCCGGGCTCGGCGTCATGTGCAGCCCGTACTCGTCGACGCCGGGCGCGTCCCGCTCGTCCAGGGCCTTGCCTGCCCGCTCCAGATCGGCGTGGGTGCGGACGGCGTGGTCGTACAGCCACTGTTGCACGTCCCGCTTGGCGAACCCGCCGTCGGCGAACAGCTGCGCGTGCTCCGGGCTCAGGATCAGCCCCGCGGAGGAGAACCGTCCGATCGCCGCACCCGTGCGCCACACCGTGTCGCAGAAGTCCCAGAGGACCTCCTCCGGGTCCTTGGTGTGCCGGTTGTCCACGAACTCGCACGTGCGCAGCAGCAGCGCCGACACCGCGTTCGTGCCCGGTTCGAGGCCGTGCTCCACCGACAGCGGCTCCCACGGGCTTTCTTCCTCGTTCTCGCCGACGCACAGCGTCCACCGGCCCGGCAGGCCCTGCGTCGCCTGCTCCAGCTCGTGCGGCCGGATCCCGAAGACGTTGCGCACCACCAGCCCGATCGACCGCGCGATCGTCGCGTTGGCGCGGAAACCCGGGCCCAGCACGCCGCCGGCGGAGTTGATGCCCAGCTCGTGCCTGATCGGCCCGTTCACGACGATCAGCGGCGCCGGGCCGCTCGTGCTCTGCCAGCCGCCGCCGGTGACGACGCGCTGGTTCATCAGCGCGTCCCACGCGGCGAGCACGACCGGGAAGTACTCCGCGCGGCACCCGGCGAGCGCCGCGTTCACCGCGGCCTGCTCGACCGTGCACTCGCGCTCCAGGTGCGGCACGGACGCGACCACCTCGTCCCGCGGCCGCGGGGTGGTCGCCAGGAACTCCTCGACCATCCCCCCGGTCACGGGTACCACCGGCAGCCCGTCCGTCCAGCCCTGCTCGTAGGCGTGTTCGAGGGCGAGCCGCGTGTAGTCCAGCCGCTCGACGTCGGTCATGCCGCGGCCGTCGCGCCGGAGGTCGTCAGCACGCCGAGCAGGTCGGGCAGGATGCGCACCGCGCGTTCCCGCACCTCGTCGCGCTCCAGCGGCGCGACCGGGTGCGGGGTGCGGGCGTAGGTGTACCCCTTGGCGCCCTTGAGGTCCGCCATCGCGTCGGCGGTCGCGACGAACGCCTCGCTGCAGATGACCACCGCGGGTACGCCGCCGGCCTCCAGCAGCAGCCCGTCGGCGATCGCCGAGGCGCTGCACGAACCGCAGTCCCCGACGCCGACGACCACGACGTCACACGCCTCGACCAGCTCCTTGCGGATCTCCTCCGGCGCCGCCTCGGCGATGTTGAGCTTCTTGCGGCGCACCAGGTTCGCCACGCCGTGCTCCTCGGTGAGCAGCGCGCCCACCTCGTCGAGGAAGGTCTCGGCGTTCTTCTTCGTGTTGGCCAGCAGGCCCACGGTCAGCCCCGCGAGCGACGCCGGGCGCGGCGCGAGCGCACCGCGTGCGGCGCCCGCTCCGGGACGGCCGGTCGGATCGATCATCGCCTCGAACATGGGCGGCTCCTCACGTCGGTTCCCGCTCCGACGCTAGGCCGGGCAGTTCCACCTCCGCGACGGCCTTTTCGCGCCCCGGAAGGGAAACCGGCCGCAGCAGCAGCGCCGCGCCGAGGCTCGCCGCGCAGATCAGCGCCAGGTACAGCGCGAGCGGGACGGAGGAGTGGAAGGCGCCGAACAACGCGGTCGACACCAGCGGCCCGACCGCGCCGCCCACCAGCCCGCCGAGCTGGTAGGCGACCGACGCGCCGGTGAACCGCAGGCGCGTGGAGAACAGCTCCGTGAACAACGCGCCCTGTGCCCCCGCCATGATCGCCTGCACGACCGCGGCGACGAAGAACGCGACCGCCGCGGCGAAGAGGTTCCGGGTGTTGATCAGCGCGAACAGCGGGAAGGCCCACGCGACCGCGGTCAGCGCGCCGACGACGTACACCCGCTTGCTGCCCCACCGGTCGGCCCACAACGCGGCGAAGTAGATCATCACGATCCACAGCACCGCCGACAGCAGCAACAGCGTCAGCAGGGTGGTGCGGGCGAAACCGGCGACCGCGGTGCCGTAGTTGAGCATGTAGACCATCACCGTGTAGCCGACGGCGGGCGGCGCGATCGCGGCGATGCTCGCGAGCACGAGCGTGCCGGGCTGTTCCCGCAGCAGCGTCCCGAAGGGCAGCTTGCTGACCCGGTTGTTCTCCTTGACGCGCCGGAAGTCCGGGCTCTCGTCGAGCTTCCGCCGCACCAGCATGCCGACCCCGAGCAGCACGACGCTGAGCAGGAACGGGATCCGCCAGCCCCACGACTGGAAACTCGCCGGGGGCAGCTGGGACGCCAGCAGGAACACCAGGTTCGAGGTCAGCACGCCGATCGGCACGCCGAACTGCGCGAAACTGCCGTACACCGCGCGCTGCCGGGGTGACGCGTGTTCCGTCGCCACCAGCACCGCGCCGCCCCATTCGCCGCCGACGCCGAAACCCTGCAGCAGCCGCAACAGGACGAGCAGCAGCGGCGCGGCCACGCCGATCGTGGCGTAGGTGGGCAGCAGGCCGATGAGGAACGTCGACAGCCCGGCGAGCATGAGCGTGAGCACCAGCATCGACTTGCGGCCGATCCGGTCGCCGAAGTGCCCGATCACCGCGCCGCCGAGCGGGCGGGCGATGAACCCGACCGCGAACGTGCCGAACGCGGCGAGCGTGCCGGCGACGGGGGAGAACGACGGGTAGAACAGCGACCCGAAGACGAGTGCCGACGCGCTGCCGAAGATGTAGTAGTCGTACCACTCGATCGACGTGCCGACGCAACTGGCGAGCAGGATCGACGCCCTGCTGGGCGGTGAGCCGGTCATGAACCGTCCTCCGAACTCGTGAAAAGGTTATCTCGAAGTAAAGGGGTGACGGCGCGCCACGTCGTCCGTCAGGAGGCGGGCGCGGCGTGGGACGGATGTCGCGTCCGCCGACGGTTTTCCGCGTCGTGAAAGGCATCTCGCCCCGTGTCGGACCAGCTCGGCATAGTTCTTCCCATGACGACACTCCTGCCTGATCCGGGGCCCCTGCTCGTCGACAACGCCCAGCTCATCGGAGCGGACTGGGTGCCGGCGCACAGCGGCGAGACCATCGACGTGCTCGACCCGGCGACGCGGGAGGTGCTCGCCAGGGTGCCCCGCGGCGGCGCCGAGGACGTCGACGCGGCCGTGCGGGCGGCCACCGCCGCCTTCCCCGCCTGGCGGGACACGAACCCGAGCGCCCGCGCCGCGCTCATCATGCGGTGGGTGCAGAAGATCGGCGAGCACGAGACCGAACTGGACCGGCTCGAGTCCCGTGAGGTCGGACGGCCGAGCTGGGGACCGCCGCCGTACGGGCGCATCCTCACGTTCATCGCGGGCCAGGCCGACAAGGTGCAGGGCCTGTCCCTGCCGGGCTTCACGCCGGACGTGCTGGGCCTGACCCTGCGCGAACCGTACGGCGTGGTCGGCAGCGTCATCCCGTGGAACGCGCCGGGGCCGATGTTCGTCAGCGACGTCGGTGCCGCGATCGCCGCGGGCAACACCATCGTCATCAAGCCCGCCGAGGACGCCCCGCTCACGCCGCTCGCGCTCGCGCGGCTGGCGCTCGAAGCGGGCATCCCGCCCGGCGTGATCAACGTCGTCACCGGTTACGGGCACGAGGCGGGCGCGGCGATCCCCGCGCACCGCGGCATCCGCCGGATGAGCTTCACCGGCTCGCCCGAGACGGGTTCGCTCGTGATGGCGGCGTGCGCGAAGAACCTTACGCCGCTGCACCTGGAACTGGGCGGCAAGTCCCCGCAGGTGATCTTCGCCGACGCCGATCTCGACGCCGCGGTCCCCGCCATCGTCAACGGGATCACGCTCAACACCGGGCAGATCTGCGCCGCCGGTTCCCGTGTCGTGGTGGAGCGGTCGGTGCACGGCGAGGTCGTGCAGCGGCTCGCCGAGCGGCTGAGCCAGGTGCGCGTCGGGCCGTGGCACGAGCAGGTGCAGATGGGCCCGCTCATCAACGCCAAGCAGCACGACCGCGTGCTGAACTACGTGCGGCTGGGCCAGGAAGAGGGCGCCGAGCTGGTCGTCGGCGGCGGGGTGCCCGAGGGGGAGGACTACGCGCGCGGGTTCTTCGTCGAGGCCACGTTGTTCGACCGCGTCGACCCCGGTATGCGCATCGCGCAGGAGGAGATCTTCGGCCCGGTGCTGTCGGTGATCCCGGTGGACGGTGAGGGCGAGGCGATCGACGTCGCCAACGGCACGGACTACGGGCTCGTCGCGTCCGTGTGGACGCGGGACGTCGGGCGCGCGGTGCGGCTGTCGAAGGCGTTGCAGGCCGGTCAGGTCGCGGTGAACGCCGCGCTCGGCGCGGGGTTGATCGGCGCGCCGTTCGGCGGTTACAAGCGCAGCGGGTTCGGCCGCACGATGGGTGCCGACGCCGTGCTCAACTACACCCAGGTGAAGGCGGTGTCGTTGCGTGGCACGAACTGACTTCCGGCTGCGGGTGCTCATGGAGCCCCGCCACGGCGCCACCTACGACGAGATACTGGCACTCGCGCTGGCCGTCGAGGACGCCGGGTTCGAGGCGTTCTTCCGCTCGGACCACCTGCTCGGCGTCGACCCGGACGACCGCACCTACCGGCCCACCGACTGCTGGACCACGCTCGGCGGGCTCGCCCGCGACACCCGCCGCGTGCGGCTGGGCGCGCTGGTCGGCGCCGCGACGTTCCGCGCGCCAGGGCTGCTGGCCACCATCGTGGCGTCGGTGGACCAGATGAGCGGCGGCCGCGTCGAACTGGGCCTGGGCACCGGCTGGTACGAGCGCGAGCACGCGGCGTTCGGCATCCCGTTCCCGGGCACGGGGGAGCGGTTCGACCGGTTCGAAGAGGTGCTGGCCATCGTCACCGGTTTGTGGCGCACCCCGGAGGGCGGGACCTTTTCCTTCGAGGGCAAGCACTTCTCGATCGACGAGAACGGTGCACCACCCCGCCCCGTGCAGCGGCCGCACCCACCCGTCATCATCGGCGGATCCGGTCCTAAAAGGACACCAGCCATCGCCGCGCGCTTCGCCGACGAGTTCAACGGCGCGCTCGGCGGGGACCTGCGGGAACGCTTCGCGATCTTCGCCCGCGCCTGCGAGGCGATCGGGCGTGACCCGGAAGAGGCCAGGCGGTCGGCGGTGCTGCCGGTCGCGTGTGGCACGACGCCCGCGGAGATCGAGCGGCGGGCCGCGATCATCGGGTCCGAGTTCATGCGCACCAACGCCGCGATCGGCACGCCCGCCGAGGTGTCCGACCGGATCGGCGCGCTGCGCGAGGCCGGGGCCGACACCGTCTACCTGCACATCTACGACATCTCCGACCTGGAGCACATCGCGCTGCTCGGTGCCGAGGTCGTGCCGCACCACGCGGCTGTCGCACCCGCGAGCCCCTGAAAGGTGATCCTGTGGTCAATTCCGGCTTCGTCGCACCAGAGGACCGAGACGCCGTCACGGCGGCGCTGCGCACGCAGCTCGACGGGCTGCCCGCGCGCTCGCCGTTCTACGCGGACTCCTTCGCCGAGCACGGCGTCACGCCCTCGGCACTGTCCACACTCGATGATCTGGCGAAGTTCCCCTTCACCACCAAGCAGATGCTGCGCGACTCGCAGGCCGAGGCGCCCCCGCTCGGCCGGCACGCCGGGGTGGACCTGACCGAGGTCGTCCGCGTGCACGCCTCCACCGGTACCACCGGGAAACCGAGCTGGGTGGGTGTGACGCGGCGTGACGCGGCAGCGTGGACCGAGATGGTGGCGCGGGCCTTCCGCACGATGGGCGCGACACGTGAGGACATCGTGGTGCACGGCGCCGGGCTGACCCTGTTCGTCGGCGGACTGCCGATCCGCGACGCGCTGGAGAGCATCGGCTCCACGTTCGTCCCGATCGGCACCGGGGCGTCCGAAAAGGTCGTGCAGGCCATGGACACCCTCGGTGTCACGGCGCTGCACTCGACGCCGTCCTACGTGCGCTACCTCGCCGAGTACGTGCGCGGGCTCGGCCGCGATCCGCGGGAGTTCGGGCTGCGCAAGGTGTTCGTGGGCGGCGAGCCGGGCGGCGGCGAACCCGCGTTCCGCGAGTACGTGGAACGCGAGTGGGGCGCGCCGGTCACCGAAGGGCTCGGCAACGCCGACATGGCGCCTGTGTTGTTCGGCGAGGCTCCCGGCAGCGGCGGCATGCGCTTCACGGGCGGACGGCACGTGGTGGTGGAGCTGATCGACCCGGACAGCGGCGAGCCCGTCGAGGCCGAGCCCGGCGCCACCGGCGAGCTGGTCTACACCTCCGTGGACCGGGAGTGCTGCCCGCTGGTGCGTTTCCGCACGCACGACCGCGTCGTGATCACCGGCCGCGCCGAGGACGGCGCCCCGCTGATCCGCTGCGTCGGGCGCACCGACGACATGCTGATCGTGCTGGGCGTCAACGTGTTCCCCTCCGCGGTGCGCGACCTGGTGCAGACCCAGCACCCGCGCACCACCGGGGCGGTGCAGATCGTCGTGCCGGGCACCGGGCCGCGGGTGGAGCCGCCGCTGCGCGTCGAGGCCGAGTGGGGCGAGGCCCCCGGCGACCGCGACCAGCTGCGGCAGGAGCTGGAGGGGCTGATCCGCTCGCGGCTGTCGGTCCGCGCCGAGGTGACGCTGGTGCCGCCCGGCACGCTCGAACGGTCCGAGATGAAGTCCCGCCTCGTCCGGCTCGCCGGCTGACACCTGGGAGGAAGCCATGGCAGACACCGTGCGCGCCGCCGTGCAGACCGGCCCCCGCGCCATCGAGATCCGCGAGTTCCCCCGCCCGAAGATCGGTCCCGACGACGGGCTGCTGCGTGTGGAGGCCAACGGCATCTGCGGCAGCGACGTCGAAACCTACAAGGGGCACATGGGTTACAGCGCGCGCGGCCCGTTCATCCCCGGCCACGAGCCGCTCGGCATCGTCGAGGAGCTGGGGGAGCGGGCGGCCGAGCGCTGGGGTGTCCAGCCCGGCGACCGCGTGGCGCTGGAGGTGATCGTGCCGTGCCGCGCGTGCCAGCAGTGCCTCACCGGGCGTTACCAGTCCTGCCCCAACCGCAAGTACGGGCACGGCGTGACCGGCATCGACGTCGAACCGACGCTGTGGGGCGGGCTCGCGGAGTACCTGTACATCTCGCCGGGCAGCGTGCTGCACAAGATCGACCGGAGCGTGCCGGTCGAGGTCGCGGCGATGTTCAACCCGCTCGGCGCCGGGGTGCGCTGGGCGGCGCAGCTGGGCGGGATCCGGCTCGGCGACACCGTGCTCGTGCTCGGCTCCGGGCAGCGGGGGATCGCGTCGGTGATCGCCGCGCGCGCCGCCGGGGCCGGGACGGTCATCGTGACCGGGCTGGAGTCCGACAAGCACAAGCTGGACCTGGCGCGCGAGTTCGGCGCCGACCACACGATCTTCGCCGACTCGGAGAACACCGTCGAGAAGGTCGCCGACCTCACCGGCGGTGCGATGGCCGACGTGACGCTCGAACTCACCCCGATGGCCGCCGCTCCGGTCACCGACGCCCTGCTCGCCACCCGGCACGGCGGCCGCGTCGTGCTCGCGGGCCTCAAGGGCGGCAAGGAGATCCCACTGAGGACGGACCTGATCATCAACCGCGCGCTGCAGGTCTTCGGCGCCTTCGGGGTCGACGCGACCGCCAACGAGCAGGCGATCGCGATCCTCGAATCCGGCCGGTTCCCGCTCGAGAAGATGCACACCCACACCTTCGGTCTCGACGACACCGCGCTCGCGATCGAGACCCTCGCCGGCGAGGTGCCCGGCGAGCAGGCCGTGCACGTCTCCGTCCACCCGAACTCCTAGGAGGCCCCCGTGCTCGCCGACGCCCACGCCCACCTGCTGCCGCGCGACTACCCGGCGGACGCGCCCGCGTGTTTTCCCCGCATGGAACCCGTCGACGGCGAGACCGCGCGGATGTTGTTGTTCGGCAGCCTGAAGTTCAAGGCCCGTGACGCGTTCTTCGACGCCGAACGGCGGATCGACGAGATGGCGGCCTCCGGGGTGGACTTCGAGGTGCTCAGCCCGATGCCGCCCCTGCTGCGCTACGACCTGCCTGTCGCGGACGGGCTCGCGCTGGCACGGCACGTCAACGAGTTCACGGCCACGCTGTGCGCGACCGACCCGTCGCGGTTCGCGGGGCTGGGCATGGTGCCGCTGCAGGACCCGGACGTGGCGACGGCGGAGCTGACCGCCGTGCGGGACGCCGGGTTGCGGGGTGTGGAGATCGCGTCGAACGTGCTCGGGGTGTCCATCGGGGACGAACGGTTCCTGCCGTTCTTCGCGGAGGCGGAACGGCTGGGACTGTCGGTGTTCGTGCACGCGATGCCGAGCCTGAGCGACCGGCTGCCCGCGTCCACGATGGGAACGTACGTCGTGGGGTTGGAGGGCGCGCTCGCCGCCGCGTCGCTGATCACCGGCGGCACGGCGGCGAAGTGCCCGGACCTGCGGGTGTCGTTCAGCCACGCGGCGGGCGGGTTCGGGCTCATGGTGCCGAGGGCGCAGTACTTCTGGAGCGGCACGTGGAACGAGGAGCCGCCGGTGCCGGAGCGCGCGCTCCAGCACGACGACGGCCCCTCGCCACTGGAGTACGCGCGCCGGTTCTACTACGACTCCATGGTGTTCGACGTCCGCGCCGTGCGGTACCTGGTGGACCTGCTGGGTGCCGACCGGTTGCTCGTCGGCTCGGACTTCCCGGCCATGCCCCGGGAGGACCCGGCGGGGCGGACGCTGCGGATGGCGGGCCTGCCGGAGGACGCGCTGGCGGATGTGTTGTGGGGGAACGCCTTCCGGTTCCTCGGCATGGAGCCGCCGGTGAGCTGACCGGAGGCGGCGCGGGGTTGCGCAGCCTGCTTCCCTGCCCTGGCGTGGTGCTTCCGGCCAGCTGCCGAAGGTCGGCGCGGGATTGCGCAGCGCCTTCCCCTGCCCCGGCATGGCCCCTCCGGTCAGCTGACGGGAGCGGCGCGTCTGGCGGGACTGCGCAAGGCGTTTCCCTGCCTCGGCGTGGCGCTTCCGGCCAGCTGACCGGAGGCGGCGCGGGGCGCTGCAACGCCTTCCCCAGCACCGGCGCGGTCAGCTGGCGGCTCGCACGTCCTCGGCGTCGGCGGTGGCGGCGTTGTCCCGCTGGGGTTCGATCTCGGCGAGCCGCCGCCGCAGTGCGCCGGTGACCAGCTCCCACGCGTCCGAGCCCAGCACCAGCCGCCGGGGCGGGTCCGCGGACTCGGCGGCCCGGATCACCCCCGCGATCGTGTTCTCCTCGCTGTCGGTCATCTCCTCCAGCGGGATCGGCGCCGTGTCCCCGGGGCCGCCGCGGTAGGGCTCGCTGACCGGCACGCGCGTGGCGGCGTCGTAGAAGGTCGTGCGCACCATGCCGGGCTCGATGAGCGTCGTGCGGATGCCGAACGGCGCCACCTCCTCGGCCAGTGCCTCGAAGAACCCCTCGATGCCCCACTTGGTGACGTGGTAGAGCGAGAATGCCGGGAACGCGAGGTGCCCGCCCATGCTCGACATCTGCATCAGCAGCCCGCCGCCCTGCGCCCGCAGGTGCGGCACGACCGCGCGGGCGAGCTGGATCGAGCCGGTCAGGTTGGTGGCGATCATCTGGTCGATCTGCTGATCGGTCAGGTCCTCGGCGACGGCGAACACCCCGTAACCCGCGTTGGACACGACGACGTCGATCCGCTCGTGCGCGGCGAACGCCTCGTCGACCACCGCCCGCAGCTGCCGCGTGTCGGTGACGTCCAGCGCCCGCACCCACAGCCGGTCGCCGTAGCGGGCGGCGAGGTCGTCCAGCTGCTCCGGGCGGCGGAGGGTGGCCGCCACCCGGTCACCGCGGGCCAGCACCTGCTCGACGAGTTCACGGCCCAGGCCCCGGGAGGCGCCGGTCACGAACCAGGTCCTCGACATGTCTTCTCTCCTCGTTGTCGTTGGTGCCTTCGTTAGCGAAAACCCGTGCGCGGCAACGAAAAATCCATACGGGCGATGAGAGTTCCGGATCGGAGCCATACGCATGGCGCATGGGTAGGATCGGACCCGTGAGTGAACTGACGATCGCGGGCCTGCGGGTCGTGCGGGAGATCGCGCTGACCGGGTCGTTCACCGCCGCGGCGCGGTTGCTGGGCTATTCGCAGCCCGCGATCTCGCGCCAGGTGGCGGCGATGGAGGCGGCCGCCGGGGCGCCGCTGTTCGTCCGCGAGGGCCGTGGGGTGCGGCTCAGCCCGGCGGGCGAGGTGGTGGTGGAGCACGCGGGCCGGGTGCTGGCCGGGCTGGACGCGCTGCGGCAGGACCTGGCGAGCCTGGACGACCGGCTGGCCGGGCGGATCAAGCTGGGCGCCTTCCCGTCGGCGACCGCGGTGCTGGTCCCGCTGGCGCTCGCCCGGCTGCGGGCGGACCACCCCCGGCTGGAGGTGGCACTGGCCGAGGGCTCGACGCCCACGCTGTTGCGGCAGCTGCGTGCGCGGCGGCTGGGGGTGGCCGTCATCGGGGTCGGCGCGGGCCTGCCGGACTACGACCTGAGCGGGCTCAGGCAGGAGGTGGTGTTCGCCGGGGGCCTGCGCGTGGCCGTGCCCGCGGGCCACCGCCTCGTCGGCGCGGGCACCGTCGAAGTGGCGGAACTGGCGGGGGAGACGTGGATAGCGGGAGAGGGCGCGAACGGCGATCCGCAGTTCCGCGCGTGGCCCACCCTGAGCGACCCGGTGATCGGGCACGTCGTACGCGGCTGGCCGGCGCGGCTGGGGCTCGTCGCGGCGGGACTGGGGCTGTGCCTCGTGCCCGAGGTCGCCGCACTGTCCATTCCGGCGGGTGTGGTCACGGTGGCCGTCGAGGACCCGAGCTGGCAGGACCGGGTCACGCTCGCGGTGACGGCAGCCGAACCTGCCGCGGAGGCCGCCGCGGTGGTCACCGCGCTGCGGCGCGCGGGGGAGGAGATCCACGCCCGTGGGGAGAAGCGTGGTTGATCAGCTTCGGTGGCGGGCTCGGGCCAGGTTGGCTGTCGTGGCAGCGAAAACCCGGCGCTGTCGCGGCCTGCCGCGACAGCGCCGCGGGCGGGGGAATCCGCGCCGGTGGCGGGAAGCCGGGTGGCCGGGGTGGGTCAGCCGGGCTGGCTGCGGCGGGTACCGATACCCGGCCCCGTCGAGGCCGCCGTGTTGCGCCGCGCGGGCCGGAAGATCCGCGCCGGTGGCGGGAAGCCGGGCCACCGCTCACCCTCACCGAGCCGAACCCGCCACCCGGGCGACGCGAGGCGCCCCGGCAAAAAGCCGGGCAGCGGGGCCGAAACCCCGCCACCCGGCGGCGAACGGACCTCAGACCGTGACGGCGGTGCGCCACCCGGGCTGGTAGTCCTCGCGCGCGATCTTCGAGTACGGCGCCGGGCTGACGACGGCCCGCACGCGGAGCTGCTCGTGCGGCTGCACCGTCGTCTTCTTGCTGCCGCCGTCCGGCTCGCCCCACACGACGGTGACCTCGGCGCCCAGCGGCACGTCCGGCTTGACCGTCGCGAGCGACAGCACCTGGCGCTCGTTGGCGCTGTAGCCGGTGAACAGCGACAGGCCGATGGTGTTGCCGTCCGCGTCGAGCACCGAGTCGAAGTTCGACGAACCGTAGTTGGCGTTGGGCAGGTCGAAGAACTGGTACTTCGGGCCGCCCGGCTCGACGAGCGTCGACAGCAGCTTCGCGACGTCCTCGGAGTTCCACGCCAGCGTCACCTTGCGGCGCTGGCTGTCCTTGTCCAGCGCCTCCAGCGCGTCACGGCCGATGAAGTCGTGGTCGAACTTGACGAACCCGCCGTAGCCCAGCTCCCACGGATTGAGGTAGTAGTCCTCGATCCGGTCCGACACGAACGAACCCGCCAGCGCGTTGGTCGCCTCGTAGCTGTCCGCACCGAGCCACTCACGGTACGGACGCAGCTCCTCGCTCGTGTACACGGCGGGCAGGGGCGACGGGATCCAGCCCGACTCCAGGGTGTTGCAGGAGTACGCCCGCGAGCCACACGGCTCGATGCCGAACTCCTGGCCCGCTTCGAGGATCGCGTCACGGATCTTGAAGTAGCTCTCGTACGGGCCCCAGATCTCCAGACCCGGCGCGCCCGCCATGCCGTGGCGCAGCGTGCGCACGCGCTCACCCGCGATGTTCATGTAGCCCATGCGGAAGAACTTCACCTGCTCCACCGGGCCGCCGTTGACCTTCTCGATGACGTCCCACGCCTTCGGGCCCTGGATCTGGAAGCGCCACAGGTCGCGCTTGACCGGCAGGCCGTACGGGCGGGAAGGCGACCGCTGGTCGAGCCGGATGTCCAGGTTGTAGCCCTTGGCCCCCTTGAAGGACAGCCAGTTGGCGACCGGCGCGCGGCCGACGAACACGAACTCCTCCTCCTCGAGCCGGAAGAGGATGCCGTCGCCGATCACCCCGCCCTCGGGGGAGACCGGGACGAACTGCTTCGCCGTGTTGACGGGGAACTTCGCCGTGCTGTTGATGCCGGTGTCGGTGAACAGCTTCAGCGCGTCCGGCCCGGAGACGAACAGGTTGACCATGTGGTGCGACTGGTCGAACAGCACCGCGGTCTCCCGCCACGCGATCGTCTCGCGGCGCCAGTTCGTGAACTCGGCGGGGACCACGGGGTAGATGTAGGCCCCCAGCTGCGAGTTGCGCAGCAGTTCCACCGTGTTGCCCGCCTGGTCCAGCACTTGCTGCAGGTTTTTCGCGTTCATCTGCTACCCGTTCTCGTTCGGATCTACTGAGTTGAAAGCTACGCATGGCGGGTGCGCAGCGGCAGCGAGGAATGGCGGGAATGCAATACTCGCACCGGCCAGGACGCACGGGTCATTTGTCGCGGTACCACCTCGCCGTCGCGCCGTACCGCCGCGGCCCCGGGCCGCCTAGCGTGGGGAAACCCCGGTGATCGACGGGAAAGGGAGGTGGGCCGCATGCGGCCACAGGTGGCGTTCGCGCGGTTCGACGATCTGCGGGCCGGCACGGCGATGGCGTTCCCGGAGATCGCCTACGACCTGGTGGCGCACCGCCCGGAGGACGTGGCCGGGGTGCTCGCCGAGCTGGACCGCGCGACCGCTGACGGTTGGTGGGCCTTCGGTTACGTGGCGTACGAGGCGGCCGCGGGGCTCGACCCCGCGTTGCCGGTGCACGACCCGGTGCCCGGGCTGCCGCTGGCGTGGTTCGGCGTGTGCGCGGCGCCGGAGTCCGTGCCGGTGGTCACCCCGCCCGAGCCCGGCGCGTACCGGGTGGGGGAGTGGACGCCGCAGTGGACCGAGGAGGAACACCGCCGCCGCGTGGAGGCCGTGCGGCGGCACATCGCGGCGGGCGAGACGTACCAGTGCAACCTGACCACGCGCCTGACCGCCGGACTGAGCGGTGATCTCGCCGCCTGCTACGCGGATCTCGCGCTGGCGCAACGGGGTTCGTACAGCGCGTACCTCGACCTCGGCCGGTTCGTGATCGCCGGGGCGAGCCCCGAGCTGTTCTTCGAGATCCGCGACGGCGACGTCCACCTGCGCCCGATGAAGGGCACCGCCCGCCGCGGTGGCACGCCGGAGGAGGACGCCGCGATCGTCGCGAGACTTCGCGCCAGCACCAAGGAACGCGCCGAGAACATCATGATCGTCGACCTGATGCGCAACGACGTGGCGCGCATCGCGGAGACCGGCAGCGTCCGCGTCACCTCGCTGTGCCACGCCGAACAGTACGAGACTGTGCACCAGCTCACATCGGACGTCAGCGCGCGGCTGCTGCCCGGCACCGGGACGGCGGACGTGTTCCGCGCGTTGTTCCCGTGTGGTTCGGTCACGGGCGCGCCGAAACCCCGCACGATGGCCCTGATCCGCGACCTCGAACCCGGGCCGCGTGGCGTCTACTGTGGCGCGGTCGGTGTAGTCGCTCCTGAGGGGGCGCCGTTCCGGGCGCGGTTCAACGTGGCCATCCGCACGGTCCTCGCCGATCGCGACACCGGCCTGGCGACGTACGGTACCGGCGGCGGGATCACGTGGGGGTCCGAACCGGCCGCCGAGTACGCGGAACTGCTGGCCAAAGCGGAGGTCCTGACCGCGCGCCCGCGCATCCCGGGGTGATCGTCGGACATTTGTCGCGGTCAACTCGGCCTCGATGCCCGAGGTAACGCGATCTCTCCTCGGTTGTACTGGAACACATGGGAGAGAGCCTCGAAGCCGCGATCCGCCGTGCGGGCTCGCCGGTCGCGCTGCTGCGCGATTCGGCCGCCCGCCCGCACGCCTTCCCCGTCGCGCCCGAGTTCACCAACTGGCGCTCGGAGCAGCGGGCCTGGCGGACGTCGTGCGTGCTGTTCGACCAGTCGCACCACATGACGGACTTCTTCCTGCGGGGCAAGGACGCGCTGCGGCTGCTGGCGGACTTCGGGGTCAACTCGTTCGCGAACTTCACCCCCGGCAAGGCGAAGCAGTACGTGGCCGCCACTGCGGACGGTCAGCTCGTCGGCGACGCGATCCTGTTCCACCTCGACGACGACTACTTCGACCTCGTCGGCCACTCGATGGTGCCGGACTGGCTGCAGTACCAGGCCGAGACGGGCGGCTACGACGTCACGATCGAGCGCGACCCGAACTCCTACGACCGCCCGTCCGGCCCGCCGCGCCTGTACCGCTACGAACTGCAGGGCCCGACCGCGGGCCCGCTCGTGGAAAAGCTCACCGGCGAGCCGCTGCCCGACGTGAAGTTCTTCCACATGACCGAATTCCGCATCGGCGGGCACCACGTCCGCGCGCTGCGGCACGGCATGGCGGGTCAGCCCGGCTTCGAGCTGTTCGGCCCGTGGGAGGAGGGCGAGGACGTGCTCGGCGCGATCCTCGAAGCCGGGCAGCACACCGGGCTCGTGCGCGCCGGCGCGAAGGCGTACTCCACGGCGAACCTGGAGTCCGGGTGGATCCCCACCCCGGTGCCCGCCGTGTTCGGGCCGGAGCTGACCGGCTACCGCGAGTGGCTGAGCGCGGACTCGCTCGGTTCGCTCGGCGGCAGCATGGACTCGCCGGACATCGCCGACTACTACGTCACCCCCTATGACGTGGGTTACGGCCGCACGGTGAAGTTCGACCACGACTTCCTCGGCCGTGCCGCGCTGGAGCGCCTCGCCGACCGGCCGCGCCGCCGGAAGGTGACGCTCGTCTGGCACCCCGAAGACCTCGCCGCGACCGTCCGCTCGCTCGTGGAACCGGGCACACCGGCCAAGTACCTCGAAATGCCGAAGGCGCGTTACGCGTTCTTCCAGGTGGACAAGGTGCTGCGGGACGGCGTGCCCGTCGGCCTCTCGCTCGACGCCGGGTACCTGACCAACGAGCAGGCGTTCGTGTCACTGGCGACCCTCGACGTCGCCGCAAGCGAACCCGGCACCGAGGTCACGGTGCTGTGGGGCGAGGAGCCCAACTCCGCCAAGCCCGCCGTCGAACGCCACCGGCAGACCGCGGTCAGGGCGACGGTCGCGCCCGCGCCGTTCGTCCGGGAAGTCCGCGACTCCTACCGCAGGTCGTGATCCCCCGTCGTGCCCGCACACAGGAATGAGGAACAGCCCATGACCACCCAGCAGGAGGTGCCCGGCGCCCGGCGGTCGGGCTTCGCCGAACTCGTGCACGCCATGAGCTACGAGGTGATGCCGTTCAAGAACACCGAGCGGGACGTGCTGGAGTACGTGCCGACGTCGGTGCCGCTCACGGTGACGGTCACCGAGGCGAAGGGCATCGGGGCGACGCTGGACCTCGCGGAACGCTTGCTGGGGCACGGTTACCAGGTCGCGCCGCACCTGCCCGCCCGGCAGTTCACCGACGACGCGCACGTCGCCGACGTGGTCGCGCGGCTGCGCGAGTCCG
The DNA here is from genome assembly GCF_900114035.1 of Amycolatopsis sacchari. Classification (GTDB taxonomy): domain Bacteria; phylum Actinomycetota; class Actinomycetes; order Mycobacteriales; family Pseudonocardiaceae; genus Amycolatopsis_E; species Amycolatopsis_E sacchari. Next base: position 116,102 of record NZ_FORP01000011.1, on the reverse strand, counting down.
GGTTCCGCTCGGTGTTCGTCGTGGGCGGCGACGCGCCGAAGCCGGCGGGCCGGTTCACCGACGCGTACTCGCTGCTGCAGGCGATGGACGAGCTCGGCCACCCCTTCGAGGAGGTCGGCATCGGCGGGTACCCCGAGGGGCACGCCAAGATCCCGCAGGAGGCGCTGGACCTCGCGCTCAAGCAGAAGGCGCCGCTGGCCACGCGCATCCTCACGCAGATCTGCTTCGACGCGGGCACGACCGCGAACTGGGCCGCGGGCCTGGCGGAGGACGGGATCGGGCTGCCCATCTACGTCGGGATGCCGGGGCCGGTCAACCGGCAGAAGCTGGTGCGGATCTCCGCCGGGATCGGGCTGGGGCAGTCCGCGCGGTTCCTGCAGAAGCAGCAGAGCCTGTTCTGGCGGTTCCTGCTGCCCGGCGGCTACAACCCGACCAAGCTCGCCAAGCGCCTCGCCGCGGCCGCGCCGAAGGTGGACGCCAACCTCGGCGGCCTGCACATCTTCACGTTCAACGAGCTGCGGGGCACCGAGCAGTGGCGGCAGCGGCTGCTGGCCTCGCTCCCCGAGAAGGACCGGTCATGACCGAACTGACGCACCAGACCGACTACGGCCGCCTGATCGTCCAGGGCGCCGACCGCCCCGGCATCGTCTCGACGGTGTCCGCGGTGCTCACCGAGCACGGCGCCAACATCGTGTCGCTGGACCAGTCGTCGAGCGACCCGTCGGGCGGCCGGTTCTTCCAGCGCACCGTGTTCCACCTGCCGGAGCTGTCGGTGAAGCTGGACGAGCTGAACGCCGCGCTGGAGACGCGGCTGGGCGAGGACCTCGGGCTGGAGTTCCGGCTCGTGGAGGCCCGCAAGCGCAAGCGCGTCGCGGTGTTCGTGTCCAAAGCGGACCACTGCCTGCTCGACCTGCTGTGGCGGCAGCGGCGCGGCGAGATCCCGATGACGGTGCCGATGGTCGTGTCCAACCACCCCGACCTCGGCGACGACGTGCGGCAGTTCGGCATCCCGTTCTTCTACGTGCCGGTCGAGAAGGGCCGCAAGGAGGCCGCGGAGAAGGAACAGCTGAACCTGCTGAAGGGCAACATCGACCTGCTCGTGCTCGCGCGGTACATGCAGATCCTGTCGGGGGAGTTCCTCGAGGAGCTCGGCGTGCCCGTGATCAACATCCACCACTCGTTCCTGCCCGCGTTCATGGGCGCCGGCCCGTACCAGCGCGCGAAGGAACGCGGCGTGAAGCTGGTCGGCGCGACGGCGCACTACGTGACCGAGGACCTCGACGAGGGCCCGATCATCGAGCAGGACGTGATCCGCGTGTCGCACCACGAATCGGTGCGGGAGCTGCAGCGCAAGGGCGCGGACGTGGAACGCCTTGTCCTGTCGCGGGCGGTGGAGTGGCACTGCGAAGATCGCGTGCTGCGCGACGGCAACACCACGGTGGTGTTTTCGTGACCGCACGGATCCTCGACGGCCGGGCCACCTCGGCCGCCATGCTGGACCGCGTCCGCGAGGAGGTGGCGGAGTTCTCCCGCGAGCACGGGCGCGTGCCGGTGCTCGCGACCGTCCTCGTCGGGGACGACCCGGCGTCGCACACGTACGTGCGCATGAAGGCCAACCGGTGCGCGAAGGTCGGCATGGAGTCGCGGCGCGTGGAGCTGGACGCCGGGATCAGCACGGAGACCCTCGTCAAGACGATCCGCGAGCTGTCGGCGGATCCGGCGGTCGACGGCATCCTGCTCCAGCACCCGGTGCCCGGGCACATCGACGAGCGGGCGGCGTTCGAGGCGATCGACCCGGCGAAGGACGTCGACGGCGTGACCCGGACTTCCTTCGCCCGCATGGCTTTCGACGAAGGCGGGTTCGCCTCGGCGACGCCCGGCGGGATCATGGCGCTGCTCGACGCGTACGAGATCCCCTTGTCCGGCAAGCACGCCGTCGTCGTCGGGCGCAGCCCGATCCTCGGCAAGCCCGTCGGCATGCTCCTGCTGGCACGGGATGCGACAGTCACGTACTGCCACTCGCGCACCCGGGACCTGGCGGAGCACGTGGCGCGGGCGGACATCGTCGTCGCGGCCGTGGGCCGTCCGGAGCTCATCCGGGGGGAGTGGATCAAGCCCGGGGCGGTCGTCGTCGACGCCGGGTACGCCGACAACAGGGGTGACGTGGAGTACGAGGCGGCGGCGGAACGCGCCTCGTTCATCACGCCGGTGCCCGGTGGCGTCGGCCCGATGACCATCGCGACCCTGCTCGCCCAGACGGTACGGGCGGCGCGGGAGGGAACGGAAAAGTGACCCAGGCACAGGACAACTACCTGCTCGACCTGTCGGCGAGCCGGCGCGGGTACGCGATCAACCGGCTCTGCGGGTCCTTGAAGGACGCCGCGAACCGGGAGCGGTTCAGCGAGGACGAGGCCGCCTACTGCGACGCCTACGGGCTTTCGCCGGAGCAGAAGCGCGCGGTGCTCGAACGGGACTGGACCGGGATGCTCGACCTCGGGGCGTCCATCTTCTACACCTACAAACTGGCGATGCTGGACAAGAAGTCGATGCAGTACCTCGGTGGCGTGTTCACCGGGATGTCGGCGGAGGAGTTCACCGCCCTGCTGCGCTCGGGAGGGCGGCGTTTTGGCTAGGGTGATCTGGGGTCTGGCGACCTCGCACGTGCCGTCGATCGGCGCGGCCATGGACTCCGGGAAGACCGGGGACCCGTACTGGAAGCCGTTGTTCGACGGGTACGCCCCGGCGCGGGCGTGGATGGCGGAGCACAAGCCGGACGTCGCCGTGGTGGTCTACAACGACCACGCCAACGCGGTGGACCTCGACATGGTGCCCGCGTTCGCGATCGGCACCGCGGAGGAGTACAAGCCCGCCGACGAGGGCTGGGGCCCGCGTCCCGTGCCGACCGTGCAGGGCGCGCCGGAGTTCAGCGAGCACCTGGTGCGTGAGCTGACCGACGAGTGGTTCGACATCACCACCTGCCACCGCCTCGACGTCGACCACGGGCTGACCGTGCCGTTGTCGGTGTACTGCCCCGATCCGGGGCCGGAGTGGCCCTGCCCGGTGGTGCCGGTGCTGGTCAACGTGATCCAGTACCCGCAGCCGAGCGCGGCGCGGTGTTACGCGCTGGGACAGGCGCTCGGGCGGGCGATCCGCTCGTTCCCGGAGGATCTGAAGGTCGCCGTGTTCGGCACCGGTGGCATGTCGCACCAGCTCGCGGGCGCGCGGGCGGGGCTCATCAACCCCGAGTTCGACCGCATGTTCCTGGAGGCCATCGAGACCGATCCGGAGAAGCTCGCGGCGCTGACGCGGGAGGACTACATCCGCGAGGCGGGCACCGAGGGCATCGAGCTGATCATGTGGCTCGTGATGCGCGGGGCGCTGAGCGGGAACATCCGGCGGATCGCGGAGACCTACCACGTACCGGCGTCCAACACCGCGGCCGCGCTGGCTTTGTTCGAGGAGCTTTCGTGAGTGTTTTCGTGTTGCTGCACGGGGCTTGGCACGGTGGCTGGGCGTGGCAGCGGGTCGCGCCGCTGCTGCGGGCCGAGGGGCACGAGGTGTACGCGCCGACGTTGACGGGCGTGAGCGACCGGGCGCACCTGCTGAACCCTTCGGTGGGCCTGAGCACGCACGTGCAGGACGTGGTGGCGCTGCTGGAGGCCCACGACCTCGAGGACGTGGTGCTGGTCGGGCACAGCTACGCCGGGCAGGTCGTGACGGGCGTGGCGGACCGCGTGCCTTCGCGGATCGCCCGCCGGGTGTACCTGGACGCCTTCGTCGGCGACGACGGTGAGGCCGCGATCGACCTGCTGCCGGAGACGGTGGCCGGGCACTACCGGGAGTCGGTGGCGGGGCCGGGGTTCGGCTGGCTGATCCCGGTCCGGTCGCTGACGGTGCTGGGCGTGACGGAGCAGGCCGATTTGGACTGGCTGACCCCGCGCCTGACGCCCCACCCGTGGCTGACGTACACCGAACCGTTGCGGCTCAAGGGTTCCGAGGTCCCGGCGGCGTTCATCGAGTGCGTGGACTGGATGCGGGTGTTCCGCCCCCACGCCGAACGCGCAGCCGCGAGGGGCTGGCCGGTGCACGAAGTGGCGACCGGCCACGAGGCGATGGTCACGGCCCCCAAGGAACTGGCCGACGTACTCCTGACGCTGGCGTGATGCCCGCGGCGCGGGATGCGGTTGCCGTGTCCCGCGCCGGGGTTGGGCCGTGCCGCGGTGCCTGGCGCCGAGTCCTACGTCCTGCCGGGCCGGGCAACGCTGCCCTAACGCCTGATCGCGTGGCGGCGTTGGGGCTGCCGTGCCGCGACCGGCAGCCGGCAACCGCCGCCAGCCACCGACCTCACCCCTGCGGCGGTACCAGCCCCTCCCGGACGGCGACCAGCGCCGCCTGCGTGCGGGAGCTCAGCTCCAGCTTCCGCAGCACGTTGCTGACGTGGGTGCGGGCCGTGCGCTCGCTGATCACCAGTTCCGCCGCGATCTCCCGGTTCGACCGGCCGCCCGCGAGCAGCATCAGCACGTCCCGTTCCCGGTCGGTCAGCGCGCCGAGCCCCGTGCGCGGCGACACCAGCTCCCGCGTGAGCCGCCGCGCGACGGACGGGTCCAGGAACACCTCGCCGCGGGCGGCGGCGCGGATCGCGGCCACCACCTCGTCCGGGCCGGCGCTCTTGAGCAGGTAACCCGCCGCCCCGCCGGCCAGCGCCGCGTGCACCCGCTCCGTCTCGCCGAAGCTCGTCAGCACCACCACGCGCACACCCGGGAACCCTTGCGCCACACGGGAAATCACGCCGATCCCATCCATCCCCGGCATCAGCAGGTCGAGCAGGACCACGTCGGGTTCCTCCCGGTGCGCTGCCATCGCCGCGAGCCGGTCCAGCGCCTCCTGACCGTCACCGGCCTCCGCGACGACCTCGATCCCGTCGAGCACCTCCAGGTACGCCCGGATGCCCCGCCGCACGACGGCGTGGTCGTCGACGATCAGGACCCGGACGGGGCCGGGCTGTCCACCGGCACCACGAGCCGCACGACCGTGCCGGACCTCCGGTGTCGCCGCACTGTCACGGTTCCGCCCCATCGTTCAGCTCTCTCCCGCATCGTCCTCAACCCGTACCCGCCCGGCCCCGCCGCGCCGATCCCGCACCCGTCGTCGGTGACCGTCGCCGTGAACCGGCCGTCGCGCACCGCCAGGCGGATCGACACCTGTTCCGCGCCCGCGTGCTTCACCACGTTGTGGATGGCCTCCGCCACCACGCGGTACACGTCCTCCGCCAGCTCGCCGGTGAGCCGCCCGGCGCCGCGCCCCACGGTGAGGCCGAACTTCAGCCCCGTGCGGTTCGCGGTGCTGTCGGCCAGCGCCCTGATGGCCTCCTCCAGCCCGCCCAGCTCCGCCGACGTCGAGGGCCGCAGCTCGTGCACCATCGCCCGCAGGTCGGCGAGCACGGTGTGCGACAGCGAGCCGACCTCACCCGCGATCCGCGCCACCGCCGCCACCGGCACGCTGTCGCCGCGCTGCCCCAGCACCTCCAGCGACTTCGCCTGCATGCTGATGGAGAACACCTGCTGCACGATCGAATCGTGCAGGTCGCGCGCCAGCCGCTGCCGTTCCTCGCGGCGCGCGTCCTCGCGTTCACGGCGCAGCAGCCCGGCGTAGTCCACGGCCATCGCCGCCTGCTCCGCCATCGCGAGCAGGAACTCCACCGTCTGCGGCCCGACGGAGTGCCCCGGCAGGAAGAACGCGTTGAGCACGCCCACCGCCGCACCCCGCACCAGCAGCGGGACGCTGGCGAACGTCTCCCAGTCGAGCTCGCCCATGTAGTGGGCCAGGGGCCGCCACGCCGGGTCGCGCTGGATCGCCGCGCCCCGGTCGGGCACGACCACCGGTTCGCCCGTTTCGAACGCCTCTAGCATCTTCAGCGACGCGCCCCGGCGGCGGCATTCCATGAGCCGGGGGAAGAAGTCCGGCCAGTGCCGGAACCCGGCCGAGCCCATGATCCGCAACCCCGCTCCCGAGTCGTCGAGCGCGAGGATCTGCACGGCCGCCAGCGCGTCGGTCCGCAGCACCTCCGACGCGAGCGCGTCGAGGATCTCGGGCAACGACCCCTGCGAAGCCAGGTTCGCCGCCGTGCTGGCCAGGGCGGCGAGCCGCCGCTGCCGGTGGCGTTCGTCCGTGACGTCGCGGAACGAGACCAGAGTGGACCCGTCGGGCAGACCCCGCGTGCGGTAGGCGAATTCCCGCCGCACCTCGGGTTCCGGTGTCCACACCGCGCTCTGCTCGCCCTCGCCGGCGGTGAACGGCGACGGTGCGCCGAGCACCTCGCGGCCGCACAGGCGCGCGGCGGCGTGGTTGAGCCAGGCGAACCGGCCGCCGGGATCGACCAGCGCCAGTCCGTCGGGCGCGTCGAGGGCGAGCGCGGCCACGTCGACGGCCGGGGCTTTCAGGCCGGGCATGGCATTCTCCTTCCACACGTGCTCCTCCAGCATGCCGGTGGGACGGCGCGGGCAGCAGAGCCAGGGGCCGGATCCGCATCATTTGTCTCGGCCCGTCCGAGGCCGATTACCGCGTGGGCGCCGTCATTGCTCCGTGGTCCGCGCCCGGTGCCGCTGCCTACGATCTTTCCGGTGCGGGTACTGGGAATCGTGAACGCGACGCCGGATTCGTTCTGGGCGGGCAGCCGCTTCGACACGGTCGCGCGCGCCGTCGCGGCCGGACAGCGGATGTTCAGCGACGGCGCGTGGGCGGTGGACGTCGGCGGCGAGTCCACCCGTCCCGGCGCCGTGCCGGTCTCGGTGGAGGAGGAGCTGGACCGCGTCGTGCCGGTGGTTTCGGCGCTGGCGGCGCGCGGCCGGGTCTCGGTGGACACGCGCAACGCCGACGTGGCGGAGGCGGCGGTCGAGGCCGGGGCGACGATCGTCAACGACGTCTCGGGCAAGCTGTACGACGTGGCGGGCAGGCTCGGCGTCGGCTACATCGGGATGCACGCGCACACGGTGCCTGTGCTACCGGACGCGGCACCGTCCTATGTGGACGTATGTGCGGAGGTCACGGGTTACCTGACCTCGCTGGCGGAGGCGGCGCGGGCGGACGGCGTGCGGGAGCTGTGGCTCGACCCGGGGATCGGGTTCGGCAAGAACGCCGAGGACAACGTCCGCCTGCTGCGGGACCTGCCGCGCCTGTGCGAGCTCGGGATCCCGGTCGCGCTGGGGGTGAGCCGCAAGTCGTTCCTGGGCGCGCTCACCGGCAGGCCGGTGGACGACCGGCTGCCGGCGTCGCTGGCGTTGCTCGCCCCGGCGCTGCGGGCCGGGGTGGACCTGATCCGGGTGCACGACGTGGCGGAGACGGTGGACACGATCGCCGTGCTGAAGGCGGTGTGGGACCTGTAACGCGACCCGGCGGCGGAACGATCATGGAATCGTCCGCGGGCGCCGCGGCGCTCCCGGAAGGTTCCTCCCATGCTCCGCAGAATCGCGGCCGCCGCACTGTTGCTGCTGTCCCTCGCCGCGTGTTCGGCCCCCGCCCCGGCTGCACCCCAGCCGTCCGCACCGCCGCCCCCGCCTCCCGCGAGCAGCTCGCAAGCGCCCGACGCCGCACCGGTCGTCCGTGCGATGCTCACCGCGCAGGACGCGGCGACGCTCGGCTTCACGAGCGACACCCAGCCGCGCGCCGTGAGCGGGCCCGGCCTCCAGCTCGTCGGCTCGTGCCGCGACAAGCTGCCTTCGGACGCCGAGATCATCCAGGAGCAGGGGAAGGACTGGTACACCGGGGATCCGCTGAGCGTCGCGGTGAACCTGCACCAGCAGACCGCGCAGTACCCGGATGGCAAGGCGGCGCAGGCGGTCGCCGAACTGGTCGCCGCCGGCGGCTGCACCGCGGGCACGGGCAGCCCCACCGGCACGAAGCAGCCGCAGCTGGCCGCCGCGCCCGGCGTGGACGCGCAGGCCGCAGTGTGCTCGGAGTACGAGGGCCCCTTCGCGGAGCGCAACTGCGTGGTCGTCGTCGCACACGGCACGCTCGTGACGTCGGCCACCCTGGACGTCCAGGGGAACGCGGCGGGGGAGGTCAAGCGCAAGGCCGACGCGGTGTTCGGCAAGCTCGGCCCGCTGCTCGCCGCCGCCGTGACGCGCGCCTGACGTCACTGGCCGAGGCCGGCCAGCTCCGCGTGCATGAACTCCACCAGCCACTGCTGCGCCGGGGTGCACGTGTGACGGTGCCGCGCGTAGACGGACACCTGCGCGGGTTCGATCTCCATCGGCAGCTCCAGCAGCCGCACGCGGTGCTCGGCCGTGAACACCCTGCCGACGAGCCGGGGCACCATCGCCACGAGTTCGCTGTCCTGCACCAGGTACGGCAGCGTCGAAAACCGCGTCACCTCCAGGACGACGCGGTCGAGCAGCCCGTGTGCCTCCAGCGCCCGGCGCGGCCCCTCGTGCCCGGCGGGGCCGAACACCGCGATGTGCCGTTCGCCCGCGAGCGCGGCCAGGTCTGCGCGCTTGCCCCGCAGCCGGGGGTGGTCCGCCGCCACCATGCCGACGTACCCCTCGGAGAACAGCGGAACGCGCCGCACCCGCTGCGAACTCAGCGGCGGCGAAGCGATGAACGCGTCGATCTCCCCGCGCCCCAGCTGGTCCACGGCGTTGACCACGTCGAGCGGGCGCACGGTCAGCGTCACCCCGGGCGCGCGCGACGGCAGCGCCGCCATCAGGACCGGCAGCAGCGACACCTCGCCGAGGTCCGACAGGCACAGCGTGAACGACGTGCGCGCCGACGCCGGGTCGAACGAGTGCGCCCCGCTGACCGCGGACTCGATCTCCACCAGCGCGTTCTGCAGCGGCCGGTACAGCTCCCGCGCGGTCGTCGTGGGCACGAGGCCGTTGCCGCTGCGGCGGAACAGCTCGTCGGAAAAGCGGCGCCGCAGCTTCTGCAGGCCGTAGCTGATCGTCGGCTGGGTGACGTGCATCGACTCGGCCGTCGCGGTCACGCTGCGGGTCTCGTAGAGCAGGACGAACGTGCGCACGAGGTTGAGGTCGAACTCCCGCATCATCGATCCTGTCTATAAGCGTCGTCGCCAACATTGATTGGAACACAGGCCGCTCCCGGTCCTACGCTCAGCCCACCACCGTTGCCGAGGAGGACACCGCGTCATGCCGACCGCCCGCCGGATCGCCCACGAGTTCCTGGAACGCCGGGGCCTGACCACGATCTTCGGCAACCCCGGGTCGAACGAGCTGCCGTTCCTCGCGGAGCTGCCCGAGGGTTTCCGCTACGTGCTCGGCCTGCACGAAGGCGTCGTGGTGGGCATGGCCGACGGGTACGCGCAGGCCACCGGCCGTCCGGTGCTGGTGAACCTGCACGCCGCGGCCGGGTCCGGCAACGCGATGGGCGCGCTCACCAACGCCGTCTCCTCGCGTTCACCGCTCGTGCTCACCGCGGGCCAGCAGGTGCGCTCGGCGATCGGCCTGGAGGCGATGCTCGCCAACGTCGAGGCGACCCAGCTCATGCGCCCGCTCGTCGGCTGGGCGGGGGAGCCGAGTTGCGCCGCCGACGTGCCGCGTTCGCTCGCGCAGGCGGTGTTCGAGGCGGAACTGCAGCGCCGTCCCACCTACCTGTCGGTGCCCTACGACGACTGGTCGGCCGAGCTGGACGCCAACGCCGCTCTGACGCTCGACCGGAGCGTGCAACGCGCGTCGGGGCCGGACGAGGCCCAGCTGCGGGAGCTGGCGCAGGAGCTCGAAGCCGCGCGCAACCCCGTGCTGGTGCTCGGCGCGGACCTCGACACCGCGGGGTTGTTCGACCGTGCGGTCGCGTTCGCCGAGCACCGGCAGCTGCCGGTGTGGGTGGCGCCGTCGCCGCACCGCCTGCCGTTCCCCAACCGGCACCCGCTGTTCCGCGGCGTGCTCCCGGCGGGCATCGGCGCGGTGTCGGACGCCGTGGCGGGGCACGACCTCGTGCTCGTGCTGGGGGCGCCCGTGTTCCGGTACCACCAGCACGTGCCGGGCCCGTACCTGCCCGAGGGCACCAGGCTGGTCCAGGTCACCGACGACGCCGGGGCCGCCGCCCGCGCGCCCATGGGACGCGCGCTCGTCGCGGATCCGGGGCCGGTGCTGGCGGGCCTGCTCACCCGGCTGCCCGCGGTTCCCGGCGGGGACCGCGAGTTCGTGCCGAACCCCGAGCCCGCGACCGCGGAGGGAGCGCTGCACCCGGAGCAGGTTTTCGCCGCCCTGCGGGAAACCCAGCCCGCGGACACGTGTTACGTCGTCGAGTCCACGTCGACGAACTCCGCGTGGTGGCGGCAGATGGACCTGAGGCGCCCCGGTTCGTACTTCTTCCCGGCCGCCGGCGGGCTCGGGTTCGGGCTGCCCGCGGCGGTCGGGATGGCGATGGGCCTCGACGGGCGGCCGGTCGTCGGGGTCATCGGTGACGGCTCGGCCAACTACGGCATCACCGCGTTGTGGACGGCGGCGCAGTACCGCGTGCCGGTGACGTTCGTGGTGCTGCGCAACGGAACCTACGGCGCGCTGCGGTGGTTCGGGAGCGTGCTCGGCACGCCGGACGTGCCGGGCACCGAGATCCCCGGGCTGGACTTCACCGCGATCGCCGCGGGGTACGGCGTGCCGGCCACCGCGGTCACGGAGCTGGACGACCTGCGCGCGCAGCTGAAGACGACGGCGGCGGGGCCGCGCCTGATCCAGGTCGACACCGCAGAGACCACCCCGTGACCGTCCTAACAGGACAATGATGGAATCCCCTTTCCCCGAAGGAGTACGGCAATGACGACGTCTCCCACCCGGTCGGCCGCCACGGCGTTGCTGTGCTGGCTCACCGTGCTGCTGGAGGGCTACGACCTCGTGGCGCTCGGCGCGACGATCCCGACGCTGCTCAAGACGCACTACCTCGGGTTCACCGCCGCCGGGGCGACCGCGGTGGCGACGGTTTCGCTGGTCGGGGTGGCGGTGGGGGCGGCCGGGCTCGGGCCGCTCACCGACCGGTTCGGCAGGCGGAGCATGCTCATCGGCTCGGTGCTGCTGTTCTCGCTTTTCACCCTGCTGACACCGTTTTCGCCCAACGTGGCGGTGTTCGGGGTGCTCCGGTTCGCCGCCGGGCTCGGCCTCGGCGCGTGCATGCCGGTGGCGCTGACGGTGATGGCGGAGAACCTGCCCGCACGGCGGCGGGCGAGCGCGAGCACGTTCACGATGACGGGCTACCACGTGGGTGCCGTGCTGACGTCGATCCTCGCGCTGGTCGTGGCGGAGGACTGGCACGTGCTGTTCTACGGCGGCGGCGCGGTCGGGCTGCTCGTGGTGCCGCTGATGTGGTGGCGGCTGCCCGAATCGGCGGCGTACCTGGCGGCCAAGCAGGAGCCGGAGGCGGAGCGGCTGCGCCTGCGTGACCTGCTGGGGCCGCGGTTCCGGCGCGTCAGCATCGCGGTCTGGACCGGTTCGTTCATGGGACTGCTGCTGGTGTACGGGCTGAACACGTGGCTGCCGCAGCTCATGCGCAGCGCGGGTTACCCGATCTCGACGTCGATCGCGCTGCTGCTCGTGCTCAACGTCGGCGCGGTGATCGGCCTCGTGCTGGCGGGCACGATCGCGGACCGGCGCGGTATCCGGCCCATCGCGCGGATCTGGTTCGGCGCGGGTGCGGTGCTGCTCGCGTTGCTGAGCCTGCGGATCGGCAACAGCGTGCTGCTCAACGCCTTGGTGCTGCTGACGGGCGTGTTCGTGTTCTCGGCGCAGGTGCTGATCTACGGCTACGTCACGCAGGTCTTCCCGGCGCGGGCACGCGGTACGGCGCTCGGCCTGACGTCCGCCGTGGGGCGGCTGGGGTCCATCGTGGGGCCGTTCATCACCGGTGCGCTCGTCACGGCGGGCGTGGCCTACCCGTGGGGGTTCTGGTTCTTCGCGCTCGTGGCCGCGCTGGGACTGGCCGCGGTCCTGCTGCTGGGCGGCCGCTCGGAAACGGTGTCCGGCAGCGAGGCGGCGGCGCTGCCGAGCTGAAAGTCCGAAGAGGACGGACGGCGCGGGAAGCGCTTTCCCGGCGGGTGGTCCGGTCCGGATGAACCGTCCGGACCGGACCGTCAGGCGGTGGCGGGTTTGTCGGTGGCCTGCTCGTCGGCGGCACCCAGCTGGCGCAGCCGGCGCCAGGCCAGGCGGTAGGGGTCACGGGCGAGCACCCGTCCCGTCCGCACGTCGAACCGCGCGCCGGCGAGCGCCAGCTCGGCGGTGGTGGTCGGGACGTGGTGTTTCCGGCAGCGGGCCCAGAAGACTCGGAGAGCTTGTGCCTCATCCACACCGGAAAGAGTGCCGCTTCCCGCGCGCCGCGGCCAGTGGACCCCGGGGGTTTCAGCAGGTCAGGTGACACCCGGAACCGCCGGACCCGCTGGTCGGCCGCGCCACGTGCTCGTCGCGCAAGCGCCCGCCCCGGTTCACCGGCACCTCATCCGCCGTGTGCCCGCCTGGCCGAAGATCGTTCGCGATCCCGGAACCGGATGAGGAGAAGATGTGCGGAAAGTACTGGTGACGCTGCTGCTGGTGTGCGGCGTGACGACGGTGGCGGCGGCACCCGCCCAGGCGAGTGCCGCCCGGGTGCTGAACGTGCTGTCGTTCAACATCCACCACGCCGCGGGCACGGACGGGGTGCTGGACGTCGCGCGGGTCGCGGACGTGATCCGGCGCAGCGGTGCGGACGTGGTGGGGCTGCAGGAGGTGGACCGGCACTACTCGGCCCGCAGCGAGTGGGCCGACCAGGCGGGGGAGCTGGCGCGGCTGCTGGGCTACCAGGTCGTGTTCGGGGCGAACATCGACCGTGAGCCGCCCTCGCCGGGGCAGCCGCGGGTGCAGTACGGCACGGCGATCCTGTCGCGGTACCCGATCCGCGCCTGGGACAACACGTACCTGTCCCGTTCGCCCGACCAGGAGCAGCGCGGTCTGCTGCACGCGGAACTGGACGTGCGCGGCAAGCGCGTGCACTTCTACGACACGCACCTGGCGGCCAGTTCCCAGACCGACCGGCTCGCGCAGACGCGCCAGATCGTGGACCTGATCGGCCGAACCCGGCCCTCGGTGCTCGTCGGCGACCTCAACGCGCTGCCGGACGCGCCGGAGATCGCCACGCTGGCGAGCGCTTTCACGGACGCCTGGCCGGTTTCCGGCCGTGGTGACGAGGCGACCTACCCGGCGGAGGCCCCGGACCGGCGGATCGACTACGTCTACGCCGGTGCCGGTGCGCGGCCCCTGGTCACGCGCGTCGTGCACGCCGACCCGGCCGCGTCGGACCACCTGCCGCTGGCGGCGCGCGTGCTGGTGCGTTGACAGGCAAGTAGCCACTTGCCTATGGTGGGGCGCGTGGGTGACGTCTTCAAGGCCTTGGCGGATCCCACGCGCCGGGCGATCCTCGACGAGCTCACCGAGCGGGACGGGCAGACGCTCTTCGAGATCTGCGGCCGGCTCACGATGAAGCACGGCCTCGGTTCGTCGCGGCAGGCGGTCTCGCAGCACCTCGACGTGCTGGAGGCCGCCGGTCTGGTCGAAGCCAGGCGCGAGGGCCGGTACAAGTTCCACCACATCAACACGGAACCGCTCGAGCCGATAGTCGAGCGGTGGCTGCGCAGGAGGGGTTCGGCATGAGGATTCAGCTGACGAGCGTGTACGTCGACGACCAGGAGAAGGCGCTGCGGTTCTACACCGAGGTGCTGGGTTTCGTGAAGAAGCACGACATCCCGGTGGGCGGCGGGGCGCGGTGGCTGACCGTGGTGTCGCCGGAGCGGCCGGAGGGCACGGAGCTCCTGCTCGAACCGACGGGCCACCCCGCGGCGAAGTCGTTCAAGGACGCGCTCGCCGCCGACGGCATCCCGTTCACGCAGTTCGCGGTCGACGACGTGCAGGCGGAGTACGACCGGCTGACCGGGCTGGGTGTGCGCTTCACCCAGGAACCCACCGACATGGGCACCGTGACCACCGCCGTCTTCGACGACACGTGCGGCAACCTCATCCAGATCGCGCACCAGAAGGTCTAGACCAGAAGCGGGTCCCCCCACGCGAGTTCCGCCGGGTGGGACCCGGCCAGTGCCGGCGGGCGGTGCATCTCCAGTCGCAGCCGCAGCGTGCCGGTGACGTCCAGCTCGACCGGCACCGGTTTGCCGAGGGTGGCCGTGGTCTCCGCGCGCGGCCGACCGTCGAGCAGGACGCGGAAACGCCCTACCTGGAACGGTTCCGCCGCGTCGTCGGGGACGCCCGCGACAGCGGTGAACCTGCCGTAGGAGGCATCGAGCGCCAGTTCGACGAAACCCGTCCCGCCGGGCTCCCGCGGCCGGAAGACGATGCTGTTGTCGTACCGCACCCCGTCCAGCAGTACTCCGGCCCTGTGCACACCGGTGCTGTGGGCGACCCACGGCGTTCCCGGCGACAGCGGATCGTCCGCCGCGCCGCCCCGCCACTCGCCGCGCTCGGGCATCGGGTACGGGCCCTGCCCGGTGATCGCGGCCAGCAGTCCCGCCACACCCCGGACGCTGATTTCCGGTATTTCGAACCGGGTCGTGGAGTAGGCCATCAGGAACGCCGGGATGTCCTCGACCGAGCGTCCCGGCAGCACGACCGGGAGCACGCGCTGCGTCTCCGCACGCAGGTTCCTGGTGAGGTTGTCCCGCAGGATCGCCGCCTCGTACTGCGACCCGCGGCCCTCGTCCGGTGGTGCCTGCCCGTCGGCGCGGCGCCGGTAGGCGGGTGACGCGACGACCAGGACGAAATCGGCGTTCGTGAGCAGTTCGGTCGCCCACGCCGACCAGTCGAGACGCCGGTGGTCGGCCCACTGGTCGAGTGCCACGTCGAGCCCGATCCGCCTGCGCAGCAGCGTCGCGAAACCCCTGACCTGCGCCATGTGCTCCGGCGAGTCCTGCGCGTAGCTGATGAAGACCCTCGGTGCCTTCCCGTCGGACATCCCCGCATTCTCTCCGTGCCCGCACCACCCGTGAAGGCGTGTCGTGGAACTGACGACTTCCTGTCGTGTCCTTTGTGGACTCTGTCGGGAAAAGTGGCAGGAGATTGTCGTGTTTTTGACGATCCGTTCCCGGGCCGGAGCTGGCTAGCATCGGCCACGGTGCGGCGGCGGGAAGGGCGGCGCGGGTGTACGAGTACGACGTTTTCCTCAGCTACCGGCGCAAGGGGGGCACCGTGCCCGCGTGGGTGCGCACGCACTTCCACCCCAGGCTGGCGGAGCTGCTGGACGACTACCTCGACCACGAGGCGAAGATCTTCTTCGACGACCAGGTACCCGCGGGCACGGCCTGGCCGCTGGAGGTGCGCAATGCCTTGCAGCGGGCCAAGGTGCTCGTCGCGGTGTGCTCGCCGAAGTACTTCTCCAGCGAGTGGTGCCTGGCGGAATGGCATTCGATGGCCCGCCGCGAGGAGCTCACGGGCCTGGCGACGCCGGAACGCCCGCAGGGGCTGATCTACCCGGTGATCTTCTGCGACTCGGAGAACTTCCCGAAGTACGCGCACGAGCGGCGCATGCTGGACCTCAAACGCTGGAACCAGCCGTACCAGCAGTTCCAGGACTCGCCGGCCTACCTCGACTTCCACCGCAACCTGCAGGTCGTCGCGACCGAGCTGGCCGGGCTCATCGCGCACGCGCCGGAGTGGCGCCCCGACTGGCCGGTGGAAACCCCGCTGCCCGATCCGCCGCCGACATCACGTCTGCCGAGGTTCTGAAGACCATGCCGGGAACCGTGATCACGTTCTACTCCTACAAGGGCGGCGTCGGCCGCAGCTTCACGCTCGCCAACATCGCGGTCCTGCTGGCGCGCTGGGGGAACCGGGTGCTGTGCGTGGACTGGGACCTGGAGGCACCAGGGCTGGCGGACTACTTCCGCCCCTTGCTGGCCGCGGACCCAGCGAGCGGCGTGGTGGACCTCGTCGACGACTTCGTGTCCGGGCGGCCGGATCCGGGTGCGCACCGGACGCGCCTGACCGGTGAGGGCACGCTCGACCTCATCGCCGCGGGCCGAGCCGACCCGGACTACGTCGGCCGCGTGCAACGGATCGACTGGGCGGGGCTGTACGAGGACGGGTTCGGCGAGTACCTCGAACAGTGCCGCGCACGCTGGACCGAGGAGTACGACTACGTCCTCCTCGACAGCCGCACCGGCGTCTCCGACATCGGCGGCATCTGCACGGCCCACCTGCCGGACCGGCTCGTGGTGTTGTTCACCGCCAACCTGCAGAGCGTGCGGGGCGCGGTGGAGATCGCGGAGCGGGCGAACGCGGCACGCGACCGGCTGCCCTACGACCGCCCCCAGCTGCCGGTCCTGCCCGTGTTGTCCCGGTTCGACAGCCGCGAGGAGTACGCCAGGGCGGAGGAGTGGCGGCGCATCTGCCTGGAGGAGACCAAGGGGCTGTACCACAACTGGCTGCACGGCGACGTCACGCCGGACCAGATGGCGCGGTACCTCACCCTGCCCTACGTCTCGTTCTGGACCTTCGGCGAGCAGTTGCCGGTGCGCACCGAGCCGGAACCGGCGCCGGACCAGGTGAGCTTCGCGCTGGAGACGGTGGCGGCGGTCATCGCCTCCCACTTCGACCGCGCGGACCTGCTGACCGAGAACCGGGACGCCTACGTGGCCTCGGTCAGAGCCAGCAGGCGCGAGTTCCCCCACGAACTCCGCGTGAGCACCCCGCGTTCGTTGCTGGGCGTCGCACAGGAACTGGTCGCGGAGCTGACGGCGTTCGGCGCGAGGGCCCAGCTTTCGCTGTCCGGCGACCGGTCGTTGCTGCAGCGTGGCGAGGACGACGCCCGGCACCTCTGCCTGCTGGTCGACGGGAAGGTCAACCGCTGGCAGGCCACGGAGGCCGAGCTGTTCCTGCACCGCACGCTCGGTCAGGACCGGCGGGTGCTGCCCGTGCTCGCCGGCGACGCGGACGCCCGTGACCTGCCCGGATCCTTCGGCAACCTGCGTTACCTCCGGCTGGGCACGGGCGGCCCGGCCGAGCTGGCACGCGAGATCGCGGGCCAGCTCGACGGCTCGGGCGAGGACGACGCGAGCGCCGTCCTGCGGCGCGCCTCCCGCGCGACCCTGCGGCCGCTGCTGTGGGAGCTGGTGGACGAGATCGTGCGGGCGCTGGGCGACGCGGACCAGGAACAGGCACGGGAGCTCATCGGCGACCTCGCGCTGGTCGTCAAGCGCACGGGACGGGGAGTGCCCGCCCCCGCGAGCACGCGGGCGGCGATCGAGCGGGCGCTGCGCGCCACGGAGGAAGGGGAACCCGGATGACGGAACGGCTCAACCACAAGCAGACCGCGGCGATGTTCACGCTGATGGTGCTCGCGAAAGCGGTCTCCAACACCGAGCTGAAGGAGGCGGTGGGGTTCACCCTCGACGGCCAGGACCGCGTGCGGCTGAACGACCTGAAGCTGGTCGACAGCCGCCGGGAAGGCAACCGGCCGTTCACGCACGAGCTGACGGAGCGGGGCTGGGCGTGGTGTGGCGAGGAACTGGGGGCTCGCACGCCTCCGCCACCCCACCCGCGCAGCACCCTCGTCCCCGCGCTCTACGCGATGCTCGCCGGGTTCGCCGAGTACCTGGGGCAGTCCGGGTTGCGCCTGGTCGACGTGTTCGGGCAGCCGGCGGACCTGGAGCACCGGATCCGCGCCGCCTACCGCAAGCTCACGGCCGCCCCGGGCGAGTGGGCGCGGCTGGCCGAACTGCGGCCGCTGCTGAACGGCGCCCCGGCCAAGGCGGTCGACGAGGCGCTCCAGGAGCTCAGCCGCAGCGGCCGGGCCCACCTGATCCCGGAGTCCGACCGCAAGGCGCTGACCGGCGAGGACCACGAGGCGGCGGTGCGGCTCGGTGGGGAGGACAACCACCTGCTCGCGCTGGAGGAGTGGTGATGGAACCGTTGTCCGCACTTGCCACCCTGCGGTTCGACTGGGCCGACACGCCGGACCAGGTCTGGCGCGACTCGCCCTACCACGTCGACGGCCTGCACGACGACATCGCCGACGAGATCGACAAGGACATCCGCGCCGCCGCCGTCAGCGACGGGCCCAGCCCGATCGGGCTCGTGCTCAAGGGGCAGAAGGGCGTCGGCAAGACGCACCTGCTCGGCCTCGTGCGGCGCCAGGCCCACCGCGCCGGCGGGTACTTCTTCCTCGACGAGCTCACCGCCGAGGACGCGTTCTGGGAGAACACGGCTGAGGCGCTGCGCCGGGGACTGTCCCAGCCGGACGACTCCGGGGCACCGCAGTCGAAGACGTTCCTGCAGCGGATCTGCCAGGCCGGACGCGTGGACCAGCGGGTCACCGACAACGTCCTCAATGGACGGAAGCTCCGGCCCGGCGACGTGGACGCGGTGCTCGACGGGCTCCGCGCCGTCGACCGGCAGCTGGCCGTCGACTGCGGGGACGTGGCGCGTGCGCTCGTGCTGCACGGCAGCGAGGACGCGGGCGCGAACCAGATCGCCGACGACTACCTTGGCCGGTTCGAGGAGGCGAAGAGCGGCGAGCGGCGGAAGTGGGGGATCCGGTCGCACCCGAAGTCCCCGGCGGCGCAGGTCCGCGACCTCACCCGCCTGCTCGCCGCGACCGGTCCGCTCGTGATCGGTGTCGACCAGCTCGACACCCTCATCGCCCGCAGTACCCGCCGCACCACGGACAGCGGCGCCGACGAGGACCTGCTGGTGGCCGGGATCGCCGACGGGCTGATGGGCCTGCGCGAGGTGACCCGGCGGACCGTCACGGTGCTGGCGTGCCTGCCCGCCACGTGGGCGCGGATCAAGGGCAGGGCGGCCGACACGGTGCCCGACCGGTTCCGCGAGGCGCAGACCCTGGGCCGCATCACCGACGCGGCGCTCGGCCGCACGCTCGTGGAGAAACGGCTGGGCGTGGCGTACCGGGCGATGGGGTTCGCGCCGCCGTACCCGTCGTGGCCGGTGGCGCCCGCCGCGTTCGAGGGGAAGTGGCCCCAGTACACGCCGCGGGAGCTGCTCAAGCGCGTCGGCTCGCACATCGACGCGTGCGTGCGTGCCGGGCAGGTCTGGGAGCTGACGGGTTTCGACGAGCGCGAGCCCGTGCCGCCGCCGCGGCGTGCGGCCGTACCGCAGGACCGGTTCGCGGAACTGGACGCCCGGTTCGGGGAGCTGCGATCGGCCGCCGAGGTTTCGCGGCTGCTGGACCACCACCGGGAGGACGAGGTGATGCCCGTGCTGCTGTCGGCGGCGTTGCGCGGGTGGATCGCCGAGGTCGGCAACGACGACATGCAGTGGGAGCCGCAGCCGCGGCAGGGGACCGAGGTGCACGCGTGGCTCACGCACACCCTCGACGAGGCCGCCGATCTGCAGGAGCACTGGGCTTTCCGGGTGATCGGCGCACCGCACCACCTGTCCGTGCTGCACCGGCTGCGCAAGGCCCGTGCCGCGCTGGGCGCACGAGCCGGGGCCGACAACCGCCACCTGATCCTGTTGCGCAACTCGAAGTGGGCGCGCGGTGAGGTGACGCAACGGGAACTCAAGGCGATCGAGGAAGCCGGCGGGCGACGGCTGGCACTGTCCGAATCGGACATCCGCACGTTCTGGGCGCTGGACCGGATGTTCACCGAGGCGCCTGCCGGCTTGCAGGAGTGGCTGATCGACCGGCGGCCGGCGGGGCGGTCGGAGCTGCTGTCGGAGGCGTTGCCGGACGGGCAGCGCGCAAGGGCACGGGCGGCGGAGCTCACGCTCGGCACGGTGGTCGGCACCGGCGAGCCGGTGCGGATCGAGCTGTCGGCTTTGCGCAAGCACGCCGCGGTTTTCGCCGGGTCGGGGTCGGGGAAAACCGTGTTGTTGCGCCGGATCGTCGAGGAGTGCGCGCTGCGCGGGGTGTCGGCGATCGTGCTGGACCCCAACAACGACCTCGCCCGCCTCGGCGACCCGTGGCCGGAGCCACCGGAGGCGTGGGCACCGGACGACGCGCGGCTCGCGGAGCAGTACCTCGCGGACACCGACGTCGTGGTGTGGACGCCGGGACGCGCGAACGGCAGACCGCTGACGTTCCGGCCGCTGCCGGACTTCGCGGGTGTGCTCGACGACGAGGACGAGTTCAACGCGGCCGTGGAGGTGGCGGTCGCGACGCTCGCCCCGCAGATCCGGCTCACCGGCAGCACCCAGCGGGCGAACCTCGGGCTGGCCGTGCTGCGGCAGGCCGTCGTGCACCACGCGCGCACGGGCTCCCGAAGCCTGCCCGGGCTGATCGAGGTCCTGGCCGACCTGCCGGAGGGGGTCACCACGCTCAACGACGGCAGGCGCATCGCCGCCGATCTCGCCGAAGCGCTGAAGGCGGCGATGGTCAACGACCCGCTCTTCGCGGGCAACGGGGAATCGGTGGACCCCGGCCTCCTGCTGACCCCGGCGGCGGGCAAGCGGGCGCGGGTGTCGGTGATCAGTTTCGTCGGGCTGCCCGCCGAGGAGCAGCGGCAGAACTTCGTCAACCAGCTGCAGATGGAGCTGTTCGCGTGGGTCAAGCGCAACCCGGCGGGGGACCGGCCGCTCGGAGCGCTGTTCGTGATGGACGAGGCGCAGACGCTCGCGTCGTCGGGCACGCTGACGGCGAGCACCCGCAGCACGATCGTGCTCGCGTCGCAGGCCCGGAAGTACGGGCTGGGGTTGCTGTTCGCGACGCAGGCGCCGAAGGGGCTGCACAACCAGGTCGTGGGCAACGCGATGACGCAGTTCTTCGGGCGGCTCAACAGCCCGGCCCAGATCGCCGCGGCGAACGAGCTGGCTCGCGCCAAGGGCAGCCCGGTCGCGGACATCTCCCGGCTCGAGCGTGCCCAGTTCTACGTGGCCGGGGAGGCGTTCGGCTTCCGGCAGGTCGCGACTCCGCTGTGCCTGAGCCACCACCCGGCGAGTCCGTTGCGGCTGGAGGAGGTGCTCGAACGGGCCCGGAAACCGCTGTCCTGAAAGCGCTTCACGCGGTTCGTTTCCTCGCGCGGTACGCGGCGGCCTTCACGCGGTTGCCGCATTCGTCCATGCCGCACCACGTTCGGCGCCTGCCGCGGGAGCGGTCGACGAACACGCGGGTGCACTCGTCTCGCGCGCATTCCTTCAGCAGCTCCGCGTCCGGGCCCGTGAGCAGGTCGATCGCGGCGTGGGCGAGGGCCGTCAGACCCGCCGCCGCCGGGCCGGTGCGGGAAACCGCGCCCTCGCCGAGGACCGGCACCGGCACCTCGCCCGCCGCGGCCGCGTTCAAAGCCGCGATCGAGTCGCCGGGCCACGGGGCGCCGGTCCGGGTGGCCGTCGTCAACGAGTAGATCGCCTCGCGCAGGGTCAGCGCCCGGGGAAGGTCCCCGGCCGCGACCGGGGGCGGCTCCGTCAGCACCCCGGCTGCCACGAACCAGCGCGCCAGCTCCCGAGGGCCGGAAAGCGTTTCCTCCGGCTCGGAGCGGCGCCACTTCAGCGTCCCCGCGAAATCCAGCGCCACGTGGCCGCTGACGAACACGAACGTCACGTCACCACCTTGACAGGTGACGCCCTGGGCTGCAACTGTCGTCACCAGTTGAACTGGTGACGACAGGAGTTCCCCTTGCTCACCCCCTCCGACTACACGTACTTCGCCGACCGCGCCCTCGACGGCATGGCGGGCATCGTGCGCGAACTCGGCGACGAACGCGCCAACCGCCGCCCGGGCGTGCCCGGCGCCAACAGCCCGTACGCCCTGCTCACGCACTGCCTCGGCGTCATCGAGTACTGGGCGGGCCACCTCGTCGCGGGCCGCCCGGCCGAACGGGACCGCGCCGCCGAGTTCACCGCGAGCGGTCCCGTCGCGCCCCTGCTCGACCGAACCCGGGCAATCCAGACAACCTTCGCCGAGGACGTGCGGAAAGCCGACCCGGCCGCGCCACCACGCGCCGTGCCGCCCGCCGAGTTCGAAGGCCCCGGCCGCGTGCACACGCAGGGCGCCGTGCTGCAGCACGTCTTCGAGGAGCTCGCGCAGCACCACGGCCAGATGCAGGTCCTGCGGGACGTCATCCTGGCGGAGACCGCATGAGCGACACCTTCGAATCCGTCGACCTCGACCGCCTGCGGAGCGGTTTCGGCGTCAAGTGGGGACTGGACGACGACCTGCTCAACGCGTGGGTGGCGGACATGGACTTCGGCATCCCCGGCCCCGTGCGCGCCCGGCTGCGCGAGGTGGTCGACCGCGAGGACTTCGGCTACCCCCACTGGCCCGGCGGCGATCCGGTCGTCGCCGCGTTCGAACAGCGCATGCGCGACCGGTACGGCTGGGCACCCGAACCCGGCCGCACCCGCGTGTTCACCGACCTCATCCAGATCCTGCAGGTGGTCATCGAACACGCCACCGCGCCCGGCGACGGGATCGCGCTGCACGTGCCGAACTACCCGCCGTTCCTCGCGAGCATCCACCGTGCGGGCCGCCGTCCCGTGCCGCTGCCGGTGCTCAAGGGTGAGCGCGGCTGGGAGTTCCCCGTGGACGCCCGGCGGCTGCGCGACGAGGGCTGCACCATGTTGCTGCTGGTCAACCCGCACAACCCCACCGGCCGCGTGTTCCGGCGCGAGGAGCTGCGCGCTTTCGCCGACGCCGCAAGGGAACTGGACCTCGTCGTGCTCTCGGACGAGATCCACGCCGACCTCACCTACGACCCGCACCGGCACGTGCCGTTCGCGTCCCTCGACGACGACACCGCGGCGCGCACGATCACGGCCACCTCGGCCACGAAGGCCTTCAACCTGGCCGCCACGCGCTGCGCCGTCGCACACGTCGGCCACGAGGGCGTCCGGCGGGAGCTGGACCGCGCCCCGCTGGACTACTTCGGCACGCCGAGCCTGCTCGGGCGCGTCGCGACCGTCGCCGCCTGGCGGGAAAGCGAGGACTGGCACCGGCGGCTGATGCACCGCCTCACGCGGAACCGGGACCTGGTCGCGGACTGGAGCCGGGAGTCCGATGTGGACTGTGTCCCGCCCGAGGCCACCTACCTGGCCTGGCTGGACTTTTCCCGCACCGGCCTCACCGATCCGGCCGACGCGGTCCTGCGCGCCGGGGTCCGGCTCAGCCCGGGCCCGGAGTTCGCGCAGCACACCGCCGTCGACGCGAAACCTTTCGCCCGCCTGAACTTCGCCACCAGCGAGGACCTGCTGCTCCGCGTCCTGGCGGGGATCGACGGCGCCGTGAACGGTTGACCACTGAATCGGTTGTGTGGCAGGTCGTTTCCCGAACCGCGTTGACCGGCAAGGGAGCCGACCGTGGACCAGGCCGAACTGAGGGCATTGAGCGACCGTGCGGCCCGGCACGTGCTGAACCGGGAAGGCACCGGCGACGGCCGCAAGGCCGGCTGGCTGATGATCTCGACGATCCTGATCGAGGCGTGGGACCTCTACGCCATCTCGTTCCTGCTGTTGTTCATCCGCGACGAGCTGCACCCCAGCCCCGCGATGCTGGGGCTGGCCTCCGGCGCCGTGCAGGCCGGGGCGCTACTGGGCGCGGTGTTCGGCGGCTGGATCGCCGACCGGCTCGGCCGCCGCCGGGTCTTCCTCGCGACGATGGTGCTGTTCGTCGTGCTGGCGGTGGCGCAGGCGTTCGCGACGAACATGTGGCAGCTGGTGCTCATCCGGCTGCTGCTCGGCTTCCCGCTGGGCAGCGACATCTCCACCGGCTACGCCTACATCATGGAGAGCATGCCCAAGGGCAAGCGCGAGGTGATGGGCAACCGCTGGCAGGCGATGTTCGGGATCGGCGAGATCGTCGCGATCATCGTCGTGACGATCATGTACCTGTCCGGGGTCGACCACCACCTGCTGTGGCGCATCGGGCTCGGCCTCGGCGCGGTGCCCGCGCTGGTGCTGCTCGCGCTGCGGCTCGACGTGCCGGACACGGCGCTCGCGCTGATCCAGCGCGGCCGGTTCGCGCAGGCCAAACGGGTGGCGCGGCAGATGTTCGACGACGACCTCGACATGCTGCCCGACCAGGACTACCGCATCGACCGCCCGCGTACGCGGGACTTCCTGAAGAGCATCTGGTCGGACCGCGTGCGGCGCCGGGCGAGCGTCTTCGCGTGGATCTCGAACGCCATGCAGGGCGCCGAGTTCGCCGCGTTCGGGTTCTACCTGCCGACGATCCTCGTCATCACCGGCGTCACGGGCATCGCGGCGACGAACTTCGTCACCGCCGGGATCTACGTCATCGCCACGATCGGCGGGTTCACCGCGCCCATCGCCACGCCCCGGATCGGCCACCGCGGCGTGGCCCGCGTCGGCTACGGCATGGCGTTCGTGTCGCTGCTGCTCGCCGCGCTGTTCCTGCAGGTGGACTGGAAACCGCTGGTACCGCTCGCGGCGGCGGGCCTGATGTTCGGGCACTACTGGGACGCCTCGAACGGCATGACGATCGCCTCGATGGTCGCGCCGTCCCGGTACCGGGCGACCGCGTCCGGGTTCGGCTACATCTTCGTCAAGCTCGCGTCGTTCGTGTCGATCTTCTTCTTCCCGATCATGTTCGACGCGCTGGGCGTGCCGCTGGCGACCGTGCTGGTGTCGCTGCTGTCGTTGACCGGCTTCCTCGCGGCGACCTACGTGCTGCCCGAGGTCTACGGCTACGTGGAACAGGAGACCGCGAGCGAGCGGCAGGCACGGGAAGGAGCCCCATGACGGCGACCGACGTCGCTCCCGACACGCCGGAGGTCGCGCCACGCAGGCTGCCGCGGCCGGCGGAGGTGCGGGAGCTGCTGCGGTTCCGGAAGGTGCGGCTCGGCCCGGTCGAGCGGCGGCTCGCGCGGGCGCTCACCATCGAGGACCTGCGCCGCGCCGGCAGGCGCACCACGCCGCGCGCGGTCTTCGACTACGTGGACGGGGCGGCGGACGGCGAGGTCACGGCGGCCCGCAACATCGCGGCCTTCGACGACACGGTGTTCGTGCCGGAAGGCCTGAACCCGGTGCGGGACCCGGATCTGTCCACCGTCCTTTTCGGACGTGAGATCGCCTTCCCGCTGGTGTTCTCGCCCACCGGCTACACGCGGATGATGCACCACGAGGGCGAGATCGCCGTCGCGAGGGTCGCCGCCCGCGCGGGGCTGCCGTACTCACTGTCCACAGTGGGCACGACGAACGCCGGAGAACTGCGCCGCGCCGTGCCCGACGGGGACCACTGGTTCCAGCTGTACCTCACGAACGAGCGGCGGCTCAACGACGAGCTGGTGCGCCGGGCGCGGGACGCGGGGTTCTCCACGCTCCTGCTCACGATCGACACCGCGGTCGCGGGCAGGCGGCTCAAGGACGTCCGCAACGGCCTGACGATCCCGCCCACCCTGACCGTCCGCACCGTGCTCGACATGGCGCGGTTCCCGGCCTGGTGCTTCCACAAGCTCACCACGCCGCCGATCGGGTTCGCGTCGCTGCGCAGCTTCCCCGGTTCGTCCGCGGACGTGGCCGCGATGATGTTCGACCCGGGCCTCAGCTACGGCGACCTGGAGTGGCTCCGGCGCGTGTGGCCGGGGAAGCTGCTCGTCAAGGGGATCCTGCGGCCTTCGGACGCCCGGCGGGTGGTCGAGCTGGGGGCCGACGGTGTCGTGGTGTCCAACCACGGCGGCCGCCAGCTCGACCGCACACCGTCCACTTTGGAGGTCCTGCCCGAGGTGCGGGACGCGGTCGGCACCGGCCCGGCGGTCCTGCTCGACGGCGGGGTGCGCAGCGGGCAGGACATCCTCGCGGCCGTCGCGCTCGGCGCGGATGCCGCGATGGTCGGCCGGGCCTACCTCTACGGGCTGATGGCGGGCGGGGAGCGTGGCGTCGAGCGGGCCGTGGAGATCCTGCGGAGCGAGTACCAGCGGGCGCTGCAGCTGCTCGGCCTGGACGCGACGCGGAAGGTCTCGGGGCGGCACGTGCGCCGTGCCGCCGGGTGATCCGGAAGGCCGTCACGCCACCTTGATCACCACTTTGCCGGCGGCGTGGCCGTTTTCGACGGTGGCGAGGGCAGCCGGGGCGTCGGAGAGCGGGTGGACCGCGGTGATGACGGGCGTGAGGACCCCGTCGAGGGCCAGCCGGGCGGACCGCTCCAGGTTCTCGCGGTCGAGGCGGCGCTCGACGAAACAGCCGCCGATCTCGGGCACCGACATGTCACCCACGGAGACGACCTTGCGGGGATCCCGCGCCAGCGGGGCGACCGTCCGCAACGCGGTGCCGCCGACCAGGTCGACGATCCCGTCGAAGCCGTCCGGAACCAGCTCGCGTGCCGCGGCGACGACGTCACCGGCGGTGTAGTCGATGAACCGCACTCCGGCGGCCTCGGCGTGCTCGCGCTTGGCGGCGCTCCCGGTGCCGACCACCCGCAGCCCGTGTGCGGCGGCGAGCCGGGCGACCGCGAGACCGACCCCGCCGCCGACCCCGTTCACCAGGATCGTCGCGCCGGCCGGGAGGCCGAGCTGGTCGAGCGCGTCCACCGCGGTGGTCCCGGCGATCGGCAGCGTCGCCGCCACGGTCGGGGACAGCCCCGCCGGGATGCGCGCGGTGTTCGGCGCGGACAGCACCGTCGTCTCGGCGTAGGTGCCGCCACCGGTGAGCGCGAAGCCGAAGACCGCGTCACCCACCTCGAGACCGTCCACGTCCTCGCCCAGGGCGAGCACGGTTCCCGCCGCTTCCATGCCCAGCACGCGGGGGAACGGACGCCCGCCGTCGAGCCCGGGCACCAGACCCGCGCGCAGGAGGTGGTCGAGGGGGTTCACACCGGCGACCTCGACCCGGATCAGCACCTCATCGCGACCGGGGACGGGATCGGGACGGTCGAAGAACTCCTGCACCTCCGGTCCGCCGTGTTCGCGGAAACCCCACGCCTGCGCCATTTTTCCTGCCTCCTGTCTGGCCGCCCCGGTGTTTCCGGGGCTGAGGCCATGTTCACCGCTGACGCCGGTGTGAGGGGCAACCCGTTGAGACGCAGGTCATAACGTCAGGAGCGGACGGCCTCCAGGTACGTCGCCGTCGGGAGGGTCGACGGGGTGCGTTCCTCCGTACCGCTGCCGCGCGCCAGCAGGCCCTTCGCCAGCGCCGTCAGCACCGCCAGGCCCGCGACGTTGAGCGCCGCCGTCCAGTCGAACCGCACGAGGTGGAACGGCGTCGCCGCGGCGACCGAACCCGCCAGCGACGCCAGGAAAGTCTTCGCCAGCCGCACGGCCAGGTCGCCCCAGAACAACCCGGCGCCGCGCAGGTGCCAGCGCGCCGGGTCACGCAGGTTCGGCAGGTACTGCACCGTGGTCAGCAGCACCGACGCCACCGCCGCGCCGAGCGCCTGCGCCGAGGCGTAGCCCCACGGCAGGTTCGCCACGGTGATCGCCGTACCGCCGGCGAGCAGCGTCGCGAAGAACACCTGCCCCGCCGACCAGCCCGCGCGTTCCGCGAAATCGGACAGGATCGCCTTCCACCGAACGGACACGCCGTGCCCTCCCCAGGTTCCGGGCGAGCCTCAGCGGCGGGCCGCCCCCAGCCAGTCGGGGGGAGCATGCCGGGTCAGCGCTCCGATGTCCAGTGCGTCTTGCCCCGGCACGCCGATCCTGGTGAACCGCCCCGGTTTCGCCCCGTGCGGCACGGTCGCGTCGACGCCCATCTTCGCGCCGACACCGTCCGCGGTCGACGGGTCCAGCCGCGACCCCTGCGTGCCCGGCACGACGACCAAGTCGCGGTCCGCCTGGAAGCGGGTGGCGACCGCCCATTCGACCTCGGCCGGGTCGTGGAGGTCGACGTCGGTGTCCACGACGGTCACGTGCTTGATGTCGTAGTGCACGGCCAGCGCCGCGAGGATTACGTTCTTCACCTCGCCCGGCGCCGGGCGGTCCACCTGCACGTACAGGTGGTAGCGGCAGGTGCCTCCGAGTGGCAGGTGCACCGCGGTGACACACGGGAACGTCCGCCGCAGCTCGGACAGGAACGAGCCCTCACGGGGGATGCACCCCAGCAGCAGGTGTTCCCGCCCGCCACCGACGATCGTGTGGTAGAGCGGTTCGCGCCGGTGCGTCACCGCACTCAGCTCGATCACGTGCCGCGCCGCGCGTTCCCCGTAGTACTGCGGGAATTCCCCGAACGGACCCTCGGGCTCGCGCACCCCGGCCAGCAGCCTGCCCTCCAGGACGATCTCCGCGTGCGCGGGCACGAGGATGTCGCTGTCGAGGCAGCGCACCACCGGCAGCGGCTCACCGCGCAGCGCGCCGGAGATCTCCAGCTCGTCCTGTCCCAAGGGGACGATCGCCTGCGAAGCCATGAGCGTCAGCGGGTCCACGCCGATCACGACGGCGACCGCCAGGTCCTCGCCGGACTCCTCGTGCTCCCGGAAGAACGCGAGGGTGTGCCGGGGCAGCAGCAGCGCCCCGAGACGGGCAGCTCCGCTGACCTGCAACCGGTGGATCGACACGTTCTGCCTGCCTCGGTGCCGCGTGATCAGCAGCCCCGCCGTGATGTAGGCGCCGTGGTCGTGTTCGTTGTGCGTCGGCAACGGCAGGAGCTCCGCCAGGTCGACGTCGCGGTGCACGACCTCCTGGCACGGCGCGTCCTCGACCCTCCGGCAGGGCACGGGTTCCCGGCAGGCACGCTGGAACTGCGCCACCAGCTCGCCTTCGGGCACGCCCGCCGCCTCGGCCATCCAGGACCGCTGGGACAGCAGCCCCGACACGACCGGCACCGGGTGCCCGCCGGGACGCGGGAACAGCGTCGCGCGCGTGCCGTCGAGGCGGTTCGCGACGCCCGCGAGGCCGAACTCCAGGGCCACCTCCGGTTCGGCGAGCGCGAGCCTACCGCTCGCCTGAAGCACGTCGAGCCAGTTCCGCAGTTCCGCACCGGGTTTCATGCCCTCCGACACTGCTGCCCGGCGAGGCCCGGCGGCAATGCGCGAAGCGCGATGGCAACGATAGGCGGTGACTATCGCGGCGGTTCGTTACCGGACCTTTTCCCGCGGTACCGGGAACTCGCCGCGTTCGACCCGTGCCGCGACGCCGCGCCAGAAGTCCAGCGCGGCCCGTTCCATGCCGAGCCCGAGTTCGAGCGTGACCATGCGGGTGGCCACGTCGTCGATGTCGCCGTAGCGGCGCTGCATCTCCTCGTACTCCGCGATGCGCCGCTCGTGCTGCTCGATCTGGCCCGCGGCGAGCCGGGCGACGTCGACGGGTTCGGCCAGCTCGTTGAAGAACAGCTTGATCTCCGCGACGTCCCGCAGTTCGAAGTGCGCGTGCACCGGCTCCCGCAGCCAGTCCCGCAGCGCGGCGCGCCCGCTGTCGGTGATCGTGTACAGCTTCCGGCGGCGTCCGTGCTGTTCCTCGTGCAGGTCGAGCAGCCCGGCCTCCTCCAGCCGTTTGGGCTCGGAGTACAGCTGCGCGTGCGGGAAGCTCCAGAAGTAGCCCACGGAACGCCCTACCGCGCGCTTGAGGTCATACGGCGTCGACGGGCCGCGGAGCGCGATCATGCCGAGCACGACGTAGGACGTCGTCGAGAGACGCACGCTTGACATGCCCCGAAGGCTATCGTACGTTCGAGACAGTCTGAAACAGACGATACGCATCGTACTATCGCCTGGCGGGCTTCGTCCCGCTTCCGAACTGTTGCAACGGAGAGCAGTGATGGATCTGGGCACAGCACTGCGCTGGACCGCAGAGCGTTATCCCGGCGCCGCGCCGTCGGCGGCCGGCACCCGCTCACCTACGCCGAGTGGGACGAGCACACCGGCCGCCTGGCCCGCGCGCTGGGCGAGCTGGGGGTGCGTCCCGGCGACCGCGTGGTGTTCGTGCTCGCGGGCGGCCTGCCGCTGGCGAGCCTGCACCTGGCCGCGCAGAAACTCGGGGCGGTGTCGGTCCCCCTGTCGTTCCGGTTCGGCGCGCCCGAACTGGCGTACTGCATCGCCGACGCGGCACCCGCGCTGGTGGTCTTCGACGAGCCCCACGAGGAGCTGGTCGGCACGGCGCTCGCGCAGATCCCGCCGGTGGCCGGCAGTTCCGCGGAAGCGATCGAGACGCAGGCGAGCCGGGGTGGCGTGGCGCCTGCGGTGGCGGTACCCGACGACGCGATCAGCGTCATGCTCTACACCTCGGGCACCACGGGCAAACCCAAGGGGGTGCCCAGGACGCACGCCGCCGAGCACTACGCCGCGCTCGCCCACATCATCCAGACGGGACAGTCCTGTTTCGACACCACGCTCGGTGTGATGCCGCTTTTCCACACGATGGGCATGCGCACACTGCTGTCGTCCGTGGTCACCGCGAGCACGTGGGTGCCGCAGGTGCGGTTCGACGCCGACGAGGCGATGGAGCTGGTCCTGCGTGAAGGCGTCAACAGCCTCTACCTCGTGCCCACGATCTTCTGGTCCCTGCTGCGCACCGGACGACTCGCCGAGGCACAGTCGGTCGAAAAGATCTCCTACGCGGGGGCGGCGATGACCACCGCACTCGCCGGGCAGCTGACCGAGGCGCTGCGCCCGCGGAAGTTCGTGAACCACTTCGGCAGCACGGAGATCTACACGTTCAGCGTCGGCCCGAACGCGGCGGCGAAACCGGGCAGCGCGGGCCGGGCGGGCGTGTTCTCGCGGATCCGGCTCGTCGCCCCGGAACCGGGCGCGGGCCCGGACGACCTGGTGGGCCCGGGGGAGCAGGGGCAGCTCGCGGTCTCGATGGCCAGCCCGGAAGCGTTTTCCGGCTACTGGAACCGGCCGGATGCCAACGCGAAGTCCATCCGGGACGGCTGGTACTTCCCCGGTGACCTCGCCACCGCGGACGAGGACGGCGACCTGTGGGTGGCCGGCCGCGTGGACGACATGATCAACTCCGGCGGCGAGAACATCTACCCCGACGAGATCGAGGACGCGCTCGCACGCTGCCCCGCCGTGCGTGAGGTGGTGGTAGCGGGGACCTCCGACGACCGGTGGGGCCAGGCGGTCACCGCATTCTTCGTGCCGGAGCACGGGTTCGCGCCCGGTGAAGCCGTCGAGCAGGTGTGGCGCTTCGCCCGCGAGGGCTCGGGCCTGCCGTCACTGAAGCGGCCGAAGCGCGTGATCGCCGTGCCCGAGATCCCCAAGTCCGCCGTGGGCAAGATCCTCCGCCGCGAACTGGGCGCCGGGCACTACGAGGTGCTCGCCCGACACGATCTTCAGGAGCACGCATGACCACCGCCCGCATCGAGGACCCGGCGCTGCTGACCGGCCGCGGCCGGTTCCTCGACGACCTCGACCCGTTCGCCGGCACGCTGACGGCCGCCATCGTCCGCAGCCCCCATCCCCACGCGCGCATCCGCAGCGTGGACCTGTCCCGGGCCCGCCGCCATCCGGGCGTGGCGGCGGTGCTCGGCCCGGAGGAGGTCGCCGCTGAGCTGAAACCGTTCCCGCTGGCGGTGAAGACCCCGATGCCGTACTACCCGACGGCGGTGGACAAGGCCCGCTTCGTCGGCGAACCGGTCGCGGTCGTCGTCGCGGCCGACCGGTACCTCGCCGAGGACGCCGCCGAGCTGATCGACGTCGAGTACGAGCCGCTGCCGCCCGTGGTGGAGATCGCGCACGCCCTCTCGCCAGACTCGCCCCGGTTGCACGACACCGCCGAGAGCAACGTCGCCACGGACCGCACGTTCGACTTCGGCGACGTGGACGAGGTGTTCGCCCGCGCAGACCGGGTCGTGGTGGGGGAGTACGACTTCCCGCGCTACTCCTCGACCCCCATGGAGTGCTACTCGGTCGTCGCGGAGTGGCGGGACGAGGCCGACGGGCCGTCGATCGAGGCGTGGGCGAACTTCCACGGCCCGTTTTCGATGGTCGCGGTGCTCGCGGGGGCGTTCGGCGTGCCCGCGTCCCGCATCCGGCTGCGCATCCCCGCCGACAACGGCGGAAGCTTCGGCATCAAGGCCGGGATCTACCCCTACGTCGCGTTGATGGCGCTGGCGAGCAAGCATGCCGGGCGTCCGGTGCGCTGGACCGAGGACCGCGTCGAGCACCTGCTGGGCAGTTCCGCGGGGTCCGACCGGAAGATGCGGTTCGAGGCCGCGGTGTCCGAGGACGGGATCGTCCAGGGGCTGCGGGCCGACCTGATCGACAACGTCGGCGCGTACCTGCGGCCGCCCGAGCCGAGCACGCTGTACCGCTGCTTCGGCAACATCACCGGCGCGTACCGCGTCGACGCGGTGCGGATCCGCTCGCGCGCGGTGGTGACGAACAAGACGCCCACCGGGCTCAACCGCGGGTTCGGCGGCCAGCAGTTGTACTTCGGGCTCGAACGTCTGATGGACGAGGTCGCGCAGCAGTGCCACCTGGATCCGGTGGAGCTGCGCCGTCGCAACTTCGTCCGCGGCTCGGATTTCCCCTATCCCACACCCACCGGCGGCATCTACGACTCCGGCGACTACCACGCCGCCGTGGACCTGCTGCTGAAGAACGCCGACTACCCGGCGCTGCGTGAGCGGCAGCGGGCCGCGCGCGAGGCGGGGGAGTACTTCGGCATCGGCATCGCGACGATCGTCGATCCGTCGGCGACCAACATCGGCTACGTCGGCCTCGCCACGCCTGCCGAGCAGCGCGCGGCCGGGCGCGGCAAGTCCGGGTCCACCGAGCACGTGCGGATCAGCGTGGACCCCAACGGGCTGGTGTCGGTGCTGCTCGGCACCGTGCCGCAGGGACAGGGGCACGCGACCGTGGCACAGGCGATCGTCGCGGACCAGCTCGGGCTGCCGCGCGAGCACGTCCGCCCCGTCGTGGAGATGGACACGGCCACGACGCCGTGGACGATCAGTTCCGGCAGCTACTCCTCCCGGTTCGCGCCGCTGCTCACCAGCGCGCTCGTCGAGGCGAGCGAACGGCTCGCCGGGACCATCAAGATCGCCGGGGCGGTGCTGCTGGGCGCCGACGCCGCGGATGTCGAACTGGCCGAGGGCAAGGTCCGCGTGCGCGCGGAACCCGAGCGCTCGGTGGCGTTCCGGCACGCGGCCGGGCTCGTGCACTGGGACCCGGGTTCGCTGCCGGAGGGCGTTTCGGCGCGCCTGTACGAGGAAGCCGCCTTCACCCCGCCGGAGTCCAAAGCCGCCAGCCGCAGCGACCAGATCAACTCCAGCCTCTGCTACGGCTTCGTCGCGGAGCTGGCGGTCGTGCGGATCGACCGCGACACGCGGGAGGTGAAGCTGGAGCGCGTGGTGACGGTGCATGACGCCGGCACCATCCTCAACCCGGTCCTGCTGGAGGGCCAGGTGCACGGCGCGCTCGCGCACGCGCTCGGCGGCGCGCTGCTGGAGGAGATGCGCTACACCGACGCGGGCCAGCCGACGGCGACGTTCATGGACTACCTCTGCCCGACGTCCGCCGAAACCACCTACGAACTCGACAGCGACCACCGGGAAACCCCGTCGCCGTTGACCAAACTCGGCGCGAAGGGCTGCGGCGAGGGCAGCTGCATGAGCCTGCCCGTCGCGATCGCCAACGCCGTCGCCGACGCGCTCGCGCCCGAAGGCGTCGAGATCACGAGCCTGCCGCTGCACGGCGACGTCGTGCACGCGCTGCTGGAGAACAAGGAAGGGAAGAACTGAGCATGGCACTCACCGGAGGCGAGATCCGGCTGGACCGCGGGCACGAAGGCCGCGTCGCCTACCTGACGCTCGACCACGGCAGGTTCAACATCATCACCTGGGAGACGCGGCAGGTGATGGCCGACCGCTTCGCCGAGATCGACGCCGACGACGAGATCCAGGTCGTCGTGGTGCGGGCCGAGGGCGAGCACTTCTCCTCCGGCGGCGACATCGCGGGCTTCATGGAGGTCGACCCGGTCGATTTCACCGACCTCGGCCACAACGTCACCGCCCCGGCGCGCAGCCCGAAGCCGGTGATCACGGCCGTCGACGGCTACTGCTTCGGCGTGGGGCTGGAACTCGCGCTGTCCACGGACATCCGCGTCTGCACCGAGCGCAGCGAGTTCGCGCTGCCGGAGATGCGGCTGGGCATGATCCCCGGTTCCGGTGGCACGCAGCGGCTCGCCCGGCTGATCGGGCTGTCCCGCGCGAAGTACCACATCATGACCGCGAGCCGGATCAAGGCCCAGCAGGCCGGGGACTGGGGGCTGGTCGCGAACGTGCTGCCGGACCGCGAGGCGTTGGACGCCGAGGTCGAGCGGATCGTCGGGGTGCTGCTCGGGTACTCGCCGCTGGCCGCCCGCACCGCCAAGGAGGTCCTCGACAAGGGCGTGGACGCGCCGCTGTACTCCGGGATCGAGCTGGAGCGCAAGGCGTACGCGATGCTGCGCTCCAGCAAGGACTTCGCCGAGGGCGTCGCGGCGTTCACCGAGAAGCGCGCGCCCAAGTTCCAGGGCAGGTGAGCACCCCTTGAAGGCAGCGCCGTTCGCCTACTCCCGTCCCTCCACAGTGGACGAGGCGGTGGCCGAGCTGACCCGTTCCGACGGGGGCGGCAAGGTCATCTCGGGCGGCCAGTCGCTCGTGCCGGTGCTCGCGATGCGGCTGGCCCGGCCCGACGTGCTGGTGGACATCAACGCGATCCCCGGGCTGGACCGCATCGAGCGCGGCGACGGGTACGCCAAGCTGGGCGCGACCGTCCGGCAGCGCACCGTCGAGCGGGACCCGGTCAGCTCGGAGGTGCCGTTGCTGGGACTGGCGCTGCCGTGGGTGGGCCACCGTGAGTTGCGCAGCCGGGGGACGGTGTGCGGCAGCCTCGCGCACGCCGACCCGGCCGCGGAACTGCCCGCGGTGGCCTGCTGCCTCGACGCGTCGCTGACGCTGGCGGGACCCTCGGGCACCCGCCGTGTCGCGGCCCGCGAGTTCTTCGCCGGGGCGATGATGACCGCGCTCGGTCCCGACGAACTGCTGACCGCGGTGCGGTTCCCGTCGGCACTGCCCGGCGACGGGTTCGGGTTCGCCGAAATCGCTCGCAGGCACGGGGATTTCGCGCTCGCCGGGGTCGCGGTGCACGTCCGCGGCGAGGGCGTGACACTGACCGGGTTCGGCATCTCCGACCGGCCGGTGACCCGTGCCGTGGCGTTGGACGAGGTCACGCCCGAACTGCTCGACGAGATGGTCGACACCGACGGTGACGCGCACGCCTCGCGGGACTACCGCCGCCGCCTGTTCCGCGTGCTCGCGCGACGGGAGATCGACCGAGCCACCAGGAAGGCCAGGAATGACGACCGCTGAACCGACCCCGCGCCCGGTCCGTGCGGAAGCGGGGGAACTCGTCGACGTCACCTTCACCGTCAACGGCACCCCGGCGACGCTGAAGCTGCCGGCCCGCGTCACGCTGTCCGACGCGTTGCGCGACCACCTCGGGCTAACCGGCACGCACGTCGGCTGCGAG
The DNA here is from genome assembly GCF_900114035.1 of Amycolatopsis sacchari. Taxonomy (GTDB): domain Bacteria; phylum Actinomycetota; class Actinomycetes; order Mycobacteriales; family Pseudonocardiaceae; genus Amycolatopsis_E; species Amycolatopsis_E sacchari. Next base: position 80,834 of record NZ_FORP01000011.1, on the reverse strand, counting down.
CACGGCGTGTGCGGCATGTGCACGGTGCTGGTGGACGGGCAGGCCGCGCGAGCGTGCCTGCTGTTCGCGGTACAGCTGGACGGCGCCGAGATCGTGACCGTGGAAGGGCTCGGCAAACCGGACGAGCTGCACCCGCTGCAGGAGTCCTTCGGCCGCAACCACGCGCTGCAGTGCGGGTTCTGCACCCCGGGCTTCCTGATGAGCTCCTACGACCTGCTCACTGGCAAACCGGACGTGACGCCCGAGGAACTGCCGGCGGAGCTGTCCGGGGTGATCTGCCGCTGCACGGGTTACCGCAACATCGTCACGGCCGTGCGTGAGACGCAGGAGTCGTTCCCGGAAGGCATTCCGGCACCGGGCAACTGCGGTACACGGGCACTGGCGGGGCGCGCGACGGTCCGGGTCGGCGACGAACGGCAGGAGACCGAGGCCGTGGCGGAGCCGGTGTCCACGGAAATCGCGCTTCCGGACGGAGAACCCACGATCGCGGTCGAGGTAGCGACCGGAGTGGACGTCGAATCCGGCCGGGTGTGGGACGTGTTCGACGACGTCCACCTGCTCGCGAGCTGCCTGCCGGGCGCGGAGTTGACCGAGGAGCTGGGCGCGGACACCTACGCCGGGCGCGCGAAGGTTTCGGTCGGGCCGGTGAAGCTCAAGTTCGACGGTGTGGCCCGGATCCTGGAGCACGACCGCTCGGCGGGGCGGCTGCGCGTGCTGGCGCAGGGCCGCGACACCGGCGGCGCGCAGACGCAGGCCGCGATCGAGCTGCGCACCGAAGCCACGGCGGGCGGCACGGTGCTGCACGCCGACGCGAAGGTGTACCTGACGGGCCGGATCGCGCAGTTCGGCCGCGCGCTGGCTGGGGACATCAGCCGCCGGATGTTCGAGCAGTTCGCAGCCGCGGTCGCGACCGCGGCGACATCGGGCAGGGCGCCCGAGGGACCGGTCAAGCCGCCCAGCGCGCTCAAGCTCATGCTCGCGACGCTGCTCGACCGGTTCCGGCGGCGCCGGCGGTGAGGGTCCGGTGGAACTGCACCAGCTCCGCTACGTCGCGGCCGTCGCCGAGGCGGGCGGCTTCACCAGGGCCGCCGAGGTGCTCTACCTCGCGCAGCCGTCGCTGTCGGTCCAGATCCGCAAGCTGGAGAAGGAACTCGGCGTCGCGTTGTTCGAGCGGCTGGGTCGCAAGGTCGTGCTGACCACGGCGGGGGAGGTGTTCCTGGAGCACGTCCGGCCGGCGTTGTTCCATCTGGAGCGGGCGCGCGAGGAAGCCGTGGCGGTGCGGAACCTGCAGCGCGGCAGGCTCGCGATCGGCACCCTGCCCAGTGCCGGGGCGAGCGTGCTGCCGCGCGTGCTCGCGGGGTACCGCGCGGCGCACCCCGACATCGAGCTGAGGCTGATCGAGCACAACGTCTCGGCGGACTTCGAGCGGATGGTGCAGGTCGGCGAGCTGGACCTCGCGTTGACCAGGGCGCCGTGGTCGCGGCCGGGCATCACCGGGCGGGTGCTGATCCGCGAGCCGATGGTGGCGATGCTGCCGCCGGGACACCGGCTGGACGGGCTCGCGGAGCTGGACCTGGCCGACCTCGCGGAAGCCGATTTTGTCGCGATGTCCACCGGTTCTGGCCTGCGGGAGCTGTTGGAGGCTTCGTGCCGGCGGCACGGGTTCACGCCGCGCGTGACCGTGGAGACCGAGCAGCTGTCGGTGCTCGCGGGCATGGTGCGCAACGGGGTCGGGGTTTCGGTGGTGCCGCGCCTGGTCGCGGCGGATTACCCGGTCGCCGTGCGCCTGGCCGATCCGCGGGATGCGCGGGAGCTGGCCGTGGTGTGGCGCGCGGGCGGTCAGCTCGCACCCGCGGCACGGGCCCTGCTGGACCTGCTGCTGACGGCGACGCGCGAGCTGAGCGACGAGACCACAGTGGACGGAGAGCCATAGGCAACGCCTACCGGGCCGGTAGGGAACTGCGCATCGCCGCGCGAACCCGCCCTGGCTGTAATGGGGAGGGAGATCTCTTCAAAGCGGTGGCAGCCGTTCGGTGAGCGGAGAACCCGTGATGACGTGGACAGTCATGGGGAGGCGATCCCGGAGCCGGGAACAGCACGTTCACCGGGGGCGGGAGCCGGGCGACGGGTGGGCGGCGGAGGTTCCGCCGCCTGCCGCCACGGAACAGACCAAGAAGTTCCTGCAAAGGGCGAGCACACACCACAAGGAGGTGGGTATGGCGTCCCGTCGTGCGACGCTCTACGCGGCCGTTTCCTCGGTCGCGGGCTGGGCGTTCGATCTGTTCGACCTGTTCATCCTGCTCTACATCGCCGGGACCGTCGGCAAGCTGATCTTCCCCGCGCACAGCCCGACGCTGAGCCTCGCCGCGGTGTACGCGTCGTTCGCGGTCAGCGTGCTGTTGCGGCCCGCGGGCGCGGCGATCTTCGGCGTCGTCGCGGACCGGAGCGGGCGGAAGAAGACCATGGTGGTCGTGCTCGCCGGGGTCGGGCTGTCGACGGCCGCGATGGGCCTGGTGCCCACCTACGCCGCCGCCGGGATCACCGCACCGCTGCTGTTCCTCGCGCTGCGGCTGGTGCAGGGCATCTTCGTCGGCGGGGTGGTGGCCGCAACGCACACGCTCGGCACGGAAAGCGTGCCGCCGCGCTGGCGTGGCCTGATGTCCGGGCTGATCGGCGGTGGGGGCGCCGGGGTCGGTGCGGCCCTCGCCAGCGGGCTCTACATCGGCGTGAGCCAGCTCTTCCCCGGCGAGCAGTTCACGGTGTGGGGCTGGCGCGTGATGTTCCTGTCGGGTCTCGTCGCCGCCCTGCTGAGCTACCTCGTGGTGCGCGGCGTCGAGGAGTCCCCGCTGTGGAAGGCGGCGCACCAGGCGGGACCGCCGCCCAGGACGCGCCTGGCCGACCTCGTGCGTGGCGGGCGCGGGAAGGTGTTCGCCCTCAACATCGTCCTCGTCGCGGGCGCGGGATCCCAGTACTACCTCACCTCCGGCTACCTGCCCACGCTGCTCGGCGACGTCACCGGCGTCCGTGGCGGTACGCAGGGCGTGATCCTGCTGGTGTCGAGCCTCGGCGTGGTGCTGGGCACGATCGTCGCCGGGGAACTGAGCGAGCACCTCGGCCGCCGGCGCACGATGCTGGCCTTCGGCGCCGTCAACCTCGTCGCGCTGCCGCTCCTCGTGTGGCTCATCAGCAGCAGCGATCCCGGTGCCACCACGGCGATCCTGTGGTACTCGACCGCGCTCGGGTTCCTCGCCAACGCCGCCTACGCGCCCGTGCTCGTGTTCCTCAACGAGCGGTACCCGACGGCGCTACGCTCGCGGGGCACGGCGGTCTGCTGGAACCTCGGCTTCATGATCGGCGGCCTGATGCCCACCTTCGTCAACCTCGCGAGCCCCGGGCTCGCGGATGTGCCGAGCAGGCTCGTCGTGTTCCTCGGCGTGATGGTCGCCGTGTTCCTCGTGGCCAACGCGATCAGCCCGGAAACCCGTGGTGGCATGGACGAACCGGCGTCGCGTGCCGTGGCCCGCACCCCGAACAAGGAGGAGATCCTGTGAACGCTGTGAACGAGCGAACCGTCCTGCTGACCGGCTGCACCGGCGACATCGGCGTCGCGTACCTCAAGGCGCTCACCGCGACGGGCCACAACGTGGTGGCGGTGGACCTCGCCGACGGCACCGCAGCGGTCGAATCCGTCGCCGGTCCCGGCAAGGCCGTCTTCCAGCGCTGCGACGTCACGGAGGACGCCGAGCTCGAGTCCGCCGTGCGGCTGGCCGTGGACCGCTTCGGCGGGCTGGACGCGGTGATCAACAACGCCGCCGTCTACCGGGGACTGGGCCGCAAACGGCCACTGGAGGAGCTGACCAACGACGACTGGGACCTCGTGCTGCGGGTCAACGTGCGCGGGATGTGGCAGGTGATCAAGGCGGCGCTGCCCGCGTTGCGGGAGCGGGGCGGCGGCCGGATCGTCAACATCGCGTCGTCCGTCGCGAGGACCGCGCCTCCCGGGTTCGCCCACTACGTCGCGTCGAAGGCCGCGGTCGAGGGCCTGACGCGCGCCGCGGCCAGGGAACTCGGCCGGTACGGGATCACGGTGAACTCCGTGTCGCCCGGCCTGGTCGACGACGCCGCGACCCGTGCGCTCAACGACTCCGGTTACGTGGCCGCCGCGAGCGCGGGCCGGTCCCTGCCCCGCGACATGCGGCCCGACGACCTCGTCGGCGCCGTGTTGTGGCTGACCGGGCCGGACAGCGGGTTCGTGACGGGCCAGACGATCGTGGTGGACGGCGGCGGGGTGTTCGTCTGATGGGCTGGGAGGTGCCGCAGGACGCCCGGCCCGCCGACCCGGCCACGTTGCGCGTCCTCGGCGAAGTTCCGGCCACCACGCCGGGGGAGCTGGACAAGGCGGTGCGCACGGCCGACGAGGCCCAGCACGGTACCTGGCCGGTGGACGCGAAGCAGCGGCAGGGACTGTTGTGGCGCTGGGCCGATCTGCTGGAGGAGCACCGCGGCGAACTCGTGACCTCGCTCGTCGCCGAGAGCGGCAAACCCGTGCGGGAAGCGGGGATCGAGGTCACCGGCGTCGTGGACGCCTTGCGCTACAACGCGGGCATGGCCCGGCTGGTGCACGGCCGGGCGGGCACGCTTCCCGACGGTTCGCAGGCGCACCTGGTGCGGGAGCCGGTCGGCGTCACCGCGTTCATCGTGCCGTGGAACTGGCCGTTGCTGCTGCTCCTGCGCGATCTCGCCCCGGCGCTCGCGGCCGGCGTGACCGCACTCGTGAAGCCGGCTCCGCAGACCACCCTCGTCACCCGGCGCGCCCTGGAACTGGCCCGTGAAGCGGGGATCGGTGAGGACGTCGTCCGGCTCGTCGTCGGCGACGGGCTCGTGGGGGAACGCCTCGTCACACATCCGCTCGTGCGGGCGGTCGCGTTCACCGGTTCGACGGCGGTCGGTGCGGCGATCCGCGCGGCCGCCGCGCCGGACATGACACGAGCGCTGCTGGAGCTGGGCGGCAAGGCGAGCATGACCGTGTTCGCCGACGCCCGCGTGGACGAGGCCGCCGAGACCGCCGCCCGTGCCGCGGTGATCACCGCCGGCCAGATGTGCATGGCGTGCACGAGGTTGCTGGTGCAGCGCCCGGTTTTCGCGAGAGTCCGGGACACCGTGGTGGACGTCCTGCGTACCCTGCGCACCGGTGATCCCCGTGACGAGGCGACCGACGTCGGGCCCCTCATCTCCGGGCCCGCACTGGACCGGTTCTCCGAGCACATCGCGCTGGCCCGCTCGTCCGCTCGGGTCCTGACGGGCGGCGAGCGCCTGGACCGGCCCGGGCACTTCGTGACACCTGCCGCCGTCACCGGCCTGCGTGTGGATTCGCCGCTGGTGCAGCACGACCTGTTCGGCCCACTGTTGAGCATTGAGCCGTTCGACGACGAGGACGAGGCGGTCACGCTGGCGAACGCCACGCCGTACGGGCTGGCGGCGTCGGTGTGGACCGCGGACCTCGACCGGGCGTGGCGGGCTTCGCGGCGGATCAGGGCGGGCACGGTGTGGGTCAACGGTTACAACCGGTCCTACGCCGAAATGCCCAGTGGTGGCTACGGTTCTTCGGGGCTCGGCCGGACGCGGGGCGTCGAGGGGATCGAGCAGTTCACCGAACTCAAGCACGTCCACTTCGGAGGGCCGGTATGACCGGGTTCCCGCCGCGGATCGTGGTCGGCATCAGCGGCGCGTCCGGGGTCGTCTACGGAGTGCGGGCGCTGGAACTGCTGTCACAGCTGGGCGTCGAGACACACCTGGTGTTCACGAAGGCGGCGCGCGCGACACTCGCGCAGGAGACGGACCTGACCGTCGCGGACGTGCGCGCGCTGGCCGACCACGTGCATTCCGAGCACGACCTCGGCGCGGAGATCGCGAGCGGATCGTTCCCCACCGATGGGATGCTGGTCGCGCCGTGCAGCGTGAAATCGTTGTCCGGCATCGCGAACAGCTACGACGAGACACTGCTCGTGCGGGCCGCGGACGTGACGCTCAAGGAGCGGCGGCCGCTCGTGCTGCTGGTGCGCGAAACCCCGTTGCACGCCGGGCACCTGCGGCTGATGAGCCAGGCGTGCGAGATGGGCGCGACGATCATGCCGCCGGTACCCGCGTTCTACACGAAGCCGGCTTCGCTGGACGAGCTGGTCACGCAGACCGTCGGCCGTGCGCTCGACGCGTTGCGGCTGCCGCACCCCGCCACCGCCCGCTGGACGGCGGGCGCGCGCTGACGGCCCGGCTGGCAGGATCGTGCCCGTGAAACTGCTGACCGCGATCGTGCGTCCCTTCGTGCTCGACGACGTCCGCGCTGCGCTGGAACGCCTGGCGGTCCTGGGCATGACCGTGACGGAGGTGCACGGGTACGGCAGGCAGAAGGGCCATCGGGAGGTCTACCGCGGTGCCGAGTACGAGGTGGACTTCGTGCGCAAGGTGCGCATCGAGGTGCTGCTGCCCGACGAACTGGTCGAGCGCGTGCTCGATGCCGTGCTGCGGGTGTGCCGCACGGGCCGCATCGGCGACGGCAAGATCTGGGTCACGCCGGTGGAGACGGTCGTGCGCGTCCGCACGGGCGAACGCGGCGCGGACGCCGTTTAGCCGGTCACCGGCGCGTGGCCGGCAGGTCGATCGCGGGGGAGCGGGTGATCAGGCCGGCCGTCGCGGACCGGAAGCCGGCCCGTCGCCGCCGGCGCCGACCGCGCCCCTGATCAGCCGTGAAGCGCCACTCTGGTCAGACCGGGTTCATCCGCGATCGCGTTCACCCTCGCAGGCTCGTCACGGCCGGCCAGTGCCGCCGCCGCCTCCGTCACCAGGACAAGGCGCGCTTGTCCAGCAGAGGAGCCGGCCCGGGCCTGCCTCGTTCATCCCGTCGCGGCGTCGTGGCCTTGCCGTCCACGACGCGGAACACCGTCGCCACCCGGGCCGGCGACGGGTCTTGCGGCCACCTCGCGTCTTCCTCCACCACCATCAACCGCTCGCTGACCGGGTACCACGATCGCGTCACCAACCGGATGCCCGACCGGTCCACCCTCTCGGCGAACTGGTCCGGTGGGATCGGCCCCAGCGCCTTCGGCCCGAGGACCACCACCGGACCCCCGATGACCGCCGCCGAACGACGCGGTTCGCGCGCGGTGGGGCCGCCCCCCGTCAGTGGGCGTTGGCGGCCCGCGGCCGGTCCGGACCAGTGGAGGCGAGGCGCTCGACTTCTCCACAGGTCGCGCCAAGGTAAGTCAATCAGTTGACTTAGAATAAGCTCCCGTGCCCGGTGATCGACACCGGAGACGAGAGGGGATCCTGATGACCAGTGCCGCTGTGGGGACACCGAGACGGGCCGCGGGGGTGGTGCGGCCGAACGTGGTCGTCGCGGTCCTGGCCTTCGGCGGGATCGTCGTCTCGCTGATGCAGACCCTGGTGATCCCGCTGGTGCCGGTGCTGCCGGGGCTGCTGGGCGCGTCGGCGGGCGACACCACGTGGGCGATCACCGCCACCCTGCTCGCCGCCGCCGTCGCCACGCCGACGGTCGGGCGGCTCGGCGACATGTACGGCAAGCGGCGCATGCTGCTGTTCAGCGTCGCGATGCTGGTCGTGGGTTCGGTGCTGTGCGGGCTGTCGGACAGTCTCGCGCCGATGGTCGTCGGACGTGCGCTGCAAGGTCTCGCGTCCGGGGTCATCCCGCTGGGCATCAGCATCATGCGGGACGAGCTGCCACCGGAACGGCTCGGCGGCGCCACCGCGCTGATGAGCGCTTCGCTCGGCGTCGGCGGCGCGCTGGGCCTGCCCGCCGCGGCGCTGCTGGTCGAAAACGCCGACTGGCACACGCTTTTCTGGACCGCCGCCGGGCTCGGTGTCGTCGCAGGGGTGCTCGTCGTCGCGCTCGTCCCCGAGTCGGCGGTCCGCACGGGCGGCCGGTTCGACCTGCCCGGCGCGCTGGGCCTGTCGGTCGCGCTGCTGTGCCTGCTGCTGGCGATCTCCAAGGGGGCCGACTGGGGCTGGGGCAGCGGGACCACGCTGGGGCTGCTCGCCGCCGCGGTCGTCGTGTTGCTGTGCTGGGGTTTCTGGGAACTGCGCACGCGGGAGCCGCTGGTCGACCTGCGCACCACCGCGCGCCGCCAGGTGCTGCTCACCAACCTCGCGTCCGTGGTGATGGGTTTCGCGATGTTCGCGATGTCGCTGGTGATCCCGCAGCTGCTGCAGCTGCCCGCGGCGACCGGGTACGGGCTGGGGCAGTCGATCCTCGCGGCGGGGCTGGTGATGGCGCCCAACGGGCTGGTGATGATGGCGGTGGCGCCGCTGTCCGCGCGAGTTTCGCGGACGCGGGGCCCGAAGGTGACGCTGATGCTCGGCGCGCTCGTCGTCGCGTTCGGCTACGGGCTGACGACGGTCATGATGGGCACGGTCTGGCAGCTGCTGATCGCGTCGAGCTTCATCGGCGCCGGGATCGGGCTCGCGTACGGCGCGATGCCCGCGCTCGTGATGGGGGCGGTGCCGGTGTCGGAGACGGCCGCCGCGAACAGCCTCAACACGCTGATGCGCTCGATCGGGACGTCGGTGTCGAGCGCGGTCGCCGGGGTCATCCTGGCCCACTTGACGATGCGCCTCGGCCCGGTGGCGGTGCCCACGGAAAGCGCTTTCAAGGTCGTGCTGGTCGTCGGCGGGGCGGCCGCGCTGGGAGCCTTCGCGATCGCGGCCTTCCTGCCCGGCCGCCGCGCCTGAGTGGAAGGACGACGCGCCGGAACCCTCCGGCGCGCCGTCCGGTCTCTACTGCCGCGTCACCCGCGAGCGGCGGGAGAACAGCCAGCCACCACCGCCGAGGACGAGGGCGGCGGCAGCGGCCGAGCCCGCGATCATCGGCGTGTCGACCACGAGCACGGTGCTCGTGTCGGGCACGAGGTTCGCCACCCCGGTCGACAGGTTGCTGTTGTCGTTGGTGTAGCTGCCCGGCGTGTCCGAGGTGACGTGCACGGTCAGGATGCACGTCGTGCCGGGGGAGACGGTCAGGTTCGCCGCCTTCACCCCGGTGTCACCGGCGTCGAGTGAGCCACCGGCCGCATCGGTCACCGCCGGGGTGCCGCACTGGCTGTTGGTGCCGAAGGTGGAGTCCGCGATCGTGACGCCCGCGGGGAGCGCGTCGGTGAAGTCGAGCGGGGACAGGGTCGGCTGCTGGTTGTCGACCGGGTTGGTGATGAAGAAGTTCAGCTCCCCGGTCTCACCGGCCTGGATCTTCCCCGGCTCGAACGCCTTGGTGAGCTTGACGGTCGGGAAGGACAGCGACCAGGCCCACGCGTCACCGCCGGTGACGTTGCCCATCTGGTTGTAGAGCGTGAAAGACTTGACGGGGCCGCCGCCCAGCACGAAGGAACCGCAGCCCGCGGTGGGGTTCGTCCCGTCGTCGGCCTGGCAACCCGCGTTGCGCGCGACCTGCGGTGTGCTGTTCAGGACGGTGCTGTTGCCGCTCGGGGAAACCTCCAGCGCGTTGTTCTTCGTCAGCGTGGTCAGCGTGACGGGAGCACCGGTGGTCGTGGTGCCGCCTACGGAAGCGAGGCTGCCGTCGAGGTTGTCGACGTGCAGGATCGGGGAGAGCACGGGCTTGCTGAACGTGACCACCTGCGTGAAGGCGCTGCCCTGGCCGGTGCACTGCTGCACGGCGGCAGAGCCCGCTGGGGGATCGGGTTCGAGGAAGTCGGTCGCGTTGGTGCCGCCGAGGGTGCCTGCGGGAGCGGGCCAGGAACAGGTGGTGTTGGTGCCGGAGACCACCTGGATCGTCGCGGTCACGCCGGTGTCACCGAAACCGGCGGTCATCGTCTGGCCCACTCCGGGGGTCGCTGCCGGGGAGACACTGGTCATCCACTGCTGCGAAGCCGAGGTGGCCGCACTGGCCGACCCCAGCGCGGCGAACGCCCCACCCAGTGCGAGCAGCGATACGGCAGCACCGGCCGCCACCCTCCTCGCCCGCCGCCGCGGTCTCGAGCGTGCTGTCATCGGTTTTCTCCTTCCGGAAAGGACATCACCGGACAGACCGGGGCAGGAGAGGAAACCCTGACGCACCTACCCCTTCACGGGGATGGCCCACCGCCCACACCCACCCACGTTGGGGCCGCTCAGCAGGCGCGCCAGCGCCGATGGACCCCGGCGCCCAGGCCCTCGGGGGAGAAGAGTCAACCCGGAACTCACTTCCTGGCCACGGCCAACCGAAATGCTCCCGCGAGGATCAGCGCGCACCCGACGAGCTGCCAGGGGGAGGGGTGTTCGCCGAGCACCACCGCGCCCAGCACCACCGATCCGATGGGCGTCAGCAGCAGGAGCACCGCACCGAGCTGGCTGGACAGCTTCGGCGAGCACACGGCGACCAGCAGCCAGCCCACGATCTGCGAGGACAACGCCACCAACGCCAGCCAGCCCAGTGCGGGGGCGGCCGGCGTGAGGTCCAAGCCGTACCACCAGGCACCGGCCGCCAGTGACGCCACCGTCGCCGCGACCATCACCAGGACGTACGGCTGCACGGGCGGTGCGCCCTGCCCGCCGCGCCGCAGCAGGAACAGGAAACCCGAGTAGCACAACGCCGCCAGCAGCGCGTGCACCGTGCCCCACACCGGATCCGCGCCCGCCGGAGCCCGGTCGAGCAGACCCGCGGTGCACAGCACGCCCGCCAGCATCACCGGGGCGCACACGAAGAACGACCGCGTCATGCGTTCCCGGTCGACCAGCCACGCCAGCACCGGCACCAGGACGACCTGCAGGTTCACCAGCACCGTCGACAGCCCGGCGCCCACCTCGGAGATCGCCTGCGTCCACAGCAGCATGTCGCCGGCGAACAACACCCCGGCGACCGCCGCGGTGAGCAGCGCGCGGCGGGACGGCGCGCCACTGCGGCGCCGCTCCCACAGGGCGGCCGGCACCAGCGCCGGCAGCGCCATCAGGCAGCGCCAGAACGAAGCGGTGCCCGGTGCCGTCCCCGAAACGCTGATGACCACCGCCGACGCGGACACCGCCAGTGCCGCCGTCGTCATGCCCCACACCGCCGCCGTCCGTTCCATGCCTCCCGGCTACCCGGCAGACCTAACAACCAAAACCGGTTATGGTTGTTAGATGGAGATGCGGCCGTTGGTGGGCGGGCACGTCGTGCTCGATTTCGTCAACACGGTGGCGTGGCGGCTCGACCCGGCGCGGTTCGCCGACGACCTCACGACGGCCGACGCGCTGGTGACCTGGCTGCGCCGCACCGGCCTGCTGCGGACCGATCCAGCGCCGGTCTCGCCAGCCCGGGCCGCGGCTACCGTCAAGCGGGCGCGGAAGCTGCGTGACGACCTCTACGCGGTGCTGAGCGCCTCGATCGACGGCCAGGAGCCACCTTCCGACGCGGCGGAGGCGGTGCACCACGCGATCGTCCAGGCGCTGCGCCGGGCGCGCCTGACCGGCGTGGTGCCGCTGCAGTGGGAGTTCACCCCCGCCGACGTGTCCGAGCTGCCCGTGTTGCTCGCGCTGGAGGTGTGGCGCTTCCTGGAGTCCGTGGACCGGACGCGGCTCCGGCAGTGCGCGGACGAGGGGTGCGGGTGGGTGTTCCTCGACAGCAGCAGGAACGGCTCACGCCGGTGGTGCAGCTCCGCCGACTGCGGCAACCGCTCCCGGGCCCGCCGCCACTACGAGCGGAACCGGCCACGGCGCTGATCAAGTCTGGTCAGCAGCAGTGGTCGCCCCGCCACGCTTCGCGCCCCTCGCGGACGGCAACCGCGGCGATCACGAGTGCGACCACCGGATCGGCCCACGACCAGCCGAACAGGCTGTTGAGCAGCAGGCCGAGCAGCAGCACGCCGGACAGGTAGGTGCACAGCAGGGTCTGCTTGGAGTCGGCGACGGCGCTCGCCGAGCCGAGTTCCCGGCCGGCGCGCCGCTGCGCGTAGGACAGGCCCGGCATGACCAGCAGCGACACGGCGGCCAGCACGATGCCGACTGTGGAGTGCTCGGCCGCACCCGAGCCCAGCAGCGACTGAACCGCCTCGACGGTCACATAGGCCGCGAGCGCGAAGAACGACACCGCGATGACCTTCAGCGCCGTTCGTTCCCGCGCCTCCGGGTCGCTGCCCGAGAACTGCCACGCGACAGCCGCGGCGGAGGCGACCTCGATGACCGAGTCCAGCCCGAACCCGATCAGCGCGGTGGACGAAGCCGACGAGCCCGCCGTGATCGCGACGACGGCCTCGATGACGTTGTAGGTGATCGTCGCCGCCACCAGCCACCGCACCCGCCGCGACAACGCCGCCCGCCGCGACCGCGCAGGCGTGCAGCACCCGTCGGCACAGGTGTCCTCGGCCGCGTAAAGCGGCAGCCTCTCGTTCACCGGACGACCTCCGCGGCAGCGGGCTCGTCGAGGCAGGGCTGCGCGGTGTCGACCGCGAGCACGACCTGCGCCAGCTCGTTGAGCGCCTTGGCCAGGTGCGGGTCGGCGAGCGCGTAGCGGACCTGCCTGCCCTCGTAGGTGGCCACGACCAGCCCGCAGCCCCGCAGGCACGCGAGGTGGTTGGACACGTTCGACCGCGAAAGGCCCAGCTCGGCGGCCAGCGCCGCGGGGTAGGCGGTGCCGTCGAGCAGCGCGACCAGGATGCGGCAGCGCGTCGGATCGGCGAGGGCGCGGCCCAGCCGGGCGAGCGCGTCACCCCGCGTCTCACACTTCAGCATGCCTCGAACAGTACAGCGAAGGCTGAACCATGGGAAGGCCTCAAGCGCACGCCGAAGAAGGGGTGTCATCCGGGGAATGGCGCGTCCGCTGCGGAATGGCGGGCCGCGAGATGGGAAATACTTCTCCTCCCACTTAAACATATAGCGCACCCCGGGGCTTGCGGCAAGACCCGGGTGATGCCGCAGAATCGCGTCTCCGACCCGGAAAACAGCATGAGGGGGCACGTGTCCGAGCAGGGGTACCAGGAAGAACTCCGGTCCGAGCGGAACTACATCGCCGGGCTGTACGCGCGGCTCGACGCCGAGCGGGCGAGGGTGAAGGGGGAGTACGAAGCGGCGCTGCGGGGCGACGGCAGCCCGCTGGTGGAGCGGGACGTCGAGGTGCGCGCCAAGGCCAGGGAGGTCAAGCGGCTCAACGTGGCGGACAACGGGCTGTGCTTCGGCCGCCTCGACACCGTGAGTGGTGACCGGCTGTACATCGGCCGCATCGGGTTGTTCGACGAGGAGGACGAGTACCGGCCGGTGCTGCTGGACTGGCGCGCCCCGGCGTCGCGGCCGTTCTACACCGCCACCGCCGTCAGCCCGGAGGGTATGCGCCTGCGCCGCCAGTTCCACACCCGCGGCCGTCACGTGGTCGACTACACCGACGAGGTGCTCGGCCGCCCGAGCGGGAGCGAGCACGGGGACGCCGCGCTGCTGGCCGCGATCAACGCGCCCCGCGGCGAGGGCATGCGGGACATCGTCGCGACCATCCAGGCCGAGCAGGACGAGATCATCCGGCTCGACCACCCCGGGGTCCTCGTGATCGAGGGCGGCCCCGGCACCGGCAAGACCGTCGTGGCGCTGCACCGCGTCGCCTACCTGCTCTACACGCAGCGGGAGCGGATGGAACGCCACGGCGTGCTCGTCGTGGGGCCGAACCCGGCGTTCCTCAACCACATCGGCCGCGTCCTGCCGTCGCTGGGCGAGTCCGACGTCGTGTTCGCCACGCCCGGCGACCTGGTGCCCGGACTGCACGTCACCGCCGACGACACGCCCGAAGCCGCGCGGCTCAAGGGTTCCCTGGGCATCCTGGACGTGCTGAAGGCGGCGATCGCGCAGTACCAGCGGCTGCCGGAGGAGCCGGTGCAGGTCGAGCTGGGTGGCGTCACGGGACGGATCGACGCGGCGACCGCCGAATGGGCCAGGGAGGAGGCGCGGGGAAGCGGCCTGCCGCACAACGAGGCGCGCGCGGTGTTCACCGACATCGTCACGTACGTGCTCACCGAGCGCGCCATCGGCCGGGGCTGGCTGGACCGCAACGACCGGCAGGCGTGGGAGGACCTGCGGCGGCAGTTGCTGGAGGAGCTGGCGGGCAACGAGACCTTCACCGCCGCGCTCGACCGGCTGTGGCCGGTGCTGACCCCGGAAACCGTGCTCTCGGAGCTGTACCAGTCGAAGGACCGGTTGCGTGCGGCGGGCGCGGACGAGGCGCTGTGGCGCGCCGACGGTGCCGCGTGGACGGTCTCGGACGTGCCGTTGCTCGACGAACTGGTCGAGTTGCTGGGCCGCGACAAGGCGGCCGAGGCCGAGGCCGCCCGCGCAGCGGAGCGGGAACGGCGGGCCCAGGCCGCCTACGCCGACCACGTGCTGGACAACCTCATCGAGCGCCAGGACGTGGACGAGGACATCGGCCTGATCGCCAGCGACCTGCTCTACGCCGAGGACCTCGCCGAACGGTTCACCGAGCAGGACACGCGGGACCTCGCCGAGCGCGCCGCCGCCGACCGCGAGTGGACCTACCGGCACGTCGTTGTCGACGAGGCGCAGGAACTGTCCGAAATGGACTGGCGGGTGCTGATGCGGCGGTGCCCCGACCGGTCCTTCACCGTCGTCGGCGACCTCGCGCAGCGGCGCTCGCCCGCCGGGGCGCGGTCGTGGGAGTCGATGCTGGGGCGGTACGTGCCGGGACGCTGGGTCTACCGGTCGCTGACGGTGAACTACCGCACCCCGGCGGAGATCATGGAGGTCGCCGCCGCGTTGCTGGCCGAGTTCGCGCCGGGCGTGCGGCCGCCGGAGTCGGTGCGCGCGTCCGGGGTGCGCCCCTGGGCGCGGCAGGTCACCGAGGACGAACTGCCCGGCGCCATCGAGGAGTTCGAGCGGGACGAGGCCGGGCGCGAGGGCACCAGCGTCGTGATCGGACCGCCGGGCGTGCCGGGTGCGGTGCCGCCCTCGGAGACGAAGGGGCTGGAGTTCGACGCGGTGCTGGTGGTGGAACCGGAGCGCATCCTCGCGGACGGGCCGCGTGGCGCGGCGGAACTCTACGTCGCCCTCACGCGGGCGACGCAGCGCCTCGGCGTGCTGCACCGGGGCCCGCTGCCCCGGGCACTGAGCGGTCTCGCCGGGGCCGGGTCAGGTAGCCTGACGGGCGTGTTCACGAAGTGAACACCCAGTCCACGCTTTCGATCACCGTTCGGCGGAGGGGCCCGTGACCAAATCGACGCGGTCGGCGGACGCCGGCCGTGCCGACCGCGGCGACCAGGCCGACATCCAGGCGGTGAGCCGGGTCAGCCAGATCCTGTCGCTGTTCGAGCCGGCCACCCCCGAGGTGACGCCGGCCCAGGTCGCCGAGCGGCTGGGGCTCAACCGCACCACCGCGTACCGGTACTGCACGTCGCTGGTCGCCGCCGGCCTGCTGGAACGCAGCGCCGACGGCGCCTACGTGCCCGGCGGGCTGCTGCTGCAGCTGGGCGCGTTCGCGATCGGGCACCGCCGGGTCGTCAACCTGGCGCCACGGCACATGCGCGCGCTTTCCCGCGCGACGCAGACGAGCGTGGTGCTGAGCCTGTGGGGCCTGACGGGCCCGGTGGTGTCGCGGGTGGAGGAGAACCCGTCGACGATCGTCGTGGTGTCGGTGCGGGTCGGCAGCCACCTGCCGCTGGACACGGCGCAGAGCAAGGTCTTCCTCGCCTACCACGCCGACCAGCTGTCGATGGAACGGCTGATGGCGAACCTGTCCGGCACGGCGCGCGACGAGCTGCGGGCCGAGGTCGAGCGGGTCCGCGAGGTGGGCCACTGTTCCGCGATGAGCACGCCCGGCGTCGTGGCGGTGGCCGCGCCCGTGTTCGACGAGTCCGGCATCTGCGCCACGATCGCGATCGTGGGCCCGGACAACACACTGTCCATGTCGGACGACGCGCCCGAGCTGCGGGTGGTCGTGGACACCGCGCGGGAGCTGACCGCCGAACTCGGCGGGCGTTACTGGCCGGACGAACCCAGGTAGGGCAGCCAGGCGGGGGAGGGCCGCGGCGGGATGTCGGCGTAGTCCCGTGTTCCGGCGAGCGCACTGCCGACGAACGCGTCCAGGCCTCCCTCGCGGGTGGCCAGGTACGCCTCGACCCCGGCGACCAGTTCCGCGACCACGCCGGGCCCGTCGATCCACAACGCGGTGACCACCTCGACAGCACGGGCCCCGGCGGCGAGGAACCGCAGCACGTCGGCGGCGGTACGCGCGCCATTGGTCCCGACCAGCGGCACGTCGGCGCCCAGCGCCTGCCGGGTTTTGCCGACCCAGTACAGGCTCATCGGCAGGCACGCCGGTGAACCCCAGGCGCCCCAGGACCCGAGCACCGCGCCGCCGTCGAGGTCGGGCAGGAAGCCCGGGTACCGCCCGACGAGCCCTATGCCGTCCGCCCCGGCCGAGCGGGCGGCACGGGCGAGTGCGACGACATCCGAGGCCTGGCCGGGCAGCTTCACGAGGAGCGGGATGTCCACAGAGGACCGGACGATCCGCACCGCTTCGCGCACCGCGTCCACTTCGGTCAGCTGCCGCACGGCGCGGGCCTCGCGGCCGTGTGGTGCGCCGATGTTGAGTTCGACGGCGGGCACGGCCGCGGCCATCGCGTGCGCGATGCGGGCCGCCGCGGCCGGATCGCCGAGGGTGATGCTGCCGAGCACGGGGCAGCCCCGCGTCGCCCCGTGCCCGGCGGCGGCCGCGAGGACCTCCAGCCAGTCGTCTAGGTCTACTTGCGCGAGCCCGGAGCGGTTGAGCAGCCCGTCTTCCCGGCGGGCCTCGCCTGCCGGGCGCACTTCACGATCACCGGAGATGAAGGCGTAGTCGGCGATGTCCAGCTGCCGCCGGGCGGCGTCGCTTTCGTTCACCGACTTCGCCACGACGGCTCCCGCGCCCGCGTCCACGCAGGCGGCCAACCCGGCCGGGGTCATGGTCAGTTCGGAGGATCCGACCCAGACCGGGTTGGCGGTGACCAGTCCCGCGACGTCCACTCAGGACAGTGCCGGGATCGTGCGGTCGTCGGCCATGTCCACGTCCTTCGTCTCCGGGCCGAGGAAACCACCGAGGCTGATGAGCAGCCCGGCGAGCACGATCAGCACGGCGGGGGCGAGGTGCGGGGCCATCAGGCCGTCGAGCTGCTGCAGGTAGAACTGGTAGAACGCCGGTGCGATGAGCGCGAGGCTGTAGCCGACACCGTAGCCGGTGGACCGGATGCTCGCCGGGAACCGCTCCGTCAGGTAGGCCGCGATCGGGCCGAACGTGCCGACGGTGAACACGCCGATCAGCACCGCCCAGCCCAGCGCCGCGCCGAAACCGCTGTGGGACACCATCAGCAGCGTGTAGGCCCCGGCGCCGAGCACCGAGACCGACAGCCCGTAGCCGATGTAGAACCGGCGCCGCCCGATGCGCTGGGACAGCATCCCGAACAGCGGGTAGGACAGCGCGGCGGACGCGTTGATCACGAGCATGATCAGCGTGATCTGCTTGCTCGACAGCTCCAGGTGCGCCTTGAGCTGCGCGGGCGTCACGGCGGCCTCCATGTTGGTCGCCAGCCACGTGCCGGTCATCAGCACGAACACCTGGGCCAGCGCCTTCGGGTAGCGCACGAGCAGCCGGACGAACGGCAGCTTGTGCTTCTCGCCGGTCAGTTCCGCGGGCGGCTCGTGCACCTGCGTGAGGTAGTAGCGGAACAGCACCGCCGCGAGCAGCGCCCCGACGATGAACGGGATGCGCCAGCCCCACTGCACGTACGCGCTGTGCAGGCCGGCGGAGGGCAGCAGCTGGAGCAGCAGCAGCGTGATCGCGGCGATCACGGCGTAGGCCGCGGGCGAGGTCGAGGTGATGATCGAGGCGTAGAGGCCGCGTTTGTGCTTCGGGCTCCACTCCATCGCCAGCGGGACCGCGGTCGTGTACTCGCCGCCGAGGAAGATCCCGTCGAGGAAACGCAGGGCGATCAGCACCCCGACCGACCACATGCCGATCGTCTCGTGGCCGGGCAGGCACGCGGTCAGGAGCGTGATCGTGCCGAAGCCGCCGACCGCGACGAGCGTCGTGCGCTTGCGGCCGACCGTGTCGGCGAAGTGGCCGAAGATCACGGCGCCGAGCGGGCGGCCGATCAGCGTCGAGGCGAACACCAGCGACGACAGCAGCGCCGTCGTGGCCGCGCTCAGGTTGGCCGCCTGGAAGTACATCGTGGCGGGCGCCAGCACCACGATCGGCAGGTAGATGTCGAACTGGTCGACGAAGTAGGCGAGCGTGCCGCCGCGGACCGCGGCACGCACCTTGGCGGGGTCGGGGCCGTGCGGGGTGCCGGCACGGGGAGCGTCCAGGGCCGCAGGGGGTTCCGCGGCTTCGGGCGGTGTGGACATCATCGTCCTCCGAACTTCCAGTTCGCGAAGTGAACAGCCCATACCGTAAACAGGCAAACGAAGCAGCACAAGAGCGAAGGGAGGGTTGACACGTGGTCTTATAGTGAACTTTGAATTCACAATACGAACGAAGGCGAGCCCTCATGAGCCAGCGTCCCGCCATCGCCGCCGTCCTGGACGGTCTGGTCGACATGCACGTCCACTCCGGCCCCAGCCCGTTCCCCCGGCGCTTCGACCACGTCGAGGCCGCGCAGGACGGCGCCAGGATCGGCATGCGCGCCATGGTCGCGAAATCCCACCACCACAACACGCAGATGGACGTCCTCGCGATGAAGGGGCGGCTGGCGGACGTCGCCGCCACCGTGTTCGGCGGGATCGCGCTCAACAGCACCGTCGGCGGGCTCAACGTGCACGCCGTGCGCATGTGCCTGCGGATGGGCGGCAAGGTCGTGTGGTTCCCGACGATCTCCTCGGGCAGGCACATCGACTGCCACCCCGAGGACGGCGCGTTCCCGACCACGACGGTGCCGCTGACGCTGGAGCGCATCGACATCGTCGACTCCAGCGGCGCGCTGAAGCCGGAGGCGGGCGAGATCCTCGACGAGATCAAGGAGCAGGGGGCCGTCGTCAACGGCGGGCACATGTACCCGGAGTACATCCGCACGCTGTTCCAGGAGGCGAAGGAACGCGGCATCAAGCGGATGGTCGTGAGCCACCCGGACTTCGTCATCGGCGCCGACCCGGCGCTGTGCCGCGAGCTGATCGAACTCGGCGCGTTCGTCGAGCACGAGGTCGGCATGTACGACCCGGAGGGTACGCAGAAGTGGGACCCGAAGCAGCTGGCGAACTGGATCGAGCAGCTGGGCCCCGAGCACATCGTGCTGGCGTCGGACTTCGGGCAGAAGGCCAACCCCAAGCCGGTGGACGCGTGGCTGCGGGTCGGCGAGGCGCTGCTCGACCTCGGCGTCCCGGAGAAGGACCTCCGCCGCATGGTCCGCGACAACCCCAGCTACCTGCTGAACCTGGACGCCTGAAAGGACCCACCGTGTACGAAAAGGACGATCCACGCTCGTCGCTGGCGACGGCGGCGCGGCCTGACACCGGGGACGCCATCGCGGCGCCGCAGTACTTCGACCTGCGGGAGAACCCCGTCGTGCGGGCGCAGAACGTGATTCTGGTGCACACCGAGGCCCGCGCCGGGGACGACCTGGACAACGGCACGCTGGAGGGCGAACTCGCGATCATCGTCACCGGCGCTTCGCCCGCCTTCACCGTCGTCACCGAGGACGGCGCGACCAACGTCGACGAACCGGGCCTCGTCGTGGTGCCGCCCGGCGCCTCCCGGATCAGCGTGCGGGGCGACGGGCCGCTCGTCCGCCTCGTCGAGGCGACTGAACCCGCCTGGCGGGACCGCCCCGCCAACGCCGACGCCTACGCGCAGGACCACCCCCGCGTCGCGCTGCTGCGGCGGTGGCCGGAACCCGCCGGGAAACCGCGCGTGCGGTTCTACCCGCTGTCCCAGGTGCCGGACGAACCCGGCCGCTTCGGCCGCATCTTCCGCACCCGCTCGTTCATGGTGAACTTCCTGCCCGAGCAGCACGGCCCGCGCGACCCGCGCAAGCTCTCGCCGCACCACCACGACGACTTCGAGCAGCTTTCCCTCGCGGTGCAAGGGGAGTACGTCCACCACATCCGCACGCCCTGGCTCACCGACAGCACGACGTGGCGCGAGGACGAGCACGTGCGCATCGGCAGCCCGTCCGTCACGATCATCCCGCCGCCCACCGTGCACACCTCCGAGGCGAGCGACCCCGGCGTGAACCAGCTGATCGACATCTTCAGCCCGCCCCGCACGGACTTCTCCGAGAAACCCGGCTGGGTGCTCAACGCCGACGAATACCCGATGCCATGAGCACGCGCACGGGCGGCGGGCTGTTCACCCGCGAGCACACCCCGGTCGGCACGTGGCTCAAGATCGCCTCGACCGAGCCGGCGGAGATCATGGCGTACGCGGGGTTCGACTTCGTCGTGATCGACCTGGAGCACGCACCGCTCGACCTGCAGACCGCGTACCGGCTGATCAACTCCGCCGCCGCGCTCGGTGTCGTGCCCCTGGTGCGGGTGCCGGACAAGACGCCGTCGACCATCCAGAAGATCCTGGACGCGGGGGCGATGGGCATCCTCGTGCCCCACGTGGACACCGTCGAGCAGGCCGAGGCCGTCGGGCAGGCGTGCCGGTTCCCACCCCACGGCATCCGCGGCGCGGGCGGCACGAGCCGCGCTGGGGCGTGGGGACTGCGCCCGACCGCCGAGTACCTCGCCACCGGCAACGACGACGTGCTGTGCATCGCGCAGCTGGAAAGCGTCGAGGCGATCAAGGCCGCGCCCGAGATGCTGGCGCTGGACACCGTGGACGCCGTGTTCGTCGGCGCGGCGGACCTGTCGATGTCGATGGGCACCACGCCCGCGGCACCGGAGGTGCTCGAGCTGGTCGCTTCGGCGATCGACGCCGCCCACGCCGCCGGGAAACGGTGCGGGCTGGCGTTCGGCGGTGCGCCGGCGCGGGCCGCGCAGGCGGTGCGCGACGGCTGCGACTTCGTCCTGCTCAGCAACGACACCACGATGCTCGCCGAGGCGGCGAGCCGGCTGGTGTCGGCGTTCCGGGAAGCGGTGGGATGACGCTTTCCCTGCCCCGCACGGCGTTGTCGGTGGCCGAGCTGGACGAGCTCGACCACGACGGCGTCGTGCGCTTCGTCCGTTTCCTGGAGGACAGCGGGCACCGCATGGTGTGGATCCCCGAGGTCGCCGGCCGGGAGGCTTTCACCACGGCGGCACTCGTGCTCGCCTCGACCGGACGGCTCGTGGTCGGCAACGGCGTGGCCCGCGCGCTCGAACGCGTGCCGAAGTCGGCCGCGTCCGCGGCACGGGACCTCGCCGCCGGCTATCCCGGGCGCTACGTGCTGGGCTTGGGCGCCAGCGGCGCGGCCCGCGAGCGCGGCATGGGCCCGTTGCCGTTCCTGCGGAACTACCTCGACGAGATCGACGCGACCCTCGAACGCCGCGGTGGCAAGAGCAGCGACGTGCCGCGCGTGCTCGGGGCGTACTCGTCCGGGATCACGCGGCTCGCCGCCGAGCGCGCCGACGGGTTGATCACGTTCCTGGTCACACCAGAGCACACCCGCTGGGCGCGCGAGACGATCGGGAGCGAGCTGTTCCTGTCCGTCGTGCAGTGGGCGGTGGTCGGCCGCGACCGGGCGGCCGCCCGCGAGGTCGCCCGCAAGCGGCTCGCCTACTACCTGACGTTGCCGCACCAGCTCGCCAAGCTGGCGCGGCTCGGGTTCACCGAGGCCGACCTCGCCCCGCCGGGGTCCGACCGCCTCGTCGACGCCCTCGTCGCCTATGGCACCCCCGAGCAGGTGCGCGAAGCCGTCCGGAGGCAGTACGACGCGGGCGCCACGCAGGTCGCACTGAGCCTGGTCGGCCCGCTCGACGACGCCAAGCTCGACGCCTACCGCGCCCTCACCGAGTTGGAGAACTGATGCGCGCAGCCGAAAAGGTCATCATCACGACCGCCGTCACGGGATCGGTCAACGTCCCGTCCCAGAGCCCCTACCTGCCGCTTTCGGCGGACGAGGTCGCCGAGGCCGCACTCGGGGCGATCGCGGCCGGTTCCGCCGTCGTGCACCTGCACGCCCGCGAGCCCGATGGCCGTCCCACCGCCGACCCGGAGGTGTTCGAGAAGATCGTCGGGCGCATCACCGCCGAGACCGACGCGGTCATCAACATCACCACCGGCGGCGCGACATCGATGACGATGGAACAGCGGCTCGCCGCCGCGCTGCGGCTGCGGCCGGAACTCGCGTCGCTGAACATGGGCTCGATGAACTTCGTCTACTCGGGCATCGCCGACAAGGTGACCGAGTGGAAGCACGACTGGGAAAAACCCTACGTGCTCAACACGTACTCGCACCCGTTCGTCAACACCTTCGACTCGATCGAACGGACCCTGCGCACGCTCGGCGAAGCGGGCACGCGGTTCGAGTACGAGTGCTACGACATCGGCCACCTGTACACGCTCGACTACTTCGTCCGAAAAGGACTCGCGAAGCCGCCGCTGCTGATCCAGGGCGTGTTCGGCGTCCTCGGCGGCATCGGCGCCGACCACGCGAACCTGGAGCACATGGTGCGCATCGCCGACAAGCTCTTCGGTGACGACTACTCGTTCTCGGCGTTCGCCGCCGGGCGCGACCAGCTCCAGTTCGGCACCCACAGCGCGTGGCTCGGCGGGCACGTGCGGGTGGGGCTGGAGGACAGCCTGTGGATCGGCAGGGGCAAGCTGGCGGAGAGCAACGCCCAGCAGGTGAGGAAGATCCGGGGCGTGGTCGAGGACCTCGGCAAGGAGATCGCCACCCCCGCGGAAGCGCGCGCGATGCTCGCGCTGCGCGGCAACGACAAGGAGAGCGCATGAGCGCGCCACTGGCAGGCAAGGTCGTCCTCGTCGTCGGGGCCAGCGCGGGGATCGGTGCCGATGCCGCCCGGGTGTTCGCCCAGGATGGCGCGAAGGTGATGCTCGTGGCCCGCAGCGAGGAACCGTTGGCCGCGCTCACCAAGGAACTCACCGACGCCGGGCACGACGTGGCCTACACGGTCGGCGACATCGCCTCCGCGGACAGCGTGACCGCGTTCGTCGACGCCACCGTGGAGCGGTTCGGGCGGCTCGACGGCGCGTTCAACAACGCGGCCATGGGCGGGGCCGGGCGCCTCGACAAGGTGTCCGAGGAGGACTTCGACCGCATCATGGCGGTGAACGTCAAGGGCACGTGGCTGTGCCTCCGCGAGGAGGTGCGGGTGATGGAGCCGCTCGGCGCGGGGTCGATCGTCAACGTGAGCAGCATCGGCGGCCTGCGCGGCAGTTCGGGCAGCGGCGCCTACCAGGCCACCAAGCACGCGGTCATCGGGTTGACGCGCACCGCGGCACACGACTTCGGACCGCTCGGCATCCGCGTGAACGTGCTGGCTCCCGGGCCGACCGAGACCGCGATGCTCGACCAGCTGCGCCAGGCGATCCCGGGCGGGGTGGAGGCGCGGATCGCCGCCACGCCACTGCGCAAGGCGGGCACGGGCGCGGAGGTCGGTGCGGTGGCGGCGTTCCTGCTCAGCGACCGCGCGAGCCACCTCAGCGGCGTCATCCTGCCGGTCGACGGGGGCTTCCTTGCCTGAAGACGTGGGGACTCTCCGGCTGCCGGCCCGGGTGCACTTCGGTTACGGCGCACGGGCCCAGCTGCCGGAGATCGTGGCGGCGCACGGCAAACGGGTGCTCGCGGTCGTCGACCCGTTCCTCGAAGGCACGCCGCTGCTGGCTGAGCTCACCGGGGCCCTGACGCGGCACGGGTGCGAGGTGCGGAAGTGGTCCGGCGTCACCCCGGAGCTGCCGCTGGGCACGCTGGACGAGGGTGCGTCGGCGGCGCGGGAGCACGCGGCGGAGGTCGTGCTCGCGATCGGCGGGGGCAGCGCGCTCGACGCGGCGAAGCTGATCGCACTGCTCGCCGTCCACGACGGGCCGCTGAGCCGGTACTACGGCGAAAACCTCGTGCCGGGCGCGGTCCTGCCGCTGGTGGCGGTACCGACCACGGCGGGCACCGGCTCGGAGGTGACGCCGGTGGCCGTCGTGTCCGATCCGGACCGCGAGCTCAAGGTGGGGATCTCCAGCCCGTTCCTGGTCCCGGCCGCCGCGGTCGTGGACCCGGAGTTCACCCTGGCCGCCCCGCGCCAGGTGACCGCGTTCTCCGGCATCGACGCGCTCGTGCACGCGGCCGAGTCCTACACCGCGCGGCCGCTCGATACGGAGTGGGCCGCGGCGCTGCCGGTGTTCACGGGGCGCAACGCGCTCACCGAGCCGATCTCGTTGCGGGCCGCGGAAAAGCTGGGGCCGTGGCTGCCGGTCGCCGTGCGGGACCCCGGCGACCGGCGGGCGAGGAGCGAGGTGGCGCTGGGGGCGTTGCTGGGCGGGATCGCGTTCGGCTCCACCGGAACACACCTGTGCCACGCGCTCCAGTACCCGATCGGCGCGCTGACCAAGACCCCGCACGGGCTCGGCACGGGACTGCTGCTGCCATACGTCCTCGACACACTGCGTGCGGATCCTGTTGTCGCCCTGCGGATCGCCCGGTTCGGTGCCGCGCTGGACCCGGCGGCGGGGGAGTCGGCGGAACGGACGGTCGCGCACGTGGCCGGGATCAACCGCGCGATCGGCGTGCCCGCCACGCTCGCCGAGGTCGGCCTCGGCCGCGACCAGCTGCCGCGGATCGCCGACCTGGCACTGCGATCCGCGCGGTTGCTGGCGATCGCCCCGGTCGAACCGTCCCGGGAACTCCTGCTCGACGTCCTCGGCCGCGCGCACGCCGGGGCGTAGGTCCCGTCGTCAGCGCGGGCCCGCCTGCCATCGCATCGGCGACCGCGGCTGCGGGCGGTGCCGGGTCGATGACAGTGACCGGCGGCGGAAAGCCTGCGGGCCTGAGGCGGTCGCTGGCTGCCGTGGTGGCCCCCGCCTTCCACGAAGGTCCTTCCGCCTGCCACAGCCCGAGGTTGCGGTAGTCGCCGGGCTGGACGCGAGGGCGCGGACTACGTGCTCACGCTCGACGGCGGGGAACTCCGTGGCGAGAAACTGCTCGTCGCGACGGACGCGCCGGTCAGCGCGACCGTGCCGGAGGCGGGGGAGTGGCTGCAGCAGGCGACGCTGGCGATCCGGGCGCGGGTCCGCTGGCGATGAGCGCTGCACGGGTTGTCCGACCGGTGGCGGGTGAGCTACCGGCGCAGCCCCGCGATCAACAACCGGACCATGCGGCGGGCGTCGAAGCGGGAATTGCCGCCCGCCCCTGCACAAAGGCTCGCCACGCCGCGCAGCAGTTCGTGCGCGTCCTGCCCCTCGACGATCTCTCCCGCGGCCACCGCGGCCTCGAGCAAGCGCTTGCACACCGGCAGCAGCCGGTCCAGGAAGTACGAGTGCAGCGGGTCGTAGCACGGGTCGTCGGACTGCAGCACCGTCGCGAGACCCTGTTTGGTCACCACGAAATCCACGAAGTGGTCGATCCAGTTCCGCAGCGCGGCGTACGGGCCGGGGGCGGCCGCGAGCAGCGCCGGCCCCTCCTCGGCGAGTGACTCGACCTGGTGCCGGTACACGGCCACGATGAGGTCCGCCCGCGTCGGGAAGTGGCGGTAGATCGTGGCCGTGCCGACGCCGGCCTTCGCCGCGATGTCGCGGATCGGCGCTTCCACGCCCGATTCCACGAAGACCGCGGCCGCCGCGTCGAGCAGCGCGGCCTGGTTGCGCAGTGCGTCCGCCCGTTTGGGCCGTTCCCCGCTGCGCGTCATGACGTCCACCACCCTCGTTGCTAACCGGGACAGTGTCCCGTATCGTCAAACGGGACACTGTCCCGTTTCTCTCATCCTGCCAGTCCCGCTGGGGAAGGACAACCATGATCGTTTCCGTGAAGCCCGTCGTGCTGCCCGCTCCGGGCCGCGGCCACGACCTCGAAGTGCGGATCTCCGCGCCGCTGACCGGGGAAGACCTGCCGGTGGTCGTCTTCTCGCACGGCTTCGGGTCCTCCCTGGAGGGCTACGCGCCGCTCGCGGACTACTGGGCGGCCCACGGCTTCGTCGTCATCCAGCCCACCCACCTCGACTCCACCACGCTCGGCATCCCACCGGACGATCCCCGCGCCCCAAGGTTCTGGCGCTACCGCGTGGAGGACGACAAGCGCGTCCTCGACCGGCTCGACGACCTCGCGGCCGCCGTGCCCGGCCTGCCGGGGCGGCTCGACCGGAGCCGCATCGCCGTCGCCGGGCACTCGTTCGGCGGGCAGACCGCGGGTATCCTGCTCGGCCTGCGGGTCGGGGATCCGGAGACGGGGGAGGCGGAGGACCTGTCCGACCCGCGGGTCAAGGCCGGCGTCCTGCTGGCCACGGCCGGGCGCGGCGGCGACGCGCTGACCCCGTTCGCCGCCGAGAACCTGCCGTGGCTGCGGCACGTCGACTTCACGCAGCTGACGCGGCCCGCGCTGGTGGTGGCGGGCGACAAGGACGACCTGCCGCTCACCGTCCTCGGTCCGGACTGGACGACCGACCCCTACCACCTGAGCCCCGGCCCCAAGAGCCTGCTCACGCTGTCCGGCGCGGAGCACTTCCTCGGCGGGATCTCCGGCTACGGGGTCAGGGAGACGACGGACGAGGACCCGGCGCGGGTCGCACTGGTCCAGCGCGCCACCCTCGCCTACCTCCGCCACGCGCTGGACATCGACCACAGCGGCTGGGAGGCGTTGGCGGACAAGGTGAATCCGTTCGGACGACTCGAGTCGAAGTAAAGCCGGGGACCGGACAGAACACCGGACAGCTTTGCGCGATCTTGCTCGGTTCAGTTACCCGCGGAGGTACGTTTCCCCGCGAGTGATCGGGCAAGGAGGCGCGATGGCGGTGCGGGCAAGGGTTTTCCGCAGACGGGTAGTGACGGTGCTGGCCGCGGTGGCCGGGCTGGTCGGGACGACGGCGGCGGCCACCGAGGCGACGGCGGTCCCGTCGCCGGGGGGACAGGCCGTGGTCGCGGGGCAGGCGCGGTTCGAGGTGCTGTCCCCGACGCTCATCCGCACCGAGTACGCCGGTGACTCCGCCTTTGTGGACTCCGGCACGTTCAACGCCGTCGGCCGCCGGGACTTCGGCCGGACCCCTTACACCACAAGGACGAGCGACGGCTGGCTGACGATCGAGACCAGCGCCGTCAAGCTGCGCTACAAGCTGGGCTCCGGCGCCTTCGCCGACGACAACCTCACCGTGCAGCTGCGGACGGGTGCCCAGACCGTCACCGCCCGCCCGTGGGCCGACCGGGTGGCGCCGACGTGTGCCGTCGGCGTGCTGTGCGAGGCCGAGGACCTGCAGCTGGCCGGGCCCGGCATCGCCACCGACCACCGGGGCTACACCGGCCGTGGTTTCGCCGCGGGGTTCCAGAACACCGGTGACCGGCTGACCTTCCGCACAGAGGTCCAGACCGCGGGCAACTACGAGCTCGACCTGCGCTACGCCAACGCGACCGGCGGCGACGGGCAGCACACCACCCGCACGCTGACGGTGCGCGTGGACGGCGGGGACGCGCACACCGTGACCCTGCCGCCGACCGCCGACTGGGACACCTGGGCGCTGGCCACCACGTCCGTGGCGCTGACGGCCGGACGGCACGAGGTGACGGTCGAGCGCGGCGCCGGTGACTCCGGCAACGTCAACATCGACAGCCTCGCCGTTGTCCCGCAGGGAGCCGCGTACCCGCAGCCCGCCCCGCCCGCGCCCACGCCGTGTGCGTTCGGCGTGGTGTGCGAGGCCGAGCAGGGCGCGCTGACCGGCGGTGCCCGCACGGCCAACGACCACGACGACTACTCCGCGCACGGCTTCGTCGCCGGGCTGGAGCAGGCCGGCGCGGCCGACACGCTCACCGTGACCGGCGTGCCCGCGAACGGGAAGTACGACCTGCAGCTGCGCTACGCCAACGCGACGGGCTCGCAGCCGGCCCAGCCGCGCACGATGTCCGTCGCCGTGGGCGGCGCCGCGGCCACCACCGTCACGCTCGCCCCGACGAGCAGCTGGAACTCGTGGCGCACCGTGGCCGTCCCGGTCACGCTCAAGGCGGGCACCAACACCGTGACGCTAGGCTGCCCCGACGCCACCAGCTGCCACGTCAACCTCGACACCGCCGCGGTCACCCCGGCGCGGTCCCCGCTGCTGGCGCCGCACGCGGCGCTCGGCGGCTACCGGCGCGGCCTCGACGGCGTGGACGGCACGACGACCACCGCACCCGGCATCCTGTACCAGGACGGCTGGTCGCTGCTCGACGACACCGCGTCGGCGCTGTACGACCCCCGCACGCAGAAGGTCACCCAGCGGCCCTCGCACGGCGGAAAGCCTTACCAGGACGGCTATGTCTTCGGCTACGGGCAGGACTACGCACAGGCGCTGGGCGACCTGGCCAAGCTGACGGGACCGGCCACGCTGCTGCCGCGCTGGGCCTACGGCGTCTGGTACTCCGAGTACTACGACCGCACCGCCACGGACTTCCAGAACATCGTGCAGCGCTTCCGCGACGAGAAGGTGCCGCTGGACGTCCTCGTCGTCGACACCGACTACAAGTCGCCCAACCGCTGGAACGGCTGGGAGATCGACGCGACGCGCATCCCCGATCCCACGGCGTTCTTCGCCTGGGCGCACGACCAGGGGCTGCACACGACGCTGAACATCCACCCCAGCATCCTCGCCTCCGACCCGCAGTTCGCGGCGGCGCAGGCGACGGCGAAGGGCAAGCTGCAGCCCGGTGGCTGCGGCGGTGGCGGTGACTGCTACGTGTTCGACTTCGGCGATCCCGACCAGCTGCGCGCCTACCTCGACCTGCACCGGCCGATCGAGCAGCAGGGCAACGACTTCTGGTGGCTCGACTGGTGCTGCGACGGCTCGGTGTCCAGCCTCCAGGGCGTCACCGGCGATTCGTGGATCAACCAGCAGTACGCCAACAACGCCGATGCGACTCTGGGCCGCGGGTTCGCGTTCTCCCGCGCGTACGGCTCGTTGCAGGCGGGTGGCTACGGCTCGCCGACCCCGGTGCCGACGGGGCCGTGGGCCGACAAGCGCACCACGCTGCACTTCACCGGTGACACGACCTCCGACTGGGCCACGCTGGCGTTCGAGGTCGGGTACACGCCGGGCGAGTCCGCCGCGACGGGGCTGCCGTCGGTGAGCCACGACATCGGTGGGCACACGAACGGCCTGCAGCAGCCGGGCACCGAGCCCGGTAGCACGAAGCTGCCCGACGACCTGTACGCCCGGTGGGTGCAGTTCGGCACGTTCCAGCCGATCGACCGGCTGCACTCCAACCACAGCGACCGGCTGCCGTGGCAGTACGGCCCGGAGGCCGACGCGTCGGCCACGAAGTTCCTGAACCTGCGGGAAAAGCTGGTGCCCTACACCTACTCGCTGGCGCAGCAGGCCACCGTGACGGGCCTGCCGATCACGCGGCCGCTGTACCTGCAGTACCCGGGTGAGCAGGAGGCCTACGCGCAGGCCGGCGGCGAGTACCTGTACGGCCCCGACGTGCTGGTCGCGCCGGTGACGAGCCCGGGTGCCACCGCGACGACGACGGTGTGGTTCCCGCCGGGCAGCGAGTGGACGGACTGGTTCACCGGCCGGACCTACCACGGCGGCACGACCGCCCAGGTCACGACGGGCTGGGACACCATGCCGGTGTTCCTGCGCTCGGGCGGCATCGTGACGACGCGGACCGGTGACGTCAGCGGGGACGTGAAGAACCCGCTCACCGACGTCACGGTCACCGTGGCGGCCGGTGCCAACGGGGCGACCACGCTGTACGAGGACGACGGCACGTCGGCCCAGCCGAAGAGCGCGACGACCGACATCCGGTACACCCAGCTGCCCCACTTCGGCACGCTGTCGATCGACGCGCCCCACGGCACCTACCCGGGTCGTCCGGCGCAGCGCAGCTGGACGGTCCGCGTCACCAACGCGACCGCACCGGCGGCGGTGCTGGTCAACGGCGTGCCGGCCGCGCGCGGCACGTGGAGCTGGGACCCGGCGACGAAGACCGTGACCACGCGGGTGGCGGCCCAGCCGACCGCCCGGCCGCTCACGGTGCAGCTGCTGGGCTGAGCAACCGGTACGCCGGAGCCGCCCGTCCCCGGTGGACGGGCGGCTCCGCGCATGCGGGGAGCGGCCTGCCATCACAGCCCCGCAGGGTGTGCGGCTCCGGTCGCCCTCGTGGCCTGGTCGGACTGGGCCCCCGGCATCTAGCCGCGCATGTTGATCGGTCACCGCGGCGCCGACGAGCCCGTCGTCATGGTCGTCGACCTCATCGCGGTGAGCAGGCCGCCCTGAGCGGCGGGTGACAGAAGCGGACAGGTTTTCCCTTCCACGGCGGCGAAAACCGGGTGCCGTGGTGGAATGATCAGGTGAAGTACCGGCTGACCGGGCGCCGCCGTGGAGCGGTCGCCGCGTTGATCACCGCGTTGTGCGCGACCGTTTTCACACCCGGCGCGAGCGGCAGCACGGCGCCCCCGGCGCCCTCACTCGAGTTCGCCAGCCCCGACAGCCAGGCGCTGTACGGCAACGCGTACCGCGCGGCGCTGGACAACCTGCTGCGCACCAACACGATCGCCGCGGATCCCGTCCGCTACGGCAAGAGCGGCCTGCTCGATCCGGACGTCGGCATCATCCGCGCGGGCGGCGGGTACGACCAGCCCTGGACCCGGGACGCGTCGGTCAACAGCTGGAACGCGGCAAGCCTGCTTTCCCCGGCGCAGGCGGAGAACACGCTGTGGTCGGTCGTCGACAAGGACGCCGCGGGCAACCTGCGCGTGCAGCAGGACGACCAGCAGTGGGACCAGGTCATCTGGGTGACCGCCGCGTGGAACCACTACCTCGTCACGGGCGACCGGACGTTCCTGGACAACGCCTACCGCACGGCGGCGGACACCGTCGCGATCCGTGAGCACAGCGCGGCTCCCGGGTTCAACCCGGGCTACGGGCTGTTCACCGGCGCCTCGTTCTTCAACGACGGCATCGCCGGATACCCCGCGCCGCCCGCCGACGCCACCGAGTCGGTGAGCACCGGGAGCATGCCATGGCCCGGCGTGGCGAACGGGATGTTCTTGAGCACCAACGAGGTCTACTACGCCGCGTACGTCAACCTGGCCAACATGGCCGAGCGGCTCGGACGGCCCGGCGGGGAGGTCGCCGGGTACCGGGCCAAGGCCGCCGCGTTGAAGTCCGCGATCAACCGGCACTTCTGGAACCAGCGGACCGGGCTCTACGACTACATGGTGCTCGCCGACGGCACCCACGGCGCCTACCAGGAAGGCACCGGTCTCGCGTTCGCGCTGCTCTTCGGGATCGCGAACCCGGCGCAGGCCCGTTCGATCGTCTCGCACGCGGCCGAGATGCCGTGGGGGATGCCCGACACTTACCCGAACTGGGCGCGGTACTCCGACGAGCAGCCCGGCAGGCACAACGCGATCGTGTGGCCGCTCGTCCAGGGATTGTGGGCCAAGGCGCTCGCGCAGCAGGGGGAGCAGGACGCGTTCGCCTCGGAAACCGCCCGGCTGGCCAAACTCGCGAACAGCAACAGCGGGTTCTGGGAGATCTACAACGGCAACACGGGCGTCGTCGACGGAGGCTGGCAACGCCTCGGGGACACCGTGAAGTTCCACTGGGGCTCGGAACCGGACCAGACCTGGTCCGCCACGGCGTTCCTCAGCATGATCCACAACGGACTGTTCGGCATGGACTTCACCGACGCCGGGCTGGCGTTCAGCCCGGTGCTCCCGGCGGGCTGGGGTGACGTGACGCTGCGGAACCTGCACTACCGCGACGCCGACTTGACCGTCGCGCTGCACGGCGCGGGGACCCGCATCCGGTCGTTCACGCTCGACGGCAGGAGGGTGCCGGGGAACTCGGTTCCCGCGTCGCTGCGTGGCGAGCACACCGTCAACATCGTGCTCACCGGCGCCACGAACGGCGACCGGGACGACGACGGGGTGACCGACGCGCGGGACGCGTGCCCCGACACGCCGGGCGTCGCGGCGCTGCGTGGCTGCCCCGATCCGGCCCACATCGAAGCCGAGGACGCGCTCAACACCGGCGGCGTGAAGACGAACGTCAACCACACCGGTTATTCCGGCCGCGCCTTCCTCGACGGGCTGTGGGCGCAGGGCGCGTCGTCGTCGTTCACCGTGCACCGCGCGACGGCGGCCGCGGGCACGGGCGCGATCACCCTGCGGTACGCCAACGCCAACAGCGACAGCCGCACGATGACGCTGTCCGTCGACGGGCGGAAGGTGCGGCAGGTGGCGTTCCCGAGGGTCTCCGACAGCTGGGACGCCTGGGGCACCGTGACGTTCGGCGACATCCCGGTGAGTGGGCCGAACCCCGTGGTGACGCTGTCCTACGAGTCCGGCGACACGGGCGCCCTCAACCTCGACTGGCTGGAATTCCACTGACCGCGGCCGCGCTGGACCACTGCGACAGTCCGATGAGGAGCAGTGCGCCCACCGCGGCGAGGGCCACGGCACCGAGCGTCGCGCCCAGGATCAGCCCCGTGCCGAACGACGGCCACGGTGGCCGGGCGAGCTTCAGCAGGCAGCCGGCCAGGATCGCGGCGAGGGTGATGGCGACGAAGGTGTAGGTGTACTCACCGGCGTGCCAGCCGAAAGCCCCGAAGGCGTCCCCGGCCAGTGCGACCACGTCCACCACCAGCAAGGCCACACACAGCGCGAACCCGGCCAGGGCCACGCCGGGACGTCGCGTTCCGGTCATGGCCCCAGTGTGGGGGCCGGCCGGGGCCCCGCGCATGAGTAGTTCTACGCGGAGCGCCCGGCCGGTACCGGTCAGGCCGTCACGAGTGAGAGTCCGTACCGCTGCAGGATCTCGTTCACCGGCTGGAACCACGTGTGCCCGCCGGTGCTGCAGTTGCCCGTCGTCCCCGAGGTGACGCCCTGCGCCTGGTCACCGGAGATGAACGAGCCACCCGAGTCGCCGGGCTCCGCGCACACCGTGGTCTTCGTCAGCTGGAACACCGTGCCCTGCTGGTAGTTCACGGTCTCGTTGAGCGCTTCCACCACGCCGCAGTGCCAGTGCGTCGTCGAGCCCGAGCGGCAGATCGACGTGCCGGGGGCCGCGACCGCGGAACCGCGCACCAGCTGGTCGCTCACGGTGCCCCAGCCGAGCACGACCGGCGTGGTCCACCAGCCGTTGCCGATGGTGATGTAGGAGTAGTCGTCGCCGGGGAAGGACGAGCCTGCGAACGAACCCATGGCCGAGCCGTCCCAGCCGGTCACCGACGCGCCCGGCTGCCCGCAGTGCCCGGCGCTGACGAACCCGCCCCGCACCGAGAACCCGATGGAACACCGGACGTTGCCGTTGATGTAGTAAGGATCGCCGCCGACGGTGCCGGCCGCGACGGTTTGCGGACGTGCCGCCGTTTCCACCGTCACGGGCACCCCGGTCTGCCGCGCCCGCGCGAGGAACGCGTCGACGTCGGCCCCCTGCGCGCCGGGCTGCACCGCCACGACGAGGTTGCCGTGACGGGGATCCGTGCGCCAGCTGGTCACCGACGCCGGTGCGGCCTGCGCCCGCACCGAGTCGTCGAGCTTGGCCTTCGCGGCGTCCAGGCTCGCCGCGCTGACCTTGGCGGGCACCGTCACGGCACCCGTCCGCTCGACGGCGGGGGCCGCGGCGGGGTCGGTCACCCCGACGACGAGCTTGCCCCGCGCCGCGTCGAACCACGCGCCGGCGAAGGCCGTGCCGGCGGCGCGTTCGGCGGCCGGCAGGGCTTCGGTCGCCGCCTTCTCCTGGGTCAACCTGGTCTGGACCTGTTCGGCGGTGAGGCCGAAGTCGCGCTGCAGAGCCGAAATCAGGCCGGGAGCGGCCTGCGCGGCGGTGGCCGGGGTCAGTGCGGCGGTGGTGACACCGAGGACGAGAGCTGCCGCACCACCGAGTGCGATCGCGATTCGTCGGCGCAAGGGGATACACCTCCTGGGGGGACCGGAAAAAACACACCGTGCGGGCAGTGTGCGAGCGATCGCCGTCAGTGGTCTAGACTTTTCCGCCGCTCTGTCCGATTCCTGTCCGGCGCTGCTCCGTTCGGCTCCCTCCGAAGGTTCCGTCCCGGCGAACGGGATACTGTCGGCGTGGACGAGGAATTCCGCCGGCGGCTGGCCGGGTTGTTCGAGCGGGGCGCGGCACAGGACGCGGCCGAGCCGGACCGGCTGCGGCGCCTGCGCAACCTCGAACCGGCGACGGCCGAGCTGCTCACGCTCGTGCTGCGGATCGCGGGGGCGAGGGAGGTCGTCGAAATCGGGACGTCGAACGGCTACTCGGCGATGTGGCTCGCCGACGCCGCCCGCGACACGGGTGGCCGCGTGACGACCGTGGACGTGGCGGAGTGGCCCGGCGTGGCCGAGAACCTGGCGGGTCTGGGCGTGACGCGGGTGATCGAGGACGGCGGCGCGTACCTGGCGCGGCGGGAAAGCGCTTCCGTGGACCTGCTCTTCCTCGACGCCGAGCGCACCCGGTACGCGGGCTGGTGGCCTCACCCCGCACGGGTCCTGCGGCCGGGCGGCGTCCTCGCGATCGACAACGTCCTGTCCCACCCCGCGGAGGTGGCCGACGTGCTGGCGCTCATCGCCGTCGATTCAGCGTTCGTCGCCGCGACCGTGCCCGTCGGCAAGGGCCTGCACCTCGGCTGGCGCCGCTGACGCGGGAAGGCTGGGGGTGCTTCCGCCGCGCCGGGCTGGAGTGGGGCGGCAGCTGGCTTGGCGCCGCTGACGCGGGAAGGCTCAGCGGGGTGGGTGGAGGAGGTCGTCCAGACCACCGCGCACGTCGGCGGTGACGAGGGCTTCCGCGGTTTCCGCGTCGCCCGCCCGGAGGGCTCGGACGAGTGCGCGGTGGCCGGAGTAGCGGTCGAGCCCGAAGGTCGGGTCGTGGGCGATGCGTTCGAGGCGGCGGGCCCGGCTTTCGGCGCGGGAGAACACCCTGGCCTGGTCCAGCAGGCGGGTCAGCACGGGGTTTCCCGCGCACGCCTCCAGCGCGTCGTTGAACCGCTGCATGGTGTCCATCAGCTGGTCGAGGTGCCGCTGCGGGTGCTGTCCCGCCTGCTTCCGCTGGACGATCAGGATCAGCAGGTCGTCGGCCTCGTCCAGGATCGCGTCGAGGCTGTCGAGCTGCTCCGGCGTTGCGCGGCGGGCGGCGAACCGCGCGACCATGCCACGTAGGCCCACCTCCACTTCGGCGAGGTCCTCCAGCGCCGCGTCGCCCATCTCGGAGACCATGACCGTGCGCGGGCCCTTGCGCACCAGGAGACCGTCCTGTTCCAGACGGCGGATCGCCTCGCGGACCGGCGTCGGACTGACCGACAGCTGTGCGGCCAGGCCGCGCTCGGTGACCTTCTCCCCGCTGCGCAGGCCTCCCGTCGCGATGGCGTCACGGATGGCCTTGTACGCGCGATCGGCGAGCGTGTCGCTCTTCAGCGTCGCGAGAAGATCCTCGGTCACACGCTCATCGTACCGCTCCCCGCCGGTTTGCTATAGCATCCGCCGGATCTGGTCCGCGTCCGGAGCGGGCGCGGGCAGTGGGTGCGTCGCGCCGGCGTGCAGCCCGGCCCGCCGCGCGCGCTCGAACAAGGGGACCGACTTGCCGAGTTCGGCCTCGCACTTCGCGGTCAGCTCGGGCCTGCCCGCGAGCTGCCTGCTGACGACGTCGCGGAAAGCCGGGTCCCCGGCCTGCTGCTCGCACAGCACGGTCACGTAGGTGACCAGCGAGCCCCACGGATCGGCGAGCGCCTCCGCACGGCTCAGCGCCTCGCCCATCCGCTCGGCGACCAGCGCGGGCATCACCGCGTCGATCAGCGCCTCCCGGCCGCCGAACCGGTTGTAGAGCGTCCCGGCGCTGACGCCCGCCCGCTGCGCGATCTCCTCCAGCGGTACCCCCAGGCCCTTCTCCCGGAACACCTCGGTCGCGGCCTTCGGCCGGGAGGGGTTCCGGGTCGCCCTCGTCGCCCGCAACCGCGACCGGCTCACGGCACTGGCCGGTGAGAGATCCCCGCGCTGGCCGGCGCGATCCGGGACCGCTTCGGCAGGATCGAGGTGGTGTCCTGCGCGCCGCTGAACACAGCGGACTTCCAGTCCGCCGCCGACTTGACCCCGGGGGCCGCGCAACTGGGGGAGATGCGCGAACGCGGCGAGGGCGGCATCCTCATCAGCCAGAGCTCTCCGCGCGCGGCGACGCTGCAGATCCGCGCCCTGATCACTGACAGCACGATCCACGCGCGGTCCTGTCCGGCACCATCCCCTGGGAGCTGCGCCCCCGTCACGTGGCTCGTGTTCGTCCTTTGTGGACGTCCGGCTCGGTTGCCGTGGCCCGCGCTCCCGCCAGGACGAAGTCGACGATGCGTTGCGCGTCCGCGCGTTCGAACGGTGTCCGGCCCCTGGTGAGGTGCAGGTGCACCGGTCCGGACAGCATCTGGTTGATGAAGACCGCGTCGACCCGCGGGATCTCGCCGCGTGCGGTGGCCCGGTCGAGCAGTGCCTGTACTTCGGGGAGCCGGTTGTCCAGCAGCTGCAGGCCCAGTTCGCGGATGACCGGCTCGTCGCCCGAGTGCATGGCCGCCTGCAGCAGTGCCCGTCCGACCGTGGACTGTCCGGTGCGGGCCATCGTGCAGAGGTAGTCGGTGAGGTCCGCGACGAGGTTTCCGGTGTCCCGCAACGGGATCGACTCGCTCGCGAACTCGGCGAGGGCGTCGCGCAGCAGGTCGTTGCGCGACGGCCAGTTGCGGTGGAGCGTCACCCTGTTCACCCCGGCGGTCCGGGCGATCTCCTCGTAGTTCAGGTGTTCCGTGCCGTGCTTCGCCACGAGTTCGATCGTCGCGCGGAGGATGCGCTGCCGCACGGCCGCGGTGCGGCCGCCGGGACGTGCTCGTTTTGGCTGCTCCGCCATCGTCGGGTCGCTCTCCAGTCGGTGCGGTACGGATCCGCCCTGACGATACCGGGTTGACTCCCCGCAGCCTTAATGCAAGACTCGTGTTGCTTTAAGGAGTTCGACGATGAAGGAGCTGCCCATGTCCCGAGAGGATCTGGCCGCGCGGTGGCCGGGATACGTGCCACCGCCGTCCCTGGAGGAGTACGCGAAGAAGTACGAAGACTCCTTCGTCATGCGACGGCGTGACGGCATCCTCGAGTTGCGGATGCACACCGACGGCGGCACTTACGTCCACAACTGGGCCGCCCACAACGCGTGGAACCGGGTGTGGCAGGACGTCGGGAACGATCCGGACAACGAGGTGCTCATCCTGACCGGCACCGGCGACCGGTGGTTCAGCGGCGCGCCGCGCGACGTGTGGCAGAAGCCGCTGTACGAGGAGGACCCCGACTACATCTACCAGCAGTTCTACGACGGCACCAAGCTGATCGAGAACTTCGTGACGGCGCTGGAGATCCCCACCATCGCCGCCATCAACGGGCCCGGCGTCCACACGGAGTTCGCCCTGCTGTGCGACATCACCCTCGCGACGGAGGACGCGGACCTCATGGATCCGCACTTCCTCGCCGGTACGGCCCCGGGTGACGGGCTGGGGCTGGCCCTGCAGGCGTTGATGGGGACGAAACGCGCCGCCCACCACATCTACACAGGACAGTCGATCCCGGCGCGGAAGGCGCTCGAGTTCGGGCTCGTCAACGAGGTCGTGCCGCACGACTCGCTCCTGGCGAGGGCCTGGGAGCTGGCCGAGATGATCATGGAGCGACCGCGCTACGCCCGGCGCATGACCCACTCGATCCTCTCGCGACCGTGGAAGAAGCTCGTCAGCGAGGACCTGGGCTTCCACGTCTCGCACCAGGGCCTGAGCATGCTGGGCGGCAAGAAACAGGGGATGGCCGCGAAAACCGTCGAAGAGGGCAACCAACGCAAGGCCTGGTGAGGTCCCATGGTACGCACGGTCGTACGCAACGGCCGCGTCTTCGACGGCACCGGCTCGGCCCCGGCGGAAGCCGACGTGACGTTCGAGGACGGCAGGATCGTCGAAGTCGGCAGTGGGCTCGACGGGGATGTCGCGATCGACGCGGCCGGCACGTCGGTCATCCCCGGCATGTTCGACTGCCACGTGCACGTCACGGTGAGCGGGACGGGCGTGTTCAGCACGGCGGCTCGTCCGTTCTCCTACCAGTTCTACGAAGCCGCCCGGAACCTGTCCGGCACGCTCGACTGCGGGATCACGACCGTGCGCGACGCGTGCGGTGCGGACCTGGGCATGGTGCGGGCCATCGAGAACGGGCTGATCGACGGCCCGTGGATGCAGATCTCCATCACCGCGTTGTCCCAGACCGGCGGTCACTGCGACAGCTGGCTGCCGTCGGGTCTCCACCTGACCCCGTTGCTGCCCCACCCGGGCCGGCCGGATGGTGTCGTCGACGGACCGGACGCGGTGCGCCAGAGGGCGCGCGAAATCATCCGGGCCGGCGCGGACGTGCTCAAGATCTGCACGACCGGCGGGGTCATGTCCCACACGGACAGTCCGGAGCACTCGCAGTTCCAGGACGACGAGATCGCCGTGGTCGTGGCCGAGGCCGAAGCCGTGGGGCTCCCGGTGATGGCACACGCACACGGGGCCAAGGGCATCAAGGCGGCAGTGCGCGCCGGGGTGCGGTCCATCGAACACGGGATCTTCCTCGACGAGGAGGCCATCGACCTGATGGTCGAACGCGGAACGTGGCTGGTGCCGACGCTGGCCGCGCCGCGCGCGATCGTGAGTGCCGGGGCGTCGGGCGCCGGTGTGTCGGCGAGCACCCTGGAGTACGCGGAGGAGATAGTCGAGATCCACCGGGACGCGATGACGCGTGCGGTGGATGCGGGTGTCAAGATCGCGATGGGGACCGACAGCGGCGTCTTCCCGCACGGAGCCAATCTGAGCGAGCTGGCGCTGATGGTGGAGGGAGGGCTCAGTCCGGCCGGCGCGCTCGTGGCCGCCACCTCGTCGGCCGCGGCACTGCTGGGCGTGGATGCCGAACTCGGCACCCTCACCCCCGGCAAACGGGCCGACCTCGTCCTCGTCGACGGGGACGCGCTGGAATTCGCAGAGCTGAAGCAGCGGGTTCGAGCGGTTTTCAAGGACGGCGTCAAGGTCCGCTGAGGCTGCTCCCTCAGGGACCGATCCGCCGGGGCAGGTGGGCGGCGAGGTACTTGATCAGCTCGCTGACGCGCCGGGGCACGTGCACGTCGTCGGACAGGAGCGCGTAGATGTCGGCCGGCGGAGTCGGGACGCCGGGCAGCACCCGCACCAGCGCGCCGCTGTCGAGGTGGGACCGCACCTGCCACTCCGACCGCATGATCACCCCGCGGCCCTGGAGCGCCCAGTCGGTCACCACGTCGCCGTCGTTGCTCGACAGGCGCCCGCGCACCCGCACCTGACGCGGGTGGCGGGCGTCGCCGAAGCGCCACAGGTCGAAGTCGCCCTCGTTCTCGCGGAGCACGATGCAGTCGTGCTCCGCGAGGTCCTCGATCCGCTCCGGCATCCCGCGTTGCTCCACATAGGACGGTGCGGCGCACGGCACGCGACGGTTCTTCGCCAGCCGCCGCATCCGCAGCGTCGAGTCCGGCGGCAGCCCCACGTGCACGGCCAGGTCGAACTCGTGCCGGTGCGGGCGCAGGGGGAGTGCCGACGTGCGCAGCTGGATGCCGACCTGCGGGTGCCGCGCGGTGAACTCGCCCAGCAGCGGGGCGATGTGCGCGCGGCCGAGGCCGAGCGTGGACTGGACCACAATGGACCCCCGCAGCTCGCCGGAGCCGTGGGTGATCAGGTCCTCCAGCTCCCGGAGCCGGTCGAGGATCGCCTCCAGGTGGGACGCGTAGAGCTCACCCTCCGAAGTCAGCACGAGACGCCGCGTGCCGCGGTGCACCAGGCGCACGTCCAGCCGCTGTTCCAGGGCTTTCAGTCGTTTGCTCACCGCGGGGAGCGACCAGCCGAGCTCCCGGGCGGCGGCGGTGAGCGTCTCGTTGGACGCGACCACGTGGAAGAAGTGCAGGTCGTCCATCGAGTTCGTCACGACGTCACCCCGGCGCTGAGGGTTTCCATGGGAGAAAGGATAGGTTGCCGCCGAGCGTCTTGCCGCGGTACCCGGCGCGGACCACAGTGGAGCGCGGAACAGCTCCGGCGTCGAAGGAGATGGTGGTGTCGCGCCGTTATCGTGTCGCGGTCATCCCGGGGGATGGCATCGGTCGTGAAGTGGTCCCGGAGGGGCTGCGGTGCCTGCGGGCCGCCGCCGATCTCCACGGGTTCGAGCTGGAGACGGCCGAGTTCGGCTTCGCCAGCGCCGAGTACTGGGTCCGCCACGGGGAGATGCTGCCGCCGGACTGGCGGGACGTGCTCGGCGGTTTCGACGCGATCTTCTTCGGCGCGGTCGGCTGGCCCGAGGTGGTGCCCGACCACGTTTCCCTGTGGGGCAGCCTGCTGCGGTTCCGGCGCGGCTTCGACCAGTACGTCAACCTGCGGCCAGTCCGGCTGCTGCGCGGGGTGCGCAGCCCGCTGCGCGACCGCGAGCCCGGCGACATCGACTTCCTCGTCGTCCGCGAGAACACCGAGGGCGAGTACTCCAGCATCGGCGGCCGGATCTTCGACGGCACCGACCGCGAGACCGTGCTGCAGGAGACGGTGATGACCCGCACCGGCGTGGACCGGGTGCTGCGGTACGCGTTCGAACTCGCCGCCGCCCGCCCGCGCAGGCACCTGACGTGGGCGACCAAGAGCAACGGCATCTCCATCTCCATGCCGTACTGGGACGAGCGCGCCGAAGCGATGGCGCGGCAGTACCCGCAGGTGGCCGCGGACAAGGACCACATCGACATCCTCACCGCCAAGTTCGTGCTGCGGCCCGACTCCTACGACGTGGTCGTCGCGAGCAACCTGTTCGGCGACATCCTGTCCGACCTCGGCCCCGCGTGCGCCGGGACGATCGGGATCGCGCCGAGCGCCAACATCAACCCGGACCGCACGTGGCCGAGCCTGTTCGAGCCCGTGCACGGGTCGGCACCGGACATCGCCGGGCGCGGCATCGCCAACCCGGTCGGGCAGATCTGGAGCGGCGCCATGATGCTGGAGCACCTGGGGGAGACCACGGCGGCGGCGGGGATCGTGGCCGCGATCGAGAGCGTGCTCGACGAGCAGCCGGGCGTGCTCACCCCGGACCTCGGCGGTGCCGGGACGACCGAGGGCCTCGGCAAGGCCATCGCCACGGCGATCGGGGCGGCGTCGTGAACGCGCCCGTGCCCGACCCGGTGGGGCTCGAAGTACGGTGGGACCGGCTGGCCGCCGCCACCGACGAGGCGGCGTCGACCATGCTGCGCACCGCGTTCTCCACCATCATCCGCGAGTCGAACGACTACACCGTCGTCCTGATGGACCGCCAGGGCCGCACGATGGCCGAGTCCCGTGCGGGCATCCCGGGGTTCGCCGCGCTCATGAGCTCGCTGACCGCCGTGATCCTGGACCGGTTCCCGCACGAGGAGTGGCAGGACGGCGACTGCGTCATCACCAACGACCCGTGGATCGCCACCGGCCACCTGCCCGACATCGCCATGATCACCCCGGTCTTCCACCGCGGTGCGCTCGTCGCTTTCGCCGGTACCGCGGCGCATTCGCCCGACATCGGCGGCAGCCCGTCGATGGGGGCCACGGACCTGATGTCCGAGGGCCTGCTGATCCCGCCCGTGCGGCTGTACCGCGCGGGCCGGCTCGAACAGGGGGTCAAGGATCTGCTGCTGGCCAACGTCCGCCTCGCTGACGACCTGTGGGGTGACCTGGAGGCGCAGGCCGCCGCGCACGCCGTGTGCGGACGCCGGGCGCGGGAGTTCCTCGACGACTTCGGCGAAGCGGACTTCGAGGAGTTCGCGGCGCAGGTGCACGCGATGACCGACGCGGCGATGCGCGCGGCGATCCGCGAGCTGCCGGACGGGGTGTACCGGGCGGGCCTGGACGCCGACGGCGTCGAAGGCCATCCGACGCGCATCGAATGCGCGGTCACCGTGCGCGGCGACCGCATCGAGATCGACTACACGGGAACCTCGGGCCAGGTGCCGTTCTCCACGAACTCCACGCTGAACTACACCCGCGCGTACTCGATGTACCCGCTGAAGATCCTGCTGGACCCGGCGACGCGCACGAACTGGGGCTCCTACCGGGCCATCAGCGTGACGGCCCCCGAAGGCAGCATCGTCAACCCGCGGTTCCCCGCGCCCGTCGTCGCGCGCCACCTGACCGGGCACCTGCTCTCGTGTGCGATCTACCAGGCGCTCGCGCCGGTGCTGCCCGACCGGGTCATCGCCGACAGCGGGGGAGCGCCCGCGTTGCGGGTCCGCTTCGCCGGGGTCGACGACGCCGGGCGCCCGTTCGCCCAGATGCTCTTCGCCAACGGCGGTATGGGCGCGTCCAAGGAGAAGGACGGCCTGTCGGCCACGGCCTTCCCGACCAACTCCGGCAGCGGCAGTGTCGAGGCGATGGAGGTCGCTTCGCCGCTCCGGTTCGCACGCAAGGAACTCCGGGCCGGATCCGGCGGCCGCGGGCGGCGCCGCGGCGGGCTGGGGCAGGAGATCGAGGTGCACAACCCGACGAGCCGCCCGGTGCAGCTGGTGCTGCTCGGCGACCGCGAACGGCACCCCGCGCTCGGGCTCGCCGGCGGCGAACCCGGCGCCACCGCGCAGGTGGTGCTCGACAACGGCAAACGCGTGCCGCTGAAGTCGATCTCGCAGCTCGCGCCCGGTGCTTCCGTCGTGATCTCCTTCCCCGGCGGCGGGGGCTACGGCGCGCCGGAGGACCGCGAGCCGGAACTCGTGCTGGCCGACGAGATCGGTGGGTACGTCCGATGAAGCGCACCGTCCGCATCGGAGTGGACGTGGGCGGCACGTTCACCGACCTGCTGCTGCACGACCCGGCTCGCGGCCTGACCTGGCCCGGCAAGCTGCCCACCACCCCGGACGCCCCCAACGAGGCGATCACCGCCGGGATCACGCGGCTGCTGGCCGAAACCGGCACGCCCGCCGGGGCCGTCGCCGCGGTCGTGCACGGCACGACGCTGGTGACCAACACCCTGCTCGAACGCACTGGCGCGGTCGTGGGCCTGCTTACCACGAGCGGCTTCCGCGACACCCTGGAGATGGCCAGGGAGATCAGGTTCGACACCACCGATCTCCTGGCCCGTCCCGCCGAACCGCTCGTGCCCCGGCACCTGTGCCGCGGGGTGGGCGGCCGCATCGGCTCCGACGGCACCGAGCTGGAACCGCTGGACGAGGCGGGGGTGCTGGCGGAGGTGGCGGACCTGCTGGAGCGGGGCGTCGAGGCGGTGGCGGTGGCGTTCCTGCACTCCTACCGCGACGGCCGCCACGAACGACGCGT
Source organism: Amycolatopsis sacchari (assembly GCF_900114035.1). Lineage (GTDB taxonomy): Bacteria > Actinomycetota > Actinomycetes > Mycobacteriales > Pseudonocardiaceae > Amycolatopsis_E > Amycolatopsis_E sacchari. Next base: position 37,519 of record NZ_FORP01000011.1, on the reverse strand, counting down.
GCGGGAGCTGCTGGCGCGGGCCCACCCCGGGCTGCCGGTCACGCTGTCCAGCGCGGTCGCCCCCGTGCTCGGCGAGTACGAGCGCGCGAGCACCGCGTGCCTCAACGCCTACGTGCAGCCGTTGATGTCGCGGTACCTCGACGCGCTGCGGGACGACCTGCTGGCGATGGGGATCGACGCGCCGCTGCACATCGTGTTGTCTTCAGGCGGGATCACGACCGTGGAGGACGCGAAGGAGTTCCCCGTCCGCCTGCTCGAATCCGGGCCGGCGGCGGGCGCGATCGCGGCCGCGGCGGTGGCACGGCGCCTCGGCGAAAGCGACGTCCTCTCGTTCGACATGGGCGGCACGACGGCGAAGATCGCGGTCGTCAGCGGTGGGGAACCCCGCCGCAAGCACGATTTCGAAGCGGGCCGCGTCGACAAGTTCAAACCGGGCTCGGGGCTGCCGGTCCGGCTGACGGTCGTGGACATGATCGAGATCGGCTCGGGCGGCGGGTCGATCGCCGCGCCCGATCCGCTGGGCCTGCTCAAGGTCGGCCCGCGGAGCGCCGGTTCCGTGCCGGGGCCCGTCGCCTACGGCCGCGGCGGGGAACGGCCCACGGTGACGGACGCGGACCTCGTCCTCGGCTACCTCGACCCCGCCGCGTTCCTCGGCGGCGAGATGCGGCTGCGGACGGCGGAGGTGCACAAGGCGGTGGACCGGGACGTGGCGGAGCCGCTCGGGCTCGACCGGGTCGGTGCCGCGTCGGGGATCGTCGAGGTCGCGACCGCGAGCATGGCCGCCGCCGCCCGGATGCACCTGTCCGAGCAGGGCCGGGATCCCGCCGCCTTCGCGCTGGTGGCGTTCGGCGGGGCCGGCCCCGTGCACGCCTACGGTCTGGCGAAGCAGCTGAAGATCCGGCGGATCGTCGTGCCGATGCGGGCCGGGGTCATGTCGGCCTACGGCTTCCTCGTCGCCGCGCCGACGGTGGACCAGGCACGCAGCCTGCCCTCCGCACTGTCCGAAGTGGACGACGCGAGGGTCGCGGCCGCGTACGAGGAGATGGCCGCACAGGCCCTCGCGGTGCTGCGGCCCGAGAAGCCGGAGGAGGTGCGGTTCCGCCGCTCGGCCGACCTGCGCTACCTGGGGCAGGGGTCTGAGATCGAGGTCGCACTGCCGGACGGGGAGCTGGACCTCGACCACCTGCACGCCGCCTTCGAGCAGGCGTACCGCGCGACGTTCGGGCGTTCGCTCGGCGGCCCCGCGGAGGTCGTCAACTGGCGGCTTTCGGCCCAGCTGCCGGGGCACGACGTCTCCCTGGCGTGCGAACCGCTCGACGGCGATCCGCGGCGGGGCACGCGTGAGGTGTGGATCCCCGGGCACGGCTGGCTGCGGGCCACAGTCTGGGACCGGTACCGGCTGCGACCGGGCACGGAGATCACCGGGCCCGCGGTCTTCGAGGAGCGCGAGTCCTCGTGCTGCTTCGGGCCCGAGTGCCGGATCCGTGTCGACGACGACCTGACGCTCCTGGTCGAGTTCGAATCTGCCATGGCATAGCTAATTGCAATCTATGAGTCTTTTGCTATAGCGTAAGCGCCACCCTCGGCGGTGGCGGGAGGAAAGGTTGCGCCAATGACGACAGCGACCGTTCAGCGCGTCCGCACGGGGCGGATCACGTTCTTCGTGGCACTGGCGGTGTTCGCCCAGGAGTCGACCTGGAACCTCTACGAGTCCCAGGTCCCGCCGCTGCTGCGGCAGCACCTCACCAGCGCCGCGCTCATCGGCCTGCTGATGGGCATGGACAACCTGCTCGGCATCTTCGTGCAGCCGTGGATGGGCAACCGGTCGGACAACACCCGGACGTCGTGGGGCCGCCGGATGCCCTACCTCGTCGTGGGGATGCCGGTGGCGGCGCTGCTGTTCCTCGTCATCCCGCACGTGGCGGCGTCGCTGCCGCTGCTGGTGGCGGTGATGTTCGCCTACGCGCTGATCGCGAACTCGTTCAAGCCGATCGCCGAAGCGCTGCTGCCGGACTTCATCGCGCCCGAACGGCGGAGCCGGGCCAACGCGGCGGTCAAGATCGCGTCGAGCGTCACGGCGATCGTGGCGGCGCTGATCAGCATCCTCCTGATCGACGACCACCCGGGGCTGTCGTTCGCCATCCCGTCGATCCTGATGGTGGTGTCCGTGCTCGTGCTCGCGCTGAAGGTGCGGGACAGCCGGTCCCCGGCCTACCAGGCGGCGCTGGCCGAGGACCGCGAGCAGCACGCCGAGTCGCGGGTGCGCGTCCGCGTGCGGGACATCGTGCCCGACATCATCAAGGACTCCGACCGGAGCAGGCTGCTGCTCATCCTGTCCATCCTGTTCTTCGGCGGCGCGTGGGCCGCCTCGCGGTCGCTCATCACGCCCTACGGCATGGAGGCGCTGGGCATGTCCGCGGGGGAGGCGGGCGGGCTGACGCTGCCCAGCGGCGTGGCCTTCATCGTCGCCGCCTACCCGGTCGCGATGCTCGCGGAACGCTTCGGCCGGCTCCGCGTGATGATGATCGGGATGGCGGCGTTCGCGGCGGCCATGGTGCTGGGCACGGTGATCCGGACCCCCACCGGCGCCATGGTCGCGCTGTGCCTCGCGGCCGCCTCCGCGTCCGCGTTCCTGGTCAACGCGGTCGTCGTGCTGTGGAACCTCGCCCCGTCGGACCGCGTCGTCGGGACCTACACCGGGCTGTACACCGTGGGCTGGGCGAGCGGCGGGTTCCTCGGGCCCGCACTGGTCGGCGCGATGGTCGACGTGACCGGCTGGCCCCTGATGCTGCTGGACGTCGCGATCGTCGCGCTCGTAGCGGTGCTCGGCGTCGCCCGGGTCAGCGCGCTGCAGCGCCGGTCCGCCACCGGCCGGGCGCTTTGAGGGAGAGGAAGACGTGCCCCGCGTTCTCATCACCACGGACTACCTGCGCCCCGGCGACGAGGTCGACCGGCTGCTGCGACGGGCAGGCCTGGACACCGTCCACAAGCCCCCGAGCGGGCGCCGCGACCCCGAACAGCTCGAGGCGGCGCTGGACGGGATCGACGCCGCGCTGGTGGGCCACGACCCCTTCACGGCCGACGTCCTCGCCCGCGCGCCGCGGCTGCGCGCCATCGTGCGCACCGGCGTCGGGTACGACTCGATCGACACCGTCGCCGCGGCGAAGCTGGGCATCAGCGTGAGCAACCTGCCCGGTGTCAACGCCAACGCCGTCGCCGAGTACACGATGGGCCTGTTGCTCGCCGGGGCGCGGCGGCTGGTGCAGTCCGCGCAGGGCGTGGCGAACGGGATCTGGCCCCGCGAGGACGGGCACGAACTGCGGGGCGCGACGCTCGGCCTCATCGGCTACGGCGCGGCGGCGCGGGCGGTGGTGCCGTTGGCACGAGCCTTCGGGATGCACATGGTCTGTACCACCTCCGTGCCGCCGGAGCTGCGGGACAGCGCCGAGGTGCGGTTCGTGGAGTTGCCGGAACTGCTGGCCGTTTCCGACTACGTCTCCGTCCACACGTCGCTCACGGACCGGACGAGGGGCCTGCTGGACGAAAGCGCTTTCAAGCAGATGAAGCCGACCGCGCTGCTCGTCAACACCGCGCGCGGGGCCATCGTCGACGAGGACGCGCTCGCCGCCGCGGTGCGGTCGGGCGAGATCGCGGGTGCCGCGCTCGACGTCGCGCGCGAGGAGCCGTTGCCGCCCGGCAGCCCGCTCCGGGGCGTGGACGGCATCGTCGTCTACTCGCACCTGGCGGGCCAGACCGCCGAAGCCCGTGCCACGGCGGGACTCCAGGGCGCGGAGGAACTGCTGGCAGCACTCGCGGGCCGTCCCCGGTTCGCGGTGAACGCCGACCTGATCGCCGAGGGAAAGAAATGAGGACCATGGACAACGAACCGGTGGAGTCCGTCCGCGTGCTGACGCCGAGCGGCATGCTCGGCGCGGGCTGGGACCACGCGACGGTCGAGCGCGGCATCGCGCTGGGCGCCGACGTGATCAGCATCGACGGCGGGTCCACGGACTCCGGCCCCCACTACCTCGGGTCGGCGTCCCCCAAGACGACCGCCAAGGCGGTGAAGCGCGACCTGCGCAGCGCGCTGACGGCGGCCGCGGCGGCCGGCATCCCCGTGATCGTGGGGTCCTGCGGCACGAGCGGGACCGACAGCGGTGTCGACTGGGTGGCCGGCATCGTCGCGGAGGTGATGGCGGAGGCGGGGCTGGACCTCAAGGTCGCGCGGATCTACAGCGAGCAGAACTCGGCCGTGCTGAAGGAATACCTCGACTCCGGCCGCGTGCACCCGTTGCCGCCGTTGGGGGAGCTGCGGGCGGAGACGCTGGAAAGCTGCACCCACATCGTCGGCGCGATGGGGCACGAGCCGATCGTCGAGGCACTCCGCGCGGGTGCGCAGGTCGTGCTCGCGGGCCGCGCCACCGACACCGCGCTGGCGGCCGCGTACCCGCTGATGAAGGGGATGCCGCCGGGGCCCACGTGGCACGCCGCGAAGATCGTCGAGTGCGGTGGGCAGTGCACCACCAACCCGCGCGCGGGCGGGGTGCTGGCGACCATCGACGCCGACGGGTTCACCATCGAGCCGTTGGACCCGGCGGTGTCCTGCACGCCGACCACCGTGGCCGCACACATGCTGTACGAGACGGTGAACCCGTTCGAAATGCGGGAACCCGATGGCACCCTCGACGTCCGCGACGCGCGCTACACGGCGGTCGACGACCGGATCGTGCGGGTCGAGGGCTCGAAGTTCCACGCGGCCGACCAGTACACGATCAAGCTGGAAGGCGCCCGGATCACCGGCTACGAAACGATGTCGTTCTCCGCGATCCGGGACCCGCTCATCCTCGCCGACCTCGACGCGTGGGCGGAGCTGATGCACACGATCCTCCGGCAGCGCGTGAGCCAGACGCTGGGGCTGGCCGACGACGAGTACGCCTTCGACCTCCGCCTCTACGGGTACAACGCGGTGCTGGACGAGCTGGAACCCGAAAGCGGGCCGCCGCGCGAGGTCGGCGTGATGCTGCTCGTGAACGCGCCCGACCAGGCGACCGCGACGGCCGTCGCGAAGGTCGCCAACCCGTTGATGCTGCACCTGCCCGCGCCCGGGATGGACTATCTGCCGAGCCTGGCGTTCGCGTCGTCACCCGCCGAGGTCGAGCGCGGCGCGGCCTACGAGTTCGTGCTGAACCACGTCGTGGACTGCGACAACCCCACCGAACTGTTCCGGATCGAGATGGAGAGCACCGGTGCCTGAGACCACCCTCGCGGACCTCGCCCACGAGGTCCGTTCGAAAAACGCCGGGCCGTTCTGGGTCACGATGGAGGTGTTCCTGCGTGACGAGGAGGGGTACCGGATCGCGGCGGACGAGTCCTTTTTGAACGAACGCGTGGTCGCGGACCTCTACCGCGTCGACGCGGATTCGGTGCAGCTGTTCCGGATCCCGTCGCTCAACGTCGTGAAGATCTCCTTCCCGCGTCCGGTGAGCCAGGGTTCGCTGCGGGACCGCGACGTGCACGCGGGCCAGCACCACGTGCCCCTGGCGCGCCTGTCCGTGCCCGGCCGAGCCGGGGGAGAAGCCTCGTGATCCGCGTCGCCGACCTGCCCGCCACCCACCCCGGCCGGCGGTTGCTGACCAAGCGTTCGCCGTTCTTCGTGGCGCCACGGGATCCGCGGTGCAGCTACAGCGTCTACGTCCCGACGAGCTGGACCCCGGACAGCGAGCTGCCCGTGCTGGTGGCGGTGCACGGCACGGGCCGCAGCGTGGGGGAGCTGCGTGAGGGGTTCATCCCGTTCGCGGAAGAGCACGGCGTCATCGTCGTGGTCCCGCTGTTCCCGGTCGGCCTCAACGGCCCCGACGACGTGGACAACTACAAGACGATCGACTCCGGCGGCGTCCGGTTCGACCTGGTTGTGCTGGACATCCTGGAGGAGGTCCGGCACCGGTGGCACGCGCGGACCGACCGCGTGCTGCTGTGCGGGCACTCCGGGGGCGGCCAGTTCGCGAACCGCTTCCTCTTCCTCCACCCGGACCGGGTCATCGCCGTCGCCGTGGGCGCGCCGGGCAGCGTCACCGTCCTCGACGAGGCCCTCGACTGGCCAGAGGGCATCGCCGACACCGAGCGGCGGTTCGGGATTCCCGTCGATCCCGCCGCGGTTGCGCGGATCCCGGTCCTGCTGGTCGTCGGCTCCGAGGACGACGGCAGGGCCGACCTGGCCGCGATGGGCCGGGCCGGCCGCAGCCGCCCGGAGGAGCTCTCCCGCCTGCGTGAAAGCCTTGCGCAGCACGGATCCCCGGTCCGCATGGTCGTGGTGCCCGGCGTCGGGCACAGCGCGCCGGGCACACGCGCGCCGGTGGTGGAGTTTCTCACCACTCAGCTGGCGGAAGCGGGTGTTGCTCCCAGCGTGGATCAGGAAAGCCTGGTGTCGGCCTCGGAGATGCCGAACGCGTAACGGGGGGCCTGACGGCCGTGACGCGCCGCCTGCCGAGACCCGGCGCTGGCCAGCGCGCGATCCTCACCGCCGCTTCGCGACCGCCTCCCATGGGCTGGTCCAGTTCTCCACGCCATGCCCCGCGCTGATCGCCCTGCCGTACAAGGACTTCACCGCCTCGGGCAGCGCCGCGTCCACCCCGAGGTCACGGGACGTCCCCACGATGTGCGCCGCCGTCGCGCCCATCATCGTCGCCGTGCTGAGGTAGCCGGGGTAGCGTGACCTCCTTGCGAACGGCGCGAGCCGCGCCGGGTCGGTGCCCCCGGCGTCCAGCAGGGCGAACGCCTGCAGGTACGCGCAAAGCGCGGTGAGGAAAATCGTCAACTGCGCCCGGTAGAACAGCTGCGCCAGCGCGTGGTCGCGCCCAGGTACTCCGGCCTGCCGAGGTGCCGCAGCACCGCTCGTGGACCTCGAAAGCCTCCCTCGGTCCACTGTAGAACACCCCGCACTCGGCGAGCCACGCGGCGGCCTCCCGTGTCCGCGCCGGGGTGTCCGAACTCAGGTTGACGACGACACGTCCGGCCAGCGCATCACGGGCGTCGCGGAGGACGTCGTACATCGCCTGTTAGTCGATGAGGCAACCGCGACGCGGCGCGGATCGCGGGCTGCGAGAACTGCCGCCGCGAGTTCCTGGGCGCCTGTGCGAAGGCGGGCTTCGTCCCGTCCATCGCCTGCACCGGCGACGACCCCATCGTGCAGCAGGCGCTCGTCGCGGCCGGCATGGGCGTGACCACGATGGCGGGGCTCGCCCTGCGCACCCACCGCACGCCGGGGATCGAAGCCAGCGAGGTGGGGGAGTTCCGGCGGCACGTCTACCTGGCCGCCCACGGCGAGCCGCCGGACCCGCCCGCGACCACGGCGTTCGTCACCGCGTTGCTCGGCGCCGTGGCGGAAATCCGGCCCGACGGACTCACCGGCCGCCCGCTGAGACGAACCCCGCGTCCTCGTGCTCCCGCACGGCGAACGAGGCACGCAGGCCCGCCGGCGACAGCAGGGCCGCGGGACTGGCGGGAACGGTGCCCGGCGTCTCGACGGCGATGGCGTAGCGCCGCGCCAGCCACGACGTGACGAGCGTCAGCTGCAGCATGCCCAGGTGGGTACCGAGACACGTCCGAGGCCCGGCGCCGAAAGGGAAGTACGCGTGGCGTGCGTGGGGCGCCTTCTCGCCGAGCCAGCGCCCGGGATCGATCTTCTCCGGCTCGTCCCACCACCGCGGATCGCGGTGGATGAGGTAGGGGCAGAACATGATCTGCCGTCCCGGCGCCAGCGTCCACGAGCCGACCCGAACTTCCTCCCGCACCGTCCGCCCCATCAGCCAGGTCGGCGTGTACGCGCGCAGGATCTCCTTCACCAACGCTTCCGTGTAAGGGAGTTCCGCCAGTTCCGGCGGGGTTTCCCGCCCGTCCCACGCGGTCGCCTCGTCCTGGACGCGGGCCTGGATGTCCGGGCGGAAGGACAGCTCGCGCACGATCCAGGCGAGCGTCGTGCCGGGCACGCCGTAGGAAGCCAGCAACGTCACCCTGAGCACTTCTTCGATCTGGTGCTGGGTGAGTTCGGGGTCGCGGGCGGCCAGCAGGACGTCGAGCAGGTCGCGGGGCGACTCGGGGGCGGGGCGGGCGCGGCGCCGGTCGACGATCCCGCCGATCGCGGCCATCGTCCTGCGGCGGGCGGCGGCGAAACGCCGGTTCCTCGCCGCGGGCATCCACCGGGGCAGCACGCGTGCCGCCGACATGATGGGGATCGCGGCCGCCACCTGGGCTTCGATGGTCTCGACCAGTTCGCTGCCCTCGCCGCTGAAGCAGTAGTCCGCGACCATGCACCCGGAAACGCGGGCCATCAGCGGCTGCACGTCGACCGTCTGCGAACCGGCCCGGCCGAGCTGCTCGTCGAGCATGCCGATCATGCGTTCGGCGTGCGCGGTGGCGACCCTGCGGTTGAAACCCCGCGATCCCTTGCGGCGGGCGGCCATCCACACCGCGGCGCGCTCCGCGGCCTCGTCGAGGTCGTCCCCTCCGGCGAACAGCGTGCCCTCCGCGAGGTACTCCGCGTTGGTCTTGCCGAGGATCTCGTGCACCGTCGCCGGATCGCTGACGACCACCGTGTTCCCGTCGAAGGAACAGAAATCGCCGTACTCCTCTTGGCAGCGCCGGAGGAACCCGAGCCGGTCGGCTTCGTAGCGGGGGAGGTTGCCCCGCAGCCGGTGTCCCCGCGGTCCCGGTGGTAGGTGCTCGGTCAACGCCGCCTCCTGTCCGAAGTGGATATACGGCCCGCGGCACGGGCCGGCCCACCGCACGGCGAGCCGGCCCGTGCCGGTCGGTCAGTGGTACCAGACGTAGCGGCCCGCCATCCGGCCCATACCGAAGATCCGTTTGGTCGCACGGGAGATGATTTTGCTCATCCTGCCTCCAATCGGTCGTTTTCCAACAACAGCAGCGTGAAAGCCGTGCGGGCCCGGGACAAGTACCCGTCCCCCGATTGCCGGGCAGGTCTGACTGAACGGCTCGGTGATCGTGTATGAAAAGGCAGGCGCGCGACGCCGGTCAGCCGAAGACCCGCCGCTGGATCTCGCGGCGGTAGTCCTCCAGGGTATTGTCGAGGTGGACCGCGGCGGCGTGTGCGGCGGCTTCCGGGTCACCGTCCCGGATCGCCTGGTAGATCGCGGCGTGCTCCTCGACCGCCTCGGCGGCGTGGCCGCCGACCGTGCCGTGGAGCCCGATGGTGCTGGACTGGTGCTGCAGCCGCCGCGCTTCCCGTACCGCGGCGAGCAGGAACTGGTTGTGGGACGCGGCCGCGATCCCGAGGTGGAACTCCTCGTCCCCGCGGTCGAACAGGGCCGCTTCGCCGGTGAGGTGTCCCTGGCGGCAGGTCTCCGCGGCCGCTTCGATCGCCCGCAGTTCGACGGGGGTGGCCCGCGTCGCCGCGAGGCGGCTGGCGGTCATCTCCTGCACCCGCCGGAACTCGAACAGCATGTAGACGTGGTCCAGGTCGGTCGGCAGGAAGAAGCCCGACCACCGCGCCGAGCCGAGCATCCCCTCGTCGTCGGCCACGTAGAGGCCCCGGCCCTTCTGCGCGCGGACGCGCCCGAGCGCGGACAGGATCTTGATCGCCTCCCGCACCACGGTCCGCGACGCGCCGAGGCGGGCGGCCAGCTCGTTCTCGGTCGGCATGCGGTCACCGGCGCGCAGGTCGAGCTCCGCGATGAGCCGGAGGATCTGCTCGGCCACCAGTTCGTAGCCGGGCCGGTAGGGGGCCGCCTGCCGGTTCTCGTCAGGGCCGGGACCGGCCGGAGCGGGCACGCCGTCCACCCACTCGCCTCCTTCGTCGTCGGACATCCCGAGAAACATACATCCCCGATACCGACGGCACAATGTGTATGACTTATTTTTCTCACGCTCCTCTCTTGACGTGCCGATGCGCACCGGTTTTCATGGACACGCCAGCGCGACATCACGAATGTGTCGCATACATCCTGGGAAACCTTGTCCGATCAGTCAGACCTTCCGGTGCCACGACGAAGTGGAGTAGCTGATGACACCTGTTGCCGACGCGACCCGCGGCAGGAGAACGCCCCGGCGGCGCGGGTGGTACGCGGGGGTGGTCCTCGCGGCCGCGGCCGTGCTCGCCGCGGTCACGGCCTGCGGGAACGGCGGGAGCGGGACCGGCGCACAGGGCGAGTTCCGGCCGGTGGACCAGAAGGGCGGGACGATCACGGTCTGGGTGGACTCGACCCGGTTGCCGGCCGCCCAGCTGTACCAGAAGGAACACCCGTCGGTGCAGATGGACATCGTCACCTACGACGGCGACGCCAACGGCTCGAACTACCTGCAGACCAAGGTCAGCCTGTTCAACCGCACCCGGAGCGGGTGGCCGGACGTGGTGTTCAGCTCGCAGAACAACGAGGTCTCGTGGGCGGTGCAGGCGGGGTTCACCGCGCCGCTGAACAAGGGGCTCGTGCCGGAGGCGACGCTGGCGAACTGGGCTCCCGGCTCGAACGATCCGTGCACTGTGGACGGTACGCTGTACTGCCTGCGCAACGACCTCGCCCAGACCGTGCTCTGGTACAACGCCCCGCTCATGCGGGAGTGGGGCTACCAGGTGCCGAAGACCTGGGAGGAGTACCAGGCGCTGGGGCAGCGGGTGGCCACCGAGCACCCCGGCTACCTCGTCGGCACGGCGGGTGACAGCTTCGCCCCGGAGATCTACCTGTGGTCCGCCAAGTGCGGCGCCAACGAGATCACCGGCCCGAAGGCGGTCAAGGTGAACACCACGAGCGCGAACTGCACGAGGATGGCCTCGCTGCTGGACACGCTGATCGCCAACCACACGATGGCCACCAGCAGCGTGTTCAGCTCCGACTTCGACAAGAACGCCGCCGACAAGGTCCTCATGATGCCGGGACCGTCGTGGTTCGGCGGCTCGGTGTTCCAGGAGTCGTTCAAGACGCCGCAGGGGCAGATCGCGGTGGCCCCGTTGCCTCAGTGGGCGGGCGACCCGGAACCGTCCGTGGGCAACGTCGGCGGCGGTACGTGGCTGCTGTCCGCGCACAGCGCGAACCTCAAGGACGCCACCGACTTCCTCACCTGGGTGACCACTTCGGACGCCTACCAGGGGCAGCTCGCGCCGGGCTACCCGGCCTACGCCCCGGCGGCGAAGACCTGGCTCGCGAAGCAGAACGCCGCCGGGTACTACGTGGGTGACATCGCGGAACCGCTCCAGACGGCCGCGAAGCAGGTGTGGCCGGGCTGGGGGTACGGGCAGTTCAGCCAGGAGGCGATCTGGGCCGCGACCGTCACGCCGGGGATGACCTCGGGCAGGTCGATCGTGTCCCTGCTGCCCGACTGGCAGAACGCGATCGTCAACTACGCGCGGTCCAACGGGTACGAGGTCGGGCAGTGAGCACGGCCACGGTGGCCCGCCCGGCCAGGACGTCCCGGCGGCGGACGCGATGGCCGGGCCGGGCCGGGCACCTCTTCGTCTTCGCGTACGTCGTCCTGTTGATCGCGTTCGGGGTCGTGCCCACGCTCTACGCGGTGTACTTCGCGTTCACCGACGCGGGCGACAACTTCGCCGGCTTCGCGAACTTCGCCGAGGCGGCGAGCGACTTCCGGTACCTGTCCGCGGTCGGGCACGTCGCGCTCTACCTGGTGTTCTGGCTGGCCTCGCTGGTGGTGTTCGTGGTCGGGCTGGCGTTGCTGCTGCACCGCCTGCGCTCGGGCGCGGCCAGCCGGACCTTGCGCTTCCTGTACTACATCCCGGGTGCGCTGGCGGGTTCCGCGAGCGTGCTGGTGTGGCTGTTCATGCTGGACCCGTCGGTGAGCCCGGTGAGCTTCCTGTTGCGGGCACTGGGTTTCGACGCGTTCGGCCAGGTCGTGGCGCCGGGGAACCTGCCGGTCCTGTTCACGCTGATCGCGTTCTGGACCGGCGCGGGCGGCTGGATCGTGGTGATGTACGGCGCGCTGAACAACATCTCGCCGGACCTGCTGGAGGCGGCGCGGATCGACGGCGCGGGGGTCTGGCAGACCGCGTGGCGCATCCAGATCCCCTTGCTGCGCAAGTGGATCGTCTACATGGTCATCCTCGCCTTCGCCGGCGGCACCCAGCTGTTCGTCGAACCGCAGCTGCTGTCGCAGGCGAGTGTGGGCGTCGCCGGGCACGACTACTCGCTCAACCAGCTCTCGTACGACTTCGCCTTCCAGAACAACAACGTGAACACGGCCGCGGCCATCTCGGTGGAGCTGCTGGTGATCGGGCTCGCCGTCGCCGGTGTGTTCGTCGCACGATCGGGGTTCTTCGATGCCGACTGACACCAGGGTGCCGACCCGGGCGGCGGAGGCGAGGAGCGGCGGGCGCCCGGTGCCCGCGCGCCCGCGGAGGCACGGCGCGAGGGGACTGCCGAACCCGCTGTCGGCACTGGTGCTCGCGTTGTTCCTCGTCCTCTTCGTGCTGCCGGTGGTGTGGCTGCTGCTGGCCGCGACGAAGACCGACGACCAGCTCGTGCACGGCAGCCCGCTGTCGTTCGGTTCGTGGCGGGCGCTCGCCGACAACTGGCACGCGCTCACCTCGTTCCAGGACAACGCGATCTTCTCGTGGCTGGGCAACTCCGCGGTGTACTCGTCCGTCGCGCTCGTGATCACGTTGTGCGTGGCGGTCCCCGCGGGCTACGCACTGGCGATGATCGAGTTCCGCGGCCGGCGCACGCTGCTCGTCGCGACGCTCGTGGTGATGCTGATGCCCAACGCGACGCTGGTGGTGCCGCTGTTCCTGGAGGTGAACGCGGTGCACCTGATCGGCTCGATGTGGTCGGTCATCCTGCCGTACGCGTTCTACCCGTTCGGCGTGTACCTGACCTACATCTACTTCACCACCTCGCTGCCGCGGGACCTCATCGCCGCGGCGAAGCTCGACGGCTGCTCGCAGTTCGGCGTGTTCCGGCACATCGCGCTGCCGCTGGCCGCCCCGGTCGTGGCACTGGTCGGGTTCTTCAGCTTCGTGGCCAACTGGACCAACTACTTCCTGCCCTACGTCCTGCTGCCCGAGAGCGACCAGTTCCCCGTGCAGGTGGGGCTCGGCACCCTGCTGAACGCGGTGCCGCAGTTCAACCCCACCGTCGGCACCGCCGCCGTGCAACGGCCGGAGCTCGCGCTCGCCACGCTCGTGGCGATCACCCCTGTCCTCCTCGTCTTCCTCTTCTCCCAGCGCTTCCTGGTCGCCGGCATGCTCGCCGGCGCGACCAAGGAGTGACCTCGCCGCGCCACCGCCCCGGAACGGAGAACTCCCCTGATGCTTCCCGCCCTCACGGCCTCGGTCCCGCTGCTCGAACCGCCGGGCTGGGCGATCGCGCAGCGCGAGCTGTTCGACCTGCTCGACCACGCCTGGCGCCGGTTCGGGCGGGACTTCACCGAGCCCGACGGGCGCCTGCGGTACGGCGGCCGCCTGAGCACGCGGGACGGGGTGGACGACTTCTACGAGACGTTCTTCAACTGGCCGCAGCTCTACCTGCTCGGCGGCGCCGACGACCTGCTCGCCGAGTCGGAGCGGCACTGGGAGGGCGTCACCCGGCAGCTGACCGGGCTGGGCATGCTGCGCGAGGAGTACGAACGCGGGTACGACTGGTTCCACCAGGGCGAAAGCCTGCTGCTGCTGTACTTCCTGTGCATGGCGGCGCCGGAGCGGTGGCGGGAGCGGGCGGTGCGGTTCGCCGAGCTCTACGTCGATCCCGCCCACGGCAACTACGACCCCGCGCACCGCATCATCCGGCGTCCCCACAACGGCAGCGACCCTTCGCGCGAGGGGCTTTTCGACGGGGACGCCTATCCCTGGCTGCCGCAGGAAGCGAGGATGTACGGCTATCCGCTGGAGTGGCTGACGAGCAGGGAGCACCCGCCGGGCCGGGATCCGCGGCTGGGCGAGGAAATGCGGCGCCGGATGGGGGTGGGCGACACCGCCGTCAACCTGGCCACGTCCGGGCTCGTGCTCAACGCGTTCCTGCTGACCGGCGACGGGCGTTACCGCGACTGGCTCGCCGAGTACGTGGGAGCGTGGCGGGAGCGCGCCCGCGCCAACAATGGCATCGTCCCCGACAACGTCGCCCCGGACGGCACCGTGGGCGGGCTGCTCGACGGCCGCTGGTACGGCGGGCACTACGGCTGGTCCTGGCCGCACGGCTGGTACAGCGTGGGGCACGCGGCCGTGGTGGCCGCGCTGGCGGCGGCACTGGTCACGGGCGACGACTCGTTCACCGACCTGGTGCGCCCGGCGCTGGACGAGATCATCGGCCACGGCAAGGTCATGGCGTTCACCGAGGCGGATTCCAGCCTCCAGTCGAAGTGGACGGTGCAGCTGCGCGAAGACGTGCACACGCCGACGCTGCACGTCCCCTTCCGGTACGACGACCGGGGCTGGTTCGACTACAACCCGATGCTGATGGGCGTGCCCGCGGCGTTGTGGCACCACACCGCGTCCCCGGAGGACCGGGAGCGCATCGAACGCCTCCGCGCCGCGAGCGGGCACGACTGGCGCACGGTGCGGCCCTTCCGCAGCAAGGAGGAGGCGGGGCACGAGGAGCCGTGGTTCGCCTACCTCGCGGGCGACAACCCGGGTTACCCCGAGCGGATCCTGGCGGCCGCGCAGGCGCAGGTGCGGCACCGGCTGGCGCGGATGGAGCGGTACCGCGGCCGCGACGTCCCCGAGGCGGACATCCACCTGTGGCAGCAGTCGAACCCGGTGGTCACCGAGGCACTGGTCCAGCTCACCTGGGGCGCCCCGCAGGTCGTGTACAACGGGGGACTGCAACAGGCCCGCGTGCGCTACTACGACGCGACCGCGCGCCGTCCCGGCCTGCCTCCCTCGGTCGCGGCGCTGGTGTCCGGGATCGAGCCCGAGGCGACCGTGGTCGACCTGGTCAACCTCGACCCGGAGGCCGCGCGCCCGGTGATCGTGCAGGCGGGGGCGTTCGCCGAGCACCACATCGAGACCGTGGAGCACACCGTGTGCGAGGACCCGTCGTGGGTCGGCGATCTCTACGACTACGGTCACAGCGAGCCGGTCGTGACCTCCGCGCCGGTCCACGTCGGCGGCCCCTGGCTGCGCGTGGACCTGCCGCCGTCCACCCGCGTCCGGTTGACGTTGCGGCTCGCGCTGCGGGCGCGCACCCCCTCCTACGCGACGCCGTTCGACCGGTCCGGAGGTGCCGCGTGAAGCGCCGTCCACTCGGCGGGACCGGGCTGGAGGTCTCGGAGCTCGGTTTCGGCGCCTCTCCGCTGGGACGGTTGCCGCGGGGCGGTGAACGACGGGGCATCGAGGCCGTCCACACCGCGCTCGAACTCGGCATCACGTTCTTCGACGTATCCCCGTACTACGGCGAGACGGTTGCGGAAACGGTACTGGGCAAGGCTTTGCGCGGCGTCGACCGCTCGGCCTACGTGCTGGCGACCAAGGTCGGCCGGTACAGCGACACGGAGTTCGACTTCAGCGCGGAGCGGGTGACCCGCAGCGTGCGGGAGAGCCTCGACCGGCTGGGCACCGACCACCTCGACCTGGTCCAGTGCCACGACGTCGAGTTCGGCGACCTCGACCAGGTGGTGCGCGAAACGATCCCGGCCCTGCGCGCGCTGCAGGAGGACGGCGTGATCGGCGCGGTCGGCGTGACGGGGTACCCCCTGCCCGCGCTCGCGTATGTCGTCGAACGCGCCCCGGTCGACACGATCATCTCCTACTGCCACTACACCCTGCAGAACCGGCGGCTGGCCGCGTGGCGGGACCGGTTCGCGCGCCGGGGCACGGCCGTGATCAACGCGTCACCGCTGGCGATGGGCGCGCTGACCAATCGCGGAGCGCCGTCCTGGCATCCGGCGCCGGCGGAAATCCTGAAGTGTTGCGCGGAGGCGGGTGCGTTGTGCGGGGCGCGCGGCGAGGAGCTGGCCCGTGTCGCGCTGCAGTTCGCGGTGAGCACCGGGGATTTCCCCACCACGCTCGTCGGCGCCGCCGACCCGGAGGAAGTGCGGCGGAACGTCCGTTGGCTTTCCGAGCCGCGTGACGAGGAACTGCTGCGGGAGGTCGAGGCGTGCCTGGAGCCCGTGCGGGACGTTTCGTGGCCCAACGGGCGCCCGGAAAACCAGAACCCCGGGGGAGAGCCGTGAGTGGTCCGGACCTCATCGACACCCACGTGCACTTCTGGGATCCACGGCGGTTGCGTTACCCGTGGCTGGACGAAGTGCCGCAGCTCAACCGGCCTTTTCTGCCGGAAGACTTTCCGGGGCGTGGAGCCGACGTCGTCTTCGTCGAAGCGGGAAGGAGCCGGGGCGACGCCGACGCCGAGATCGGGTGGCTCCGGCGGGAAGCGGAGCGGCACCCGTGGATCCGCGGCGTCGTCGCCCACGCCGAACTCGGAGATCCCGTTGCCACACAACGGTTTCTCGCGGAGTACGCCGACGATCCGTTCGTGCTCGGCGTGCGGCGCAACGTGCAGGACGAGGGCCCCGGCTTCCTCGGCGGACGCGAGTTCCGGACCGGCGTGAGCCTGCTGGGACAGGCGGGATTGCCGTTCGACGCGTGCGTCCGCGCGCACCAGTTGCCGGAGCTGACCGACCTGGCCGCCGCCTGCCCGGAGACGACCCTCGTCCTGGACCACCTCGGAAAACCGTCTCCCGGCGGCCCGGAGTACGGCCGCTGGCGCGAGGACCTGTACCGGCTCGCGCGGCACGGCAACGTGCTCTGCAAGCTGTCGGGCCTGGCGACGGAGACGAGACCGGGCACGACCCGCGCCGTCCTGCGCGACACGCTGCGCGAGGCGCTGGACGTGTTCGGGCCGGAGCGGTGCCTGTACGGCAGCGACTGGCCCGTGCTGACCCTGGCCACCGACCACGACGCCTGGCTCGACCTCGTCCGCGAGGCGCTCGCCGGGTTTCCGGCCGACGCCGTCCTGCACGGCAACGCGGCGCGGACGTACCACGCACGAAAGGACCCGCAATGAGTTCCCACGTCGCCTACTCCGGCGCCCGGACACTCGTCGTCGAAACAGCCGACGCCGTGCCACCGCCGCCGGGGCAGGTGCGGATCGCGGTGGCCTACACCGGGATCTGCGGCACCGATCTGCACATCTTCCACGGCGACATGGACGGCAGGGTCCGCCCGCCGGGCGTGCTCGGGCACGAGATGTCCGGGCGGATCGCGGAAATCGGCAGCGGGGTCGAAGGCTGGCAGGTCGGTGATCCGGTCACGGTGATGCCCCTGCGGTGGTGCGGCGAGTGCCCGGCGTGCCGGGCCGGGCACACGTCGATCTGCCACCGGCTGGTGTTCCTGGGCATCGACGCGCCCGGCTCGATGCAGACCAGCTGGACGGTGCCGGCGGACACCCTGGTGCGGCTGCCCGCGGACCTCCCGCTCGACCACGCCGCGCTGGTCGAACCCACCGCCGTCGCGGTGCACGACGTGCGGCGGGCGGAACTGCGGCCCGGCGAACGGGCGCTCGTCGTGGGCGGAGGGCCGATCGGGCTGCTCATCGCGGTCTTCGCACGGCGGTCCGGAGCGGAGGTCCTGCTGGCCGAGCCGGACCGCTACCGCAGGTCGATCGGGGAGGGGCTGGGCCTGACCGCGCTCGATCCCCGCGACGACGGCTTCACCGCGACGGTGGACGAGTGGACGGACGGCGCCGGGGCGGCGGTGGCCTTCGAGGTCTCCGGTGCGGCGGCCGGGGTGTCGACCGCGGTCGCCGCGCTGGCGACGCGGGGCAGGCTGGTCCAGGTGGCGATCCACCCTGCGCCCCGCGAGGTGGACCTGCACCGGTTCTTCTGGCGTGAGCTGACGTTGCTCGGCGCGCGCCTGTACGACCGCGAGGACTTCACCGCGGCGGTCGACCTCCTCACCGAGGGCGTGATCCCGGCCGCGACCCTGATCTCGCGGGTGGAACCGTTCGGCCGGGCCACGGAAGCCTTCGTGGCGTTGGAAAGTGGTGCGAACGTGGTCAAGGTCCTGATCGACTGCCAGTCCGGTGGGGCGGGGGAGGCACGGTGACCGGGATGTTCGACCTCACCGGGAAACTCGCGGTCGTCACCGGCGCCCGCCGGGGGATCGGGCTCGGGATCGCCGAGGCGCTGGCCGCCGCGGGCGCGGACATCGTCGCCGTCAGCGCGCACCAGGAGACCTCGGGCAGCGAGGTCGAAGCGCGCGTCACCGCGCTCGGCCGCCGGTGCACCGCGCTCACCGCCGACTTCTCGGACCGGGCCGCGGTGGCGGAACTCGCGGCCGGCCTGGCCGATCTGGGGCGGCCGATCGACATCCTCGTCAACAACGCGGGCACCATCGCCCGCGCGCCCGCCGCGGAACACTCCGATGAGGACTGGGACCGCGTCATCAGCGTGGACCTGTCGAGCCAGTTCACGCTGACCCGCGAGGTGGGCGGGCGGATGCTCGAACGCGGCCGCGGCAAGATCGTGTTCACCGCGTCGCTGCTCAGTTTCCAGGGCGGGATCAACGTTCCCGGGTACGCGGCGGCGAAATCCGGCATCGCGGGCCTGACCCGCGCGCTGGCCAACGAATGGGCGGGGCGCGGGGTGAACGTCAACGCGATCGTCCCCGGTTACGTCGAGACGGACAACACCCTGGCCCTGCGCGAGGATCCCGCCCGGTTCCGGGCGATCCTCGAGCGCATCCCGGCCGGCCGGTGGGCCCGCCCCGAGGACTTCGGCGGCGTGGCCGTCTTCCTGGCCTCGGCCGCCTCCGACTACGTGCACGGCGCGCTGATCCCCGTCGACGGCGGCTGGCTCGGGCGCTGAACCCGGCCGGCACCAAACCTCCGGAAAGGACACTGCACCATGCGGTACACCGGCAGAAAAGCGCTGGCGGCGCTGGCCGTCGCGGCAGCGGTGGTGGCACTGACCACGGCCCCGGCGCAAGCCACCGGGACTCCCGGGTTCACGATCTTCGTCGCCCCCGGCGGGGACGACCACGACCGGGGCACTCCCGGCAGGCCGGTGGCCACCCTGGAGAAGGCACGCGAGCTGGCCCGCGGCCTGTCCGCGCGGGGGAACGTCACGGTCGCGCTCGCGGGCGGCACCTACCGGCTGGCCTCCCCGTTGAAGTTCACCAGCGAGGACTCCGGCCGCAACGGCCACACCATCACCTGGCAGGCCCTGCCGGGGCAGACACCCGTCCTGTCCGGCGGGCTGCCGGTGACCGGCTGGGAACAGCACGACCCGGCGGCCGGCATCTACGTCGCGGACGTGCCGAAGGGCGTGGACTCCCGCCAGCTCTACGTGGACGGTGTGTCGGCCCCGCGAGCGGCGATTCCCATCGCCCGGACCGACGTCCAGGTCACGCCGACGGGATTGTCCATTGTGAACCCGGCGCTCGGCTACCTGGCCACTCTGCCCGACCAGGACCGGATCGAGGTGGAGAGCCAGAACTCCTTCACGGACCGGTACGCGCCGGTGGAGAGCATCACCGGGACCACGATCACGATGCGGCAACCGGCCTGGAACAACAACAACTGGGGGTATGACACCCTCGCCCACCCCTTCGCGGGTGGCACGCTGCTGCTGGAGAACTCCTACGCGTTCCTGCAGACCGGGCAGTGGTACCTCGACCCGGACGCCGGGAAGGTGTACTACAAGGCGCCCGCCGGGTGGGACCCGGCACACAGCGACGTCGAGCTGCCGCGCCTGTCCTCGCTGGTCCAGGTGAGCGGCACCCGCACCCGGCCGGTCCACGACCTCGCGTTCCGCGGTCTCCACTTCGAGCACACCACGTGGCTCCAGCCCGGCACCTCGGTCGGTTACGCCAACCAGCAGAGCGGCACGTTCCTCGCCGGCGCCTACCCGCAGCCCGCCGACTTCCTCACCTCGTGCCAGCTGGGCTGCCCGCTGTTCGAGGCCGCGCGCAACAGCTGGCACCAGGTGCCCGCCGCGGTCCAGGTTTCGGCCGCCCGCGACATCTCGTTCACCGGCAACACCTTCGCCCACCTCGGGCAGGTGGCGCTCGGCATCGGCAACGACGCGAACGCCCACGCCTCCGGTGCCGGGCTGGGTGCCTCCCGGATCACGGTGCACCGCAACACCTTCCGGGACGACGCCGGTTCCGGCATCGTCGCCGGCGGCGTCCAGCCCGACGCCCACCACCCCGCCGATCCCGCGATGGCCGACCGGGACATCACCATCACCGACAACCTGGTCACGGACGTCGCGCGGGACTACAAGGACATGGCGGGCGTCCTGACCACCTACGTCACCCACGCCGTCATCGAGCACAACGAGGTGTCCGACCTCGCCTACGACGGCATCGACGTGGGCTGGGGCTGGGGCGCCAACGACCCCGGGGGCAGCCAGGACTACCGCGACCGCGGGCTGTACGACTACCAGCCGGTGTACTCGACGCCCACCACGCTCAAGGACACCGTCGTCCGCTACAACCTCGTGCACGGCACGAAGAAGGTCTTCCACGACGGTGGCAGCATCTACAACCTCTCGGCGAACCCGGGTGCCGTCATCGACCGAAACTACGTCTACGACAACCACGAGACCGTCGGGCTGTACCTCGACGAAGGTTCGCGTTACGTGAGCCTGACGGGCAACGTGATCCAGGACTCCGGCGTCTGGGCGTTCACCAACGCGAGTGCCACCAACAACACGAACGACAACACCTTCCGGGGGAACTGGTACGACACCGGGCTGACGCGCGTCGTGACCGGCGAGCCGCACCACAACGTCCTCGACGGCAACGTGCAGGTCGCTGACGGGAACTGGCCGGCGGAGGCGCGGGAGGTGATGCGCCAGGCCGGCATCGAGCCGGGAAGGGACCCGTCCTGACACCCGGCTTCCGGGTCAGCCCGCCACCGGCCCCGTGGAGTCGCGGACGTTGAGCGTCGTCGCGAGTTCGAGGTGGCGGGAGGCGGGCTGCACGCCGTCGGCCATGCCGAGGACGGTCTCGACGGCCATCCGCCCCATGCCGACGAGTGGCTGGCCGACGGAGGTCAGCCGGGGCGTGGTCCACTGGGCCTGCGGGGTGTCGTCGAAGCCGGTGACCGACAGCTGGGCCGGCACGGGGATGCCGAGTTCGCCGGCCGCCGCGAGCACACCGACGGCGATCTCGTCGTTCCCGGCGACGATCGCGGTCGGCCGGTCCTCGAGCGCCAGCATGGTGCGGCCGTGCTCGAGCCCGGCTTCGACGGAGAACGTGTCGTGGCGGATGAGCGCGCGGTCCGGCGTGACGCCCGCCGCGTGCAGCGCGGCCTGGTAGCCGTGGAAGCGTTCCGCCGAAGGGGCGGAGCCCAGTGGCCCGCCGATCCAGCCGATCCTGCGGTGCCCCAGTTTCAGCACGTGCTCGGTCGCCGAGCGCCCGCCTGCCCAGTTGGTGGAGCCGATGCTGATGATCCGTGAGTCGGTGGTGTCGATCGGGTCGATCGTGACCACCGGCAGCGCCGCCTCCTCCGCGGCGAGGAGAACGGCGTCGGGCACGGCGATGGCGAGCGCGATGATGCCGGAGACGCCCGACGCCTGCGCCTCGGCGACCCACGCGCGGGCCGCCGTACGGCTCGTCGCGGTCCAGTCCGGCGGCGGCAGCCGCAGCAGGAGCTCGGCGCTCGCGGCGGTCGCGGCGACGAGGATGCCCTGGAGAACCGTGCCCGCGTAACGGGATTCCACGATGTCGAGCACGGTGACGAGGGTCCGCTCCCGCTGCGGGTCGCGCCGCCCCGTCGTCGGCTTGTAGCCGAGCTCGGCGATGGCGCCGAGGACGAGGTCCCGCGTGCCGGCCCCCACGTCGCTGCGGCCGTTGAGGACCTTCGACGCGGTCGCCGGCGAGACACCGGCCAGCCGGGCGACGTCCGCGAGCGTGGCCCGCCCGGACCGAGATCGCCGAGTCATCGGCACTCCGTTCTTCCCGAAACTTTTTCGAACCCGGCCTCAGGTTACACAGCGCACAAGGTTGCCGCCTCCCGCCCTCGAAGTCCTTGACGCCCGGCGAGAGAGCCCAGTAACTTGCCACCAGCGTTCGAAAAAGCTTCGAAACAGTTTCGAGTCATCTCAAGGAGGAGGCGGCTCATGAGGCTCCCCGGAAAAGCAAGGTTCCTCGCCGCGGCGCTCGTGCCCGTGCTCGCGCTGGCGGCCTGCGCCAGCGGGCCCTCGGACAGCGGAGGCGGTGACGGCCCGGTGAAACTGACGGTCTGGAGCTGGGACGACACCGTCGCGAAGGCCGTGCCCGGCTTCGAGGCCGCGAACCCGGACATCAAGGTCGAGGTGGTCAACGCGGGCTCGTCGTACGACGAGTACACCGCTCTCGACAACGCGATCCAGGCCGGCTCCGGCGTACCCGACGTCGCGATGTTCGAGTACTTCGCGGTGCCCTACTTCGCCATCCCCGGCAAGCTCGAGGACCTCGGGGGGCACGGCGCCGACAAGCTCAAGGCGGACTACGTCGAGGCGGCCTGGAACGACGTGACGGTCGACGGCAAGGTCTTCGCGCTGCCGTCCGACTACGGCCCCTCGGTCATGTTCTACAACGAGGAGAGCTTCAAGAAGGCCGGGATCACCCAGCCGCCCGCGACGTGGGACGAGTACTACGCCGACGCCAAGAAGATCCGCGCGCTCGGCGGTGAGCACTACATCGCCCAGGACACCGGCGACCTGTTCTTCCTGCTGTCGCTGATCTGGCAGGCCGGCGGGCGGCCGTTCAAAGTGGACGGCAACAAGGTGCACATCGACTTCACCGAGCCCGCCACGACCAGGGCCGTCGCGTTCTGGCAGAAGATGCTCGACGAGGGGCTGCTCAACACCAAGGTCACCGCGTGGTCCGACGACTGGAACCGCACGCTCAACGACGGCAGCCTCGCCTCCCAGATCATGGGCGGCTGGCTGAAGTCGTCGCTGCCGCAGCGCGCGCCCCAGGCCGCCGGCGACTTCCGCGTCGCGCTGATGCCGCAGTGGCAGCCGGGCGCCAAGGTCGGGGCCGAGAACGGGGGCAGCGCCTTCGGCATCCCGGCCGCGTCCGGGCACAAGGACGCGGCGTACAAGTTCCTGGAGTACTTCACGCACGGCGGCGGGCTTTCGTCCCGTGTCGAGGCGGGCGCGTTCGTGCCGAACAAGTCCGTGCTGGAAAGCGCCGACACGCAGAGCAAGGCCGACGAGTACTTCGGCGGCCAGAAGACCGGCCCCGTGCTCGCGGAAGCCTCGGAAATCGTCGCGGGCGGCTGGCAGTACCCGCCGTTCTTCGAGTGGGCCCGGTCGGTCTACGGCGACCTCGTCTCGCAGCTCTACAGCACGGGGAAGGGCTCGCTCGCCGCGATCCTCGAACAGTGGAAGCAGCGGATGATCGCCTACGGCAACGAGCAGGGCTTCCAGGTGGACTGACGGTTCCCCGGCAGGAAGGAGC
Source organism: Amycolatopsis sacchari (assembly GCF_900114035.1). Lineage (GTDB taxonomy): Bacteria > Actinomycetota > Actinomycetes > Mycobacteriales > Pseudonocardiaceae > Amycolatopsis_E > Amycolatopsis_E sacchari. Next base: position 14,169 of record NZ_FORP01000011.1, on the reverse strand, counting down.
ACCGCGACCATGGTCCACACAGCCACCTTGCCGGCCACGGCGGCCCCGGCCACCACGCGGCGCCGGAAGCGCCGCGGGCGCCAGATCGGGCTGGTGTTCATCGCGCCGTTCGCGCTGTTGTTCACGCTCGTGTACGTCGTGCCGGTGGGCTTCGCCGCCTACCTCAGCCTGTTCCAGCAGAAACTGATCGGGGGCACCAGGTTCACCGGTTTCGCCAACTACGCCAAGCTGTTCCACGACGCCCAGTTCTGGGACAGCGTGCGGCGGGTGCTGGCGTTCACGCTCGTCCAGGTGCCGGTCATGCTGGTCCTCGCGATGGCGCTCGCGCTGGCGCTGGACTCCCGGCGGCTGCACGGGGCCCGGTTCCTGCGGGTGTCGATCTTCCTCCCGTACGCCGTGCCCGCCGTCGTGTCCACGCTGATGTGGGGCTTCCTGCTGGGCGTCAAGTACGGCCTGTTCGGCAGCTTGAACAAGGCCGTGGGCACGGACTTCGACCCCTTCGCGCCGGGCACCACGCTGGTGTCGATCGGGGTGATGGTCACGTGGGCGTTCACCGGTTTCAACATGCTGATCTTCTACGCGGTGCTCAAAGCCGTCCCGCGTGAGCTGTACGAGGCCGCCGCGCTCGACGGGGCGAACGAGTTCCAGGTGGTGTGGCGGATCAAACTGCCTGCCCTGCGCCGGTCGCTGGTCATCGCGGTGATCTTCTCGATCATCGGCACGTTCCAGATCTTCAACGAGCCGCAGATCCTGCCGTCGATGGTGGCCAACAGCGGTATCACCACCCACTACACGCCCAACCTCTACGCCTACAACCTCGCGTTCACCGGCTCGCAGCAGGGCTATGCGGCCGCTCTCGCGCTCGTCATGGCGGCGATCACGATCGCGGTGGCCTACGCCGTCCAGATCAGGGGACTGAAGAATGCCTTCGACAGCTAGCCCGGCGGCCCGCCCGCGGCTGTACACAGTGGACAACCCGAGGAAGAGCGTCACGCTCACCGTGATGACGGGGCTGTTCGCCCTGTACTGCCTGTTGCCGCTGGTCTGGCTGGTCGTCAACGCGACGAAGTCGCAGGCCGACTTCGTCTCCACGTTCGGGCTCGCGCCCGGCCACGGGTTCCGCCTGTGGGACAACGTCGTCGCGGTTTTCCGCTACCAGCACGGGATCTTCTCGCGGTGGCTGCTCAACACGGTGCTGTACGTCGTCGTCGGTGCGGTGGTCTCGACCTTCCTGGCCGCACTCGGCGGGTACGCGCTGGCGAAACTCCGGTTCAGCGGCAAGCGGCTGCTCCTGTTCGTGGTACTGGGCTCGATCGCGGTGCCCGGCATCGCGCTGGCGATCCCGCAGTTCCTGCTCTTCGCGCGGCTCGGCCTCACCAACACGCCGTGGGCGGTGCTGATCCCGAGTTTCGTCAACCCGTTCGGGCTGTACCTGATGTGGGTCTTCGCGGCGGAGGCCGTGCCCACGGAGCTGCTCGAAGCCGCGAAGGTCGACGGCGCGGGGGAGTTCCGGACCTTCGTGCGGATCGCGCTGCCGCTGCTCGCGCCGGCGAGCGTGACGGTCCTGCTCTTCTCGTTCGTCTCGATCTGGAACAACTACTTCCTGCCCCTGATCATGCTCAAGGACCCGGACTGGTACCCGCTGACCATCGGGCTCAACGAGTGGAACAAGCTCGGCTCGACCGCGGGCAACGGCGCGCTGATCCAGAACCTCGTGCTCACCGCCGCGCTGCTGACGATCATCCCCCTGATCGTCGCCTTCCTGAGCCTGCAACGGTACTGGCAGTCGGGCGTGGCGCTCGGCGCCGTCAAGGGGTAGGGCATTCGACTCCGAGCAGAAAGTGAAGGAATGAACAACCTCCGAATCGACGGCGACCTCCCCCGCGAGACCCCGCTCCCGCACAGCTGGGCGGCGTGCGTCGGCGCCGGACGGGCGAACGAGGCGCTGCGGGCGGACTGGCAGCGGCAGTTCACCGAGGCCGTGGCCGCCTGCGGCTTCCGCGCGGTCCGCTTCCACGGCGTGTTCCACGACGACATGTTCGTGTACCGGGAAAGCTACGGCCACGGGTTCGGCCGGAACTCGCCCCTCGCCGCCCCCGTGCACACCTTCAGCTACGTCGACAAGGTGTTCGACTTCATCGTGGAGTCCGGCGCCCGCCCGTTTGTCGAGCTCGGGTTCATGCCGCGTGAGCTGGCGACGAAACAGGAGACCGTGTTCTGGTGGGGTGCGCACTGCAGCCCGCCCAACGACATGGGGCGCTGGGCGGAGCTGGTGGCGCGCGCGGTCGAACACTGGATCGGCCGGTACGGGCTCGACGAGGTGCGCCAGTGGCGGTTCGAGGTGTGGAACGAACCGAACCTGGTCCCGCACTTCTGGACCGGCACCAAGACGGAGTACTTCGAGCTCTACGAGCGGACCGTGACGGCGATCAAGGCGATCGACGCCGGGCTGAAGGTGGGCGGGCCCGCGACGAGCGTCTTCGTGCCCGACGACCGGTACCGCGGCGAGGTCGAGGACCGCTCCGCGATGCACGCGACGGCCAGTGCGTCCGATGTGGACGCTCTCGACTGGCGTCCGGTGTGGATCGAGGACTTCCTCGGCTGGTGCGCCAAGCGCGACCTGCCGGTCGACTTCGTGTCGACCCACCTGTACCCGACGGACTTCGCCTACGGCGCCGACGGCGAGGCGGTGCAGATCGCCCGGTACGCCGACGCCACGTTCGACGACCTGACCGTCCTGCGTCAACTCCTGGCGGACAGCCAGTACCCGGACGCGGAGGTCCACATCACCGAGTGGTCCACCTCGCCGTCGGCGCGGGACTTCATCCACGACACGGTGTTCGCGGCCACCTACATCACGCGGGCGTACCTGAAGTGCGTCGGGCTCGCGGACTCGATCTCCTACTGGACCTTCACCGACGTGTTCGAGGAGGGCGGCGCCGGGCTCGGGCCTTTCCACGGCGGCTTCGGCCTGGTGAACGAGAGCGGTATCCACAAGCCGACGTTCCACGCGTTCCGGATGCTGAACGGGCTCGGCGACCGGCTGCTGCTCGCGACGGACGAGGGCGTCGTGACCCGGGACAGCCGGACCTCGGCGCTGTCCGCGGTGTTCTTCAACTACCCGGGCAAGCTGGCACTGAAGTCCACCGGTTCGTACCCCGAGACGCGGGCACTGGCCGAAGCGGGACCGCACCGGCGGGTCCGGCACACGATCAGCGGCCTCGAACCGGGCACCACGTTCCTGGCCGAGGTCCTGGACTGGGAGCACGGGAACGTCGCCGAGGCCTGGTACCAGCTCGGTTCCCCGCTGAACCTCTCCCGCGCGCAGAGCGAGTACCTCAGCGGCGTCGCCGACGCGCTCCGGAGGTTCACGCTCACGGTCACCGGCGACGGCACGCTCGAGATCGATGTGGAGCTTCCGCCGTGGGCCGTGATGTCGGTGCGGCAAGCTGACTGAGGTGTCCCTCCCGCGAAAGGAAACCACCATGTCCCAGGCCCGTCTGGTCGTCGATCCCGCGTTCACGGTCGGCGAGGTCGATCCGCGGTTGTACGGGGCGTTCGTCGAGCACCTCGGCCGCGGCGTGTACACCGGGATCTACGAACCGGAGCACCCCAGCGCCGACGAGCACGGCTTCCGCGGCGACGTGGCGGAGCTCGTCACCGAGCTGGGGGTGCCGGTCCTGCGGTACCCGGGCGGGAACTTCGTCTCGGGTTACCGCTGGGAGGACGGCGTCGGCCCGCGGGAGTCCCGGCCGACCCGGCTCGACCTCGCGTGGAAGTCGGTCGAGACCAACGCCGTGGGCACGGACGAGTTCTGCGCGTGGAGCCGGCGGGTGGGCGCGGAGCCGATGCTCGCGGTGAACCTCGGCACGCGTGGCGCCGACGCGGCGGCGGACCTCGTCGAGTACTGCAACCACCCCGGCGGGACGTACTGGTCGGACCTGCGGCGGAAGAACGGGACGCCGGATCCGCACGGGGTCCGGTTGTGGTGCCTCGGCAACGAGATGGACGGCCCGTGGCAGGTGGGGCACCGGACCGCCGACGAGTACGGGCTGCTGGCGTCGCGGACGGCGCAGGCGATGCGGCTGGTGGACCCGGACATCGAGCTCGTCGCGTGCGGGTCGTCGGGTGCGGCGATGCCGACGTTCCCCGCGTGGGACGCGACGGTGCTCGAACACTGCTACGACCACGTGGACCACCTGTCGCTGCACTCCTACTACCAGGAGCGGGACGGCGACCGGGCGAGTTTCCTGGCGTGCGCCACGGACATGGACGCCTACCTCGACGCCGCCATCGCCACCGCGGACCACGTGCGGGCCAAGGGGCGCCACCGGAAACGGCTCGGCTTCGCCTTCGACGAGTGGAACGTGTGGTACTCGCAGGGAACGTCCGTGGAGCGGGACTGGGAGCAGGCGCCGCGGCTGCTGGAGGACCAGTACAACGTGGTCGACGCGGTGGTCGTGGGGAACATGCTGATCAGCCTCCTGCGGCACGCGGACCGGGTGCGGATCGCGTGCCTGGCGCAGCTGGTGAACGCGATCGGCGCGATCCGCACCGAACCGGCCGGGCCCGCCTGGCGGCAGACGATCTTCCACCCGTTCGCGCTGACCAGCCGCTACGGACGCGGTGCCGTGCTGCGCCCCGCGATCACGTCGCCGCGGTACGAGACCGAGCGCTTCGGCGAAGTTCCGGTGCTGGACGCAGTGTCCGTCCAGGGAGAGGACGGGATCACGATCTTCGCCGTCAACCGCGATCAGCACGAGCCGCTGCCGCTGACGGTCGATCTTCGTGCCTGTCAAGGCTTGTCCCGGGCCTCCCACACCTACCTCGGCGGGGGAGATCCCCTGGCGGCCAACACGGCGGACGATCCCGCGCGAGTGGTGCCCCGCGCCGGGGAAAGCCACGGCGTGGACGCCGGTGAGCTGGCGATCACGCTGCCCCCGTTGTCCTGGAACATGATCCGGGTCACGTCGTGAGCGCGAACTCCGGCAGGGTGAGGGCCGGGTGGGCAGGCCGCCCCTGCGCGGGTGGCATCGCGCTGAGCCGCGCAGGCGTTCGTTGCGCTGTTCCAGTGCCTCGGCGGTCGCCGGGAACAGCGTGGCGCCGCCCTTGCCCCCGGCCCGCGAGGGAACCGGCGGCGCGGCCGGATCGCGGAACGCGGCGAACGGCTGCTCCGGCAGGGCGAAGTTCAGGAAGGCGTGCACCTCGTCGTCGTCGCCCACGGCGTAGAGCGCCGCGGCCCTGCCCGGGGTGTTCCTCCTGACGGTCTCGTGGGACAGCCCGAAGGTGTTGCGCATGGGGAACACGGCGAAGCGGTAGCCGAGGTAGCGGTGGCCCGTGGGTCACCGCTACCTCCTACTCGCCTGGGGCGGGTTGTCGATCCGGAGACGTTCCACGACGGCTGGTTGCGCACCGGGGACATCGGGAGGATCTCCCCCGGACGGCTTCCGCACGCTCGTGGACCGCGCCAAGGACGTGATCAAGTCCGGCGGTGAGTGGATTTCTTCGGTGGTCCTGAGGCTCAGCGCAGGCCGCCCGAGGCGAAGAGGACGTCGCCGGTGATCCAGGCGGCCTCGGCGGAAGCGAGGAAAGCGACCACGCGGCCGATGTCACGGGGCTGCCCGAGCCGGCCCAGCGGCGTGGCTGCGACGGCCCGTGCGACGTTCTCGTCGTTGATGAGCCCGAGGTTCCGGGCGCCCTCGGTGTCGGTGGCACCGGCCGCGACGGCGTTGACCCGGATGTGCCGCGGGCCGAGCTCGTTGGCCAGCACCCGGGTCAGCGTGGTCACAGCGCCCTTGGTCGAGGTGTGGAGGGCCGAGCCGGGCGTGTTGCTCGCGATGCCCGAGGTCGAGATGTTCACGATCGACCCACCGGCCACGGGCACCTGCCGCACGAAGGCCTGGCAGGTGAGGAACACGCCGAGCACGTTCGTCCGGTACTGCCGCTCGAACTCGTCCGGCGTGATTTCTTCCAGCGGCTGGAAGGAGTAACGGGCGGCGTTGTTCACCAGGGTGTCGACCGGACCGAGAGCGGCACCGGCCTGGTCGAAGAGCCGCTCGACGTCGGCGGGGCTGCCGACATCCCCGGCCAGGGCCACGGCCCTGCCGCCGTGGCCGACGATCTCGGCGACGGTCCGTTCGGCGGCCTGCGGGTCCGTGGCGTAGTTGACCGCGACCGCGGCGCCTTCCGCGGCGAGCGCCACGGAAATGCCGCGGCCGATGCCTTTGGCGCCTCCGGTCACCAGAGCGGTACGCCCGTGTAGATCGATCATCAGTGCGCTCCTCGTTCGCGGCAGTTGATCACCAACGGAGGCGACGCTAGCCAGGTGGCTAGCCATTCGTAAGTACATACCTACAGGTAAGCTCCGTTCGTGGGACAGCGACCAGAGATCCTCGTCGGCGGACGGCCGGTGCACTCGCGGGACGTCTTCGCTGCGGACTGCCCGGTCCGGCCGATCTTCGACGACATCACCAGCCGGTGGGCGACCTTGGTCGTGGGCCTGCTGGCGAACCGGCCGCACCGCTTCTCGGAACTCGCGTCCGCCATCGGGGGCATCAGCGAGAAAATGCTTTCCCAGACCCTGAAAGCGCTTACCCGGGACGGGCTCGTCGACCGCGCGGTGACCCCGACCGTGCCGATCCAGGTCACCTATTCACTGACCGCGCTGGGCGCCGATCTGGCGACGCACCTGGTCGGCCTGGTCGCGTGGGTCGACCGGCACACCGACCGGATCCACGAGGCCCAAGCCACCTACGACGAGGACACGCCGGTCCCTCCCGCCGTGGCGAACCGGAGGCGCGGCGGCGCGTGAGGTCCAGCGGCGGAGGGTGCCTTCCACGGGCCATCGGCTTTGGCTCGTCCTGAACCGGCCGACCCGCGCCGTCAGCGGCGGAGGCCGTCCAGGAAGGCGTCGATCATCTGGTGCTGCCGCTTCGGCGTCGCCGCGCGGGGGGTGAGGGTGCCGAGCACCTGGGCGCCGTTGAGGAGGGCGAGCAGCTGCTCCGTGACGACCTCGTCGTCCGTCATCGTGCGGACCGAGCCGTCCGCGCGGCCTTGGCGCAGGAAGCGGAGGATCTGCTCGCGCCAGACGGACATCGCGTCGACGAAGACGGACTCCAGCTCGGCGTCGGCCAGTGCGCGTTGCCAGAACGGGAGCACGACCCTGGCTTCGAGGATCGTCACCTCCTCGACCGGGACGGCTTCGAGGCAGAAGATGCGCAGCGCCGCCAAACCGGTCGCGTCGCCGAGCCGTTCCCGGATGCGCGTGTTCGTGCTGTCGAAGACGTGCGTGAACGCCGTCCGGATGATCGAGTTCTTGTCCGGGAAGTAGTGCTTGAGCGCGCCGTGGGCCATGCCGAGCGCGGCCGAGATCGCCCGCATCGTCGTCCCGTCGATGCCCCGTTCGGCTATCAGCCGCCACGTCGCCTCGGCGATCTCGGCACGGCGGCGGTCGTGGTCAACCTGCTTCGGCACGGCTCCCACCGTAATCGGTCGGCCCTTGCGTTTCCCGCTGCGGTGACGCATCCTTTCGTCTACACGTGGAGAAAAACGGAGGTCGCCGATGCCCGCCGCACCACCCCCGCATCCGCTTTCGCCCCTCACCGCCGACGAGATCACCCGCGTCCGGCACGTGCTCGCCGACGCGGGCCTGCTGCCCGAGAGCGCGCGGGTGGCCTACCTGGGCCTCGAAGACGCCGCGCCCGAACGGACCGTCCGCGTCCTCCTGCACGACCTGGCGGACCCCGGCGGCCGGGACGTGCTGGTGTCGCTCGCCGCCGGGACAGTGTCCGAGGAACGCAAGCTCGACCCCGCCGTCGACGGGCAGCTGCCGGTGCTGGACGAGGAGTTCGCGCTGGTCGAGGAGGTGCTGGCCGCCGACGAGCGGTGGCTGGCCGCGCTGGCGGCACGCGGGCTCGACGTGGCGAAGGTGCGGGTCGCGCCGCTGTCGGCCGGGGTGTTCGAGTACCCCGAGGAGACCGGGCGGCGGATCCTGCGCGGTCTGGCGTTCGTGCAGGAACACCCGCGCGACCACGCGTGGGCGCACCCGGTGGACGGGCTGGTCGCCTACGTGGACGTGCTGAACAAGACCGTGGACCAGGTCATCGACCTCGGCGCCGTGCCGGTGCCCGCCGAATCCGGCAACTTCGACGACCCCGCCGTCACCGGTCCACTGAGGACGACCCAGAAACCCATCGTGATCACCCAGCCCGAGGGACCCAGTTTCACGCTGGAGGACCACCTGCTGCGGTGGGAGAACTGGTCGCTGCGCATCGGTTTCGACGTCCGCGAAGGCCTTGTCCTGCACGACATCTCCTTCCGGGACGGCGACCGCGACCGGCCCGTCGTGCGGCGCGCGTCGATCTCCGAGATGGTCGTGCCCTACGCCGATCCTTCGCCCGTCCGGTCGTGGCAGAACTACTTCGACACCGGCGAGTACCTCATCGGCCGCTACGCCAACGCACTCGAACTCGGCTGCGACTGCCTCGGCGAGATCACCTACCTCGACGCCGTCGTGGCCGACGAGTTCGGTCATCCCCGCGTGCTGCACAACGCCATCTGCCTGCACGAGGAGGACTACGGGATCCTCTGGAAGCACACCGATCTCTGGGCGGGTTCGGCCGAGACCCGCCGCCAGCGCCGCATGGTGATCTCCTTCTTCACCACCATCGGAAACTACGACTACGGCTTCTACTGGTACCTCTACCTCGACGGCACCATCGAATGTGAAGCCAAGGCCACCGGGGTCGTGTTCACCTCCGCGCACCCCGGCAAGGGCTACGCCTACGCCTCCGAACTCGCGCCCGGCCTCGGCGCGCCCTACCACCAGCACCTGTTCAACGCGCGCCTCCACATGGCCGTGGACGGGCCCACCAACCTCGTCGAGGAGGTCGAGGTCCAGCGCGTCCCCGCGGGACCGGACAACCCGCGCGGCAACGCTTTCACCCAGCGCCGCACGCCACTGCGCACCGAATCGCAGGCGCAACGCCTCGCCGACAACCGCGTCGGCAGGGTTTGGCACATCACGAACCCCCGTTCCCGCAACCGGCTCGGTGATCCCGTGGCCTACGCGCTGGTTCCCGAAGGCAATCCGGAATTGCTCGCCGATCCGGATTCCTCCATTTCCCGCCGCGCCACCTTCGCGACGAAACACCTGTGGGTCACCCGTTACGACCCGGCCGAGCGGTACGCGGCGGGAGATCTCGTCAACCAGCATCCGGGCGGCGCCGGGTTGCCCGCGTACGCCGCAGCCGATCGCGACATCGACGGGCAGGAAATCGTCGTCTGGCACACCTTCGGGCTCACACATTTCCCGCGTCCGGAGGACTGGCCGATCATGCCGGTCGACTACACCGGTTTCAAGCTCAAACCGGTCGGTTTCTTCGACCGCAACCCCACGCTCGACGTCCCGCCGAACCGGTCAGCGCATTCCTGCCACTGAATCGCCACGGGAGGACAAGCGCCGTGCGCGCTCGTCCTAGGTGTTTTTCGCCGCAAGTCCCTAGGGTTTTCCGAAAGAACCCCCTCGACGTGGAGGAGAAATGGGCGAAGCTTTCATCCCGGTCGGCGCCCTCGGCGAAGGTTTCGCGCCGGACGCCGACCTGCTCGAACCGGTCAAGGATCTTTCCGGGACGCGTTTCGCGCTCGACCTCGACGGGCCGCGTGCTCTTTCGATCAACGACGGTGTCGCTTCGTGGGGTGAGCACGAGGACGTTCCGGTGCGGGTCACGTCGATCCGCGACGGTCTGTACCTTGTGGACGGTGTTGCCGGGGAGGTCTCGACGACGTTCGTGCTCGACACCGACGCCGGCCTCGTCACCCTCATCGAGGGCAGGCTGCCCGGCCCCGAGGCACGTGCCGAGTCGGCGTACACCCGGGTGCAGCGCGGTGAGGAGCCGACCGGTGTCACCGCGCGGATCAGGCACGGCGCGATCGACGGCTCCACGGCGGCCCGGCACGCGCCGACCCGCGAGCTGGTCGGCCTGCGCAACCGCTACACCTACTCGCCGAACGAGGTCTACGAGCACATCTACCTCTCGCCCGGGCGCTACACCTGGCACTGCCTCCGCGGCGTCGAGCAGGGGCTCGCCGACACCGACGCCTGCCACCACATCGCCGTCCGCGACAAGCTGACCTTGTTCGTGTGGCGGGAAAAGATCGTGCCGACCCTCGGGGTCATCCTCATCGACCTCGAAGCCCTGCACACCGACGGCAAGATCTTCGGCAACGACGGCTTCGACACCTCCTCGCTGGTGAACTTCCCGGTCGGGGCGGGGGCCGAGATCGTCAACAGGACCGACTGCTCCGCCTTCGAGGAGTGATTCCGTTGTCCGGTAACGAAACCAGCCTTCGCGGGCACCTCGGGGTCAGCGGGATCGTCTTCCTCGTGCTCGCCGCCGTGGCCCCGCTCACCGGCATCATCGTCATCGGCGGGATCGGCATCGCGGTCGGCACCGGCGGCGGTACCCCCGTCATGTTCCTCATCGCGACCGTGGTTTTCCTGCTCTTCGCGGTCGGTTACGCGCAGATGGCGAAGAAACTGGTCAACGCCGGGGGTTTCTACGCCTACGTGGTGCGCGGGCTCGGCCGCACCGCCGGGCTCGTCGCGGCCTTCGTCGCGGTCGTCGGCTACAACTGCTTCGTCGCCGGGGCGGTCGGCACGAGCGGGTTCTTCACCTCCGCGGTCTTCGACAGCGTGTTCGGGCTGAACGTGCCGTGGTGGATCTGGAGCCTGGTGTCGGTCGCCGGCGTGTGGCTGCTGACCAGGGCGGGCATCGATTTCTCGGCGAAGGTGCTCGGGGTCGCGCTCGTGTGCGAGGTGTCGATCCTGCTCGTGCTCGACGTCGTCATCCTCTTCCGCACCGGGTTCTCGTTCGACGTGTTCCGGCCCGAGGTGTTCGCCACCGGTTCGGTCGGCCTGGGACTCCTCTTCGCCGCCAACGCCTTTGTCGGGTTCGAAGCGACCGGGTTGTTCGGCGAGGAGGCACGCGACCCGAAACGCACGATCCCCCGCGCGACGTACGTGGCGATCGTGTTCATCGGGATCTTCGCGGCGGTGACCACCTGGGCGATCGTCTCGGCGCTCGGAGTGCGGAACGCGGGTGCGGCGGCGGCCGACCACCTGGCCACCGGTGACCTGGTGTTCTCGGTGTCCGCGGAGTACCTCGGCACCGCGCTCACGGACGTCATGCGGCTCCTGCTGGTGGTGAGCCTGTTCGCCGCGTTGCTGGCGCTGCACAACTCCGCGTCCCGGTACCTGTACGCGCTCGGCCGCGTCGGCGTGCTGCCGAAGCCGCTGTCGCACACCCGGCGCAAGAACGGCTCACCCGTGGTCGCGTCGACGGTCCAGCTCGTGCTGGCGACCGTGATCGCCATGGCGTACGCCGTGGCGGGCGCGAACCCGGTGACCTCACTGGTCGCCGCGTTCACCGGTATCGGCACCCTCGGCATCATCGTGCTGCAGGCGATCGCCGCCACCGCCATCGTCGTGCACTTCCGGCGGGTGCGGGACGCCCGGTGGGGCAAGACGTTCCTCCTGCCGCTGCTCGGCGGCATCGGCTTGTGGACGGTGACGGTGCTGGCGTTCGTGAACTTCCCGCAGCTCGCGGGCAGCGACAGCCCGGTGATCACGCTGCTGCCCTGGCTGCTGCCGGTCGCCGCGGTGCTCGCGGTCGTCGTGGCGGCCGTGTTCCGGTCGGCGAAGAAGCACATCTGGGACTCGCTCGAGCAGGACCTCGACCGGGTCGCGCAGCGGGCGGCGGAAAGGACACCGCAGTGAGCACGTACCTCGTCACCGGCGGCGGCACCGGCATCGGTGCCGCCGTCGCGGCCCGCCTCGCGGACGACGGCGGCGACGTCGTCATCTCGGGTCGCCGCCGGGAACCGCTGGAGGCGGTCGCGGCGGCGCACCAGCGCATCACCGCGATCCCCGCGGACGCCGGAAATGGCTCTGCGATGCGGAAACTGGTCGAAACCGTGCGCGAGCGGTACGGCTCGCTCGACGGCGTGGTCGCGAACGCGGGCGGGCACGGCTACGACAAGGTGGAGAACACGAGCGACGAGGCGTGGCAGGCGAGCCTCCACGCGAACCTGACGACGGCGTTCGTGACCGTGCGGGAGTCGCTGCCACTGCTCGCGGCGTCCGGTGGCAGCGTGGTGATCGTGTCGTCGCTGTCGGGCCTGCGTGCGGCTCCGGAGACGGCCGGGTACACGGTCGGCAAGCACGCGCTGCTGGGACTCATGCGCTCGATCGCGCGGGACTACGGCCGCCGCGGTGTGCGGGCCAACGCGGTGTGCCCCGGCTGGGTGCGGACCCCGATGGCCGATGAGGAGATGGCGGTCCTCGTGCGTGAAGGAGGCGCGGCCGACGTCGAATCCGCTTACGCCACCGTGACGAAGGACGTGCCGCTGGGCCGTCCCGCGGAGGCCGCGGAGATCGCGGGCGTGGTCGCGTTCCTGCTGGGCTCCGACGCGGCTTACGTCCACGGCGCGACACTCGTCGTGGACGGCGGCGCGCACGTCGTCGACGTCCCGACCCTGGCGTTCACATGAACCTCGGTCTCGACGACGCGGTGGTGCTCGTGACGGGAGCGGCGAGCGGCATCGGTGCCGCGGTCGCGGCGGCGGTGGCGGAACACGGCGGCAGGCCGGTGCTGCTCGATCGCGACGGCCCGGCGGTCGAACGTACCGCGGAAAAGTTGGGACCGCCCGCGCTGGCGATCCGGACCGACGTCACCGACGAGGAGTCCGTGCGCTCGGCTGTGGGCACGGCGCTCGACCGGTTCGGCGGTATCGACGTCGTCGTCACGTGTGCCGGGATTTCCGGTCCGGTGGGGGAACCGCTGGAATCGGTGGGGCTCGCGGACTGGCAGGCCGTGTTCGCGGTGAACGTGCTGGGCGCGTTCCTCACCCTCAAGCACGCCCTGCCCGCACTGCGCGCCTCCGGCCGGGGTGCCGCGGTGGTGCTGGCCAGCGACTCGGCGCTGGTCGCCGCGCCGGGCATGGTGCCGTACTGCGCGTCCAAGGCCGCGGTGGTGCAGCTCGCCCGCGCGTTGTCCGTCGAAACGGCGGGAGCGGTTCGGGTGAACGCACTCTGTCCGTCCGTTGTGGACACTCCCATGAGCCGGGCCGACCTGGGCGGGTTCGACGGCTTTCCCGTGCACCGGCCGGAGGACATCGCCGCGCACGTGCTGTTCCTGGCGTCACCACTGGCCGCCGGGATCTCCGGCGCGAGCCTGACGGCCGACTTCGGCTACTCGGCGCGGTCGGCCTTTCCGGCCTGAGCCGCTCATGCAGAAAGAGAGAGGACATGCAGACTTACGACGAATTGCTGGCCGCGGTTGCCGCGCGAGAGGGCTTCGAGGTAAGGGATCCGGCGACGGGTGAGGTGCTCGGTTACGCGCCGGATCGCACTGCGGAGGATTTGAGTCGTGCTGTGTCGGCGGCGCGGGTGGCGCAGCCGGGGTGGGAGGCGCTGGGGCATGAGGAGCGGTCCCGTTTGTTGCGTGTGGCGGCGGATGCGGTGGAGGGTGCGTCGGCTGCGTTGGCGGAGTTGATTTCGCGGGAGCAGGGTAAGCCGTTGAACGGGCCGGGGAGCCGGTTTGAGGCGGGTGGTGTGGCGGCGTGGTTGCGGGCGGCGGCGGATATCCCGTTGGAGCCGGAGCAGGTGGGGGAGTCGGCGGTGTTGCGGTATCGGGCGGTGGGGGTGGTGGGGGCGATCGGGCCGTGGAACTGGCCGGCGTTGATCGCGTGCTGGCAGTTGGCGGGGGCGTTGCGGATGGGCAACACGGTGGTGCTCAAGCCCTCGGAGTACACCCCGTTGTCGGTGCTCGCGTTGGGGGAGATTGTCGGGCGGGTGCTGCCGGAGGGGGTGTTGACGGTGCTCTCGGGTGGCCGGGAGTTGGGGGCGGCGGTGGTGGCCGAACCCGGGTTCGGGAAGTTGATGTTCACCGGCTCCACCCGTACCGGGCGGGCGATCGTGGCCGCCAGCGCGGGGAACCTGCCGCGGTTGACGCTCGAACTCGGGGGTAACGACCCGGGTATCGTGCTGCCGGACGCCGATCCCGCGGCGATCGCCGAGGATCTGTTTTGGGGTGCGTTCATCAACACCGGGCAGACGTGTGCGGCGTTGAAGCGGTTGTATGTGCACGAGAGCCTGCACGACGAGGTGGT
>NZ_FORP01000026.1 GCF_900114035.1 Amycolatopsis sacchari | reverse complement strand
CTCCGCACTGAACGCCGAGCCGATGTCCACCAGGCCATCCTCAGCGTGGCCTGCTCAATCATCTGCCTACGCAAGCTCATTCTGAACTGATCTCTAAGGCAGCTGGGGATCGAGGCGGGGGAGGAGCGGGGCGTGGGGCCGCTTCCGTTTCGTTGCTGGGTGCGGTGTGTGGGCGGTGTGGGCGTCAGAGTGCTTGGATTCTGGTTAGGCGGGCTTGCCAGTGTTTCCGGGTTTCTTCTGGGGCGGCGAATTCGTCGAAGCGGTCTGGGGTCGGTGCGGTTCGCAGCACCGGCAAGTAACCGTCCACAGGGGACAGTTCCTCGCTGGTCACGTCGCCTGTGAGTAGGGATCTTGTGCCCAGGCCGCAGGCGAAGTCCAGTGCGGGCAGGGCGCCTGCCAGTGCCAGGCCTGCCGCGAGGCCGACGCTCGTCTCCACCGCCGACGAAACCACGCACGGCAGGCCGCACGCTTCCGCGACCTCCAGTGCTCGCCGCACACCGCCGAGTGGGGCTACCTTGATCACGGCCACGTCTGCCGCGTCGGCGACCGCTACCTTCAGTGGGTCCTCTGCGCGGCGGATCGACTCGTCGGCGGCGATTCGGACATCTACGCGGCGGCGGACCGCCGCTAAGTCCTCAATGGACGGACAGGGCTGCTCGGCGTACTCCAGGCGGTCCGCAGCCCTGTCAAGCTCCCTGATCGACTTTACCGCTGTGTCCACATCCCACGCCGTGTTCGCATCGATGCGGATCGCGCCGGACGGGCCCAGTGCGTCACGCACCGCGGCGACCCGATCACAGTCGTCCGCCAGTGACGAGCGGGGATCGGCGACCTTCACCTTCGCCGTGCGGCAGCCCGACGCCGCGACCAGCTCGTACGCCCGCTCCGGCGACACGACCGGCACCGTCGTGTTCACTTCTACGCGGTCCCGCACCGGCTCCGGCCAGCCCACCTCACTGGCCTCCACCGCCGCCGCGAGCCACGGGGCGCTTTCCGCGTCCGAGTAGTCGGCGAACGGGCAGAACTCGCCCCAGCCCGCCGGGCCGTGCAACAGTACGCCCTCCCGGACGGTGATGCCGCGGAACCGGTTGTGCAGGGGGATGGCGTAGACGGACTCCATCCCCCCATTGTCCCAGCCGGACCGCCGCCTAGCCCGCCAGTGCGGTGAGCGTCGCCGCCGCGAGGGCCGTGCGTTCGAGCATGCCCTGGACACTGATGTGCTCGTGCCGGGCGTGCGCACCGTCACCGACCGCGCCGAACCCGTCGAGCACCGGGACGCCCAGCGCGGACACGAAGTTCCCGTCGCTGGCACCGCCCACCGTGACCTCCTCCAGCTGGATCCCGAGCTCCCGCGCGATGTCCCGCGCCCGCTCGTACAGCGCGACCGTGCTCGGCGTGCGCTCCATCACCGGCCGGTTCCACTCGCCCGACACCTCCAGCGTCGCGCGCGGGTCGTGCGGGCGCAGGTCGGCCAGCGCCCGGTCGATCCGCTCCGCCTCGTCCTGGCTCGCGACCCGCACGTCCAGCCGCGCGCTCGCCCGGCCCGCCGCCACGTTCGTGCCGGTCCCGCCCTCGATGATCCCGACGTTGACGCTCGTCCCGCGCGACAGGTCCGTCAGCCCGTGCAGGTACAGCACGACACGCGCGATCTCGTCGATCGCGCTGCAGCCCTTCTCCGGGTCCAGGCCCGCGTGCGCCTCGACGCCCGTCGCCTCGACACGGAAGATGCCCACGCCTTTGCGGCCGGTCTTGATCGCGCCCGCGGCACTCGCCTCGAACACCAGCGCGGCAGCGACCCCCCGCGCCTCCGCCTCGATGACGGGACGTGACGCGAGGCTGCCGATCTCCTCGTCACCGTTGAGCAGCAACCGGATCGGCGGTCGCGGCAGGCCGAACGCGTCCAGCGCCCGCAGCGCCCACACGGCGTGGACGAGACCCGACTTCATGTCGAAGATGCCCGGACCGGTGCCGCGATCGCCGTCGATCCGGAACGGGATCTCGGCGAGCGTGCCCAGTGGCCACACCGTGTCGTAGTGGCACAGCAACAGGATCGGCTTGTCACCCGTGCCGGGGTAGTCACGCACCTCGATGTCGCCGTACGCACCGCCGTCGACCCGGTGGAGCCGCTCCGGCTCGCCGAGGCGCTCGCCGAGCCAGGAACCCAGCCACGCCAGTGTGGTGTTCAGGGACTCCTTGTCGCCACTGGGGGATTCCAGTTCCACGTACGTCCGCAGGTCGGCCAGCAGGTCGTCGCGGTGTCCGGAAACCCAGTCCAGCAACGCTTTCGGGTCGGTCACTTCAGTTCTCTCCCTTTCGTTTCCGGCATCGTGGCGTACACGAGCACGCCGATCAGCGCGGCGACCACGACGTAGACCCAGACCAGGTCCCGGTGGCCGGAGGTACTCATCCAGGTGGTGATGTAGGGCGCGGTGCCGCCGAAGATCGCGACGGCGAGCGCGTACGGCAGGGCGATACCGGTGGTGCGGACCTCCGGCGGGAACTGCTCGGCCATCACCACCGCGCAGTTCGCTGAGTAGCCGACGATGAGCACCAGCCCGACCAGCTCGACGACGAAAACGTTCCAGAAACTGTTGTCCAGCAAGGACAACAGCGGCCACGCGAGCACGGCGAACCCGGCGGCGAACAGCAGCAGCGTCGGTTTGCGGCCCCACCGGTCCGACAGGAGCCCGCCGAACGGCAGCAGGACGAGGAAGAGGGCGAGCCCGATCGTGTTCGCCAGCAAGGCGGTCTTGAGCGGGATGCCGGTCGTCACGTGGGCGTAGGAGGGCAGGTAGCTCACCCACAGGTAGTAGGTGAGGGTGCCGGCGATGGTGATTCCGGCGACCCGCAGCGCGGCACCCGGGTGCTCCAGCAGCATCGTCTTGAGCGGGTTGCGCCTGCGTTCCGGCGCGACCTGCTTGAACGACTCCGTCTCGGGCACCGAGACCCGCAACCACAACCCTACTAGACCCAGCAGACCACCGACGGCGAAAGCCAAGCGCCAGCCCCAGCTCTGCAGCGCGGCACTGTCCAGTGTGGACGTCAAAACGGTGCCGAGCAACGACGCGATCAGCGTGCCCGCCCCGACCGAAACCTGCTGCCACGAACCGGCGAACGCCCGGCGTCCCGGCGCGGCCGACTCGACCAGGAACGCCGAGGACGTGCCGAATTCACCACCGGCCGAGAAACCCTGCACGAGCCGGGCGAGCAACAGCACGACCGGCGCGGCGAGGCCGATCTTCGAGTACCCGGGGCACACGGCGATGACCAGCGCGGCGCCCGCCATCAGCCCGATGGTGAGCGTCATCGCCTTCTTCCGGCCGTGGCGGTCGCCGTAACTGCCCAGCACGGCGGCACCGATCGGGCGCATGAAGAAGCCGACGGCGAACACCACCAGCGTCGACAACAGGGCGGCGGTTTCGTTGCCAGCGGGGAAGAACTGGCCGCTGAACACCGAGGCGAACGTCGAGTAGACGGCCCAGTCGACCCACTCCACGGCGTTGCCGATCGCCCCGGCGAACACCGCGCGCCGCTGTGCCGGGGTCATGCGGCGCGTGCTCGCGGGCGCCGCCTGGATCTCGGTCATGGTTCCCTTTCAGTCTTCGAAGGCGTGCAGCTCGCGGCTGAGCTGTTCACCGGCTTCGAGGCGGTCGCCGCCGCAGTAGCCGAGGACGCCGAGCGTGAGCGCGAGGGACAGGCTGGTCGCGGCCGTCATCGAGGGCAGGGCGCCGGGCGCCTTGCTCGACACGCGCAGCACGAGCTTCGCGAGGCCGGCCAGTGAGGGGTTGCCGTCGTCGGTGATCAGCAGGATCGGGACGTCCCGCTCGGCGAACAGGCGGCCGATGCGGGCGGTGCTGGAGCTGTAGCGGCGGAACGACAGCGCGACGAGGAGGTCGCCTGGTCCCAGGTCGAGGAGGGCTTCCGCCTCGTGCAGCGCCGAGGCGTGCAGCGGGCGAACGCGGTCGCGCACGCGGCCGAGGGAGTAGGCGAGCATCTCGGCAGGCGCCTGCGAGGCGCGCCCGCCGATGACCCAGACGTTGGCGGCGTCGGCGATCATGCGCGCGGCGCCGTCGAGGAGGTCCTCGGGCAGGCGGCGCAGGGCTTCGAGGTTCTGCAGCTCGCGCTCCCACAGGTGGGCGAAGCGGCCTTCGCCCTGCGTCGGCGGTGTCGGCGGGGCGAGGGCGGCGCGTAGTTCCAGGCGCACTTCGTCCTGCAGGCGGGGGTAGCCGTCGAGGCCGAGGCGCTGCGCGAAGCGGGTGATGCTGGCGGCGCTGACCCCGAGCCGTTCGGCGATCTCGGCGGCGCGCAGGAAGGGCAGCTCCTCCCGGTGTTCGAGGAGGTGCTCGGCGATGAGCCGGTCGGTCTTCGACAGGCTTCCCGCGTGGTCGCGGATCCGCTCGGCCAGCATGCCAGCTCCGTAAGATCGGTTGCAGTCACCTCGATGCTTGCAATCTAGATTCCAGTTGGCAAGGGGTCGGCGCGTTTCGGACTGGTAAACGCCGCGATGTTTCGTGCTTCGCGGCGGCGGGGTATGCGGTGCGGGAACGGATTTTTCAGAGGTCTTCGAGGACGGAAGGAGTGCGACCGTGGCGAACGAACTCGCCGGCAAGCGCGTCGCGTTCGTGGTGGCGCCGGAGGGCACCGAGCAGGTCGAGCTGACCGAGCCGTGGAAGGCGGTGCAGCAGGCAGGCGGGCAGCCGGAGCTGGTGTCCACCAAGAGCGGCGAGATCCAGGCCTTCAACCACCTCGACAAGGCGGACACCTTCCCGGTGGACAAGGTCGTGACCGACGTTTCGCCGGACGACTACGACGGGCTGGTGCTGCCCGGTGGGGTGGCGAACCCCGATTTCCTGCGCACGGACAAGAACGTGGTGCAGTTCGTGCACGGGTTCTTCGACCAGCAGAAGCCGGTGGCCGCGATCTGTCACGCGCCGTGGACGCTCATCGAGGCGGATGTGGTGCGCGGGCGGCGGATGACGTCGTGGCCGAGCCTGCAGACGGACCTGCGCAACGCCGGTGCTGAGTGGGTCGACGAGGAGGTCGTGGTCGACGGCGGTTTCGTGACCAGCCGGAAGCCCGACGACCTGCCGGCCTTCTGCGCGAAGATGGTCGAGGAGATCGCCGAGGGCAAGCACCGCGCCCAGGCGAAGAGCGCGTGATCGCTGTGCGGTCCGCGGTGAACGTTGTGCGGTGATGGTTCCGCGGTGACCGGTTGCGCGGGTGATCGGTTGCGCGGTGATGGTTCCGCGATGACCAGTTGTGCGGTGATCGGTTGCGCGGTGACCGTTGTGCGGTCCGCCGGTTGACAGGGCGCCTCGGCGCAGTTTCGTTCGGGGTCTGTTCTCGGGTGCCCTGCCCCGGTGGTGGAGTGGCTGTCTCGCAGCCCGGCCCGCCTTGCGACTCCGGGAGGTCGCGGGTGAGCCGGGCTGTCGGCTGTTCGGGGTTGGTTGCGCCGGGCGGCGCGGCGGTGGGTGGCGCGGCGCGGCATGACGCCGGGGGCGGGCGGCGGCGCGGGCTGCGCGGTGGGTGAGCCGGGAGTGGCGGAGCGGGCCGTGCGGTGCGGGATGCCGCGGGTGGCGGGCGGGCTGTGCGGTGCGCGAGCGTGCGGCGGCGTGGCTCGTGCGGTGCGTGAGCCTGGGGTGGCGGCGCGGCTGGTGCGGGATGCCCGGGTGCGGCGAGATAAGGCCAGGCCCGGGCCCGGTGCGGATGCCGTACACACCCCCGGTGTTCGGCCGCCAGCTACCGGCGCCGCTTCCCCGCGTCGCCCGTCATGAGCTCCGCCAGGGCGATCGCGTCCGTGGGGGCCTTCACCTTGGTGTCGTTGTCGAAATAGACGTATGCGTCGCGGGTGTCGCCTTGCCAGCGCTGGATCTTCTCCGCCCAGCGCTTCAGCGCCGCCTCGCTGTAGCCGCTCGTGTACAGCTCCTCGTCACCGTGGAGGCGGACGTAGACGAAGTCCGCCGTGACCTCCTCCAGCGTGATCCACGTGCCCGCGGAATCCGCCACCACGGACGCGATTCCGTTGGCGCGCAACAACTCCGGGAACTCCGGCGTCTGGAAGCTCGGATGCCGCACCTCCAGCGCGTACCGCAACGGACGATCCTCGCCCGGATCCGTGTGCGCTTCCCCCTTCAGCTTGTCGTCGTGCTTCTTCGCCAGCTCCGCCGCCTCGTGCGTGGTACGGGGCAGGAGCGCGAAGAACGCCGACAGCCTTTCCGCGTCGAACGCCAGCTGCGGCGGCAGCTGCCACAGGATCGGCCCCAGCTTGTGCCCCAGCGCCAGCACACCCGACGCGTAGAAGTTCGCCAGCGGGACCTCGACGTCCAGCAGCCGCTTCATGTGCGTGAGGTACCGGCCGCCCTTCACGGCGAACACGAAGTCCTCCGGGGTCTGCTCGTACCACAGCCGGTACCGCTCCGGCCGCTGCAACGAGTAGAACGACCCGTTGATCTCGGCCGAGTTCATCCGCCGCGAGAGGTACTCCAGCTCGCGTCGCTGCACGAGGCCCTTCGGGTAGAAGGTGCCGCGCCAGGGCGGGTACCGCCAGCCCGACGTGCCGATCCTCAGCTCGATCGCATCCTCCTCAGTCCCACGAGAACCGCCAGTGCCGCCGGTGCACCAGGCTCGCCGCGTACTCCCGCAGGTTCCCCGGCTGACCGGAAAAACTCCGCACCGAGAACGCCCTGTGCTCGGCCGCCACCACGACCGCGCGGCTCTGCAACCGGGGCGGCGCCGCCACCGCCAGCTCCAGCTCGTCGAACCCCAGCACGACCAACGTCGCGCCGAAGCGGTCCTCCCAGCTGCGCAGCACCGCGGAGATCGCCGCCACCTGGTCGGTCGACTTGATCATGCCCGTCCAGCCCAGCGCGGCGGGGACGTCCGCGGGCCGCTCGACCGCCACCAGGCCCAGCCGGTACGTGCCGCGGCGCACGAGGATCGACCCCGTGTTGCCCGCCTCGGCGTACGGATCCACCCGCAGCTGCGATTTCCGCGCCAGGCCAGGGAAACTCGCCCCGAACGGGCGCAGGCAGCCCGTGCCGCCCGCGCAGCAGAACGGATCCCACCAGCGCGACAACGTCTCCGCCACGTCCACCGCGTCGATCCGGTGCGTGGCCGGGGCGAGCCTGCCCCGGTCGTCCACCCAGTCCTCCCCGTTCGCCGCGAACCGCTCGTCGTGCGGCACCAGCACCGGCCACAGGCCCGTGCGCTCGAACGCCGCGATGCAGTCACGGAAGCGGCCGGGCTCGGTCAGCGGCTCGTCGGTCAGCCACAGCGGGCCGTGCCAGCGGCCGGCGGGCAGGTCCAGACCCGGCAGCGTGCCGGAGAAAGCGGTGGTCATCGGTACCCCTCGCGATAGGTTTCGCCAACGCGTCCGAACACTAGTTCGAGGGTACGACAGTTTTGGGCACCCGCCGACGGGCGTAGCCGAGCAACGCGAGCACCAGCAGCCAGCCCCCGGTGACGGCCGCCGAGATCGGCAGCAGGAGGAACAGCCGGTGCCACGACAGCAGCGCCGCGAGGCCGACGAGGAGGCAGAAACCCGTGGTCAGAGGTATGATCGACGGCTTGCGGGAGGCGGCTAACAGCGGCAGCCCGCCGACCACGACGGCCGCCAGCCCGTACCACGCCTGCGCGTCCCCGCCGGAAAGCCACAGCGCGAACCACGCCAGCCCGGGCAGGGCGGCGAGCACGAACGTCACCCATAAGAGGTGTTTCGCCATCCGCTCGATCGTCTCGCGGTCCGAGTGCCGCGCGACTAGCCCCGCGCCGACCGCGAGCACCACGAGCCCGACGACGACCGCCACCAGCAACGCGGGCACGGCGCGCTGCAGGCCGTCCGAGCCGAAGAAGTGCGCACTGCCGAGCCCGCTGATCACCCCCGCCACGCACGCGGTGATCAACGCGGTCACGTACCGCGGCAGCAGTGCCGGCGTGGGGACGCGGTGCCGCAGTTGCTCGGTCACCTCGCCGGAGTTCCACGCGGGCCGGGAAATCATGCCTGTCCGCCGCTAGGTTGGACCCGTGCTCGTGCCCTACCACCAGGACCAGCGGCTGCCCGACGACGCGCTCCCGCTCGACGCGCCCCGGTTCGCGCCCGCGCTGCCCGACGGCGACCTGTGGGACCGGCTCGCCGCGCTGCACGACGGCGTGGCCGAGCAGGTGGCGGCCGCCATCCGGCGAGGTGAGCGGCCCACCGTCGTCTCCGGCGACTGCCTCATCGCTCTGGGCGTGCTCGAAGGCGTGCGGCGGGCGGGGCTGGAGCCGTCCGTCGTGTGGTTCGACGCCCACGGTGACCTGCACACCCCCGCCAGCTCGACCTCCGGTTACGTGGGCGGGATGGCGCTCCGGTTCGCCATCGAGCCGCCGGCCGACGACCTCACGCCGCTCGCGGAGGAGTGCGTGACGCTCGTGGATGCGCGGGACCTCGACCCGGCTGAGGCCGAGTACCTCGCGACGTCGGCGGTCCGCCGGGTGCCGGTGGCCGACGTCGAAATCCCGGAGGGACCCGTCCTCCTGCACGTGGACCTGGACGTCATCGACAGCGCAGAACTGCCGGGCCTGCTGTTCCCGGCGCCGGACGGGCCGACTCGCAGCGCGGTGCTGACCGCGGTCCGGCGCCTGCTCGACAGCGGCCGGGTGGCCGCGCTGCACGTCGCCTGCCCGTGGGAACCCGGCCGTGACCAGGAGAACCGGCGGCGGTTGCTCTCGGAGCTGACGGGCCTACCGGGGCAGCCGTAGCCCCGCGATCAGCAGGTCCACCATGCGGCGGGCGTCGTAGCGCGGGTCTTCCCCGGCCCCGACGCACAGGTTGCCGACCGCTCGCAGCAGCCCGTAACCCTCGATCCCGGGCTGGATCTCGCCTGCCTCCACGGCGGCTTCGAGCAGCCGGGCGCACACGGGCACGAGGCGGTCGAGGAAGTACGCGTGCAGCGCCTCGAAGCGGGCGTTGTCGGACTGCAGTGCCGTCGCGAGCCCGTGCTTGGTGGTCAGGAAGTCGACGAACATCGCGATCCACCGGGTCAGCGCGGCGTGCGGGCTTTCGCTGCTCGCCAGCAGTTCCGGCCCGGCTTCGGCGCACGCGTCGACCTGGTGCCGGTACACGGCGATGACCAGGTCCGCCCTGGTCGGGAAGTGGCGGTAGATCGTGCCCATCCCGACGCCGGCCCTCGCGGCGATGTCCCGCACCGGCGCGTCCACCCCGGAGACGACGAACACGGCCGCGGCCGCCTCCAGCAGGGTCTGCTCGTTGCGGCGGGCGTCGGCCCGCTTCTTCGGGGACTTCGATCCGGTGCTCGCCACGGTCTTCCTCTCGTGCGTGGTTGCCAAGCGGAGCAATGTTCCGTATGTTAGACGGAGCAACGTTCCGCTTAACCCATTCTGCCAAAGGGGACCCTCCCATGCAGTACCGCACCCTGGGCCGCACCGGCGTCCAGGTCAGCACCCTCGTCCTGGGGGCGATGAACTTCGGCCCCATCGGGGGCACCACGCAGGACGAGGCCACCGCCATCGTCGACGCCGCGCTCGAAGCCGGCGTCAACCTCGTCGACACGGCCGACATGTACGGCACCGGCGTGTCCGAGGAGATGGTCGGCAGGGCCATCGCGGGCCGCCGTGACGACCTCGTGCTCGCCACGAAGGCGACCATGCCGATGGGCGACGAGCGCAACCACCGCGGCAGCTCCCGCCGCTGGCTGGTCACCGCGCTCGAAGACAGCCTCCGCAGGCTCGGCGTCGACCACGTCGACCTCTACCAGATGCACCGCTGGGACCCGCTCACCAGCGACGAGGAGACCCTGTCGGCACTGACCGACCTGCGGCGCGCGGGGAAGATCCGCTACTTCGGCTCCTCGACGTTCCCGGCGTACCGCATCGTCGAGGCCCAGTGGGCCGCGCGCGAGCACCACCTCGGCCGCTACGTCACCGAACAGCCGAGCTACTCCATCCTGCAGCGCGGCGTCGAAGCCCACGTCCTGCCCGTGACCGAGCAGTACGGCCTCGGTGTCCTCGTGTGGAGCCCGCTCGCTTCGGGCTGGCTGTCCGGCGCCGTGCGTGCGGGTCGCGAGATCACGACCAACCGCTCGAAGACGCTCCCGCGGCGCTTCGACACCAGCCTCCCCGCGAACCGCGCGCGGCTCGAAGCCGTCGAGCAGCTGGCGAAGGTCGCCGACGAGGCCGGCCTGACGATGATCCAGCTCGCGCTCGGTTTCGTGACCGCGCACCCGGCGGTGACGAGCGCGATCATCGGCCCGCGCACCGTGGAGCACGTGCGCTCCCAGCTCGCGGCCGCGGACACCGTGCTGCCCGCCGACGTGCTGGACGCGATCGACTCGATCGTCGCGCCCGGAGTCGACCTCGCGCCGGAGGAGAAGGTGGACACCCCGCCCGCGCTGCTCGACCCGGCGCTGCGGAGGCGGTGATGACCAGCTTCGGGCTCATGACCGCTCCGCAACAGGTGTCCTACGCCGACGTCGCCCGTGTCTGGCGGGAGGCGGACGGCATCCCGGAAATCGAGCACGCCTGGTTGTTCGACCACCTGATGCCCATCGGCGGCGACCCCGGCGGGCCGGTCCTCGAAGGCTGGACGCTGCTTTCCGCACTGGCGGCGCAGACCGAACGGCTGCGGCTCGGGCTGCTGGTGACCAGCAACCGGTTCCGGCCGCCGGCGATGCTGGCCAAGATCGCCGCGACCGTGGACGTCGTCTCCGGCGGGCGGCTCGACTTCGGCATCGGCGCGGGTTCGCGGCCCGACGTCCCGATGGCGCGCCGGGAGTACGAGGCACACGGCCTGCCGTTCCACGACTCCGCGCACGCCGTCGGCGCGCTCGCCGAGGCGTGCGCCGTCATCCGTCGCTTGTGGACGGACGACGAGCCGTTCGAATTCGACGGCGAGTACGTCCGGCTGAAGGGCGCGTACTGCAACCCCAAGCCCGTCGGTAGACCGTCGTTCGTCCTCGGTGGACGGTCGGCCGCGACGCTGCGGGTGGTCGCGCGGCACGCCGACGTGTGGAACTACCCGGGTGACGACCTCGAGGACGCGCTCGGCCGGAGCGCGCTGCTGGACCGCTTCTGCGCCGAAATCGGCCGTGACCCCGCGTCGATCGCGCGTTCCCTGGTGCTGCCGGTCTTCTACGACCGCCCGCAAGTGACCCGGGACGCGATCGCCGCGGCCGAGGACGCCGGGTTCCGGCACCTCGTCCTGGCCCTGCCCGCGCCGTATCCGGACGGCGTGGCGCGGTGGGTCGCGGACGAGATCCTCCCCGGGTGAGGTCGCGTCAGCTGTAGTCGCCGGAGAGGTAGGCGTCGGCGTCGCGGATGGTGTACGCGTAGCCCTGTTCGGCGAGGAAGCGCTGCCGGTGCGCGGCGTACTCCGCGTCGAGCGTGTCCCGCGCGACCACGGAGTAGAAGTGCGCCTGACGGCCGTCGCCCTTGGGGCGCAACAACCTTCCGAGGCGCTGCGCCTCCTCCTGGCGTGAGCCGAACGTGCCCGACACCTGGATCGCGACCGAGGCCTCCGGCAGGTCGATCGAGAAGTTCGCGACCTTCGACACGACCAGCCGCTGGATCTCGCCGCGGCGGAACTTGTCGAACAGCTCCTCGCGCTCCTTGTTGCGCGTCGAGCCCTGGACGACCGGCGCGTCCAGCTCGGCGCCCAGCTCCTCCAGCTGCTCCAGGTACGCGCCGATCACCAGCGTCGGCTCGCCGGGGTGCTTGTCCAAAATGGACTTGATGACGGCGGTCTTGGTGTGCGCGGTAGAGGCGAGCTTGTACTTCTCGTCCGACTCCGCCGTCGCGTAGACCAGCCGCTCGTTGTCGGTGAGCGTCACGCGCACCTCGACGCACTCGGCGGGCGCGATCCAGCCCTGCGCCTCGATGTCCCGCCACGGGACGTCGTAGCGCTTCGGGCCGATCAGGGAGAACACGTCGCCCTCGCGGCCGTCCTCGCGCACCAGCGTCGCGGTGAGGCCGAGCCTGCGGCGGGACTGGAGGTCCGCCGTCATGCGGAACACCGGCGCGGGCAGCAGGTGCACCTCGTCGTAGATCACCAGGCCCCAGTCCCGCGTGTCGAACAGCTCCAGGTGCTTGTACTCGCCCTTGGTCTTGCGCGTGATCACCTGGTACGTCGCGATCGTGACCGGCCGGATCTCCTTCTTCTCCCCGGAGTACTCGCCGATCTCGTCCTCGGTCAGCGACGTGCGCGCGACCAGCTCGCGCTTCCACTGCCGCCCGGCGACCGTGTTGGTGACCAGGATCAGCGTGGTCGCCTGCGCCTGGGCCATCGCGGCCGCGCCGACGAGCGTCTTGCCCGCGCCGCACGGCAGCACGACGACGCCGGAACCGCCCGCCCAGAACGCCTCGGCCGCGCCGCGCTGGTAGTCGCGCAGCTGCCAGCCCTGCTCCTCCAGCGCGATGGGGTGCGCCTCGCCGTCGACGTACCCCGCGAGGTCCTCGGCGGGCCAGCCGACCTTGAGCAGCGCCTGCTTGAGCCTGCCGCGCTCGGAGGGGTGCACGATGACGGTGTCGTCGTCGATGCGCGCGCCCAGCATCGGGCTGATCTTCTTGTTGCGCAGCACCTCCTCCAGCACCGCGCGGTCGGTGGTGACGAGCACGAGCCCGTGCACGGGGGAGTTGGTGATCTGCAGCCGCCCGAACCGGCCCATCGTGTCGACGATGTCGATCAGCAGCGGCTGCGGCACGGGGAAGCGCGAGTACGTGGTGAGCGCGTGCACCACCTGCTCCGCGTCGTGGCCCGCCGCGCGGGCGTTCCACAACGCGAGCGGCGTGATGCGGTACGTGTGGACGTGCTCGGGCGCCCGCTCCAGCTCCGCGAACGGCGCGATCGCTATCCGCGCGTCGTCCGCCTGCGCGTGGTCGACCTCGAGCAGCACGGTCTTGTCGGATTGGACGATCAGCGGGCCATCTGTCACGACATCCTTTATACGGCGTGCCCGAACCATCTGGTCAGCGCGGCGGTGACCGGCCCCTCGCCGGCCCAGCACACGACACCGTCCGGGCGCAGCAGCACCGCGTCGTGGTCCCAGTCGGCCTTCGCGTGCACCACGTCGACCCGGTCGGCCCAGCCCGCCGGCCAGTCCCGGGCGCCGAAGTCGAGCAGCAGTCCCCGGCCCGAGCGCAGCAGTTCCGCGATCCGCGTCGGGCCCTGGTCGGTGACGAGGTCGAGGTCGGGGATGCGGCCGGGGGCGTCGAGGCCGGACATCATGCCCGCGAGGTAGCGGTTGGTGTCGGGCAGGCGCAGCAGGTCCGTGAAGATGTCCCGCAGCGCCACCACATCGGGTTCCGGCTTCGGGTTGGCGAACACGCGCTGTGCCGACGTGTGGTGCAGCACGCGCGCGGCTGGTGGATGCCGTTCGTCCTGGTAGGTGTCGAGCAGGTCGACGCGGCCGGACAGCGTCGCGGCGAGCTTCCAGCCCAGGTTGACCGCGTCCTGCACGCCCAGGTTGAGGCCCTGACCGCCCAGCGGCGGGTGGATGTGCGCGGCGTCCCCGGCGAACAGCACCCGCCCGTACCGGTACTGCTCCAGCTGGCGCGTGGCGTCGCCGAAGCGGGAGCTGGTGAGCACCTCGGCCAGCTGTGTTTCCTCGCCGTAGATGGCGGTCAGCGCCTCCTGCACCTCGTTCTCGGCCGTCTCGCCCTGGCGGCCGAAGGTGAACCGGTACTTCGACTCCCCGAGCGGCACGAGCATCCCCCAGTAGTCGCCGCCTTCGCGGGTGAGCTTGCTGATGTGCCCGGCCTGCTCCGGCACCAGCGCGGACGCCGAGGACAGCCGGATGTCCGCGAGCACCGCCCGGTAGGTGCCGGAGCGGCCGGGGAACGGCAGGTCGAGCAGGTGGCGGACGGTGCTGTGCGCGCCGTCGCAGGCCACGGCGTAGCGGGCGCGGAACGTCTCGCCGCCCGCGGTGACGGTGACGCCTTCGTCGTCCTGCTCGACGGCGGTGACCTCGCGTCCGCGCAGCACGGGCACTCCGGCCGCCCGCTCCAGTTCCTCCTCGACCACCCACTGGGGCACGGAGATCGGGGTCGGGTAGCGCGTCCGCCACGGGCTCGCGTCGAGTGGCACGGGGAGCAGCCCGAAGTGTCCGCCCTCGGTGTTGCGCGGCAGGGCGCGCGCCAGCAGCGGGCCGAGCAGGCCGCGGTGGTCGAGCAGCTCCGCCGTGCGGGCCTGGAGGGTGCCGCCCTTCATCTGCTCCAGGCGCTCGGGCAGCCGTTCGACCACCACCGTCTCGACGCCGGCCAGCCGCAGTTCGTACGCCAGCGCCAGCCCGGTCGGCCCGGCGCCCACGATCAGCACGTCCATTTCACTCTCCTCAGTGCATAAGTAGACTAAGTGCAAGATAGCACCGAGTGCTAGCCTGAGGGGTGTGAATTTGCGGGAGCGGAAGAAGGAACGGACGCGGAAGGCGATTTCGGACGCCGCGATCACCCTGTTCCTGAAGTCCGGGTTCGACCAGGTGTCGATCACGCAGGTCGCCGAGGCGGCGGAGGTCTCGCGCCGGACCTTGTTCGCCTACTTCCCGACCAAGGAAGACCTGGTCGTGCACCGGCTCGCCGACCACGAGTTCGAGAACGCCCGGGTCGTCCGAGCCCGGCGGGAGCCACCGGTGGCCGCGCTGCGGGCGCACTTCCTCGAAGGGCTCCGCGAGCGCGACCCGATCACCGGGCTGTCGGACAAACCCGAGGTGCTCGCCCTGTACCGGCTGATCAAGGAGACGCCGGCGTTGATGAACCGCATGGTCACGTTCCACGCCTCGGGCACGCGGGCGCTGGCGGATGCGCTGCGCGAGGTGGCGGACGTGCCGCCGCTGGTCGCGGACCTGGCGGCGGACCAGCTCAGCGGCGTGCGGTGGCGGCTCGCGCTGGACAACAACGCGCGGATCACGGCGGGCGCCAGCGCCGATGAGGCGTACCCGGAGGCCGTCGAAGCGGCGGAGCTGAGCTTCTCGCTCCTGCTGAACGGCCTCGGCAGCGCCGGACTGGGTTAGTCCGCGAAGGCCGCGCCGATGGCGTCGCCGATCTCGTTCAGCACGTCGCGCGAGACCTGGACGTCACGGGTGAAGGACAGGAACGCGTGGGGCACGCCCTCGACCAGCCGGTGTGTCACCGGCACCCCGGCCTCCCGGAGCGCGTCCGCGTACCGGATGCCCTGGTCGCGCAGCGGGTCCAGCTCGGCAGTGACGATGAACGCGGCCGGGAGCCCGGTGAGGTCCGGCGCGCGCAGCGGAGAGACGCGCGGGTCGGCGCCCTCGTCGGGGGTGTTGAGGTAGGCGCCCCAGAACCATTCGAGCCAGGGGCGCGTCAGCAGGGGGCCGTCGGCGTGGTCGTACATCGACGCGCTGTCGTCGAAACGGTCGGTCGCGGGATAGGCGAGGGCCTGGAAGGTGACGGCCGGTCCGCCGCGTCGCTTCGCTTCCTGCGCGGTGATGGCGGCGAGGTTGCCGCCCGCGCTCTCCCCGAACAGGGCGATCCGCTCGGGATCGGCGCCGAACGTGCCCGCGTTCTGCCCGACCCACCGCAGCGCCGCGTAGGCGTCCTCGACGGCGGCCGGGAACCGGTGCTCCGGCGCCAGCCGGTAGTCGACGGAGACGACGACCGTTTTCGACCGCGTCGCGACGATCCTGGCGAAGTGGTCCTGGCTGTCGAGGTCACCGAACACCCAGCCGCCGCCGTGGAAGAACACCGTCACCGGCGCGGCCGGGCCCGGGACCGTCTCGGGGGTGTAGATGCGGACCGGGACGTCGTGGTCGCCGTTGCGGAAGGTGGTGTCGCGCACCTCGCGGACCGGGACGACGTCTCCGGCGAACGAGGTGAACGCGAGCCCGGCGGCCCGGTTCTCCGCCACGGTGAGGGTGTTGGCCGCGGGGGTCGCGGGCAGGTCGTCGAGCACGGTCTGGATCTGGGGGTCGAGAGCCATGAGCTTCGCCTTTCCGGGTCGCTTGGAATGATCTCTCCAACCGTAGGAAGCGCGAGATTGGAAAGTCAATTCCAATCTTTGCTAGGCTGGTTGCCATGGCGACGCGCAGTGTCGAGACCAGGGCCAAGGCGGCGAGCACCGAGGGTGGCCGTCGCACGCGAGACCGCATCCTGCGCGCGGCCGCCGAGCTGATGTTCAAGCAGGGCGTGGCCGGCACGAGCATCCCCGACGTGCAGCGCCGTGCCCAGGTGAGCGCCTCGCAGATCTACCACTACTTCGGGGACAAGAAGGGCCTCACGGCGGCGGTGATCGAGTACCAGAGCACCGTGAAGCTCGAACAGCAGCGGCCCCTGCTCGACCACCTCGACAGCGTCGAGGCGTTGCGTGAATGGTGCGAGCGCGCTGCCGTCCGCCTGGACGCGGTGCACTGCGAAGGGGGCTGCGAGATCGGTTCGCTCGCGAGCGAGCTGTCGGACATCGACCCCTCGGCCCGCCTCGGCCTGGCCACGGGGTTCGCCGCGTGGCAGGCGGCGATCGAAGCCGGGCTCGCCCGCATGCGCGAGCGCGGCGACCTCCCGGCGGACGAGGACGTCTCGGCGCTCGCGGTCGCGCTGCTGGCCGCGATCCAGGGCGGCATGCTGCTGTCCCAGGTGAACCGGGACGCCACCCCCTACCGCCGCGCGGTCAACGTGGTCATCGACCACATCGCGGACCGCGTCGCGGCCGCCCGGGCGGCGGGCTAGGGGTTTCCGTCCTTCGGCAGGAGGGACTGGACGTCGAGGCGGGCGTTGAGCATCCCCATGCTGTGCATGAGGTCGGCGACGCGCTGGAGCCGGACACCGCTCAGCGACGTCGGGTACTGGCCGAGCGCGATCAGGGCCGCCGTCGTGTCGTCGATCCCCGCGAGGCGGGGCAGCGCCTGCCGCACGACGGACTGGTCGGCCGCCCGCTGCTGCGCGTCCGCGAGCACCTGCCGGAACACCGCGAGCGTGTGCACGTTGGCCTGCGCGAACAACCCGCTCGCCGCGTAGGCCGAGACGGGGAAGTCCTTCGTCGCGCCGCGTGACGAGTCGGCCAGCGTCCTGGCGCCGAGCTCCTGCTGCGCCTTGGTGATGTACGGCTCGGTCATCAGCGCCGCGTCCGCGGAGCCGTCCCGCAGTGCCGCCGGCATGTCCGGATAGGACCGTGGCACGAACTTGATCTTCGTCGGATCCCCGCCCGCGGTCGCGAACATCGAGCGGGCCGCCAGTGCCCCGAGGTCGTTCTCCTGGTCCACCGCGATCTTCGGGGTCTTCCGGCTCGACAGCTCGGTGTACGTCGAGCCCGGAAGTGTCACCAGGGCCATCGTGAACGGCGCCGACGTGTACGCCTCGCCCTGGAGCTGGATGGGGGTGCCGCGGGCCGCCGCCGCGAAGAGCGCGACGTCCGTGGCGAACGCCACATCCACCTTCCCCGCGGTCAGGTCACCCAGCGGATCCGCCGTCTCGACGAGCTCGACGTGCAGGCCGGCGCGGGTGAACGAACCGTCAGCGACCGCGATCCGCAGCGGGGCCGTGTCGATCGGGTTGCCCACGCCGACCCGCAGGTCCGCCCGTTCCAGCCGGCCCTGACCCCCCTGCGGCCCGGTCCCCGCCGAGGTGTCACACGCGGTGAGCAGGCCGAGGACGGCGACCAGCAAGATCGCTACTGTCCGCATGCGACCCCCCTGCCGGGCGAAGGAAAACATCGGTCGGAGGTGGAGCTTAGGATGCAGGCCCAATACCATCGCCGACGGATCGCACCGAGAGTAGAGAGCGACTCGGACGTGCACGAGCCCGGTTCCTCTCTAGTAGGTTAACGGCTTCGTGCCGGTAACGGTGCGTATTCAACCGAGCAGCGAACGAAGGAAGTCGATGGCCCGTCCGCGCAAGCGTCCCGACGGTGGCGCACCGGAGCGGCGGCCGGAGATCAGGGCCGGCAGCCGGTGGCGGCTGCGCAACTGGCGGCTGCGCACGAAGCTGATCGCGGTGCTGGCGATCCCCGCGGTCACCGTGCTCGGCCTCGTCGGCCTGCAGGTCCGGCAGGACCTGGCACACGCGGACGAACTCGCGGAGCTGTCCGCGAACGGGCGCGTCCGCGCGGGCGTCAACGACCTCGTCCAGCAGCTGCAGCGCGAACGGGACCTGAGCGTGCGGTTCGTCGCGGGCGGACGGCAGGGCGACCTCGGCGAGCTGCGGGACCAGCGCGCCAAGGTGGACGCGGCGATCGGCACCGTGGACCGGCAGTTCGGGGCCGAGCGGCCGAAGCTGTCCGAAACCGGGGTGACCGAGCTGCAGTCCACGCTGGCCCGGCTGACCGTGCTGACGGGCCTGCGGTTCGCGACCGAGCACTCCAGCCTCCCCGCCGACGCCACGCTCCGCTCCTACCGCGAGCTGATCGGCGGGGTGCTCGACCTGTCCGACCAGTCCGTCGCCGACGTCAGCGACCCGGAGCTGTCCCGGCTGCGGCTCGCCGCGAGCGCGCTCGCGCGCGTGAAGGACCAGATGTCGGTCAAACGCGCGCTGCTCGCGGAGGCGCTGCAGGAGAACCGGCTGTCCACCGACCAGCTGCGGGCGCTGCTCGGTGCGGACGCCGAGCTCAACGCCGCGCGCAACGACTTCCGGAAGTTCGCCACGCCCGCCGAGCAGCGGATGTACGACGACACGGTGATCGGGCTGATCGTCGACACCGGCAACAACCTCGTCGAGTCGGCGATCACCCGTGCCGAGATGGGGCAGAACCTCAGCGGGCTCGACCCGCAACAGTGGGACACCGCCGCCACCTACACGATCAACCTCGCCTACCAGGTCCAGCAGGCGCTCCAGGCGGAGACCCAGACGAAGATCGACGCGCTGGCGACCGGCGCGCGCCGGTCCGCGATCGCCAACGCGGGGGTTGTGCTGGGCGTGCTCGTGCTGTGCGCGGTGCTGGCGGTGATCATCGCGCGCTCGCTGCTGCGGCCGCTGCGGGCGTTGCGGCGCACCGCGCTCGACGTCGCCGAGCACCGGCTGCCCGAGGCGGTCGAGAACATCCTCGCCGACCCGCAGCCGGAGGGTGCCGCGCGGCGGCGCGGGATCGAGCCGGTGCCGGTGTTCAGCCGCGAGGAGCTGGGCCAGGTGGCGCGTGCGTTCGACGCGGTGCACGGCGAGGCCGTGCGGCTCGCGGGCGAACAGGCGCTGCTGCGCGAGAACGTGAACGCGATGTTCGTCAACCTGTCGCGCCGCACGCAGGCCCTCGTCGAGCGGCAGCTCGCCGTGCTCGACCGGATGGAGGCCCACGAGCAGGACCCGGAAACGCTGGGCGGACTGTTCGAACTGGACCACCTCGCGACCCGGATGCGCCGCAACAGCGAGAACCTGCTCGTGCTGTCCGGGCAGGACCTCGGGGACGACCGCACGGAACCGGTGCCCGCCGAGGAGATCATCGGTGCGGCACTGTCCGAAGTGGAGCACTACCAGCGGATCGAGCTGACGGCGGCGCCGGACCTGGCGATCCGCGGCGAGGCGTGCAGCGACCTCGTGCACGTGATCTCCGAGCTGCTGGAGAACGCGACGCTGTACTCCCCGGCGGACTCGACGGTCACCGTCGTGAGCGCGGTCGGGGACGACGGCGCGTGGCAGGTGCACATCACCGACTCCGGCGCCGGGATGCCCGAGCCGGAGATCCAGCGCGCGAACGCCCGGCTGGCCAACCCGCCGGAGGTGGATGTCGAGGTGTCCCGCCGGATGGGCCTGTTCGTGGTCGCGTCGCTCGCCGCGCGGCACGACATCGGGGTCCGGCTGCGCTCGGCGGACGGCGGCGGCCTGGTGGCGACGGTCGTCGTGCCCGCGGACCTCGTGGTGGCGCAGCCGCCGCGGCCGGAGCCCGAGCCCGTCGTCGTCGAGGAGGAACCCGAGCCCGAGGTGGCGGAGGGGCCGCTGGCGCTGCCCGCGATCCCGGAGCCCGCGCCCCGCGTGCCCGTCGTGGACGAGCAGACCCCGGACTGGCCGTCGGAGGACGACGACGAGCGGGAGCGGTACTACCTGGAGGACGACGAGCCGACCGAGCGCATGCCGGCGTACCAGGCGGTGCTGTCGCAGTGGTTCTACACGGGGGAGCACGCGCCCGTGCCCCCGCCGGAGGAGACCCCGGAGGAGGGCGGGCCCATCGCGGCGCGCCTGAACGGGGCGCGGCACGCCCGGCCGGAGCCGGCCGACCCACCCACGCTCCAGCTCGACCCCGAGGCGGTGCGCGGCCGGATGGCGCGGCTGCAGGACGGCTTCAACCGCGCGCGTGAGGCGCGCAGCGCCACCCGGCACGGCGAGGACGCGCCCGCGCAGTGACCGCCCCGGCGCGGGTGTGACCGGCAATCCCAGGGCTCCCGGAATGGGGGCCCTGCTTCGACTTGCCCTCGGCAAATGTCGCCTTGCTTCTTTCCCGACTCGGTGTGATCACCGCATTCGGCTGAACGTCCTATTGGGAACACCCGTTTCCGCGCAGTTTTCGTGCGCCATTCGGCGGGGCGGGCGAAAACGGGCGCTACGCGGCCTACCGGCAGGTCAGGTCCCTCGCGGGGACATTGCCGGACGGGGCGTGACCGATACCGGATCATGATCAAATCGGGGTGTTGCGGGAAGCGGCGTTTGCGGTAGGTTGCGCCCGGCCAGGTCTCGGTGGGGATGGTCGATCACTCACCGAATCACATGGAGTAGTCAGATATTCGTCCTTCGATACGCCGCGTCAGGAGCGTCGTAAAAATGTCAGCTAACGTGAGCAATACCACCCGTCGGAGCGTGCTCCGGCTCGCCCTTGGCGCCACCCTCGCCGCACCGCTCGTGGCCACCGGCTGCAGCGTGCTGAACGGCTCGGACTCGAAGTCGTCCTCGGGTGGGAACGGCTCCGGCCCGGTGGAGAAGAGCAAGATCACCGTCGGGATCCTCAGCAGCCAGGGCAGCGTGGGCAGCAAGCTCGCGGAGAAGTACGGGTACTACAAGAACGAGGGCCTCGAGGTCACGCTGAAGCCCTTCGCGCAGGGCCCGCAGGCGATCCCGGCGCTGATCAACGGCGAGCTGGACTTCGCGGTGATCAACTACGTGTCGTTCTTCACCGCGATCGCCAACAGGTCGCTCGACGCGAAGATCGTGGTGGACGGCGACACGGCCAACGAGACCTCGCAGCTCGTCATCGCCAAGCCCGACTCCGGTATCCGCGGCCCGAAGGACCTGGTCGGCAAGAAGGTCGGCATCCAGGCGTCGAAGTCGGCGGCCGAGCTGCTGGTGCGCGCCACGCTGAAGGACAACGACGTCGACCCGAACTCGGTGTCCTACCAGCCGGTCACGTTCCCGAACATCCCGGCCGCGATCGCGAGCGGCCAGCTGGACGCCGGGGTCGAGGTCGAGCCCTACCTGACCACGGCGCAGCAGAAGCAGGGGCTGGTCCCGGTCATGAAGATCGTCACCGGTTCGACGGCGAACATCCCGAACACCGGCTACATCGCGACGACCAAGTTCATCGAAGCGAACCCGAAGACGGTCGCGGCGTTCCAGCGCGCCATGATCCCCGCGCAGCGCGACGCGGCGGACCGCTCGAAGGTCGCGCAGGTGCTGCCCGATCTGTCCGGTGTGGACGCCGCGACGGCGACGCTGCTCAACATCGACACGTTCCCGACGTCCACCAACCCCACGCAGCTCCAGCGCGTGATCACCCTGCTGCAGAACTACGGTGGCATGACCGCGCAGCTGGACGCCGCGAACCTGATCGTGCCGACGCCCCAAGTCTGATCCCATGCGCACCGTTCTCCGCCGGCTCGCCGGGCTGGCCGTCTTCCTGCTGCTGTGGGAGGCGGTCAGCCGCTCGGGTGTGGTCAAGGCCGGGGTGCTGCCCCCGCCGTCCACCGTGATCACGCGCTTCTTCGCGCTGTTCGGTGACGCCGAGTTCCAGCGGGCCGTCGCGGCGACCCTGCTGGCCTGGCTCATCACGCTCCTGCTCGCCTCGGTCATCGCCATCCCGCTCGGCCTGCTGCTCGGCAGCATCCGGCCGCTGCGGCTGGTCACCGGCCCGCTCATCGAGTTCCTGAGACCGCTGCCGACCGTGGCGCTGATCCCGCTGGCGACGCTGGTGCTCGGCAGCGGGGCGCAGATGAAGATCGCGCTCGCCACATTCGCGTCGGTGTGGCCGATCCTGTTCAACACGGTGTACGCGATCTCGGAGATCGACCGCCAGGTGCTGGACACCGCACGGGCCTTCCGCACGCCGCGGCCGCGCCTGGTGTACGCGGTGGTGCTGCCGAGCATCGCGCCGTTCGTGCTGACGGGGATCCGCCTGTCCGCGGCGATCGGCCTGATCGTGCTGGTCAGCACCGAGTTCCTGACGGGGACGAGCGTGGGTGTCGGGCAGTTCGTCTACCACTGGGGCAGCGGTTCGCTGCGGATGGACATCGTGCTCGCCGGGACGATCTTCACCGGGCTCGCCGGCTACCTCGTCAACACGGCACTGCTCAGCGCCCAGCGGCGCTGGCTGGGCTGGGCGGCGACAGGAGGTGCGGTGTGAGCACGCGGTGGCGTGACTTCGCCCGGCGCTGGGCGGTGTTCGCCGGGTTCCTGCTGCTGTGGCAGCTGCTGACGGTGCTGGCGGACAACCCGTACTTCCCGTCGCCGACGCGGATCGCGGAGGCGGCGGGGCGGGTGTGGTTCTCCGGCCCGGCCGCGCACCTGTGGGTCACCGACGCGGTGACGCACGACCTGCTGCCGAGCCTGGGCAAACTGCTGGCGGGGTGGCTGATCGCGATCGCGGTCGGGGTGCCGCTCGGGCTGGCGCTCGGCCGCTCGCCCGTGCTCACCGACTACGTCTCGACGATGTTCTTCTTCGCCCGCTCGGTGCCCGCGACGCTGCTGGTGCCGGTGTTCCTGGTGATGTTCCACATCGGGACGCGGATGGAGCTGGTGACGATCCTGTGGGGCACGATCTGGCCGATCCTGCTCAACACGATCGACGGGGCCAGGTCGGTGGACGACGTGAAGATCGAGACCGCGCGGGCCTTCCGGATCGGCGGCAGGCGGTGGATCTTCGGGGTCGTGCTGCCCGCGGCGCTGCCGAAGGTGTTCGCGGGGCTGCGGCTGGCGCTGGCGATCGCGATCATCCTGATGATCGTGTCGGAGCTGACGGGCAGCGACAGCGGCATCGGCTACCGCCTGATCAACGCCCAGTTCGGCTTCGAGCTCGACGTGATGTGGGCGTGGATCGTGCTGGTCAGCGTGCTCGGGTACGTGTCCAACCTGCTGTTGACCGTCGCGGAGCGGCGGGCGCTCGCCTGGCACCCCGGCTTCCGCTCGGAGGTGCTGGACTGAAAGCGGCTCCGCCGTCCGAAAACGGCGGAGCCGCACCGAAATCACCCCAGCCGGACGTGCACCACCGTCGGGACCGGGGCGGCCAGCGCGTTCCGCAGTGCGGAGCGCAGCTCGTCCGCCGTCCCGGCCTCCGCGGCCGCGCAGCCGAGGCCCTTCGCGAGGTCGCCGAAGCCGAGGCCGCCCAGTTCGATCCCCGGGACCTTCCCGGACTCGCTGCGGACGGCGTGGCGGCGCACGGCCGCGTACTCGCCGTTGTCGAGCACCACGAACGTCACCGGCGTCTGCTGCCGCGCCGCGGTCCACAGCGCCTGGATGCTGTACATGCTGCTGCCGTCCCCGAGCACCGCGACCACCTGCCGCCCCGGCTCGGCCAGCGCGGCGCCCACCGCGGCGGGCAGGCCGTACCCCAGCACGCCGCTGGACATCGTCAGGAAGCCGCGTCCCCGCGAGCGGATCGGCAGGTGCTGCTGCATGTCCTGCCGGTGCGTGGGCGCCTCCTCCACGACGAGCGCGTCTTCGGGGAGCAGGTCCGCGAGGGTCTGGTAGACGAACGCGCCGGTCAGCGGCTCACCGGCGGCGGGTTCGGGCAGCCGGGCCGGGCGCGGCCGCGGTGCCGGTGCCGCACGTCCCGTGTCGGACACCAGTTCGGCCAGCCGCGCGATGCCCGCACGCGGCGTCGTCAGCACCCCCGCCGTCATCGGCGCCCGCGCGAGCACCTGCGGGTCGTCGCTGAGCACGTACAGCGGCGGCATGGCGGGTCCGGGACCGGTGACGACGTGGTAGGTGAAGGCGGGCGCGCCCAGCACGACCACGACGTCGTACTCCGCGAGCGCGGTCGCGACGGCGGCCCGGTTCGGGGCGAGGAACCCGGCGAACAGGTCGTGGTCCTCCGGGAAGGAGCTGCGGGCCGAGAACGGCGCGGCCCACACCGCGGCCCGGGTTTTCTCCGCCAGCGCAACGGTTTCCGGCACCGCGTCGTCACCGTCCACAGTGGCCCCGACGACCAGTGCGGGCTTGCGCGCCGCGTTCAGCGCGGCGGCCACCTCGGCCAGCGCGGTCTCGTCCGGGGCGAAGCTCGCGAGCCGCGGCGGCGCCGGGACCGGCTCGGCGGGCTCGTCCCAGTCGTCGGCGGGAACGGACAGGAAGGCCGGCCCCGCCGGGGCCTGCGTGGCGAGCAGGTAGGCGCGCGCGAACGCGGCGGGCACGTCCTCGGCCCGCGCCGGCTGGCACGCCCACTTCACGTACGGCCGCGGGAACTCCGTGGGTTCGAGCGCGCCGAGGAACGGGTCGGCGGGCAGCAGCGACCGCGACTGCTGGCCGGCGACCACGATCAGGGGCGCGCGGTTGTGGAACGCCGTCACGAGGTTGCCCAGCCCGTGCCCCACGCCTCCTGCGGAATGCAGGTTGACGACGGCAGCGTTGCGGGTCAGCTGGGCGTAGGCGTCGGCCATCGCGACGACGCTCGCCTCCTGCAGGCCCAGCACGTACCGGAAGTCGTCGGGCCAGTCGGCGAGGAACCGCAGTTCCGTGCTGCCGGGGTTGCCGAAGACCGTGGTCAGCTTCCACTCGCGCATGAGCGCGCGCACGGCGTCGCGAACGGTGACCGGCATCGTCACGCCGCTCGTTTCTGCAGCAGCCGGGCCACCTCGCCCCGCAGCGCGACGAACTCCGCGGACTCGCGCGTGGTGATCTGGTCGCGTTCCGCGGGCAGGTCCACCGGCAGGTCGGCGACGATCGTGGCGGGGGACGACGACAGCACGAGCACCCGGTCGGCGAGGTAGACGCTCTCGTCGATGTCGTGCGTGACCAGCAGGACCGTGCTGCCCTGCTCGCGCTGGACCGTGCGCAGCAGGTCCTCCAGCTCGAACCGGGTCTGGGCGTCGACCGACGCGAACGGCTCGTCCATCAGCAGCAGCGCGGGACGGCTCGCGAGCGCCCGCGCGATCGACACGCGCTGCTGCATGCCGCCGGACAGCTGCCACGGGAACTTCCGCTGGGAACCGGCGAGGCCCACCCAGCCCAGCGCCTCCTCGACGCGGCGGCGCCGTTCCTCCTTGCCGATCCCCAGTGACCGCAACGGGAATTCGACGTTTCCGGCGACCGTGAGCCAGGGAAAAAGGGAACGGCTGTAGTCCTGGAAAACCACGGCGAGGTCCGCGGGCACACCTTGCACTTCGTCACCGTGCAACCGCACCTTGCCGCCGGTCGGCTTGATGAGCCCGGCGATGCACCGCAGCAGCGTCGACTTGCCGCAGCCGGACGGCCCCACGATGCAGGCGAGCTGCCCCGCCGAGACGGTGAAGGTCAGGTCGCGCACCGCCGCGTGGGCGTCCGGACCACTGCCGAAGCGGTGGTTCAGTCCTTCGACTTCGAGCATGGCCACCGGCGTCTCGCCGGGCGCGGGGTCGTTCTTGCTCAGCCCAGTGATGTTGATCACCTGATCAGGTCCATTCGGATGAGGAGCACTACGCACAGTGGTCTAATGTGACCGCGCAGCACCTATTGTCTCAGGTCGGAAATTCTTTCTGGAGCACCGTTTCTTGCGGTTGCCCAGGAAGGGTTACATCTTCACCCGCTCTTCGCTACCCTCTGCACCTGCAATCCGAGCTTCGGGTCCACTTCTGGTGGGATTGATGGTGGTACAGCGGTGCCGAAAGAAGACACCCCAGACATAGCGGGGCAGCCTGCGCGGCAGAGTTCGGCGCCCTCCTCCGGGTCATCGCTGGGTCTGAAGAACTGGAAGCTGCGCTCCAAGCTGGCGCTGGTGCTGGCGATCCCGACCGTGACGGCGCTGGTCCTCGGCGGCCTGCGGGCGGTCGACGAGCTGCACACGGCGGGCCAGCTCAACCAGACCACGGCGCAGGTCGACCTCGCGCTCAAGGTGACCAACGTGGTGCACCAGCTCCAGGGCGAGCGGATGCTGGCGGTCGCCAAGATCGTCACCCCCGGCGACGTCGACCTGCAGAGCGCGCTCAACAGCCAGATCCAGCAGTCCGATGTCGCCGTGGCGGACCTCCGCCGGTCGACCGCCGACCTGAAGGTGGACGACGCGGCGAGCAAGGAGCGGTACGACCGCGGCCTGGAGCGCCTCGACGCGCTCGGCCCGCTGCGCTCGTCCGTGAACACGCCGCCGTTCTCCGAGCAGGCCGCGTTCAACGCCTACTCCTCGGTGCTGGACTCGCTGATCCAGCTGGGCCGCGAGATGACGTCGTCGGTGACGGACCAGAACCTGCTGCGCGAGGGCGCGAGCGTGCAGGCGCTGAGCCAGCTCAAGGAGTTCACGGTCCGCGAGGACGCCGCGATCGAGATCGCGCTGCTGCGCGGCCAGTTCTCCGGTCTGCTGCTGGAGGGGGCGCAGGCCGCGCAGTTCAGCGCCGCCGCCGCGCTCGCCCAGTTCCAGGCGAACGCCACCCCGGAACAGGTGCAGCAGTTCACCGACACCGTGAGCGGCCCGGACGTCGACGGCAGGGCGCGCATCGCCGCGACCGTGCTGGCGCGGGCCGACAACGGCGGCCCGCTCGGCGTGAACCGCAACGAGCTGGTCACCAACAGCGGCGCCAACCTGAACAAGCTGCGCACGATCGAGAGCGCGCTGCTGAACGACGTGCGGGCCCGGTCGGCGTCGCTGGCGAGCGAGGCCACGATGGCCGCCTGGCGCGATATCCTCATCGTGCTCGTCGCGCTCGCCGCCGCGCTGCTGCTGACGTTCCTCGTCGCGCGGGTCATGCTCAAGCCGATCCGGGTCCTGCGCACGAGCGCGCTGGAGATCGCCTACACACGGCTGCCGCAGACGGTCACGAAGATCCTCGACGACCCGGAACCGATGGAGGCGGCCGCGAAGGCCGTCGAACCGGTGCCGATCAACACGCGCGAGGAGATCGGCGAGCTCGCCCGCTCGTTCGACGAGGTGCACGAGCAGGCCGTCAAGATGGCGGCGGAGCAGGCACTGCTGCGCGAGAACGTCAACGGCATCTTCGTCAACCTCTCGCGGCGCTCGCAGCGCCTGGTGGAGCGCCAGCTCGGCGTCATCGACCGGCTCGAGGCCGACGAGCAGGACCCCGACCACCTCGCGAGCCTGTTCGAGCTCGACCACCTCGCGACCCGGCTGCGGCGCAACGGTGAAAGCCTGCTGGTGCTCTCGGGCGCCGGGCTGGCGAAGTCGGTGCCCAAGCCGGTGCCCGCCGCGGACGTCATCGGCGCCGCGGTGTCGGAGATCGAGCAGTACGCGCGGGTCGAGGTCGGTGTCATCCCCGAGGTCGCGGTGCGCGGGCTGACCGTGCACGACCTCGTGCACCTGCTCGCCGAGCTGCTCGACAACGCCACCTACTTCTCCGAGCCGGAGACGAAGGTGAGCGTGCGCGCCGTGGTGACGCGGCGCAAGGCGCTGGCCATCCAGATCACCGACCGCGGTGTCGGCATGTCGGAGGAGCAGGTCGCCGAGGCCAACCAGCGGCTGGCCGACCCGCCGGACCTCGACGTGTCGGTGACCCGGCGGATGGGCCTGTACGTGGTCGCGCGGCTCGCGCAGCGGCACGGCATCGAGGTGCGGCTGCGGGAGAACGAGGACATCGAGGGCGGCGTCATCGCCCGCGTCGTGGTGCCGGCCGAGCTGCTCGGGCCGGTCGTCCCCGAGGCGCCGATGCCCCCGCCGTCGCAGCTGGAGACCTCGCTGCCGGACATCCCGTCGGTGCCCGCGCAGCGGCCGAGGCCCGAGTCGGTCGGCTCCGAGCAGACCTCGGCCGGGCTGACCCCGCTCGCGCAGCCGATCAGCCTCGACGACCTCGTCGCGGGTTCGTCGAGCGCCGCGTTCCTCAGCCGGGGTGGTTCGGCGGGCCCGGCGCCCGCGAACCGCCCGCAGCTCAACGGGAACCGGTTCACCCCGCTCGAACTGCCGAAGCGGGAGCCGCAGTACGTGCCGGTGGTCCAACCGGAGCCGGTGCCCGAGGAGCAGCCCGTGCAGCAGAGCGGGGTGCTGGAGGACGACGTGCCGACCAAGCGGCTCCCGATCTACCAGTCGGTCGTGTCGCGCTGGTTCACCCAGGAAGGCGAAGAGGAGCAGGACACCCGCGGGGAGGAGGCGTCCGAGCGCCCGATGACGGGAGATCTCGAGGAAACGGCCGCGCACCGGGCGGTCGAAACGGTGCCCGAGGACGCCTGGAGCAGCGTCGCCGACGAGGGCTGGCAGAAGGCCCAGTCGCTCCTGGAGCCCAAGAGCGAGGAAGTGACCGAGGCCGGCCTGCCCAAGCGGGTGCCCAACGCGTACCTGATGCCGGGTTCGGTGACGGCCACGAGCAGCACACCGAGCGGTGCCTCCTTCACCGACACGACGTCGGGCAGGCCGGGGGCGAGCGCGATCACGCGGTCCGCCACCGCCGCCCGCGAACGTATGGTGAGCTTCCAGCAGGGCTACCGCTCAGGCCGGCACGCCCTCCGCGAGCGGTCCGGGGAGAGCGTTTCGGTGACCGGCGGGGACGCGACCCCGCCCCAGTTCGGCAGTGAGGAGTGACAGTGACACGCGCGGGTTCCCTGCAACCGGGAGGCGCCAAGCCGCAGAGCGGGCCGAACGGTTTCGCCTGGCTCATCACGGACTTCGTGCACCGCGTGCCCGGTGCGGCGCACGCCGTGGTCGTGTCCGCGGACGGGCTCATGCTGGCCGCCTCGCGCGGCCTGCCCAAGGACAGGGCCGACCAGCTGGCGGCGGTCGCCTCCGGGCTGACCAGCCTCGCCCGCGGTGCGGCGAAGGTGTTCGAAGGCGGCCCGGTCGCGCAGACCGTGGTCGAGATGGCGAACGGCTTCCTGTTCCTGATGTCGGTTTCGGACGGCTCGTGCCTCGCGGTGCTGGGGTCGCCCGACAGCGACATCGGGCTGGTGGTGTACGAAATGACCCTCCTGGTCGACCGCGTCGGGCAGCAGTTGACGCCCGAGCTGCGGGCGCAGCTCCAGGGAGCCGCTCGCGCGTGACGCGCGGCGCACGGAGGGACTGCGGTGAATGCGGGTCGATCGACGGACTTGGACGGGAACCGGATGGGCAGAAGCGCCGACGATTCCGGCTCGGCAGCCGGCGAGCCTTGGCACAACGTGCCGCCCGACGACGACTGGACGCGCTTCCGCGCCAGGGTGGACCGCGCCTGGCAGCAGCGGCGTGCGGGTGAGGCC
This sequence comes from Amycolatopsis sacchari, assembly GCF_900114035.1. Taxonomy (GTDB): domain Bacteria; phylum Actinomycetota; class Actinomycetes; order Mycobacteriales; family Pseudonocardiaceae; genus Amycolatopsis_E; species Amycolatopsis_E sacchari. The sequence continues at coordinate 63,633 of NZ_FORP01000026.1, read as the reverse complement.
GAGGACCTCGGCGGCCCGCCGTCCTACCCCGGGGTCGGTGAGCACAGGGTGAACGACTTCGGCGACCGGCTGCTGTCCGGTCCGGGGGCGGAGCTGTTCGGCGGCCGCGCCGACGGCGGGCCGCCGAGCGGGGAGTTCCCCGCCTACCGGCCGGTCGCTCCCGGCCCCGGTCCGGTCAGCAACCCCGGCGTCGGTGGTCATCCCAGCCTGCCCTCGATCCCGGCGGTGCCCACGGCGATGCCGCCGTCGCCGGCCGAGACGTCCGGCCTGGTCCGGCCGTACTTCCGGACCAAGGGCCGCACCAAGCCGACCTACGACCTGAAGATCGAGTCGCTCGTGTCCACCAGCGAGCGCGGGCGTGCGCTCGACCGGGTGCAGGTGCCCGAGCACCGCTCGATCTGCGGGCTGTGCCTGGACACGCGTTCGGTGGCCGAGGTGGCCGCCTACCTGCGATTGCCGCTCGGTGTCGTCCGGGTGCTCATCGGTGACGTCGCCGGGCTCGGCCTCGTCCTCGTCCACAACGCGGCCACGGTCGGCGATCGTCCCAGTATCGAATTCATGGAGAGGGTGCTCAGTGGGCTTCGGAGAATTTGACTCCGACGCGAACACGTCGGCGGCCAACGGGCCGACGCAGTCGGCCAAGATCGTGGTCGCCGGCGGCTTCGGCGCGGGCAAGACCACCCTGGTCGGTGCGGTGTCGGAGATCGACCCGCTCACGACGGAAGCGCAGATGACGGAGGCGAGCCTGTCCGTCGACGACATCTCCGCGACCCCCAACAAGGTCACCACGACCGTCGCGATGGACTTCGGCAGGCTTTCGCTGGACTCGGACCTCGTCCTGTACGTGTTCGGGACGCCGGGGCAGCACCGGTTCTGGTTCATGTGGGACGACCTGGCGCTCGGCGCGATCGGTGCCGTCGTGCTGGTCGACACCCGGCGGCTGGCCGACGCGTTCCCGTCGATCGACTTCTTCGAGAACCGGAAACTGCCCTACATCGTGGCGATCAACTGCTTCGACCGGTTGTTGCACCACCAGATCGAGGACGTGCGGCACGCGCTGACCATCGGCGACCACGTACCGATCATCGCGTGTGACGCACGGGAGCGTGAATCCGCGAAGCAGGTGCTCATCTCGGTCGTGGAGCACGCGATCGCGCGGGATTCGGCGTTGCAGCCAGGCTGAGTGTTTGCCCGATCACCTTCCGGGTACGGCCGTTGGGGTGAAGATGGGAACCACCCGTCTTCGCGGGTCGACAAGAACGCCAGGGGGAATACCCTGGCAGGGAATAATCGCGACCTTGAGCGACGGCGAGGAGGTAGGAGTGAGCGCCCCGGCATTCCAGACCGGCAGCTTCGGCTGGCTGATCACCGACTTCGTGCGCAGGGTCCCCGGCGCCGCACACGCCGTCGTCGTCTCCGCCGACGGGCTGCTGTTGTCCGCTTCGGACGGTCTGCCCAAGGACAGGGCGGACCAGCTGTCCGCCGTCGCGTCCGGCCTCGTCAGCCTCACCTTCGGCGCCGCACGGTGCTTCGAGGCGGGCAACGTGAACCAGACCGTCGTCGAGATGGAGCGGGGCTACCTGTTCCTGATGTCCATCAGCGACGGGTCGAGCCTGGCCGTGCTGGCCGCACCGAACTGCGACATCGGCACGGTGGCCTACGAGATGACCCTCCTCGTGGACCGCGTCGGGCAGCAGATGACTCCCGAGCTGCGGATGCAGCTCCAGGGTGGGATGCACGGGTAGTGACAGGGATGCCGATCCGCCCCGAGAACCCCGGCCCCGATGCGTGGGAAGCGCTGCACCAGGGAGCCGACCGCGAACAACTCGACTCGCCCGCCCGCTTCAAGCTCGACCGCGCCGCGGTGCTGATGCGGGTGCGCTCGCTGCACGCCCGGCAGCGCCCGTCGGCAGGCGGGCGCCACACGCGTGCCGACGAACGCCCGCCCCTGCCGCGCACCGAGCCGCCCCTGCTGCCGGAACCGGTGGAGAGCGGCGGCCGTCGCCGTCGCCGTGCCCTGCCCGGTGACCAGAGCTGGCCCGCCCAGCCCGCGCCGCGGTGGCCGGACGAATCCGACGTGAGCCGCGACTGGCCGGGCGACGCGCCCGTGGCCGACTGGCCGCCCGCCCGCGAGTGGCCGGACGCGCAGCGCGACTGGCCGCGCCAGCCCTCCGCGCGGGAGTGGGAAACCGCCACGATCCCGGCCGCCACGGAATGGCCTGGCGCTTCCGCCCCGGCGCCGACGGCCGTCCGCCAGCGGACGATGATGCGCCCGTACGCGCACACCCGCGGCCGCACGCGGCCCGACTACGAGCTGGCGCTCGAAACGCTGGTGTCGACGAGCGAGCGCGGTCGCCGGTACCAGGGCGCGGCGTCCGTGCAGCACCGCCGGATCTGCGACCTGTGCGTCGAACCGCGGTCCATCGCGGAGATCGCCGCGTTCCTGCACCTGCCGCTGAACGTGGTGAAGGTGCTGGTGAGCGACATGGACAACCTCGAACTCGTGGTGCTGCACCAGCCGGGCCTGTCCTTCGGCGACCGCTCGTCCCGCGAGTTCATGGCACGGGTCCTGGAAGGACTGCGGGCGCTTTAGGTTGTGTTTCGAAGTGGTGGAGCCGCCGCTTTCAGTCTTTTGCACCACCCGAGCAACCGGCACCGCCGCGGGTTTGAAGGGGGTTGGCCGCGCGGAGCGCGTCCGTTGAGGGTGGCGGCGGGCGACGGGTGGGCGGTTCCTCGCGAGGACAGCGCCTGCGTGGTGGGAGGCACAGCCGCGGAGCGTTCGTGAGGGGTGGTGGTGGGAGACGAGAGGGGCCGCTACCCGCACCGCCACGCAAACCACTCCGATACAGGCTTTAGCTCAGTCCTCGACGAGGGCGGCGGACGTGATGCGGTGCAGCGGATAGCGCTCGTCGTCCGTGCTGTGCAGGACCCCGCCGCCGACGTGCGCGGGCGTGACGATGCGCTGGCTCGCCGTGCCGTGCGAGTCGACGAACCCGATCCACACCTCACGCCGCTCGCGGGTCGCGCGCGCCAGCAGCGCCATCGTCGCCGCCGTGTCCGAGCCGCCGCCACCGCCGGGTAGCCGCACCTCCGCGCCACGCCGGCGGCTCGCCGCCCGGTCCCCGGCTCGCAGGTGCGCGACGACCTGGGCGAGCTGCTCAGGGTTGGCCCCGTTGGGCTCGGGCAGCACGCGCCGCGCCTGCCGGTTCCTCGGCGGGATGCGCCGTCCGCTCGGCCGCAGGTCCAGCACGCGCCCGTCCGGGCCTTCCGCGGCCGGGGCGAAACCGGCCGCCCGCAGCCCGTCCATCACCTCGGCGAGCGGGACCGGGCTGACCAGGACCGTCGGCGCGATGCGGCGCAGCTCGTACTCCTCCGCCACCGGGTGGCCGAGGACCTCGGCGAGCAGCACCTCGTCGTCACAGCGCAGGAACGACGCCGCCGCCCCGCCCCGCAACCGCCCGTGCCGCCGGGCCACGTCGTCGATCAGGTAGGTCAGCGACTGCGGCACCGGCGTCGCGGAGCGCTCGCGGAACAGTTCGTGCAGCTCGTCGGCGGTGCGCCCGGCGTCGAGCGCCCGGCGCACCGTCTGCTCGGTGATCCGGTACACCGTCGCGTGCCCGGCCGACTCCACGTCGGCGACCGTCTTGATCTCCGCCGCCAGTTCGGGCTCCAGCGGCCCCGGCGCGACGACGGTGAGGTCGGCCTGCACCAGCACGTGGGCGATGGGGTCGGGCATCGCGTCGGTCATCGCCGTCAGCGCGCCCTGCCGGTCCTCGGCGAGCAGGGCCGCGGTCGCGGTGGTGAGCCCGCCGAGCGCGATGACGCCCAGGGTGGCGGCTTCGGCCATCGTCCACCGGACCGTCTCGTCACGCAGGCGCCCACCGCGCCGCGGGGCGCGCCACGCCAGCACCGTGACCAGCTCGTCGACGCTCTGCACACCCGCGCCGGAGGGCAGGTCGGCGAGCGCCTGCAGCACCCGGCGGCGCGTGATCGGCGCGAGCGGACGGCGCAGGTCGTCCGACAGCGGTGCCATCGGCTTGTCCTTGGCGTCGCGCTGACCGGCCAGCCCGGGCAGGCGCGGCAGGTCCAGCCAGGCCTGGGCGAGAACGAGCCACCGCTGAGCCGGAGCGGACGCGAGCCACGAATCGGTGAGCGTCGTCGGGACCCACTCAGGGGTGGTGCTGCCGCTGTCACCGACGAGCCCGGCACCGACGGCCAGCTCGGCGAGCAGCGTCGCACGCGCGTCGTCGATCTCCAGGTCACGCGCCACGCGCCGCAGCTCCCGCACGCCGAGCCCACCGGACTTGAGCACCGGCGGCGGTTGCTCCGACCACGCGGTGAGCAGGGATTCCATGTGCCGCAAGAACTCCGCGGCCTCCCCGGCGGCGGCTTCGTCCACTGTGGACTGCTGGTGCGGGTGGGTCGGCAGCTCCGGTTCGTGCAGCGCGTTCGGCGAGCACGAGCGCCCGCCCCGCAGCACCAGCGCGACTTCACGGGGCAGCTCGACGGTCTCGGCGTCACGCCGCAGCAGCAGACCGCGGGCGAGCAGGCGCTGCACCGGCGTCTTCGCTTCGTCGAGCGGAACCTCCGCCTGTGCGTCCCGGCTGCGCCCGATGGGCGGGCCCGCGGCGAGCGTGGCGAGCACGTTCCGTTCGTCCTCGGGCAGGTCGTCGAGGTTCACACCGGCCAGTTCGGGCACCGAAGCGCCGAGCCCGGCGGGGAACGGGCCGACGATCTCACGCGCCACGGGCACGACGCGCAGCGCGTCGTCGTCGCCCCACGCGACCGCGCGCCCGCGCAGCCGGTCGAGCGCTGGCGTGGGGTCGGCCCCGATCAGCTCGCGCACCTTCCCGATGGGGACCGCCTCGGTGTCGGCGTCCGCGACGAGCAACGCGTCGAGCACCGTCAGGGTGAAGGTGTCGAGGTCCTCGATCGCCCGTGCGGTGGAACCCGCCGTGCCCGCACGGGTGGCGAGCACGGTGCTGTCGGAGGGCGGAGGGGTGGCCAGATCGCGTCTGGCCTGCAGGAGTGCGGCCAGCTCGTCGTCGGACGCGGATCGCAGCCAGTCCGCCAGAGAGGTCGCGGGCATCACAGGCCAGGATACCGCCCTGGCCTCCGGGTACCGCTCGTGTTGAGGCAAACTGAAGGCCTCACAGGCGAGGCGAACGGGAGGATGACGTGGCCAAGGGTGACAACGGGAAGAAGGCCGGGCGGATCGACCCGAGCTGGCCGAAGGTGCCGGACGGCGAACACCCCGTGACCGAACTCGCGGCGGACCGCCAGGGCGCGCTCTCGCCGTACGGCGACGTGACGTTCCCGCTGGACACGGTGCCGTACGTGCACCCGGAGACCGAGATCAACAAGTAAGGGGTAACGACAGTGCCGGTTCCCGGCCCCGGTTATTCGATCACCGTCCGCGTCGAGGCTCCCCCGTCGGCGAGCGCCGCGGGCGACCTCACCACCGCCGTCGGCCGGGTGGGCGGGGTGCTCACCGCGTTCGACGTCGTGGAGTCCCGCTCCGACGCGATCGTGGTCGACATCACCGCCAACGTCTCCAACGCCGACCACGTCGAGGACGTCACGAAGGAGCTCGACTCCCTCGACGGCGTGCGGGTGCGCAAGGTCTCCGACCGCACCTTCCTCATGCACCTGGGCGGCAAGCTCTCGGTCGCCCCCAAGGTGCAGCTCCGCAACCGTGACGACCTGTCCCGCGCGTACACGCCGGGCGTCGCGCGTGTGTGCCAGGCGATCGCCGCGAACCCCGCGGACGCGCGCCGCCTGACCATCAAGCGCAACACGGTCGCCGTGGTCACCGACGGCTCGGCCGTGCTCGGCCTCGGCAACATCGGCCCCGCGGCGGCGCTGCCGGTGATGGAGGGCAAGGCGGCGCTGTTCAAGAAGTTCGCCGACGTCGACGCGTGGCCGGTGTGCCTGGACACCCAGGACACCGAGGAGATCATCAAGATCGTCAAGGCGCTGGCGCCGGTGTACGCGGGCATCAACCTCGAGGACATCGCCGCGCCGCGCTGCTTCGAGATCGAGAAGCGGTTGCGTGAGCAGCTCGACATCCCGGTGTTCCACGACGACCAGCACGGCACCGCGATCGTGGTGCTGGCCGCGCTGCGCAACGCGCTGCGGGTGGTCGGGAAGAACATCGAGGACTGCAAGATCGTGGTCAGCGGTGCGGGTGCCGCGGGCTCGGCGATCATCCGCCTGCTGCAGCACAAGAAGCCTGCCGACATCATCGCCGCGGACATCGACGGCATCGTCCACTCCGGCCGCGCCAACCTGGACGACAACCTGCGGCACCTCGCGGAGACGACGAACAAGGACAACGTGTCGGGCAGCCTGCACGACGCGCTGGTCGGGGCGGACGTGTTCATCGGGGTGTCGGCGCCGAACCTGTTCGGGGCCGAGCAGGTCGCGACGATGGCGGAGAACCCGGTGGTGTTCGCGCTGGCGAACCCGGACCCGGAGATCGACCCGCTGGAGGCGCAGAAGCACGCCGCGGTCGTGGCGACGGGCCGCAGCGACTACCCGAACCAGATCAACAACGTCCTCGCGTTCCCCGGTGTGTTCCGCGGTCTGCTGGACGCGCAGGCGCACGACATCGACGACGAGATGCTGATCGCCGCGGCGAACGCGATCGCCGACGTGGTGGACGACCGGCTGAACGCGTCGTTCATCGTGCCGAGCGTGTTCGACTCGGCGGTGGCCCCGGCGGTGGCCGAGGCCGTGAAGGCGGCGGCCCGCCGGAGCGCGGCCGTCTAGTTCTCCGCTGGAGGGGCGGGCTGTGACTGAATTGAGCCATGTCGACCAGACCGGCGCCGCGCGGATGGTGGACGTCTCGGGCAAGGAGGCCACGGCCCGCACCGCGGTCGCGACGGGGGTCGTGCGGACGACCACCGAGGTGATCGGCCTGCTGTCGGCGAACGGCCTGCCCAAGGGTGACGCGCTCGCGACCGCCCGGATCGCCGGGATCATGGGCGCGAAGAAGGTGCCCGAGTTGATCCCGCTGTGCCACCAGATAGCGCTTTCCGGCGTCAAGGTGGAGTTCACGCTGGGCGAGTCGGAGGTGGCGATCCAGGCGACGGCGAAGACCACCGACCGGACGGGCGTCGAGATGGAGGCGCTCACCGCGGTCGCCGTCGCCGGGCTCACCCTGCACGACATGATCAAGGCGGTCGACCCCGCGGCGGTGCTGGACGCGGTGCGGCTGGAACGCAAGGACGGCGGCAAGACCGGAACGTGGGAGCGGCCATGAAGCGCACGGCACGGGTGATCGTCGCGTCGAACCGGGCGGCGTCGGGGGTGTACGAGGACAACACCGGCCCGGTGATCGTGGAGTGGCTGGCGGGGCGGGAGTTCGACGTGCCGGCGCCGATCGTGGTGCCGGACGGTGAGCCCGTGGGCAAGGCGCTGCGGAGCTGCCTGCAGGACGGGGTGGACGTCGTGATCACCACGGGTGGCACGGGCATCTCGCCGACGGACCGCACGCCGGACGAGACGGCCGCCCTGCTGGACGCCGAGCTGCCGGGGCTCGCGGACGCCATCCGGAACGCGGGCCTGCCTAAGGTGCCGACGGCGGTGCTGTCGCGCGGGGTGGCGGGCGTCGCGGGGCGGACGCTGGTCGTGAACCTGCCCGGTTCCCGCGGTGGTGTGAAGGACGGCCTCGGCGTGCTGGACGGCGTGCTGGCGCACGCCGTGGACCAGCTGGCTGGCGGTGATCATCCCCGGGCGGGGGCTGACGTTCCTGCCGCCGCTGCTCCGGGCGCCTCGGCTGCGTCGGGCGCCTCAGCCACCACGGGCGCTGAGCCCACCTCGGCTGCTGTCCCGGCGTCAGCGGCTGAGCGCACGCCGGCGGCTGTCCCCGCGTCAGCGGCTGAGCCCACCTCGGCTGCTGTCCCCGCGTCAGCCGCCGCGCCGACGTCGGCGGAGGTCCGAGCCGAAGCGATCGCGCCACCCCGGATCGCGCTGGCGCAGGTCACCGAGCAGCCGTTGTCGGTGGAAGCGCACGCCGAGCTGGTGGACGATCCGGCCGCGGGCGCCGTGGTGACCTTCGGTGGTGTGGTCCGCAACCACGACGGCGGCAAGTCGGTGGAGACGCTGTTCTACGAGGGCCACCCCAGCGCGGGAGATGTGCTGGCTCGGGTGGTCGCGGAGGTGTCGGCCCGGCGCGCTGGTGTCCGCGCGGTCGCGGTCAGTCACCGCCTGGGCGCTCTCGCGATCGGCGATGTGGCTCTGGCGTGCGCCGTGGCGGCCGATCACAGGGCCGAAGCCTTCGCGACGTGCGCCGAGCTGGTCGACGAGGTGAAGGCCCAGCTGCCGGTCTGGAAGCACCAGCACTTCGCCGACGGCACGGACGAATGGGTCAACTCGCCCTAGTGTGCCGCTGACGCGCTGGAGAGGCCGTCGCGGCCCCGAATGTCACCGCACCCCCGATTCGGCCGCGAGAGGCTCTCTGAGGGCGGTTTTGTCCGGGCCGGGGCGGTGTCTGCCATCGATGCGCCCTCGGATCGCCACGACCGGCGGTGTGGAGGCGCCCTTCACCGGCCTGAGCTACTCCGCCCGGGGGCCATGGCGTGTCCGGGTCCCGGGTCACACTTCCGTGTGGGGCGTTCGCCTCGGAGAAGCCAGGCTCAGCTGCACGCTGAACGCCGAGCCCGGCCGCGGGCCTGGCACGACCGATCGGGTGGCATGGCCGCTGGCACCGCGCGGACGGGCACTCGCCGCCGAGCCTGTTCGGGGCAGCCCATCCCGCTCGGCGGGAAGGCGCCACAGGCACAATCCGGCCTCGCCTGGGGCTCGGCCAGATCGAGGTTGGGCGTTGGGCAGCTTGGCGTGGCCAGCCGTGGCCCAGCTCAGCCTGGCTGGACGCAGCCTGGCTCCAACCGGCAGCCGCGCCCCGGCCCGGCCCAGCCTGGCCCGCCTCGGCCCGGGCAACTCCGGCCCGGCTCCGGGCCCGTAAACGCGTCGGCCCAGCTCCGCCCGGCCCAGCCCGCTCAGCTCCGCTCAGCCCGGCCCGGCTCAACCCAGCCCGACTCCCGCCGCCGGGCACGTCAGCTCAGCTCGGCCCGGCCCGACTCGGCCCGGCTCAGCTCCGCCCGCCCAGGCCCAGTCCGCCCAGGCCCAGCTCCGCTCGGCTCAGCCCAGCCCAGCCCGACCAGGCCAGCACAACCCGGCTCCGGCCTCCGGCCGCGCCGATCCAACCGGACCTGCCCGGACCCGGCCCTGGCACCGCAACGCCCGGGAAATGCCCGAGGGCCCCACCGCACGGGGGATAGCGGTGGGGCCCTCGGTTGCACAACGGGACTTCACAGACGTGGCTGTGTCAGTCCGCCGGCCGATCGCGTTGGTGCTGTGACCTTCAGCAGGTCACTTGGTGGCGATCTTCTGGCCGACCAGGATCAGGTTGGCGTTCGGGATGTACTGGGCGTTCAGCTGCTGGAGCTTCTGGTAGCCGCCCTCGACGTTGAACTGCTGCGCGATCTTCGACAGCGTGTCCCCGGCCACGACGGTGTAGTCACCGTTCGGGTTCGAGCTCGGCACCGCGGTCGCGGGCTGGGCCGCCACCTTCTTCGGCGCCGGAGCGGCGGCCTTCTTGGGGGTCGAGGTGCTCTTCTTCTGCTGGGTCTTCGCAGTGCTCTTGCTCTTCGAAGACGAGCTCGAAGCCGCGCCGGCCTTCTTGCTGCACACCGGCCAGGCGCCGGGGCCCTGGCCCTGCAGCACGCGCTCCGCGACCGCGATCTGCTGCTCACGCGACGCGTTCTGCGGCGAGCCGGTGCCGCCGTAGGCCTTCCACGTGCTCTGCGTGAACTGCAGACCACCGTAGTAGCCGTTACCGGTGTTCGTGCTCCAGTTGCCACCGCTCTCGCACTGCGCGATGGCGTCCCAGTTCACGCTGGAGGCCTGCGCGGGGGTCGCAGCGATCGCCAGCGGGGTGCCGACCGCGAGGCCCGCGACAGCGACGCGGGCGATGTTGCGAGCGGCGGGGGACATCTTGCGGTGCTTGCCTCGGTAGGACATTCGATCTATCTCGGGCTTCCGCGCCGTCGAGCCGACCCTCACGGGCCGTCTTGCGGGCGGACCCTCGCGGGCCCGTGGCTTCCCGGCGGGATCCGGGTTGCCGGCCCGGCCCACGCACGTGGCGCGGTCCAGGCTCCCTCCGCCCCTGTCCGGAAGCTTCTTTCGCTCGGGGTTTGTTTTCCGGGATTCCGCCGGACAGGGTTTGGCGCTTCGGAATCCCGGTCTTGCCTTGGCCGGTCGGGGCCAGCCGAAAAGCGACGGTACGTAACGGCGAGCGTGATCGGAAATTATTCGGTACGTGACCTACATCACAGTAACGGCACGCAACCTCTGCCGATTTGGGTGTTCTTCCTGCTCAGAGGCCCGTTATCGTCCCGTTTCCTGGCCGAGATATTTCACTGATCGTGAGGTCTGCATCACGTCGTAGGCGCACGACTGGGCCGTTCGTGAGCCCCCCGCAAACGGGAGGAAAACCTCCGCTTAACCCCCGGCAAAGGGCGGCAGGACGTCCAGCTCCGCCCCATCGGGCAGGGTCCGGGAGCGGTCCCTGACGGCGATCCCGTCCAGCAGGAAGCTGGCCGCCTCGAGCACCCGCGGCAGCTTCTCCGGGTGCCGCTCCCGCAGCACGCCCAGCGCCTCGGCCACGGACGCCCCCGCGGGCAGCTGGAGCGTCTCCTGCTCCACCCCCGAGGCCGCCCGCGCGGACGCGAAGTACCGCACCAGCACCTTCGTCACGGAAGTTTCAGCCCCCGATCGCGCTCATCGGCCGGATCGGCTGCGCGAACCCGGCGTCGTTGATCTCGTGGCCCGCCAGCTTGCCCCACATGGTCATCCGCCACGCATCGGCCACCGCTTCGTCGTCGGCGCCGCCCCGCAGCAGGCCTCGCAGGTCGGTCTCCGCGTTGCTGAACAGGCAGGACCGGACCGCGCCGTCCGCCGTGAGCCGCGTGCGCTCGCACGCGGCGCAGAACGGCCTGGTCACGGACGCGATGACGCCCACCTCCGCGGGCCCGCCGTCGACGAGCCAGCGCTCCGCCGGGGCGCCACCGCGCTCCGACGGGCTGGGCGTCAGCTCGAAGTCGGCCCGCAGCAGGCCCAGGATCTCCTCCGCGGTCACCATGTCCCCGCGGTTCCAGCCGTGCTGCGCGTCCAGCGGCATCTGCTCGATGAACCGGAGGTGGTAGCCGTGTTCGAGGCAGAACCGCAGCAGCGGCGCGGCTTCGTGTTCGTTGACCCCGCGCAGCAGCACGGCGTTGACCTTGACCGGGTCCAGCCCGGCGGCACGCGCCGCTTCGAGCCCGGCCAGCACGTGGGAGAGCCGGTCGCGGCGGGTGATCGCGCGGAACGTCTCCGGATCCACGGTGTCGAGCGAGACGTTGATCCGGTCCAGCCCGGCCGCGGCGAGCTTCGCCGCCCGCTTCGCCAGGCCGATTCCGTTGGTGGTCATCGAAAGCCGGGGCCGCGGGCGCAGCTCCGTGATCTCCGCGACGAGGTCCTCCAGCCCGGGGCGCAGCATCGGCTCGCCGCCGGTGAGCCGGATGTCGGTGACGCCGAGGCGTTCGACCGCGATCCGCAGCAGCCGCAACAGTTCTTCGTCCGTCAGCACGTCCTCGCCCGGCAGCCACGGCAGGCCCTCGGCGGGCATGCAGTAGGTGCAGCGGAGGTTGCACCGGTCGGTCAGCGAGACCCGCAGATCGGTGGCCACCCGCCCGAAGGTGTCGATGAGGGCAGGGTTGTCCGGCCGGGGCTGGGACGCGTTGGAGGCTCCCCGCAACCGGGGCAGACCGAGGTTCACCGCACTCACCGGACCCAGCCTAGCCCGATTCACGCTGCCGGAACGGTCACGGAATTGCCGAAAAATCCCAGCGTGGCCGCGTGATCGGCGCCGGGCGCGGGACCGGTTCTCCGTAGCCGAAGACAGGACCGCATGGCTTTTCCGCATGCGCGGAGATAATGTCGCGGCCATGCCGCATTTTCGGTTCTCTGAAGCCGCCGCGCTGCTGGGTGTGAGCGACGACACCATCCGCCGCTGGGTCCGGGCCGGACAGCTGAGTTCCAGTGTGGACGCCTCGGGGCGCAAGGTCGTCGACGGCGCGGAGCTCGCCGCGTTCGCGCGGGAGCAGGCGGCGGGGCCGGACGACCCGTCCGGTGTCGGCCGGTCCGCCCGCAACCGGTTCGTCGGGCTCGTCACCGAGGTCGTCGTCGACAAGGTCATGGCGCAGGTGGAGCTCCAGTGCGGACCACACCGGGTGGTCTCGCTGATGAGCGCCGAGGCGGTGCGCGAGCTGGGGCTGCGGCCCGGGGTGCTCGCGGTGGCGGTGGTGAAGGCGACGACGGTCGTCGTCGAGACTCCTGGAGGAGAACGGTGAAGAAGCTTCTGGCCGCGCTGGCCGGTGTCGCGCTGTTGGTCACGGGCTGCGGCGGCAGCAGTAGTAGTAACAGTAATAACAGTGGCGCCGGGCCGAGGACGCTGACGGTGTTCGCCGCGGCTTCGCTGACCGAGTCCTTCAACGCGCTCAAGACGGAGTTCGAGGCGGCGCACCCCGGTGTGACGGTGAAGTACAGCTTCGGCGGTTCGTCGAGCCTCGTCCAGCAGCTGACCAACGGCGCGAAGGCCGACGTGTTCGCCTCCGCCGACCAGACCAACATGGACAAAGCGGTCCAGGGCGGGGTGATTGACGGGGCGCCGACGGTCTTCGCCACCAACAAGCTGACGATCGCCGTCGCCCCGGGCAACCCGAAGGGGCTCAAGGCCTTCGCGGACCTGGCGGACGCCGGGCTCAAGGTCGTCGTGTGCGCGCCGCAGGTGCCGTGCGGGTCGGCGGCGCAGAAGGTGGAGAAGGCCACGGGTGTCACGCTCAAGCCCGTGAGCGAGGAGCAGGACGTCAAGCAGGTGCTGACCAAGGTGGAGTCCGGGGACGCCGACGCCGGCCTCGTCTACGTCACCGACGCCGCCACGGCGCAGGGCAAGGTCGCGCAGGTCGACTTCCCCGAGGCCGCCCAGGCGGTCAACAACTACCCGATCGCGGTGGTCAAGGGGGCGCCGCAGAGCGACCTCGCCAAGGAGTTCGAGCAGTTCGTGCTCGGTGCGCAGGGCAGGCAGCAGCTGGCCAAGGTGGGTTTTGGCACGCCAGGCCAGTAGCGCGAAGGCGGCGGTCCCGCGGGTGCTGTGGGTGCCCGCGGGGCTGGCGCTCGCGCTGGTCGTGCTGCCGGTGGTGGGGCTGCTGGTGCGCACGGACCTGCGGCGGCTGCCGTCGCTGATCGTCTCGGACTCGTCGCTCGCGGCGCTCCGGCTGTCCGTGGAGACGGCCGCGATGTCGACCGTGGGCTGCGTGCTGCTGGGGGTGCCGCTCGCGGTGGTGCTCGCGCGGACGGAGGTGCGGGGCATCCGGCTGCTGCGGGCGGTCGTGCTGCTGCCGCTGGTGCTGCCGCCGGTGGTCGGCGGGCTCGCACTGCTGTACCTGCTCGGCCGGAAGGGGTTCCTCGGCTACCTGCTCGACGTCACGGCCGGGATCACGGTGCCGTTCACGACGACGGCGGTGGTGATCGCGCAGATCTTCGTGGCGATGCCGTTCCTCGTGGTGAGCCTGGAGGGCGCGCTGCGCAACGCCGGTGACTCCTACGAGCAGATCGGCGCGACGCTCGGCGCGAAGCCGTGGACGGTGTTCCGGCGCGTGACCCTGCCGCTGCTGCTGCCCGCGCTCGGTTCGGGCGCGGTGCTGAGCTTCGCGCGCTCGCTCGGGGAGTTCGGCGCGACCATCACGTTCGCGGGCAGTCTGGAGGGCGTGACGCGGACCCTGCCGCTGGAGGTCTACACGCAGGCGGAGTCCGATGTGGACAGTGCGGTCGCGGTGGCGCTGCTGCTGGTCGTGGTGGCGCTCGTGGTGATCGTCGTGGCGCGGCCGAAGGCGCTGGAAGGGCGGGCGTAGTGCTGCGCGCCGAGATCGAACTGGTCAGGGGGAGCTTCCGGCTCGCGGTCGGTTTCGAGGTGCCGGACGGCACGGTGCTGGCGATCCTCGGGCCGAACGGGTCGGGCAAGTCGAGCCTGCTGGGCAGCCTGTCGGGGCTGCTGCGGCCCGACCGCGCGACGATCCGGCTCGGCGACCGCGAGCTGCACGGCCTGCCGCCGCACGAGCGGTCGGTCGGGCTGCTGGCCCAGGACGCCCTGCTGTTCCCGCACCTTTCGGTACTGGACAACGTCGCGTTCTCGCCGCGGTCGAAGGGGGCCCGGCGGGCGGAGTCGCGGGAGATCGCGCGGCGCTGGCTGGCCGAGGTGGACGCGACCGAGTTCGCCGACCGCAAACCGGCTCAGCTGTCCGGCGGGCAGGCCCAGCGGGTGGCGGTGGCGCGGGCGCTCGCGGGCGATCCGGACCTGCTGCTGCTCGACGAGCCGCTCGCCGCGCTGGACGTCGACGCCGCGCCCGCGATCCGCGGACTGCTGCGGCGGGTGCTCAGCACGCACCGCATCGGCGCGACGGTGCTCGTCACGCACGACCCGCTGGACGCGCTCGCGCTGGCCGATCACGTGCTGGTGCTGAGCGAAGGGAGCGCGGTCGAGCGCGGGCCGACGCGTGAGGTGCTCGCCGCGCCGCGTACGGCGTTCACGGCGCGCATCGCCGGGTTGAACCTCATTCCCGGCGTCGCGACCGAAGGCGGGTTGCGGGCCGAGGACGGCCGGTTCGTGGCGGGGATGCTCGCCGAGGGCACCGCATTGGGTGAGGCCGCGGTGGCGGTGTTCGAGCCGAGCGCGGTGGCGGTCTACCCGGCGGAGGACGGGCATCCGGGCAGTCCGCGCAACACGGTGAAAGCGCTGGTGACGGCGCTCGAACCACACGGTCCGGTGATCCGGCTGCGGACGGACGCGAACCTCGCCGCGGACCTGACCCCGGCCGCCGTGGCGGACCTCGCGCTGGAACCGGGAACGCCCGTGCGGTTGTCGATCAAAGCCACGACGGTGACCGTGTACCCGGCTAGTCTTCCCCTATGACCCAGTGGACGTATCTGACGGACATGGACGGGGTCCTGGTGCACGAGGAGCACCTGGTCCCCGGCGCCGACGAGTTCCTCGCCGAGCTGCGCGCCCACGACACGCCGTTCCTGGTGCTCACGAACAACTCCATCTACACCCCGCGTGACCTGCGGGCGCGGCTGCTGAACACGGGCCTCGACGTGCCGGAGGAGCGCATCTGGACGTCCGCGCTCGCGACGGCGAAGTTCCTCGACAGCCAGCGGCCGAACGGTTCCGCGTTCGTGATCGGCGAGGCGGGCCTGACGACCGCGCTGCACGAAGCCGGGTACGTGCTCACCGACCGCGATCCGGACTACGTGGTGCTGGGGGAGACCCGCACGTACAGCTTCACGGCGATCACCAGGGCGATTCGCCTGATCGAGGGTGGCGCCAAGTTCATCGCGACGAACCCGGACGCCACCGGGCCGAGCCTGGAGGGCCTGCTGCCCGCGACGGGGTCCATCGCGGCGCTGATCGAGAAGGCCACCGGGCGTTCGCCGTACTACGTCGGCAAGCCGAACCCGCTGATGATGCGCTCGGCCCTGCGGTCGCTGGGGGCGCACTCGGAGAGCACGATCATGATCGGTGACCGGATGGACACCGACGTGCACTCGGGGATCGAGGCCGGGCTGCAGACGGTCCTGGTGCTGACGGGCATCTCGACGAAGGAGTCGGCGGAGCGCTACCCGTACCGGCCGACGATGGTCGTGGATTCCATCGCCGACCTGGTGGGGCGCACGCAGGACCCGTTCACCGGTGGGCTGGGCGGGTAGCGGGACTGAGCAGGGCTTATCGTCGAGGGGTGGATGTCCCGACGTATGTCGTAGGTGACGTGCACGGGCACCGGGACGAACTGGCCGACGCCCTGCGCGACAGCAAACTGGTCGACGAGCACGACGACTGGTGCGGTGAGGACGCGCACCTGTGGTTCCTCGGGGACTTCGTCGACCGGGGGCCGGACGGCGTCGGCGCCATCGACCTCGTGATGCGGTTGCAGGAGCAGGCGGCCGAGGCCGGTGGTGCCGTGCAGGCGCTGCTGGGGAACCACGAGATCCTGCTGCTGGGGATGTACCACTTCGGCGACACCGAGGTCCCGTCCGATTTCGGGCCGAGGAGCTTCGCGCGGAGCTGGGAGATCAACGGCGGGCTGCTGGCGGACCAGGACGCGCTCACGGACGACCACATCGAATGGCTGTCGACGCGCCCCCTCGTGGCCCACGCCGCCAACCACCTGCTGATGCACTCGGACACCCTCGAGTACCTCGAATGGGGGGACTCGGCGGAGGAGATCAACGAGACCGCGCAGGAGATACTGGCAGGCAACGACCTCGCCGCGTGGTGGGACGTGTGGCGCCGCATGACGACGCGCTACGCCTTCCGCGGCCCGAACGGCGCGGAGGTCGCGGCGGGTCTGCTGGACCGGCTCGGCGGCGAGCGGATCGTGCACGGCCACAGCGTGATCGCCGATCAGCTCGGCATCCACCCCACCCAGATCGAGGCCCCGTATCTCTACGCAGGCGGCAAAGCCCTGGGCATCGACGGCGGTCTGTTCGCAGGCGGCCCCTGCCTAGTGGTGCAGCTGCCCTGGGAACCAGAAGACTAGGGCCCGGCAACCGCCTCCCCGCACCCGGCAACGGAACGGAAGCGGCCACACCGCCCACACCCACCCCCGCCCCGATCCCCAGCCGCACTTACGGCCGATCCGGCGGGTCAAGAGTGGGCGAAGCCCATCCCGAAGGGACGCCGAAGGCGCTCTTGACGCGGTGGAGCGGCCGTGAACACTCAAAGATCGGGGCGGGGGTGGGGCCGCTCAGCAGGCGCGCCAGCGCCGGGAGACCCCGTGCCCGACTCGACCAGCAAGGAAGCCAGCGCGAGTCTCGAAAAAGGTTGCGGCCCTGGCCCAAAGTGATCCACCGGTATCAGGCGACGGGATGATCACCCAACTCTCGGGGTGGGTGCCCTCACGGCGCCGGCACGATCTCCTTCCCCAGCGGCACCAGTGACACGGGGATCAGCTTGAAGTTCGCCAGCCCCAACGGGATCCCGACGATCGTCACGCACAGGGCGATTCCGGTGATCACGTGGCCGAGCGCGAGCCACCAGCCCGCGAAGATGATCCACACGACGTTCCCCAGCACCGACGCGACGCCGGAGCGGTCGACGATGGTGCGGCCGAAGGGCCACAGTGCGTAGTTCGCGATGCGGAACGACGCGATGCCGAACGGGATGGTCACGATCAGCAGGCAGCAGACGATCCCCGCCGCGAGGTAGCCGAGTGCCATCCAGAAACCGGCGAAGACCAGCCAGATGATGTTCAGCAGCAAGCGCATCAGACCACCAGCTCCCCCCGCACCGTGGTGACGGCCTGGCCCGCCAGCAGGACCCGGTCACCCTGCAACGCCGTCCGGACCACGCCGCCCCGCGCCGACGCCTGCTCGCCCACCAGTTTGTCCCGGCCCAGCTCAGCCGACCAGTACGGCGACAGCGTGCAGTGCGCCGAGCCCGTCACCGGGTCCTCCGGCACGCCGACGGCGGGACCGAACACGCGGCTCACGAAGTCGATCTCCGGCTTGTCGCCCGGCGCGGTCACCACCACGCACCGCGCGTCCCAGCCCGCGATGACGTCCAGGTCCGGCTCCAGCGCCCGCACCTCGGCGGCGTCGTCGGTGCGCACGAGGATGTCCCACTTGCCCCGCAACACCTCGCGGACCGTCACGCCCGGTAGCGCGGGCACCACCTCGTCGGCCGTCGCGTGGGGCGGGTCCGCCGGGAAGTCCATGCTGACCCAGCCGTCCTCGGCCGTCGTGCGCAGCTCACCGCTGCGCGTCGTGAACACCTGCGAACCGCCGAGCACGTGACCGGTCGCGAGGGTGGCGTGCCCGCACAGGTCGACCTCGACCGTCGGGGTGAACCAGCGCAGCGGCTTCGGACCCTCGGCCGCCACCTCCACGAACGCCGTCTCGGCGTGCTTCAGCTCCGCGGCGACCGACTGCATCCAGGCCGGATCCGCGGGTTCGTCCAGCAGCACGACCCCGGCGGGGTTGCCGGCGAAAGCCCGATCGGTGAACGCGTCGACGATGTACAGGCGCATATTCCCACCTTAGGCCCACCCGTCGCCCGACCACCGCCCCTCATGGAAATGCTGCGCATTGCAGCTAAAATTCCAAAGTCAGCGTTGACCTTTTGCCAGGAGGCCGAACCATGCCTGCCGTGCCGAGCTACTCCTCCGGTACCTCCGACGTCCCGCTGCTGGGCGACACGATCGGCGACAACTTCGACCGGACAGTGCAGGCATTCGGTGACCGGGACGCGCTGGTCGACCGCGCGAGCGGCCGCCGCTGGACCTACGCCGAACTCGCCGCCGAGGTGGACGCGCTCGCGCTCGGCCTGCTCGACCTGGGCATCGGCAAGGGCGACCGGGTCGGCATCTGGGCGCCGAACTGTGCGGAGTGGACGTTCACGCAGTACGCGACCGCGAAGATCGGTGCCATCCTCGTCAACATCAACCCGGCGTACCGCTCGCACGAGCTGGAGTTCGTGCTCAACCAGGCCGGCATCCGGCTGCTGATCGCCGCCGAGAAGTTCAAGACCTCCGACTACGCGGGCATGATCGAGGAGGTCCGGCCGCGCTGCGAACGGCTGGAGCACGTCGCGCTCATCGGTGGCGAGCTGTGGAACTCCTTGCTGGACAACGGAAAACGCGCCGACCGGGTCGCGCTGGAGGGCATCCCGCTGGCCGCGGACGACCCGATCAACATCCAGTACACGTCGGGTACCACGGGCTTCCCGAAGGGTGCGACGCTGTCGCACCACAACATCCTCAACAACGGCTTCTTCGTCGGCGAGCTGTGCAACTACACCGAGTCCGACCGCATCTGCATCCCCGTGCCCTTCTACCACTGCTTCGGCATGGTGATGGGCAACCTCGCGGCCACCAGCCACGGCGCGTGCATGGTGATCCCCGCCCCGGCGTTCGACCCGAAGGCCACCCTCGAGGCGGTGCAGGCCGAGCGCTGCACCTCGCTCTACGGCGTGCCGACGATGTTCATCGCCGAGCTCGCCCAGCCGGACTTCGAGTCCTACGACCTGTCCAGCCTGCGCACCGGCATCATGGCCGGTTCGCCCTGCCCGGTCGAGGTGATGAAGCAGGTCATCGAGCGGATGGGCATGGGTGAGGTCTCCATCTGCTACGGCATGACCGAGACCTCGCCGGTGTCCACGCAGACGCGTGCCGACGACTCCATCGAACGGCGGGTCTCCACGGTCGGCCGGGTGGGCCCGCACCTGGAGGTCAAGGTCGTCGACCCGGAGACCGGCCTGACCGTGCCGCGCGGCGAGCCCGGCGAGCTGTGCACGCGCGGGTACTCGGTGATGCTCGGCTACTGGGAGCAGCCCGACAAGACCGCCGAGGCGATCGACTCCGCGCGCTGGATGCACACCGGCGACCTCGCGGTGATGGACGAGGAGGGCTACCTCAACATCACCGGCCGCATCAAGGACATGGTCATCCGTGGCGGCGAGAACATCTACCCGCGTGAGATCGAGGAGTTCCTGTACACGCACCCGGACGTCCTCGACGCGCAGGTGATCGGCGTGCCGGACGAGCGCTACGGCGAGGAACTCATGGCGTGGATCCGGATGCGCGAGGGCGCCGAGCCGCTGACGGCGGAGGCGCTGCGCGAGTTCTGCACCGGCAAGCTCGCGCACTACAAGATCCCCCGTTACGTGCACGTCGTCGACGAGTTCCCGATGACGGTCACCGGCAAGATCCGCAAGGTCGAGATGCGGCAGCAGGCGGTCAGCCTGCTGGGCCTGGAGCGGGCGGCGGCCACCCGGCACGCGTGAGAGCGAGCGACCCAGGAGGTAAGGCGATGACAGTCCGGCTCAACCCGTACCTGCACTTCAAGGGCAACGCCAGGGAGGCGATGGAGCACTACCACCGGGTGTTCGGGGGCACGCTGAACCTGAGCACGTTCGGCGAGTTCGGCGCGCCCGACGAGCAGCTGGCCGACAAGATCATGCACGGCCAGCTCGAGACCGACGGCGGCCTGACGCTGATGGGCTCGGACCTGCCGCCGAACATGGAACACAGCCAGGGCAACACGGTCAGCGTGTCCCTCAGCGGCGACGACGCGGAGACGCTGCGCGGGTACTGGGAGAAGCTCTCCGACGGCGCCACGGTGGAGACGCCGCTGGAGAAGCAGATGTGGGGTGACGAGTTCGGCTCGTGCGTCGACCGGTTCGGCGTGCACTGGCTGGTGGACATCGCCCAGCAGGCCTGAACCCGGGCGGGTGCGGCAGCCGCCGCACCCGCCTTCCGGTTTCGGGCTTCAGTGGACGCCGGCGCTGGAGGCGGCCGCCCCGATGACCAGGATCCAGAACAGGCCGAACAGCAGCGCCAGGATCCCGCACATGAGGCGGCGGGGCGGCGTACGGCGGCTGAGCATTCAGGACGAAAAGCCGCCGCGCCCGCCCGCCGGTTTCAGCCGCGGCTCAGCCGACCGACTCGGCGAACGCCTTCGCGTCCTCCTCGCCGAAGGTCTCCTCCAGCTGTTCCGGCGAGTAGTCCAGGTCGATCTGCTCGACCGGCACACCCCGCGCGGACTCGATCGCCCCGAGGCGGCGCTGCGCGCGGTCCGCGGCGTAGGTGACGAACTCCTGCGGGTCGTTCTCGAACGGCGGCTCTTCGAACTGCTCGTTGACCCACTGGATCATGCCCAGCGCGTGCGGCAGTAGCTCGCCCATGCGCTGCTGCACCGCCTCCCACAGCGAGTCGTCGGCGGCGATGTGCCTGCGGCAGGTGAACGTGCCCCACGCCATGTGCCTGCGCTCGTCGTCCCCGATGTGCTTCACCAGCTGCTGCATCCCCGGCAGGATGCCGCGCTTCGTGCACACCTTCTGCCAGGCGTAGTACCCGGTGAGCGCGAGGCTGCCCTCGATGACGTGGTTGTACGTGACGCTCGCGCGGATCTGGTTGAGCGGGCTGGGATCCGAGGCGAGCAGGTTCAGCGACTCGGGCAGCTCCTCGTAGAACAGCTTGCGGTAGTGCGGGTTCTCCGACACGTACGACGTCAGGTCCTCGGTCAGGCCCACCGCGTCCATCCAGCGCCGGAAGACCTCGGTGTGCTTGGCCTCCTCGAAGCAGAACTGGCTGAGGTACATCTCGTCGCCGAAGCGGCCCTCGGCCGCCATCGCCTTCATGAAGGGCTGGATGTCCTCGGTCACCGCCTCCTCACCGGCGATGAACTGGGCGCACAAGTACGTCGCCGACCGGCGTTCCTCGTCGTTGAGCGACTCCCAGTCGGCCCGGTCGGCGGAGAAGTCGATGTCGGCGGGGTTCCAGAACTTCCGGTTGCCCTTGACGAACAGCCGGAGCGGGAAGGAGTCCCAGTTGAGCCCGCCGCGGCGCAGCGAGGCGAAGCCGGTGCGGTGGGGGACGAG
This sequence comes from Amycolatopsis sacchari, assembly GCF_900114035.1. Lineage (GTDB taxonomy): Bacteria > Actinomycetota > Actinomycetes > Mycobacteriales > Pseudonocardiaceae > Amycolatopsis_E > Amycolatopsis_E sacchari. Next base: position 42,158 of record NZ_FORP01000026.1, on the reverse strand, counting down.
GGTTCCGGTCATTTCTCACACTCCAATGTGGACGAATGTGCGGCGATGGCGGGGCCGAGCGCGGCGCACACCATATCCGCCGCCTCCGCGGCGGGGTGGGTGGGCAGCACGAGGTGGCTCAGGGCCAGCCGGCTGGCGGTTTCGGCGAGCAGGCGCGCGGTCGGCTCGTCGAGCGCGGGCAGGAACTCGAGGTAGCGGGCGGCGGCCAGTTCCGTGGCGGCGGACAGCACGGGTTCGCCCTTCGTGGTGAGCAGGGGCAGCAGGTCCTCCCCGGCGGTGGTCCCCAGCGCGGCGGCGACCAGTTTGTTCTCGCGGGCGTGCTCGATGGTGAAGACGACCGCGCGGTGCATGCCGGTGAGCAGGTCCGGCGCGTCCTCGAACAGGGTGCGGATGCCTTCGAGGAACTCCGCGGTGGTGCGCAGCGCGACGGCTTCGACCAGCGCGGTCTTGTTGCCGAACTCGTTGTACACGGTCTGCCGGCTCACCCCCGCCGCCGCGGCGACATCCGCCATCCGCAGTCCGGCGTGCCCGTGCTCGGCGAGCAGTGCCGTCGCGGCCTCGAGGAGGGTCTCCCGCAGCGAGGCCTTGGTGCGCTCGGTGAACGACGAGGTGATGTCCGACACACCAGCAGCTTGACACAAGGAGAAGAGATGTCAAACAACTTGACCCGATCGGACGCGATGTAAAGACCGTACGGTGGGGATGTGGGGATGACGGTGGGCTTCGACCTGGACATGACTCTGATCGACCCGAGACCGGGCATGGCCTCGGTGATGAACGCGCTCGGCGAGGAGGCGGGGCTGCCCCTCGACGGCGAGCACTTCGCGAGCAACCTCGGCCCGCCGCTGGACATGGTGCTGCGGGACTTCGGCGCCCCCGAGGGCCGCATCCCCGAGCTGGTCGCGCGCTTCCGCGAGCTCTACCCCGAGATCGTCGTGCCCGGCACGGTCGCACTGCCGGGCGCGCACGAGGCGCTCGAAGCGGTGCGCCGCGCGGGCGGGCGGACGGTCGTCGTCACGGGCAAGTACCGGCCGAACGCCGTGCGGCACATCAAGGCGCTGGGCTTCGAGGTGGACGTCGTGGTCGGCGAGCTGTGGGCCGCGGGCAAGGCCGTGGCGCTGCGCGAACACGGGGCGCGCGCCTACGCGGGCGACCACCTCGGCGACGTGCGGGGCGCGCTCGCCGCCGGCGCGGTGCCCGTCGCGGTCGCGACCGGCCCGTGCACGCGGGAGGAACTCGTCGCGGCCGGCGCGGAGGTCGTGTTCGACAGCCTGGCGGAGTTCCCGGACTGGTTCAGCGCTTTCGGTGCTCCCGAACCAGCGCGATGAACCCGAGCACGATCCCCAGCGGGGTCGCGACGCCGGCGACGAGGCTCAGCCACAGCGGCAGGTCCCGCAGACCCGCGGCGAACAGGATGAACACCACCAGCACGGCCAGTACGCCGAAAGCGAACACACCGATGCCCAGCCGCATGAGCCAAGGTTTGTTCTGCCGGGTGTTCGCGACGTCGTTCATGGGCACAAGGTTAGAACGGTTGGCTACTTCTCCCCGAGGTGGATAGCGGGATAGGCTGGCCGGTACGCGTCCTGGGTACGCCCCGGGGCGCGTTCGTCGTGCAGGGCAGGCGAACTGACGAAGCAGAGCGAAGGAACGGGTGAGGGCAGTGCCGACCGGCAAGGTCAAGTGGTACGACGCGGAGAAGGGATTCGGTTTCGTCACCCAGGACGGTGGCGAGGACGTCTACATCCGCAAGACCGCGCTACCTCCGGGGGTAGAGGCACTCAAGGCGGGCCAGCGGCTCGAGTTCGGGGTCGCCGAAGGGCGCCGCGGGCCGCAGGCGCTTTCCGTCCGGCTGATCGACTCGCTGCCTTCGGTCGCCGAGGCGCGGCGTCGTCCCGCCGAGGAGCTGCACGGGCTCGTCGAGGACATGATCAAGCTGCTGGAGATGAAGGTGCAGCCGGACCTGCGGCGCGGCCGCTACCCGGACCGGAAGAACACCAAGCGCATCGCCGAGGTCATGCGCGCGGTGGCCAGGGACCTCGACCCGTAAGCCCTCAGGGCTGGATCTGCAGGGACCAGTAGGCGCGGGCGACCAGCTGCGGGTTGCCGTTCTCGTCCAGGATCGGGTTGCCCGACTGGTCGGCGGCGTAGGCCGCACCGATCTGCTGCACCTCGACCACCACGAGCTGGTTGTCCGCGCCCCCGGGCGTCGCCGTGTACGCGAGGCGGCTGCCCGGGGCGAAGAACTCCTGCTTGACCTGCAGGTTCCCGCTCGCGTCCGCGTACTGCACGTTGACCAGCCACGGGGTGTCGCTGATCTCCGACGGCACGGAGATCTGCACCGGCCTGCCCTTGCGCACCTTCAGCGTGGCGATGTCCTCGGGGTGCTTGTCGCAGTTGCGCACGAGCGCGTCGCAGTGGACGGCGGGGCCGGTGTCGACCGTGTGCCCGTCTCCGTAGAACGTGACCTCGGGCGGGCCGACGGTCGCCGAGCATCCCGTGAGTGCCAGTGCACCAGCCGCCAAGATTCCGAAGACCCGACTACGCCGCATGGGCGAAACACTAATTAAGCAGCGGTGCGCGCCGGGCGCTGGGGGCGCTTCCGGCCGAGGAACGGCAGCAGCGTCGCGCCGCGCGAGAGCAGCACGGTCTGCGTGAGCCCGAGGCCCAGCAGCACCGAAACCACCAGGAAGCCGATCCAGTACGTCGGCGGCAGCAGCAGGCCCACCGCCCCGCCGAAGCACCACGCCAGCTGCAGCACGGTCTCCGACCGGCCGAACGCCGACGCCCGTGACTCCTCCGGCAGGTCGGACTGGATCACCGCGTCGAGGCTGATCTTCGCGAGCGCACTCGCCGTCGCGCCGACCAGGCCGACGATCGCGGCCGTGGCGATACCCGCGAACACGGCGGCGAGCACCGTGGACAGCAGCGCGGCGCCGAGGCTGCCGAGCACCACCTGCGTGGGATGCCCGAACTGCAGCCGCGAACCGAGCGCGTTGCCGACGAACCCGCCCGCACCCGCCGCGGCGCCGATGATGCCGAGCAGCAGCAGCTGCGTGAACGGGCTCTGCCCGTTGGCCTCGGCGTGCGCCTTCACCGCGAACGCCGCGAACATCATCAGAAACCCGGTCAGCACCCGCACCGAGCCGTTGCCCCACAGCGCCAGCACGACCTCGTGGCCGAGGGGCTGCCGCTTCTTCTTGCCCGGCCGCGCCTTGAGAGACGCGGGCACCTCGCCCTCGGTCGCCTCGACCCACGACGGGATCCGCATCGACTGCACCGCCGCCGCGACGCAGATCAGGCCGGTGAACCACAGGGCGCCAGCGGAGCCGAGCAGCGAGTTGACGCCGCTGGCGACCGCGCCGAACGCACCACCGGCGGCGAGCCCGAACACCGTCAGCCTCGCGTTGGTCTTCGACAGCGTCACCCCGCGTGGCACGACCCGCGGCGTGACCGCGGACTTCAGCACGGTGAACGACTTCGACAGCACCATCATCCCGAGCGCCGCCGGGTACAGCCCCCAGTCGTCGAAGTGCAGCGCCATGATCGCCGCCATCAGGCCCTGGCCCAGCGAGGACACGCACATGGCGAGCCTGCGGCCGCGCTGGATGCGGTCGAGCGCGGGCCCGATCACGGGCGCGACCACCGCGAACGGGGCGATCGTGATCAGCAGGTACAGCGCGACGCGGCTCTTGCTCTCCCCGCTCGTGGCCGCGAAGAACAACGTGTTCGCCAGCGCCACGGCCATCGCCGCGTCACTGGCGTAGTTCAGCATCACCGCGTACATCAGCGACGTCAGGCCGGACTTGTCCGCGCCGTCGGCCTTCGCCGCGCGCTGGAACGCGCCGACCGCCTTGCCGCCCAGCTCACGGCTGCGCAGCGCGGCGACCCTGGTGACCGTGAGCTTCTTGGGCATGCGCGGCAGCGGCCCCGCGGTGGCCTCGGTGCGGTGCTCGTGCCGCTCCTGCCGCGGCTCCTCCGGCCTGGCACCACCGGGCGGGTAGCCGTCGGTGCCGTAGTGCTCGTACAGCGGCTCGGTGCGGCGGGGCGGCGGCTCGCGACGGGGCGGCTCGCTCGGGCGCGGCGGGTACGGCCGCGCGCCACGCGGAGGCGGCGGCGCCGTCCGGAAGCCCTCGGTCGGCACTTCCTCCGTCGGCATGGCGCGCGTGGACGTGGCCGGGCGCCAGCTCTGCCCGGCCCCCGGCTCCGGCGTCCACTTCCGTTTGCGCCCCACGCGTCAATCTTGCCTCATGACCAGGCCAGAAGGCGGCCCGATCAGGAGGTTGCCACGAATTTCACCCGGAACAGGCTCGGCCAGTACTTGCCGGTGAGCAGGAACTCGTCGGTCCCCGGCACCGCGGCGATGCCGTTGAGCACGTCGGCCTGCTGCCGCTGCGCGTCCGTGAGCAGGCCCGACGCGTCGATCAGGGCCTCGACCTCGCCGCTCGCCGCGTCGATCCGCAGGATCGTGTCGGTCTGCCACACGTTCGCGTACACGTCGCCGCCGACGCACTCCAGCTCGTTGAGCTGGTCGAACGTCTGGTTCCCCGCGTGCACGGTGACGGTGCCGAGCGGGGCGAACGTGACCGGATCGCGGAAGGTGAGCCGGCTGGAGCCGTTGCTCATCACCAGCCGGTCCCGCTGGTGGCACAGGCCCCAGCCCTCACCCTCGTACGGCACCCGCCGCAGCTCGGTGAGCGTGTGCGCGTCGCGCTCGATCGCGACGCCGTTCTGCCAGGTCAGCTGCCACAGCTTGGTGCCGACGACCGTGATCCCCTCGCCGAACAGCGGATCGGGCAGCGCGGCCCGGACGGCGGGCGCGGCGCCCGGCGGTCCGGCCCGCACCTCCGAGCTGCCGACCATCCCGGTGCCCTCGTACAGCGTGCCGCCGTCCAGTTCCAGGCCCTCCGTGAACGCGGACGTGTCGTGCGGGAGCGTCGCGAGCACGTCGGCACGCAGTCGCGGAACGGAGCCGTCCGCTCGCGGAGCGCTGGCGGCACAGGCCGTCAGAGCCGTGACCAGCGCGAGGAAGATCGAGACCAGGATGCGCACGGCCTTACCCTGACATGACGCCGGTAAATCCGCCGCTGCACAATGGCGTCATGACGCTCCTGCTCACCTTGGACGACGGTTCCGTCCAGCGGGCCCTCACCGACGCCGTCGACCTCGCTCGCGAGGCAGCGGTCGAGGAGGCCGGGCCGGAGCAGGTCGGCGCGCACACCGGCGTCCACTTCGAGGACGCGGTGTCGGCGAGCCACCTCTTCGAGGCGGCGGTGCCCGGCTACCGCGGCTGGCACTGGTCGGTGACGGTCGCGACGGCGGGCCCGGACCTGCCGGTGACCGTCAGCGAGGTCGTGCTGACCCCGGGGCCGGACGCGCTCGTCGCGCCGAAGTGGGTGCCGTGGGAGCGCCGCGTGCGCCCCGGCGACCTCGGCGTCGGCGACATCTTCCCGACCGACGCGGAGGACCCCCGGCTGGTGCCGGGCTACCTCCAGTCGGACGACCCGGCGGTCGAGGAGGTCGCGCACGAGGCCGGCCTCGGCCGGGTGCGGGTGCTGTCCCGCTACGGGCGGCTGGAGGCGGCCTCGCGGTGGCGGTCCGGCGAGTTCGGGCCGCGTTCGGACATGGCGCGCAGCGCGCCCGCTTCGTGCGGGACCTGCGGCTTCTACCTGCCGCTGGCCGGTTCGCTGCGGGCCGCGTTCGGGGTGTGCGGCAACGAGATCGCGCCTGCCGACGGGCACGTCGTGAACGTCGAGTACGGCTGCGGGGCGCATTCCGAGATCGAGGTGGAGACGACGTCGTCGGTGCCGGTCGCGGAGCTGGTCTACGACGACTCGCTGCTGGACATGGAACCGCTGCGTGAGCAGTGACCCGTTCGGCACCGAGGCCCTGCGTGCCGCGGTGCTGCGGGCCTGGGCGGATTCGCCCACTCGCCTGACCGAGGACACCAACGCCGAGCGCGATCTGCGGGTCGGCGCCTACCGGGACCGGCTGTTCGTCGAGCTGGCCCAGAACGCCGCCGACGCCGCGCTCGCCGCCGGGACGCCCGGGACGCTGCGGGTGTCCGTTGTGGACGGTGAGTTGCGGGTCGCCAACACCGGTGCGCCACTGGACGCCCGTGGGGTGGCTTCGCTGTCGTCGCTGCGGGCGTCGGCGAAGGAGGGCATGGTCGGGCAGTTCGGCGTCGGGTTCGCCGCCGTGCTCGCGGTGACCTCCGAGCCGCGGGTGATCTCGCGGACGGGCGGGGTGGCGTTTTCCGAGGCACGCACCCGGGAGGCCGTGGGGCGCGACGACGTGCCGGTGCTGCGGTTGCCGTGGCCGGTCGAGGAGCAGGTGCCCGAAGGTTTCGACACGGAGGTCCGCCTGCCGCTGCGCAAGGGTGTGGACGTCTCCGAGTTGCTGGCGCGGCTGGCGGACGAGGTCGAGGACCTGCTGCTGGTGCTGCCCTGGCTGGCGCGTGTCGAGGTCGCGGACCGCGTATGGGATCGGTCCGAAGTGGACGGTGTTGTCGAGGTTTCCGGGCGCCGGTGGCTGACGCAGGAGGCGCCGGGCGGGCTGTGGGCGGTGCCGGTCGACGGGCCGCTGACGGCTGACGTGCTGCACGCCCCGACGCCGACCGACGAGCGGATGTCTCTGCCGGCGCGGTTGATCGCACACGTGCCGTTGGAGCCTTCGCGGCGGCGCGTGCTGCCCGGCACCGAGTTGGCGGTGTTCGCCGAGTCGTACCCGGCGCTGGTACGGCAGCTGCCGCCTGAGCGGCGCTCGGAGATGGTGCCACGGCCCGGTTTCCCGTTGTCCGAAGTGGACGCCGAACTGCGGGACGCGGTGGTGCGGCAGTTGTCGGCGCAGCCGTGGTTGCCGGGGCGCGAGGAAGAACTGCCGGGCTCCGGGGCGCGCGTGCTGGACGTCGAGTCGCCGGAGCTCGTCGACCTGCTCGGGGAGGTCGTGCCGCGGCTGGTTTCGCTGTCCGGACCCGAGGTGGCGCGGGTGCTGTCGGCAGTCGGCGCCGATCCGCTCGGGGTGGCCGAGGTCGTCGAGGTCCTGACCGGGCTGGAGCGGCCGCCGTCATGGTGGCGCTCGCTGTACGACGCGCTGCTCCCGTTGCTGGAAGCGCATTCCGTGCAGGCCGACGAGCTCGGCGCGTTGCCGGTTCCGCTCGCCGACGGGCGGACGCTGCCCGGGCCGCGGGGTGCTTTCCTGTTCGGCGGTTCGGAGGAGTTGCTGGACCTGCTCGCGGAGGCCGAGGTCGTCGGGTTGCGGCTGGTGCACCCGGAGGCGGCGCACCCGCTGCTGGAGCGGCTGGGGGCGAAGCAGGCCGAGTCCGCGGATCTGCTGGAAGCGCCCGCGCTGCGTGAGGCTGTCGAGCGCAGTGTCGAAGATGCACTGTCTGGTTTGGACACTCGGCCGCTCGCGGATGCCGTGTTGCGCCTGGTTTCCGACACCTCGGCCGAGGGGCTGGGCGCGCTGGCGCTGCCGGGCGAGGACGGGTGGCGGCGGGCGGACGAGCTGTTGTTGCCCACTTCGCCGCTGCTGGACGTCTTCGACCCCGAAGTGTTCACAGAGGACGGTCCGTTTTCCTTGCTGGACGAGGATTTCGCGGCACGATGGCCTCGTGAGGCGCTTGTGGCGGTCGGTGTGGTGGACGGGTTCGTCGTGGCCGAGGACGGGATCCGGGACCTGGACCTCGTCGCGGACGACGCGTGGCCCGCGGCGCTGCGGTTGCTGGCGGCGGAGCGGGAGACGTGGCACGCGCTGGCGGGCCCGTCGGGCGAGTGGCTGGCGCGGAACGCGGTGCTGGCGGGGCGGGCGCCGGCGGAGTGGCGGCTGCCGGACGCGGACGGGCTGGCGGGGTTGTACGACCCGGTGCCGGACGTCGGGGTGCGGCCGGAGGTGCTCGCGCTGGCCGGTGTGCGGGCGGAGCTGGTGGTCGCGGACCTCGAGGACGCCGCCGACGTGCTGGACCGCCTGGGCGATCCGGAGCGGGTGATCGCGCCCGGGCTCGTGGGGCGGGCGTACCGGGCGGTGGCGGCGGCCGGGCTGGAGTGGCAGGAGCTGGACCCGCCGGAGCGCGTGCGGACGGTCGACGGTTCGGTCGTGGCGGCGGAGCAGGCGGCGGTGCTGGACCGGCCCTGGCTGGCGGCGGTGTGGCCGGCGGGGCGTTTGGTCGCGGTGCCGGAGGTGGGGTCGGTGCGGCGCGTGGGGGCGGGTCGGCCGGGGGTGGCTCTCGCGGGGTCGGCAGCGGAGGGGCTGGCGGCGGAGGAGCGCTCGGCGAGGCAGCTGGCGGGCGGAGGTCCGGCTGGGCTGGGGGCCCGACGTTCGGCGGTGCCGTTCGCGGGTGACGCGGATCTGGCTCCGGGAGGTCCGGCGGAGCACGCCTCAGGCGGGGAGGGGTTGCCTGGCCTGGCGGAGCGGCTGGCGGAGGTGCTGGACGTGCCGGTGCTGAGCGAGCTGGTGTCGGCGAGCCTGCCCGAGGGCGAGTACGTCCCGTGGTCCGAACTCACGGCGATCCGCCTGGTCGCGGAGCTGCTGGACATCCCGTTCCCCGACGGCGGGGTCGTGGTGCACGAGGAGTTGACGGTCGAGGTGGCCGGAGTCAAGCACGACGCGCCGTGGTGGGTCGATAGTGGCCGGTTTCACGGGGAACATCACGCGGCCGACACCCCCGAGGGCCTGGCGCGGGCCTTCGCCTGGGCGGCCGGTCGCTGGGAGGACCGGCATCTCATCGCGGCGCTGCTGGAGGAGCCGGATCCGCTGACCCTGCTGACCTGAGCCGGATGGCTGGTGGAGGCGGCGCACGAGGCCGATGTAGGCGGCCGAGCTGCTGAGGTGAGCTGGGTGGCTGCGGTCGGCAACGCGCGAGGTCGACGCAGGTGGCGGATCTGCTGACCTGAGCCGGATGGCTGCTGGCGGCGGCTCGTGCGGTGGATGCGGCGGTCGCGGGTGGCTGCTGACGTCGGCGAAGCAGTGCGGGTGATGGCAGCGGCTTGAGCCCGCAAGTCTCAGCGGACTGTGCCCGCAAGCCCCAGCAGCCCCACAAACCCCACAGGCCCCACCAGACCCGAACCTCAAAGCCCCGTCTGGGCCGCCCTCGAACCGCGCCTTGCGGCGGTTCTCTGCCAGGTCATGATGCCCATCCCGATGAGACTGATCACAACCCCCGCCCCGCACGTCCACAGCCACACCGACGCGGGCCGTCCCCCACCCCAGTCGTGCACGGCGAAAGCGACAAAACCACCCAACCAGAGCACGGTCCCGACGGTCACGAGGGGGAACATCGCCGTCAGTTGCCGAGGCAACTCGGGCACCGGGCGCAGCGAGCCTTTACCATCCCCACCGTTGTCGGTCACGCCTGGAAGGCTACCGGCCAGTTCCCGATGACCTCCACGAAGGCGGAAGCATGACCCAGCTGGGCAGCCGGTCGGCCCTCGACCGCTTCTTCAAGATCAGCGAGCGCGGCTCGACGACCGGCAGGGAAATCCGGGGCGGGCTGGTCACCTTCGTGACCATGGCGTACATCGTCGTGCTCAACCCCCTGATCATCGGCAGCTTCTCGCCCTCCGACGCCGGCGCCCACCGCGACGTGCTCGGCGGCATCCTGCCCGTCCCCGAGGTCGCGGCGGTCACCGCGCTCGTCGCCGGGGTCATGACGATCCTGATGGGCCTCGTCGCCCAGTACCCCTTCGCCATCGCGACCGGCCTCGGCATCAACAGCCTCGTCGCCGTCACCATCGCCCCGCAGGTCACCTGGCCCGAGGCGATGGGGCTGGTCGTGATCGAGGGCGTCATCATCGTCGTCCTCGTGCTCACCGGCTTCCGCACGGCCGTGTTCAACGCGGTCCCGGCCGCGCTGAAATCCGCCATCGCCGCGGGCATCGGGCTGTTCATCTGCTTCATCGGCCTCGTCGACGCCGGGTTCGTGCGACGGCTCCCGGACGCCGCCAACACCACCGTCCCCGTCGGCCTCGGCATCAGCGGCTCCATCGCCTCCTGGCCGACCGCGGTGTTCGTCGTCGGCCTGCTGATCACCGGCACGCTCGTCGCCAAGCGCGTCCGCGGCGGGATCCTGATCGGCGTGCTCGCCACGACCGTGCTGGCGATCGTCGTCGAAGCGATCGTGCACGCCGGCCCGTCGAACGGCACCAACCCCAAGGGCTGGAACCTCGGCTACCCCGCACTGCCGGACAAGGTCCTCAGCCTGCCCGACCTGTCGCTCGTCGGAGACGTCTCCTTCGGTGCCTGGACCCGGCTGCCGATCATCACCGTCATCCTGCTCGTGTTCACCCTGGTGCTGGCCGACTTCTTCGACGCCATGGGCACCATGACCGGCCTCGCCAAGGAAGCCGGGCAGCTCGGCCCCGACGGGCAGCTGCCCCGCGTCGGGCGCGCGCTGTTCGTCGAGGGGCTCGCGGGCGCCGCCGGCGGGCTCGGCTCCGCCAGCTCCAACACCGTGTTCGTCGAGTCGGCCTCGGGCATCGCCGAAGGCGCCCGCACCGGGCTGGCCAACATCGTCACCGGCGTGCTCTTCCTCGCCGCGATGTTCCTCACCCCGCTGTACCAGTCGGTGCCGGTCGAGGCCGCCGCGCCCGCGCTCGTCGTGGTCGGGGCGCTGCTCATCGCGCAGGTCCGCGACATCGACTTCACGGACTTCTCGATCGCGCTCCCGGCGTTCCTCACGATCGTGGTCATGCCGTTCACCTACTCGATCGCCAACGGCATCGGCGCCGGGTTCATCAGCTACGTCGTGATCCAGGCCGTGACCGGGAAGGCCCGGCGGATCCACCCGCTGATGTGGGCCATCGCTGTGGCGTTCGTCGCGTACTTCGCCGTCGGGCCGATCCAGGCCGCGCTGCGGTGAGCACGCACCGCCGATCGTAAGGTATGCTAACTATGTGCCCGAAATGCGTGAGCCCCAGCTGGCGAGCCGCCTCCGGCTCGCCGTCGTGCGGCTGAACCGCAAGCTCCGGGCACAGCGGACCGACCAGAACGTCTCGCTGACGCAGCTCGCCGCGCTGTCCACTTTGCACAAATGCGGGGCGCTGACGCCCGGCAAGCTGGCCGCGAAGGAGGGCGTGCAGCCGCCGTCGATGACGCGCGTCATCGCCGCGCTCGAGGACATGGGCTACGTCGAGCGCAGCGCGCACCCGACGGACGGGCGGCAGTCGATCGTCGCGCTCACGTCCAGTGGCACGGCGTTCGTCGAGGAGATGATCTCCGTGCGCGAGGCGTGGCTGGACCGCAAGCTGGCAGAACTGAGCGGCGACGAGCGGGAAGTGCTCGCCCGCGCCGCCGAGCTCATCGACAGAATGGCGGGGAACGAGTAACGGTGCGACCAGACACGGGTAGCCAGGCGAAGACTCATCCGACGACGACAGCTACCCGGGGTCAGGCTCCTCCACCGGCCGCCGAGCCGCCGAAGCCGAAGCCGGGCATGTTCGCCTCGCTGCGGGTGCGGAACTACCGGCTCTTCTTCTCCGGGCAGGTCGTCTCGAACATCGGCACCTGGATGCAGCGCATCGCGCAGGACTGGCTCGTGTTCGAGCTGTCCGGCAACAACCCGATCGCGCTGGGCATCGCGGTGGCGCTGCAGTTCACGCCGACCGTGCTGCTGTCGCTGTGGGCCGGCGTGCTGGCCGACCGGGTGGACAAGCGGAAGCTGTGCATCCTGATCCAGAGCGGGATCGGCGTGCAGGCCCTGGTGCTGGGGCTGCTGAACGTCACCGGCCTGGTGGCGCTGTGGCAGGTGTACCTGCTGTGCTTCGTGCTCGGCATCTTCAGCGCGCTCGACGTGCCCGCGCGGCAGTCGTTCGTCGCGGAGATGGTGGGGCGCAAGCAGATCCCGAACGCCGTCGCGCTGAACTCGTCGGTGTTCAACATGGCGCGCATCGTCGGCCCCGCCATCGCGGGGTTCGCGATCACGTGGGTCGGCACGGGCTGGATGTTCCTCGCCAACGCCGCCAGCACCCTCGCCGTGATCACCGGTCTCGCGCTGATGGACCCGGACAAGCTGTTCCGCGGCCCGGTCGTCGAGCGGGCGAAGGGGCAGCTGCGTGAAGGGCTCACCTACGTGCGCGGCCGCGCGGACCTGATGACCGTGATGGTGCTGGTGTTCTTCGTGAGCACGTTCGGCATCACGTTCTTCACGTCGCTGGCGATCGTGGCGGGCAACGTGTTCGGCACCGAGGCGGACGGTTACGGCCTGCTGTCGACGCTGCTCGCGGTCGGCACGTTCACCGGCTCGCTGATGGCGGCGCGGCGGATGACCAAGGGCGGGCCGCGGGTGCGGCTGCTGCTGATCTCCGCGTTCGCGCTCGGCGCGGTCGAGTTCGCGGCGGCGTTCATGCCGAGCTACCTCGCGTTCGGGATCGCGTTGATCCCGCTGGGTTTCGCGACGATCACGTTCCTCAACACGGCCAACTCGCTCGTGCAGACGGCGGTCAGCCCCGAGATGCGTGGCCGCGTGATGGGCATCTACGTGCTCGTGCTGATCGGCGGCAACCCGGTCGGCGGGCCGATGGTGGGCTGGATGGCCGACACCTTCGGCGGCCGGTCGCCGTTCTACATCGGCGGGGTGGTCTCCGCGCTGGCCGCCGTGGCGTGCGCCGCGGTGCTGGCCCGCCGCGGCGGCCTCGCGAAGGGCTACCGGCTGGCCGGGCTCCGCGTGCTGTCCCGGAAAGCGGCTTAAGCCACCACCCGGCGCAGGAACGGGAGTACGTCCGAAGCCCAGCGGGCGGCCTCCGGCGGGCTGAAGATGTGCCCGGCGCCGGGGTACTCGACCAGCTCGGCGCCGCGGATCCCCGTCGCGAACAGCCGGGCCGTGTCGGGCAGGACGATCCGGTCCTGCCCGCCGACGACGACGAGCGTCGGCACGTCGATCGCGCCGAGCAGCGGGGTGACGTCGGTCCGGGCGGCCAGTTCGGCGTGCGCCGCGCCGCCCGCCGGGTAGCCCTGGCGGATCTGCCGGACCGCCTCGGCGTGGTCGGCGGGCGAGAGCGCCGCCAGCGCCGCCGGTGAGCCGGCCGCGTGCAGCATCAACTCGGCGAGGGCGTCGAAGTCCTCGCGCTCGGCCAGCCGCCGCCAGACCGTCGCGTAGGCACGCAACTGCGCGTCGTGCCGCGCGACGCCGACGGTCAGCACCAGGCCGCTGACGTGCGAGGGGTGCCGGACGGCCGCGGTCACGGCGACAGCCGCGCCCAGGGACAGCCCGGCGACGGGGAACCGTTCGGCCCCCGTTTCCAGTGCCGCCGCGACGACCGTGTCGGCCAGGCGTTCGAGTGACAACGGCTCGGTCGCCAGTGGTGTCTTGCCCGCGCCGGGGTAGTAGGGCCCGACGAACCGGAGGTCCCCGGCCGCGGAGATGAGCGGGCCGAAGTTCTCCCGGACGCCCCCGCCCGCGCCGTGGGCGAGCGCGACGACCGGACCGGTGCCTTCGTCGACGACGTCGATGTCCTTCAGCAGTGCGGAAATCATGGCGCGAAGGTAAGCGTTGACGTCGGCGTCAAGGTCAAGGCGGAGGTGGGTGTGCGGATCGGTGAACTGGCCCGGCGGGCGGGCACGACCACGAGGGCGCTGCGGTACTACGAGGAGCAGGGGCTCCTGCGGCCGGACCGCACGGGCAACGGCTACCGCGAGTACGGCGAGGACGCGGTCGTCCGGGTGGCGCAGATCCGGGCTCTGCTGGACGCCGGGTTCAACTCGCGCACGGTGGCGCAGCTGCTGCCGTGCGCCAAGGGCAGCCGTCCGCACATCGAGCTGTGCCCCAGCGTCGTCGCGGCGATGCGCGGCACACTGGACCGCATCGAAGCCGAGCTGAAGGCGCTGGACAGCCGCCGCAGCGCCGTGACTGCGTTGCTGGGCGCGGAACCCGTTACCGGAGCCGCGCGTTGAGCCGCGCGGCCTGACGGGTGAGGTGGTCGCGCTCGGCGAGGTTGGTTGCCTTAGCCGCGGCCTCGGCGTACAGCTTCGCGGCCTTCGCCAGGTCGCCGTCGCGTTCGTGGAGGTAGGCCGCGGCGGCGGTGTGGCGGGGCAGCGAACCGTCCAGCTCGGCGAGCGCGGCCAGCCCGGCGCGGGGCCCGTCCGCCTCGCCGAGGGCGACCGCGCGGTTGAGCCGGACGACGGGGCTGTCGGTCAGGCGCACGAGCTCGTCGTACCACTCGACGATCTGCACCCAGTCGGTCTCCTCCGCGGTGGGGGCGTCGGCGTGCAGCGCGGCGATCGCGGCCTGCGCCTGGAACTCGCCCAGCTGGTCACGCGCCAGCGCCGCCTGCAGGATCCCGACGCCCTCGGCGATCAGCCGGGTGTCCCAGCGGCTCCGGTCCTGCTCGGCGAGCGGCACCAGGCTCCCGTCGGGCGCGATCCGGGTGGCCCGCCGCGCGTGGTGCAGCAGCATGAGGGCGAGCAGCCCCGCCACCTCGGGGTGATCGACGACGGTCGCGAGCTGGCGGGTCAGCCGGATGGCCTCGGCGGCGAGGTCGACGTCACCGGAGTAGCCCTCGTTGAAGACGAGGTAGAGCACCCGCAGCACGGTCCCGACGTCGCCGGGCTGGTCGAACCGCACACCCGAGACGGTGCGCTTGGCCCGGCTGATGCGCTGGGCCATCGTCGCTTCGGGCACCAGGTAGGCCTGGGCGATCTGGCGGGTCGTCAGCCCGCCGACGGCGCGCAGCGTGAGTGCGACCGCGGACGCCGGGGTCAGCGACGGGTGGGCGCACAGGAAGTACAGCTGCAGCGTGTCGTCCACTGTGGACACCGTCGGCGCTTCGTCCTCGACGACGTCCTCCCGGCGGCGGCGGGCGGCGTCCGCGCGGGTGGCGTCGAGGAACTTGCGCCACGCGACCGTGACCAGCCAGCCCTTCGCGTCCCGCGGCGGGTCGGCCGGCCATACGCGCAGCGCCTCGATCAGCGCTTCCTGCACGGCGTCCTCGGCCGCCGCGAAATCGGCTCCGCGGCGGACGAGGATGCCGAGCACCGCGGGCACGAGCTCCCGCAGCGAAGACTCGTTCACTCGGTCACCGTGGGCGGCTCGGTCAGGAACGGGCGCAGCTCCAGCCATTCGTGGATCGGCTTCCCGTCCTTCCCCGGCGCGGCCGACAGCTCCCCGGCCAGCTCGACGGCGCGCTCGTAGCTGTCGACGTCGATCACCATCCAGCCCGCGATCAGGTCCTTGGTCTCGGGGAACGGGCCGTCGGTCACCGGCGGCCGCCCCTCACCGTCGTACCGGACGAACACGCCGTCGGGAACCAGCGCCTGCGCGTCCACGAACTCGCCGGTGCCCTCCAGCTTGGCCGCGAAATCACGCATGTACTGGACGTGCGCCGAGATCTCCTCCGGCGTCCACTGGTCCATCGGGACGTCGTTCTCGGGGGTGGGAGCGCCGCGGTAGTGCTTTAGTAGCAGGTACTTCGCCATCGTGTTCTCCTCGGTGCCGGTGCGGCCCATTGTGGTCGCTTTCAGCACGGGGACGGAGCCGAACACGGGATCTCGACATCAGGCGCGGAAGTTTTTCCGGAGCTCCTCGTCGAGGGTCCGGAGCAGCTCACCGGTGCGGCCGCCGCCGGGCGGCGCGGGCGGGTAGCGGCGGAGCACGTCGACGACCGCGGGCGTCGCGAGCCGCAGCGCCCGTTCGAGGTGCTCCGGGGCATCACCGGCCGCTCGCGCCGCGTGGGCGGCCGCGCCGAGGATGTGTTTCACCTGGTTGGTGTCGGCCAGCGGGTGCAGGTACGCGGCGGAGGCGGCGAACATCGCGGCTCGTGCCGCGTCGCTCGCGGCCGGGGTCGCCGCTTCCTTGGCCGCCTTGAGCGCCGCCCACGCCGTGTCCCGCAGCGCCTTGCCGCGCTCGCCGCCCCGGGCGAACTCCCACGCGGTGTCGATCGCCTCGCGCGGGCGGGTGTCGGTGGGGTGCTCGGCCTCGAAGAGCGGCAGGACCTCCTGCGCGCAGGCCGCCGCGTAGCTGGTGACGGCACGCAGGTCCTGCGGCTCCAGGACGATCAACGGCCCAGCAGCCGGGGCAGCACGGCTTCGGCGAGCCCGCGCGGGTCCCGTGCGCCGGTGATCGTCAGCTCCTGCGCGCTGTCGTCGGTGAGCTTGATCGCCACGGTGTTGCCGGTGACCACCGCGGGCCGCCCGGCGATCTGCTCGGGGAAGACGCGCGGGGTGACCTTGTCCGTGTAGACCGCCTCGACGCCGCGCACCGTGCAGCGGCCGTCGAACCGCGGCCTGCCGGTGCCGCCCAGTGCCCGGCTCAGCTCGGCGCACAGCTGCCACGAGATCACCGGCCACGGCGCGTCCACGATCGCCACGGGAGCGGGGCGCTGCAGGGGGATCGAGCCGTCCGCGGCGCGGGCGGGCAGTGCGGGCCCGGGCGTCATCGCCGCCGACACGACCTCCCGCGCGATCGACTCGGTCAGCGTGTCGACCGCGCCGGTGCCCGACACCTCGACCCGCAGGAACGGGTGCACCTGGGCGCTGGCCGGCGCGTCGACGAGCCGGACGTCGAGCCGCGCGTTGACCTTCGGCGGCAGGTACTCCAGCTCGCCGGGGTGCCCGGCGACGTCGACCGAGGCCGGATCGCGGAGCACCGCCCCCTGCTCGTCGAGCGCGAGCAGCACCTCGCTCGTCGTCGTGAGGACGTGGCAGGCCCCGTCGCGCACCTCGCGCAGCGCCTTGCCGCCGAGCAGCGCCTCCCAGCGTTCCTGGTCGAGCGTCTGGCACAGCACCTGCCCGCCGGTCTGGGCGGGCAGCGCCGTCACCAGTTCCCCGGTCGGCAGCGGCACGGTGCGCAGCGCCTGCCCGTCCTTGCCCGGCCACTGCGCGGGCAACGCGCGCGCCGGCAGGGGCTGCTCGACGTCCGCCCGGGTCCACAGGTACCCCGCCGCGGTCGCCACCGAGGCGAACGAGCACAGCACGGCCACCACGATTCCCACGACGGCTGACGTCTTCACGCCCGGGAGGCTACAGCGGGCGCGGAGCGTGGTGATCAACGGAGGCACGGCTACGCGATCGGGTGATCACGGTCCGCACCGGAACCCGGTCTTGCGAAGACTGCTGAGGTTAGGCTAACCTCAGACGCGTCCGCTTCGTGGTGGGAGCGGCAGTCAGTTCGGGAACGGGCGAGGCCCCGCCGCCGGGAACACTCCTGGCGACGGGGCCTCGTTCACGTCGATGCCGAAGTACTCCCGGTACGCGTCCACGATCTCCCGCCCGGCCAGCACCCGCTCGACGCGCTTCCCGTCGACGTGCTCGATCAGCTTGTCCCCGGCCAGCGTGACCCGGCCGCCGGGCGTCGGCAGGGTGCACAGGAGCTGCTGCGTGAAGTGCGAGTCCGGGGAGGTCGCCTGCCACCAGCAGGTCGGCCCGAAATCGGCCAGCAGCCGCGGCCGCCGCTCCAGCCGGTACACCGGCTCGCCGTTGTACCGCACGTCCAGGTCCCCGTCCGGCGCGTCGAGCACCAGGAACTCGCCCTCGGCGTCCGGCTGCGCCTCGCACGCCGTCATCCGCAGCGGCCGCCGCGCGAAGCGGCCGAACCCGACGTCCGCCAGCCACGGCTCCTCCAGGTCCACCCGCAGTGCCAGGTGGTCGAACGGCGAGCCGAAGCGGCCCTCCCCGCGGTACACGCGTGCCGCGAGCAGCGAGACCGTGAAACCCAGCTCCCGCAGGAGCGCGGCGAAGGCGCCGTTGAGCTCGTAGCAGAACCCGCCGCGCCGCTGCCGGACGATCTTGTCGACGAGCGCGTCCTCCGCCAGCACGATCGGCTCGTACCGGTGCACGCTGAGGTTCTCGAACGGCACCGACGTGGCGTGGCGCTCGTGCAACTCGGCCAGTGCCGCCGCGGTGGGGGCGGCAGGCCGCTGTGCACCGATGCGGGCGAGGTAGGCGTCGACGTCCATGCCGCTACCGTCGCACCTCCACCACGGTCGAGGTCAACCGGAAAACGAGAACGGGGCCCTTCCGCTGTGGAAGGACCCCGGTCGCGCTACCCCGCTCAGAGGAGCAGGCCGTTGCCGCCCGAGACGGCGTTGTCGAACCGCTTGCTGATCTCGGCCCAGTTGTAGACGTTCCAGAGCGCCTTGACGTAGTCCGCCTTGACGTTCTTGTAGTCCAGGTAGAACGCGTGCTCCCACACGTCCACCAGCAGGATCGGGATCGTCGGCAGGATCAGGTTGTTGTGGTGGTCGCGCAGCTGCTGGGTGATCAGCGTCTTGCCGATCGGGTCCCACGACAGCGCGGCCCAGCCGTTGCCCTGGATCGTGGTGGCCACGGCGGTGAACTGCGCCTGGAACTTGTCCCAGGAGCCGAACGCGTCGTCGATGGCCTGCGCCAGCTCACCGGTCGGCTTGTCGCCACCCTCCGGCGAGAGGATCTTCCACCACACGACGTGGTTCGCGTGCCCCGCCAGGTTGAAGGCCAGCGTGGTCTCCAGCCCGACGATGGACCCGAAGTCACCCTTGTCGCGCGCCTCGGCGAGCTTGTCCAGGGTGTCGTTCGCGCCCTTGACGTAGGTGGCGTGGTGCTTGCTGTGGTGCAGCTCGTTGATCTGAGCCGAGATGTGCGGCGCGAGTGCGCCGTAGTCGTAGTCCAGATCCGGAAGCTCGTACCGGGCCATCAGCCCTCCTTCTTCGTGTGCGCACAATCCCTGCGCTACCAAACCTAGTAGCAACCGTATCGGGGGGCTAACCGGGATCTTGGCCGTCCAGCACCCGGGAACCCCTGTGCTGCCCAGCCTGCAAGCTCCAGCTTGCTGGAGGTCAACCGGGTGTGCCGGTGATCACGCGCGGAACGCGTCGAGCTCGCCCGCGAGGTCGGCGAAGACGGCGATGTTGCACTCGAACGCGGTCAGCGTCTCCGTGACGATCCGGCGCCGCTCGGCCTCGTCCCACGGCGCGTCGTCCAGGCAGGCGCGGTAGCGCTTGCGGAACGCGGGCACGTTGCCGATGTCGAAGGCGTAGAACAGCGCGCCGGGGCCTTCGACGCCGTAGGTGTGCTTGAGCAGGGCGCGGACGGCCTGCCCGCCGGCGAGGTCGCCGAGGTAGCGCGTGTAGTGGTGCGCGACGTAGCCGCCTGGCCAGTCGAAGGCGACGGTCCGGATGCGGCGGACGTAGTCCTCCGTGGCGGGCACCGGTTCGATGCGGTCCGCCCAGTCCTCGCCGAGGAAGAAGGCCAGGTCGGCTTCGAGCGCGGGCACGCGGCGCAACTCGTCCACGACGAACGGCGCCGCCACGGGGTGGTCCCGCTGCGCGTCGGCGGCCTCTTCGATCGCCTGGTAGATGAAGTAGTACTGCGTGACGAGCCTGGCGTAGCCGTCCAGCGTGAGCCCGCCGTCGAAGAGCGTGCTCATGAACGCGGAGTGGTGCGCGCGCTCGTGGACGTCCCGGGTGGACTCGCGCAGTAGCGCCGAGAACGGGAGCTGTTCCGCTGTGAGGGGAGCCGCCATGTGATCGAGCGTAAGTGAGCCAGGCTATTTAGGCTAGCCTAAGTTCACAGCTCGACCGGCCAGGTGTGCACCGGCTCGTCCGTCGCGGCCAGCTCCAGGTAGCGCTCCAGCATCGTCGCCAGCGCGCTCTCGCGGTCCGCGCCGTGCTGCTGGGCCAGCTCCACCATCCGCCGCTGCCACCACGCTCCGTTGCGCTTGGCGAGACAACGCTGCTCGATGATCCCGAGGTACCGCTCGATCGAGGCCTCCGCGACGTCCGCCGTGCGCAGCCCGTCGTAGGCCAGCGGCAGCAGCACGCGCAGGGTCAGCTCGTCGGGTGGTACCCAGCCGATGCCCGGCCAGTACAGCTGCGCTTCGAACCCGTTGCGGGCACCCGCGTACAGGTTCTCCTCGGCGGCCTGGAACGACATCCGTGTCCAAAGAGGACGTTCGGCCTCGGCCAGCGCGCGCTGGGCGCCGTAGAAGAACGCCGCGTTCGCCATCATGTCCACCACGGTGGGCCCGGCGGGCAGGACGCGGTTCTCCACGCGCAGGTGCGGTTTGCCGTCCACCACGTCGTACACCGGGCGGTTCCAGCGCCACACGGTCCCGTTGTGCAACCGCAGTTCCGCGAGCTTGGGCGCCTGGCCGGAGTCCAGCGCGTCGACCGGGTCCTCTTCGTCGGTCTCCGGCAGCAGGCCGGGGAAGTACCGGACGTTCTCCTCGAACAGGTCGAAGATCGACGTGATCCACCGCTCGCCGAACCACACCCGCGGCCGCACGCCCTGGTTCTTCAGCTCCTCCGGGCGGGTGTCGGTCGCCTGGAGGAACAGCGGGATGCGCGTCTCGTGCCACAGCGCCTTGCCCAGCAGGAACGGCGAGTTCGCGCCCACCGCCACCTGCACGCCCGCGAGGCACTGCGCGGCGTTCCAGTGCGCGGCGAACTCCTCCGGCGCGACCTGCAGGTGCAGCTGCAGCGACGTGCACGCCGCCTCCGGCAGGATCGACTCGGAATGCGTGCGCAGCCGCTCCGGTTCGTGCCCCGGCAGGCCCGGGCCGTCCAGCGACAGCGTCACCTGCTCGCCGCGCGCGGCGAAGATCTGGTCGTTGAGCATCGTGTACCGCGCGCTGTTGGTGATCCACTTCTGGTCGAAGTGCTCCGCGGTGAGCGTGGGCAGGATGCCGATCGCCGCCAGGCGCGCCCCCGAACGCCGGGCCCGGTCGTCCGCCTCGCGGAGGTAACCGCGGAGGTCGCGTTCCATTTCGATCGCGGAGTTCCCCGCGAGCGGCCGCGGTGGCACGTTCAGCTCTATATTGTGCTGGGAGAGTTCGGTCGTGAACGACGGGTTGTCCAGCGCCTCCAGCACTTCCTGGTTGCTCATCGACGGGCGCATCTCCTCGTCGACGAGGTTCAGCTCCACCTCGAGGCCGATGTGTCTTCGGGGGAACGAGAACCCGCCGTCACCGAGCATCCTGCCGAGGGTGTCCAGACACCGCTGGACCTTCCGGCGGTACCGGGCCCGGTCGCGTGGGTTGAAGCCGTCAGCCGAAAGATCCTGGCCCATGCCTTCCCTGCTTCGTTCGTCCGGGACCATCGCGCGGTCTTGGCGGTGTTGCCCGGCGGACAACAGTCGCACAGCATCGCGTCCCCGGCTATCGGCCAAATTGGTACTGTGGCGGACTTTGCCTCCCGGGCACCGCTTCGTGACCCGTTCGTCGTAGCGGTACCCAGCTCGTTCGGAGCAATTCCCCCACCGCCAAACTCGTCCCTGTGGCGCAACGCATCTCCATCGACAAGGTCAACGACCCCCGTGTCGACGACTTCCGCGACCTGTCCACCGCCGACCGGCGGCCCGACCGTCCTGGCGGCCGTGGCCTGGTGATCGCCGAGGGGACCGTCGTCGTCCGCCGCCTGCTCGCGTCCGATTACCCCGTCCGCGCGGTTTTAGGCGTGCCGAGGCGGGTGGAGGAGCTGGCGCCGGACCTGGCCGGGGTGGACGTGCCCGCGTACACCACGTCCGCCGAGGTGATGGCGTTGATCGTCGGGTTCCACCTCAACCGCGGGGTGCTCGCGGTGGCCGACCGGGCGCCACGGCCGCGCGCCGAGGACGTCGTGGCGCGCTCACGGGTCGTGGCCGTGCTGGAAGGCGTCGGTGATCACGAGAACCTCGGCGCGTTGTTCCGCAACGCGGCGGCGCTGGGCGTCGGCGGGGTGCTGCTCGGCCCGGGTTGTTCCGATCCGCTGTACCGGCGCAGTGTGCGTGTTTCGATGGGGAACGTCCTCCGCGTGCCGTTCGCCCCGCTCGAACCGTGGCCGGCGGGCCTGACGTGGTTGCGGGAAAACGGTTTCCGCGTCGCGGCGCTGACCCCGCGGGCGGACTCGATCACGTTGCGGGAGCTGGCGGAGGACGCGGGCAAGGTGGCGTTGTTGCTGGGGTCGGAGGGTCCGGGGCTGACGGCGGAGGCGCTCGCGGCGGCCGATGTCGCGGTGCGGATCCCGATGGCCGAGGGGGTGGACTCGCTCAACGTCGCCACGGCCGCCGCGGTCGCCTTCTACGAGCTGGCCGGGCGGTAGATTGCGGGCGGTCACAGGCGCAGGACGGGGAGGCACACGCGTGGAGTTGCGCATCCGCGGGGAGCGGGCCGTGCTCAAGGGGCACGGCGAGGCGTACACGCGGGAAGTCGATCCGCACAGCCTCGCACTCGGTGCGGAACTGGCGGACGCGCTGCACGAGTGGGCACGCGTCGCCGCGGCCGTCCGGCGCGCGCAGGACGCCGGGGAGCCGAGCGAGGCGGCCCCGGTGGTGTCGCATCGGGGGCGGCAGCTGGCCGCCCGCGTGGCGACGGTGATGGGCACGACGGTGCACTACGTCGACCCGGTGACCGACGAGGAGGTCGCGGTCCCGCCGAGCCCGGCCGACCCGGCCCGCCCGTCGCTGGGGCAGCGGCTGTTCGGCGGTGTGGAGATCGGGAACGAGCCGACGCCGTGGGGGACGGGCCTGGTGGTGGCGGGTTTCGTCGCGGCCGTCGTGATCACCGCGATGGTGGCGCTGGCGTCCGCGCTGGCCGAGGAGACGGCGGGCTGGGTGGTGGTGCTGGCGGCGGTGATCGTGACCGCGGGCCTCGCCCCGTCGCTGTGGCTGGCCCGACGGTTGCCGATCGTGCGCTGGCTGGCCCTCGGCGCGGCGGCGGGCTGCGTGCTGGCGTGGTTCGGGGTGCTGACCGTGGCGTTGTGAGGGGTGCGGTGGGGGCGCTGGGGGCTGGGGGTGGGCGCTGTGGTGGCGGCTACCGGGCGGCCGCGAGGTGGCAGTGACGGGAGCGGGCGGTGGTCTGGGGCGCCCGAGGCGGGGCAGGAGCTGGCGGGCCGGTGGCGGCGGGCAGGTGGCGGCGGGCAGGGGTGCCCCGAGGCGGGGCGCCGGGGCGGCGAGCAATCGGGGCAGCGCGAGGTAGCGGGGCAGGCTGAGCCGGTGGCCTTGGGTGGTCCCGAGGTGGGGCGCAAGGAGCTGAAGACGGCCGGTGGCGGCTGGTTGTGGTGGCCCCACCGGCGGGCGCCTTGGTGGCGGGCTGTCGGGCCACCGCGAGGTGGCAGGAGCTGGCGGGGTCGGCCGCGGCGACTTGGAGCGCGACGTGGCGGGCTGCCGGGGCCCGAGGCGGCGGGCGCAAAGGAGCTGAAGAGGGCCGGTGGCGGCGGGTTGCGGTGGCCCGTGGCGGCGGCCGCCGTGGTGGCGGGCTGTCGGGCCACCGCGAGGTGGCAGGAGCTGGAGAGAGCCGTGGCGGAGGGCCCGAGTGGCCCTGAGTGGCGAGCCCACGGAGCTGCCCCAGTGGGTGCGCGCCGAACCGCAGCCAGCCGCTGGGCGCGGGCTGCCCCGGCAGGTGCGCGCCGGACAGCAGCCAGCCCGCTGCGCGGGCCGCCCGCACGGCAGCGAGCGCTGCGCAGGCCGCCCGCTGCGCAGGCCGCCCGCGGTCAGCCCTGCCGAGCGCCCCGCAGCCACCACCCTCACCCCACCGTGGCCGCCGCTACCCCCGCTGGGAGCGCACCCCCAGCAGCACGTCCTCCCAGGCCGGGACTGCGGGGTGGTTCTTGCGCGCCTTCGGCTTGGGCTTCGGCGCTTCGCCCTCCGGGGACTCGATCAGCGCCTGCTGCTCCGGCTCCGCTTCGGGCGCCGCCTCGGGCTCAGGCGACTGCTCCACCAGCGGCTCTGGCTCGACCGCGCGCAGCGTGCGCGGCGTGCGGTGCGGGTCGAGCAGGTCCTCGGCGTGCTCGTCCAGCGCGGCGATCGTGCCGCCGTGCGCGCCCGGCGAGAACGACCAGTGTGCCGCCATGTCCGAACGGCCCGTCTGCCAGCGCAGCGCGACCACCCACCGGCCGTCGTCGCCCTTCCAGGCGTCCCACTCCGCGTGGCCGTAGTCCTGCCCCCGCACGCCGAACGCGTAAGCCACGACCTCGCCCAACGTCCGCACGTCCGGCCCGTCCTCACGCACCGGGTGCGCGCTCTGCGCCAGCTCCGCCATCCGCGAGCGCTCCAGCAACACCGGGTAGGCGAACCGTTCGACCCGCGCCTCCGGGACACCGGCCGACTCCGCGACCTGCCGCACCGACTCGCCCGCGCGGATGCGCGCCTGGATCTCGCGTGGTCGCATCT
Source organism: Amycolatopsis sacchari (assembly GCF_900114035.1). GTDB lineage: Bacteria > Actinomycetota > Actinomycetes > Mycobacteriales > Pseudonocardiaceae > Amycolatopsis_E > Amycolatopsis_E sacchari. Next base: position 18,110 of record NZ_FORP01000026.1, on the reverse strand, counting down.
GGTTCTCCATCTCGACCTCGAGCTGCCCGAGCCGGGTGATGTCGCCCCGCGCGGCGGCCCGCAGCCGTTCGTCCGCCGGCAGGAGGAACCGCTCGCGGCGCGCCGGGTCTTCGCACACGATGGACTTGCCGTCCTCGTGCAACCCGACAACCCTCAGCGCTCGCATCAGCCGCCTCCTCCGGACTTCACCGTTGTGGGTGTTAACGGTAAGACGGCGCGTCGGCTTGACGGGTAAGGCGCGCCGAATCCTCGTTACCCAATCGTTGATCTTCTCGCAGGTCCCGGCGCCCCGTCAGCGGGACACGCCTGCCCCCGCCGTCACGAACAGGGGATTCTCGGGGAGGATTGCGCGGTGCTGGGGCGGAAAACGCTCGCGGTCCTGTGTGCCGCGGAGCTCGTGCTGATCGCGATCGTGCTGCTGTGGAAGCGGCTCGACGGGCTCGACCTCGACGTGTACCGGTTGGGCGCACAGGCTTTCTTCACGCACGGCGACCCGTACGGGGTGCTGCCGCCGACCCGCGACGGGACGCGGCTGCCGTTCACGTACCCGCCGTTCGCCGCGCTGGTGTTCGCGCCACTGCTGACCGTGCCGCCCCAGGTGGCGCTGATCGCGTTGACCGTGGTGTCGGTCGTCGCGCTCGGCGCGGTGCTCGCGTTGTGCCTCGGCCGGTTCGGGCCGCTGGTCCTCGTCGCGCAAGCCGTCGCGTTGTTCAGCGAACCCGTGCGCGCGACGCTCGGCTTCGGGCAGGTGAACATCCTGTTGATGCTGCTGGTCGCGGTCGACGTGCTGGCGTTCCGGCGACGCGGGTACCTCGTCGGGCTCGCCGCGGCCGTGAAGCTCACGCCACTGGCGTTCGTCCTGTTCTTCTTCGTACGCCGGGATTTCCGGGCGTCGGCAAGGGCGCTGGGCACTTTCGCCGGATGCGCGGTGCTGACGTGGCTGATCGCGCCCGACGCGTCGGAGGAGTACTGGACCAGCCTGGTTTTCCAGGGCGACCGCATCGGCGACCCCGGCTACATCGGCAACCAGTCGCTGCGCGGCCTGCTCGCCCGGCTCGACCTCGGGCAGGGCTGGTGGCTGCTCGCCGCGGTGCTGGTGCTCGCCGCGACGGCGTACGCGATCCGGCGGGCGCGCGACGAGGTCCCGGCGCTGCTGGTGTGCGCCGTGGGTGCGCTGCTGGTCTCGCCGGTTTCCTGGACGCACCACTGGGTGTGGGTCGCACCGGCGATCGCCCTGCTGTACGCGAAAAGACGATGGTGGGCGGCGGTGCCGCTCACCATCGTCTTCGTCGTCAGCCCCGTCTGGGACTTCTCGTTCTGGCCGCTGCGGGAAAGCTACGTCCTCGCCGGGCTCCTACTTGCCCTGGCGCTCCACGACGTACTCGATGCACGCCGTCAGCGCGGAGACGTCGTCCGGCTCGATCGCGGGGAACATGCCGACGCGTAGCTGGTTGCGGCCCAGCTTGCGGTACGGCTCCACGTCCACGATCCCGTTGGCGCGCAACGTCTTCGCGACCTCGGCGGCGTCCACCTCGTCGACGAAGTCGATCGTGCCGACGACCTGCGAGCGCAGCGCCGGGTCCTTCACGAACGGCACCGTGTAGCTGGTCTTCTCGGCCCACTCGTACAGGCGCGTCGAGGAGTCCTTCGTGCGCGACACCGCCCAGTCCAGGCCGCCGTTGGACAGCATCCACTCGATCTGGTCGGCGAGCAGGAACAACGTCGCCACGGCCGGGGTGTTGTACGTCTGGTCCTTGCGGCTGTTGTCCAGCGCCGTGGTCAGCGACAGGAACTCGGGGATCCAGCGGTCACCGCCGCCGATCTCGCCGACGCGCTCGATCGCCGCGGGCGACATCAGCGCCAACCACAGCCCGCCGTCGGAGGCGAAGGACTTCTGCGGGGCGAAGTAGTAGACGTCGAAGTCCTCGGCCTTGACGGGCAGACCGCCCGCGCCCGACGTGGCGTCGATCGCGACGAGCGCGCCCTCGCTGCCCGCGGGGCGCCGCACCGGCACCGCGACCCCCGTCGACGTCTCGTTGTGCGCCCAGCCGACGAGGTCCGCGCCCTGCTCGTACGCGATTTCCGGCGCGCTGCCCGGCTCCGACTTGACCACGATCGAGTCGGCCAGGAACGGGGCGCCCTTGGTCACGGTGGCGAACTTCGAGGAGAACTCGCCGTAGGTGAAGTGCTGGGCGCGCTCACGCACGAGCCCGAACGCGGCGGCGTCCCAGAACGCCGTCGTGCCGCCGTTGCCGAGCACGACCTCGTAGCCCTCGGGCAGGGAGAACAGCTCGGACAACCCCGCGCGCACCCGCCCGACCAGGGACTTGACCGGCTTCTGCCGGTGGGAGGTGCCCAGGTACTTCGCCCCCTCGGAGGCGAGGTTGGCGAGCTGCTCCGTCCGGACCTTCGAGGGCCCGCAGCCGAAGCGCCCGTCGGACGGCTTGAGATCAGCGGGAATCGTCAGCTCAGCGCTCATGCGCCCAGTGTCGCAGGTGCGTTTCCGCCGGTTGACGGAGGTGGCGCGGATCTCAGTGGGCGGGACGCCAGCCTTCGGCGTCCACCCCGCCGGGGACCGGCGCGGCCGGGTCGTAGGGGGTGCGGGTGAAGATGAACGTCGCCAGGTCCAGGTACGACGGCGTGCCGTCGGCGGCGCGGCCCACGCGCAGGGTCTCCCCGGCGTAGTAGCCGTCGAGGCCGAGCCACTCGTCCGGCCCGAGCGGGCGGAACCGGGAGGCACGGCCCCCGCCGCGGGCGGGCGACAGGTCGAACAGGCCGCCGGGCAGCAGGCGCAGGTGGAACGGCGTCGGGCCCCAGTGCCACAGGCCGGTGAGGTCGAGCAGCGACCGGTCCACCTCGGACGGCTGCCACTCGGCCGGCAGCTTCGGCTCCTGCTCGTCGGCCGTGGTCAGCAGGTCGATCGTCGTGGCCAGCAGTGCCGGGCCGGACGTCGTGTTCGCCAGCATGAGCGCGCCGGTGCCGGTCTTCTCGTCGACGAGCGAGCAGGCGAGGAAGCCCGGCATCGAGCCGGTGTGCCCGGCCAGGCGGCGGCCGTGGTGCCGGACGAGCTGCAGGCCGAGGCCGTAACCGCTGGTCCAGCTGTCGCCGTCCTCGACGGCCGCGACCGCGCGCATCTCCGCCATCGTGTCCGGGTTCAGCACGTCCGCGGTGTCCCCGCCGATGAAGGAGGTCCAGCGGGCGAGGTCGCGGACGGTGGACCACAGCTGCCCGGCGGGCGCCATCGCGCCGGCGTCCGGGCTGGGCTCGGGCAGCACCAGGTCGGCGAACGGGTGCACCGCGTAACCCGTCGCGTGCCTGCCCTCGGGGTGGGGCGTGGTGCGGGACAGGCCGAGCGGCGCCAGTATCTCCTCGCGCACCGCGTCGAGCCAGCTCTTGCCGCGGTGGCGGGCCACGAGCTCGCCGAGCACGCCGTAGCCCACGTTCGAGTAGTGGAAGCGGCTGCCCGGCCGGTTCTTGAGCGCGTCCCGCGCGAGGCTCGCCTGCAGCGCCGCCCAGTCACCGCCGGGGCTGCGCTCCCACCACGAGCCGGGGGACTCCGACGTGAGCCCGCCGGTGTGGGACAGCAGCTGCCCGACCGTGGTGGAGCCGAAGCCGGTGCCCGGCACGTGCTTGTCGAGCGGGTCGTTGAGGTCGAGCCTGCCCTCGTCACGCAGCCGCATGACCAGCACCGCGACGAACGTCTTCGTGATCGAGCCGAGCCGGTACTGCGTGTCGTCGTCCGGTGCGGCGCCGTCGACGAACCCGCGCGCGCCGGACCACAGCAGCTCCCCGTCCCGCACGACGGCGGCGACCAGGGACGGCACCCGCGCGGCGGCCTGTTCAGTGGCGATCCGGCGGAGCAGGGCAGCTTCGGTCGAGGGCAGCATGGGGCCATTCTGCCCGTGGTCGATCACATGAGCAGACCGCGGGCCATCGCCGTGGTCACCGCCGCCGTCCGGTCGGAGACGCCGAGCTTGCCGAACACCCGCAGCAGGTGGGTCTTCACCGTCGCTTCGCCGATGTGCAGCGCGCGGCCGATTTCGGCGTTCGTGTGCCCGCGCGCGACGAGCCGGAGCACCTCGGTCTCCCTGGCGGACAGCGGTGGCGGCGCCGGGTTGCGCACGCGCGCGACCAGCTTGCCGGCGACCGAGGGCGCGAGCACCGTCTCACCACGGGCGGCCGCCCGGATCGCACCGGCCAGTTCCGCCCGCGAGGCATCCTTGAGCAGGTAACCCGCGGCGCCGGCCTCGACCGCACGCAGGATGTCCGCGTCCGTTTCGTACGTCGTGAGCACGACGACGCGGCGGTCCGGGGTGTCGGCGAGGATCCGGCGTGTCGCGCCCACGCCGTCGAGCCCGGGCATCCGCAAGTCCATCAGCACGACGTCGGGCGCGCGGGCGAGGTTGACCGCGACGGCCTCGTCGCCGGAACCCGCCTCACCGACCACGGTCAGGTCCGGCTCGGCTTCGAGCATGCCGCGCAGCCCCTCCCTGACGACGGGGTGGTCGTCCACCAGCAGCACGGAAATCACGCGGGCACCTCCACCGCCACCGTGGTTCCCCGTCCACTTCGGACGGTCAGGGAGCCACCGACCTGCGCCGCCCTGGCCCGCATCCCCTCGATGCCGAAACCGCGGACCGCGCCGGGGTCGAAGCCGGTGCCGTCGTCGCGGACGGTCAGGCGCACCGCCCCCGGCACCACGGCGAGCGCGACGGACACGTGCCGCGCCCCCGCGTGCTTGCGGACGTTGGCCAGCGACTCCTGCGCCGCGCGGAGGAGCACCACCTCGCTCGCCGTGCCGAGCGGGGGCAGCGCCGCCGGAACGTCGCACGACACCTCGGCACCGGTCTCCTCGGCGAACCGGTCGGCCTGCCGCCGGACCGCCTCCGCGAGCGTCCCCGTCCCGAGCGCGGCCGGGGTGAGCGCGGCGACCATGGCCCGCGCCTCCGTCAGGTTCTCCCTGGCGGTGCGGGCGGCGAGCGCGAGGTGCCGCCGGGCCGCGGCCTGGTCGTCCCACTCCGACTCCACCGCCTGCAGCAGCGTGACGATGCTCGTGAAGCCCTGGGCGAGGGTGTCGTGGATCTCGCGCGCCAGCCGTTCGCGTTCGGCGGCGGTCCCGGCTTCGTGGGACAGCCGGGCCACCTCCGCCCGGCTCGCTTCGAGCTGGCCGATCAGCTCGGCGCGTTCCCGGCTCTGCCGCAGCACCCGCTCGATCCACAACCCGACGCAGACGCCGAACACCGCGAGCATCCCGGTCATCGGCACCAGCGTGCTCAGCGACGGGTCGTCCACGCCCTGCTGGAGCAGCACGGACAGCACCGGGGACAGGGTTGCCAGCACCGTCGCGACGACGGCGAGCGGCAGCGGTGCCGCCATGAACAGCATCGAGCACGCGGCGAACAACCCGAACCCGGCGGCCGCGTGCGAGACGATCGCGAGGACGGCCAGCACGAGCACGAGCCCGCAGAACAGCGCGGGCCGCCGGCCCCGCCTGCCGAGGACGAGGTAGGCCACCCCGATCGCGGTCAGCGCGCTGACCGCGACCAGCCTCCTCGCGAGCGGCCCGTCCTGCGCGAGCACCAGTGCGACCGTGACCACGTAGTCGGCCGCGTAGAAGACGTCCCACAGCCACTCGTAGCGCTGCCAGGCGTTCAGCGGCTGTTCGCCCACCGGAACGTCAGGCGGCACAGCAGGAGTCCCGCCACGCACCAGGCGCCCAGCACCAGCGCCACCGTCCCCAGTTCCCATCGCCCCGCCATCTCGTTCGCGGCCATCGCGTCCGGCAGGAACACCGAGCGGAAGCCCTGACAGATCCACTTCACCGGGAAGAACGAAGCCACCTCGACCATAACGGCGGGGAGCTGCGTGATGGGCGTGACGAACACGCCCGAGACGAACTGCAACGCCACGTAGACCAGGTTCATGATCGCGGTGGCGCCGGCGACGGACCGCGCGAGCGAGCCGGCGGCGATCCCGAGCAGCGCGCAGCTGGTCACGCCGAGCACGAACACCCACGCGAAGGTGAACCACCGCTGGGGCGACGACGGCAGGTCCAGCCCGAACAGCGGGACCGCGACGAGGAGCAGCAGCACGACCTCGGCGAGGCTCGCGACCGCGACCAGCACGACCTTGCCGAGGAAGTACGCCGTCGCGGGCAACGGCGTGCCGCGCAGGCGCTTGAGCGTCCCGTCCTCGCGGTCGGAGGCGATGCCCGTGCCCATGCTGACGAAGGACGTCGACACGATGCCCGAGCCGATCATGCCCGCGGCGAACACCTGCGCCGTGCCGCCGAAGATCGAGCCGAGGAGCACCATCAGGAACGCGGGCAGGGTGAACGTGAACACCACGGCTTCCCTGAGCCGGAAGAACTGGCGCAGTTCCAGGCCACCGCGGGCGAGACCGAGCGTGATCACGCCGTCCCCCCGATCAGGTCCAGGTAGACGTCCTCGAGGCTGGGCCTGGTGACGGTGAGGTCGGTGAGTTCCCGGCCGCCGGACAGCTGCGTGACGAGCTTGGTGGGGAAGGCCGTGCGCTCCTGGTGGAACCCGTTCTCGTCGCGCCACCGGACCGTCGCCTCCCCGCGCGAGCGACCGCCGAGCGCGGACGGCGTGTCCTGCGCGACGATCCGGCCGGCCGCGAGCACCGCGACGCGGTCGGCGAGCGCTTCGGCCTCGTCGAGGTAGTGCGTGGTGAGCAGGACCGTCGTGCCCTCGTCCGCGAGCGCGCGGATCAGCGCCCAGAACCGCCGCCGCGCTTCGGGGTCGAACCCGGTCGTCGGCTCGTCGAGGAACACCAGTTCCGGGCGGCCGATGATGCCGAGCGCCACGTCGAGCCGCCGCCGCTGGCCGCCGGAAAGCGCTTTCACCCGCGTGTGCGCCTTGTCCGTGAGCCCGACCTGCTCGACGACCTCCTCGGGATCACGGGGATGCGGGTAGTAGCGCGCGAAGTGCCGCACGACCTCGGCGACAGTCAGGTGGGCCGCGTCGGTCGCGGTCTGCAGGACGATGCCGAGCCGCGCCCGCCAGTGCCGGCCCGCCGAGCCGGGGTCCTCCCCGAGGACCGAGACGTGACCCGCCGTCCGCTTCCGGTGGCCTTCGAGGATCTCCACCGTGGTCGTCTTGCCCGCGCCGTTGGGGCCGAGGAGCGCGAACACCTCGCCGTGCTCGATTTCGAGGTCCACGTCGTGCACGGCGACGTGACCCGGGTACTCCTTGCGCAGTCCGCGTGCGCTCACCACAGGGGTCATGCGGACAGACTGCGGCCCGGCCACCCCTCCGCGGGACGACCGGGCCGTGGAACGCGTTGTCCACCGTCCGGTGGACAAGCCCTACCTGCCGACGGACTCCCAGCCCTCGACCTCCTGCGGCTGACGCGGGCCGGGCCCGACGTACGACGCCGAGGGGCGGACCAGGCGGCCGGTGCGCTTCTGCTCCAGGATGTGCGCCGCCCAGCCCGCGGTGCGGGCCGAGGTGAACATCGCGGGCATCATCGACGGCGGCACCTTCGCGAAGTCCAGGATCACCGCGGCCCAGAACTCCACGTTCGTCTCGATCGGACGGTCCGGGCGGCGCTCACGCAGCTCCGCCAGCGCGGCCTGCTCCAGCGCCTCGGCGACCTCGTACCGCTCCGCGCCCAGCTCCTTGCACGTCCGGCGCAGCACGCGCGCACGCGGGTCCTCGGCCCGGTACACGCGGTGCCCGAAGCCCATCAGCCGTTCCTTGCGGTCGAGGATGCCCTTGACCATCTTGCGGGCGTCGCCGGTGCGCTCGACCTCTTCGATCATCGGCAGGACGCGCGCGGGCGCACCGCCGTGCAGCGGGCCGGACATCGCGCCGATCGCACCCGACATGGCGGCCGCGACGTCGGCACCGGTGGACGCGATGACGCGTGCGGTGAACGTCGAGGCGTTGAGACCGTGCTCCGCGGCCGACACCCAGTACGCGTCGAGGGCCTTGACGTGCGCCGGGTCCGGCTCGCCGCGCCAGCGCACCAGGAACCGCTCGGTGATCGTCTTCGCTTCGTCCACCCTGGACTCCGGTACCGCGGGCAGACCCACGCCGCGGGCGGACTGGGCGATGTAGGACAGCGTGATCACCGAGGCGCGGGCGAGGTTGTCGCGGGCCTCCTCGTCACTGATGTCGAGCAGCGGCTTGAAGCCCCAGATCGGCGCGACCATCGCGAGCGCGGCCTGCGCGTCCACCCGGACGTCACCGGTGTGCACGGGCAGCGGGAACGGTTCGGCGGGCCGCAGCGGGTTCCGGAAGTGGCCGTCGACCAGCAGACCCCACACGTCCCCGAAGCTGACCTTGCCGGCCAGGTCCTCGATGTCCACGCCGCGGTAACGCAGGGCGCCGCCGTCGCGGTCGGGCTCGGCGATCTCGGTGCGGAAGGCGACCACGCCCTCCAGGCCAGGTTTGAACCCGTCGTCCGGCTCGGAAGCAGGCTGGTTGCTAGCAGCAGGCGCTGAGGTAGTCACGGTAAGAAGACCTTTCGATGCGCGTTCCCCGACGTTTGCCTTGCGTCTGGCCTACTCGCACGAGCGCGGCGCGGGGGACGCGCCTCGTCGCACGGATGCCCAAACCATGCACCCCCGCCGCCCGGGTGGCAATCGAAAGAAGTGGTGGTTTCGGTCACGATTACGAGAACGATTCAGTGCGGGCTGCCCCAGCCGTGTAAATCCTGTGTTTCTCAGGGGCTGCGTCCCGCCCCCGCGGTGATAGACCTGACCCATGCACCTGAGCCCCCAGGAACGGGACAAACTGCTCATCCACGTCGCCGCCGACGTGGCGCGGCGGCGGCTCGAACGCGGCGTCAAGCTCAACTACCCGGAGGCCGTCGCGCTGATCACCGACTACGTGCTGGAGGGCGCGCGGGACGGGCTCAGCGTCACCGATCTGGTGGCGGGCGGCCGCAGCGTGCTCTCGCGGGACCAGGTGCTGCCCGGTATTCCGGAAATGGTCGATTCGGTGCAGGTGGAGGCCACTTTCCCGGACGGCACGAAGCTCGTGACCGTGCACGACCCGATCGTCTAGGAGGTTCCCGTGCACCCCGGCGAGATCATCCCGGCGGCCGAGCCGGTCGAGCTGAACCCCGGTCGCCCGCGCACGACCCTGCGCGTGGTCAACACCGGCGACCGGCCCGTGCAGGTCGGTTCGCACTTCCACTTCGCGCAGACCAACGCCGCGCTCGATTTCGACCGGGCGGCCGCGCAGGGCAAGCGGCTCGACATCCCGGCAGGCACCTCCGTGCGCTTCGAACCGGGGGTGGACCGCGAGGTCGAGCTCGTGCCGCTCGCGGGCAACCGCGTCGTGCCGGGGCTGCAGCGGTGAGCGCCATCGACCGCGAGCGCTACGTCGAACTGTTCGGTCCGACCGTCGGCGACCGGATCCGGCTCGCCGACACCGACCTGCTGATCGAGGTCACCGAGGACCGCAGCATGGGCCCCGCCGCCGGGGACGAGGTGATGTTCGGCGGCGGCAAGGTCATCCGCGAGTCGATGGGCCAGGGCATGGCGACCCGCGCCGAGGGCGCGCCGGACCTGATCATCACCGGCGCGGTGGTCCTCGACCACTGGGGTGTCGTGAAGGCCGACGTCGGCGTGCGGGACGGGCGGATCGTCGGCATCGGTAAGGCGGGCAACCCGGACACGATGGACGGCGTGGACCCGACGCTGGTGATCGGCCCGTCCACGGAAGTGCTGGCGGGCAACGGGAAGATCCTCACCGCGGGCGGGATCGACTGCCACGTCCACTTCATCTGTCCACAGCTTGTGGACACCGCGCTCGCGTCGGGGCTGACGACGCTCGTCGGCGGTGGCACCGGCCCCGTCGAGGGCAGCAAGGCCACCACTGTCACGCCGGGCGCGTGGAACCTGGGCAGGATGCTGCGCGCGATGGACGCCATGCCGGTCAACGTCCTGTTGCTGGGCAAGGGGAACACGGTCCGCCACGACGCGCTGCGCGAGCAGTTCGAGGCCGGCGCGGGCGGGCTGAAGCTGCACGAGGACTGGGGTTCCACGCCCGCCGCGATCGACGTCGCGCTCTCCGTCGCCGGCGAGTACGGCGCGCAGGTCGCCATCCACACCGACACGTTGAACGAGGCCGGGTTCGTCGAGTCCACAGTGGACGCGATCGGCGGCAGGTCGATCAACGCCTACCACACCGAGGGCGCCGGCGGCGGGCACGCGCCGGACATCATCAAGGTCGTCTCGCTGCCCAACGTGCTGCCGTCGTCGACCAACCCGACGCGCCCGCACACGGTCAACACCCTCGAAGAACACCTCGACATGCTCGTGGTGTGCCACCACCTCAACCCGTCGGTGCCCGAGGACCTCGCGTTCGCGGAAAGCCGCATCCGGCCGACGACGATCGCCGCCGAGGACGTCCTGCACGACCTGGGCGCGATCTCGATGATGAGCTCCGACTCGCAGGCGATGGGCCGCATCGGCGAGGTGATCATCCGGACCTGGCAGACGGCGCACGTGATGAAGGCCCGCCGCGGTTCGCTGCCAGGGGACGGTGCGGCCGACAACCTGCGCGCACGCCGTTACGTCGCCAAGTACACGATCAACCCGGCGATCGCGCACGGCATGGCGCACGAGATCGGCTCGGTCGAGGTCGGCAAGCTCGCCGACCTCGTGCTGTGGGAACCGAAGTTCTTCGGCGTGAAGCCACACGTGGTGCTCAAGGGCGGGTTCCCGGCGTGGGCGGCGATGGGCGACGCGAACGCCTCCATCCCGACGCCGCAGCCCGTGCTCGCACGGCCGATGTTCGGCGCGCAGCCGTCGGTGGCCGCGGAGACGAGCCTGCACTTCGTCACCGAAGCGGCGATCAGGGCCGACGTCGCGGGCACGTTCGGGCTTCAGCGGCGGCTGGCGGCGATCCAGGACACGCGCTCGGTCGGCAAGGCGGACATGGTGCTCAACGACGCGCTGCCCGATGTCCAGGTGGACCCGGACAGCTTCGCCGTGCACGTGGACGGCGAGCTGATCGAGCCGCGGCCGGTGGCCGAACTGCCGATGGCACAACGGTACTTCCTGTTCTGATGGACGTCACCGCGCTGCTGCTGGCCGACTCCCGCTTCCCCGGCGGGGGACACGTCCATTCGGGCGGGCTGGAGGAGGTCGTCGCGCGCCGGCTCGTGACCGCGGAGCGCGACCTGCCGCCGTTCCTGTACGGCAGGCTGTGGACCGCGGGGCTGCTGGCCGCCGCATTCGCCGCTGCTTCAGCGCATGCCGTGCGCCGGAATGTCGCAAGTGGACACTGGCTGCGGCTCGACGCCGAACTCGACGCTCGCACGCCCTCGCACGCGCAGCGGGAGGCGTCGCGGGCGCAGGGCCGGGGTACCGCGCGGGCGGGCCGGATCGCCTGGCCCGCGGTCGAAACGCTGCTGGCGGTGGTGCCCCGGCCGCACCACCCGATCGTCACCGGGGCGCTGGCGGGCGCCGCCGGTGCCGCACCGCGGGAAGCCGCGCTGGCCGTCGCCTACCTGGCCGTGAGCGGGCCCGCGAGCGCAGCGGTGCGGCTGCTGGGGTTCGACCCGCTCACTGTGAACGCGATGGTCGCGCGGCTGGGCCCGGACCTGGAGGCCGTCGCCGGCCAAGCCGCCGCGACAGCGGGTGCCGACCCGGCGGAACTGCCCGCGCCCAACGCTCCCGCGCTCGATCTGTTCGCCGAAGCCCACCTTCGGCACCACGAGGAAGAGGTGCGTCTCTTTGCCAGCTGAACACGGTCACTCCCACCCGGTGAACTTCGATCCCACGGTTCCCGAACCCGATCACCACGAGGCGCAGCCGAAACAGGGCCGCGCGTTCCGCATCGGCATCGGTGGTCCCGTCGGCAGCGGGAAGACGGCGCTGGTCGCGGCGCTGTGCCGCGCGCTCGGGGACGAGATCGACCTCGCCGTGGTGACCAACGACATCTACACCACCGAGGACGCCGACTTCCTGCGCCGCGCGGGCGTGCTCGACGTCGAGCGCATCGAGGCCGTGCAGACCGGGGCGTGCCCGCACACCGCGATCCGCGACGACATCACCGCGAACCTCGACGCGGTCGAGCGGCTGGAGGAACGCTTCCCCGGCCTCGAACTGGTGATCATCGAAAGCGGCGGCGACAACCTGACGGCGGTGTTCAGCCGGGGGCTGGCCGACAGCCAGGTGTTCGTGATCGACGTCGCCGGCGGGGACAAGGTGCCGCGCAAGGGCGGTCCCGGCGTGACGACGGCGGACCTGCTGGTGATCAACAAGATCGACCTCGCCCACCTCGTCGGCGCGGACATGGACGTGATGACGTCCGACGCGCACCGCATGCGTGGCGAGCTGCCGGTGATCACACAGTCCCTTGTGGACACCCCGGACGCGCCGGAGGTCGCCGACTGGGTCCGCAAGCAACTGGTATGAGGGCCGACGCGCGGCTGGTCGCCGAGGTCCGCGACGGCCGCACGGTGCTGCGTGAGCTGCGGTCGATGGCGCCGCTGACGCTGTTGCCGAAGCGCACGCGCGGCGACGCCGTCGTGCACCTGGTGAACTCGGCGACGGCCCCGCTGGGCGGGGACGAGCTGACCCTGACCGTGCTGGTCGGTGCCGGGGCGCGGCTGCGGCTGTCGGGTGTGGCGGCGACGCTGGCGCTGCCGGGGCACCGCGAGGGCGGCAGCCGCGCGACCGTGCGGGTGGAGGTCGAGGACGGCGGGGTGTTCGAGTACCTGCCCGAACCCACGGTGGTCACCGCGCGGGCCCGGCACACGGCGGAGCTGTTCGCGACGGTGGCGGCCACGGCGAAGCTGCGCACGCGGGAGGTGCTGGTGCTGGGCCGGGCGGGGGAGCGGCCGGGGCGGTTGCGCAGCACCCAGCGCGTCGTGCGCGACGGGGCGCCCGTGCTGCACCAGACGTTGGACGTCGGGCACCTGGAACGCAGCGTGGCGCACCTCGCCGGGAGGCGGGTGCTCGCGACCGAGTTGCGGGTGGGTGAGCAGGTGGCGGCGGCGAGCGGTGAGTGGTGGTCGGTGTCCCCGCTCGCCGCGGGCGGCGCTCTCGTCACCGCGCTGGCACCCGATGCGGTGACGGCACAGCGGGATCTTGATCGAGCCAGCCGCTGCTTTTCCCCGGCGTCGTGGTAGGCGTCACCGTTCGGCGGGTTTCGCCGGGGCGGCACAGGGCCTAACGTCAACCTCCATCCATTTCTTCTACTGATGCGTTGTGCGGGCGCGGAGGTTGGCTTATGCCGGAGGTCGGCAACATCGACGACGTGGCGGTGCAGCTGCCCGGAATGCGGGTGGCCTACGAAGGGGAGTCCCTGGACGAGTCCGAACTGGCGGACAGCTGGACGGAACAGCTGCAGCGCTGGCTGAACCAGGCGATCGCCGCGGGTGTCGCCGAACCGAACGCGATGGTGCTGGCCACCGCCGACGGCGAGGGCAGGCCGTCCTCGCGGACCGTGCTGTGCAAGGGCCTCGACGAGCGCGGCGTGGTGTTCTACACGAACTACACGTCCGCGAAGAGCCACGACCTGAGCGTGACGCGGTACGCGTCGGCGACCTTCCCCTGGTACCCGCTGCACCGGCAGGTGACGGTGCGGGGCGAGGTGGAGAAGGTCGACGTCTCGGAGACGGCCGAGTACTGGGCCTCCCGCCCGCGCGGTTCGCAGCTGGGGGCGTGGGCCTCGCCGCAGTCGCAGGTGGTGCGCAGCCGGCGTGAGCTGGACAACGCGCTGGCCGCGATCGAGCGCCGCTTCGCCGACGTGGACAAGGTGCCGTTCCCGCCGCACTGGGGTGGCTGGCGGATCAAGCCGGACACCGTGGAGTTCTGGCAGGGCCAGCAGAACCGGCTGCACGACCGGCTGCGTTACGTCCGCACCCACGACGGGTGGCGGGTGGACCGCGTAGCGCCGTAGGCGTCGACAGGCAGGGGCCGGGCTGAAGTCCGGTCCCTGCCCGAGCGGGCACTTCGCGGGCCTGCGCGGGCAGCCGGGTCTTCACCCAGCGGAAATCACAACCTGCCAACTACTTAGCTCCGCTAAGCTGGCTGGTTGTGAGTGTCGAGGCGGGGTCCAGCAGGAAGCGCAAGCGGTTCGGTTCCATCGTCATCGACACCCAGCCGCTGAAGGTGCCCGCGTTCCGGCGGCTGTGGATCGGCACCGCCGTCACCGCGATCGGCTCGCAGCTGACCACCGTGGCCGTGCCGAAGCAGGTGTTCGACCTCACCGGCTCGTCCGGCTGGGTCGGGCTCACCGGCGCCGTCGCGCTCGTGCCGCTGCTCGTGTTCGGGCTCTGGGGCGGGGCGATCGCCGACACCGTCGACCGGCGGAAACTGCTGCTGTTCGGCAACACCGGCATCGCGGTCGTCTCCGCACTGCTGTGGCTGCAGGCCTGGCTGAACATCGGCTCGGTGTGGGTCGTGCTCGTGCTGCTCGCCCTCAACCAGGCGTTCTTCGCGATCAACATGCCCACGCGCAGCGCGATCGTCGCCCGGCTCGTCGCGCCCGAACTGCTGCCCGCGGCCACCGCGCTGTCCGGCACGATGAACATGTTCGGCACGATCTTCGGCCCGATGGCGGCCGGTGCGCTGATGCCCGTGCTGGGCCTGCCCACGCTGTACCTGATCGACACCATCGCCCTGCTGCTCACGCTGTACACGGTGTGGCGCCTGCCGTCGATGCCCCCGCTGTCGGGGCAGGTCCGGCGCGCCGGGCTGCGGGACGTGATCGACGGGTTCCGCTACATGGGCACGCAGAAGGTGCTGCTCGCGAGCTTCGTCGTGGACATCATCGCGATGGTCGCCGGCATGCCGCGCGCCCTGTTCCCGGAGATGGCGGAACGCACGTTCGGTGATCCGCCCGGCGGCGGGCTCGCGCTGGGCTGGCTGTTCGCCGCGATCCCGATCGGCTCGGTCGTGATCGGCCTGTTCTCCGGCTGGCTGGGCCGGGTCCGCCGCCAGGGCGTCGCGGTCGTGATCGCGATCTGCGCGTGGGGCGTGTTCATCGTCGGCTTCGGGCTGTCGCACACGCTGTGGCTCGCGACCGCGTTCCTGATCCTCGCCGGCGCCTCGGACATGGTCAGCGCGATCTACCGGCAGTCGATCCTGCAGGCCGCCGCGACCGACGAGATGCGGGGCCGCATGCAGGGCGCCTTCACGGTGGTCGTCGCGGGCGGGCCGCGCATCGCCGACGTCACGCACGGCTGGGTCGGCGCCGCGGCGGGCACCACGGCCGCGGCCGCGGGCGGTGGTGCGCTGGTCGTCGTGCTGATCGCCGTCGCGGTCGCGATGCTGCCCGCGTTCTGGCGTTACCGCGCCGCCGCGGTGGTCGAATAACCGCGTTTCACCCCCGTGGGGCTGCCCGATGGGGCACCATGGCGGCATGGCAGAAGGGATCTCCGTCGACACCGCCGACCTGGCGCGATACCACTCGCACGCGGGTGGCCTGTCGGACGACATCGTGGGCGCGGCGAAGAACCACCTGGCGGCCAACCTGTCGCTGCCCGGCAACCTCTTCGGTGACCTCGGCGAGGAGAGCGGCCTGCACGGCTCGCTGACCGACCACCTCGACCGCATGCACACCCACGTCCACTCGGTCGCCGGCGCCGTGCACGACCTGGGGCAGTCGGTGCGCACCGCGAAGGGTGACTACGAGTCCGACGAGCAGCTGTTCGGCGACCAGTTCCGCCGGATCCTGGGCTGAGGGGGCAGGCGTGGCGATCGACCTGGCGCCGTACGAGGCGCCGATCAAGGAGGCCGCGGACAAGCTGGAGGGGGACACCGGCGCCGCCGACAAGGCGCAGGCGGACCTGAACTCGCTGTCGCAGAAGCTCGCCGAGTACGGCACGCGGCACCAGACCGAGGCGACCAGCCTGCAGGGCAACTGGGTGGGCGACCGGGGCGACATGTTCGGCGTCAAGGCCAAGGAGCACACGCAGGCGCTCGACGACGCGGCGACGTGGGCGTCGAAGACCGCGCAGACCATCGGTGACGCGACGAGCCTGGTCAAGGACGCGCAGCAGCAGTGCCAGTCGCTGCTGACGGAGTTCGACGCGGACGCCCGCACACTGGTCAGCGCGGCGGCGAGCAGCACCGACCCGGGAGCCGAGATGCAGGCCCGCGCGGTGCTCGCCGGGATGTCGGCGAAGTACGCGAAGGAGGCCGCGGACATCGTCAACGCGGCCAAGGCCCGGCTGCAGGACCTGATGAACGGCATGAACGCCACGGTCCCGGCGTCGGCGCCGCCCGCGGGCCCGCTCGGCACGCGGGCGAGCGGCTCCGGCGGTGGGGGCGGCGGAGGCGGTGGCGGGTACAGCGGCGGTGGCGGTGGTGCCGCCTCGACGGGGTCCGCGATCACGTTCCCGCCGTCGGACCAGTACGGCAGCGGCACGCAGATCAAGCTGCCCGGCGGCCAGACGGTGAACGCGCCGAACGAGCGCGCCGCGATCGCGGTGCGGGCGGCGTTGTCGCGGCTGGGCCTGCCGTACGTGTGGGGCGGCACGGACCCGAACAAGGGCATGGACTGCAGCGGGCTGACGCAGTGGGCGTACAGCCAGGCGGGACTGAAGATCCCGCGAACGGCGGCGACGCAGACCGTGGGGCAGAAGGTCGACATCAACGACATCCAGCCCGGGGACCTGATCATCTGGAGCGGGCACGTGGCGATGTACATCGGCAACGGGCAGATGGTCGAGGAGCCGCACACCGGCTCCGTGTGCCACGTCGTGCCGCTGCGCACGAGCAACGCCGGTGAACCGCTGCTGGGCGTGTTCAGGCCTTCGGCATGAGCGAGATCGTGGGCAAGGCCAGTGCGGACGGGGTGACCGTGGAGGCCGGCGTCGGCGGGCGGCTGCGGTCGGTGAAGCTGACGCCCCAGGCGATGCGGTACGGCGCCGCGGTGCTGGCGCAGACGGTCGTGAAAGTCGCCGCGCAGGCCACGGCGCGGGCGAACCAGCGGTACGCGCAGACGCTGGGGCGGGACGCCGAGCGGGTCGGGCAGGCGATCGGCCTGGGCTACGACCCGGAACTGGCCGCCGACGACGACTTCGACCGGGACTGGACGAGGGGATGAACGGAAGACGCACGGCCGAACGCCTCCTCGCCGACGCCGAGGAACGCCTGCGGGTGACGGAGGAGCTGCCCGCGCGGCTGGCGGAGGTGCGGGGCTGGGCCTACAACGGCGCCGAGAACGTCCGCGCGACGGTGGACGTGCACGGTGGGCTGAAGGAGCTCCACCTGGACGAATCCGCGCTGGCGCTCGGCCCGGAGGCCCTCGGCGAGGAGATCGTGGCGCTGGCGCACCGCGCACAACAGGCCGCACTCGCCGAAGGCGTCAACGTCCTCGGCGACGCGCTGGGCGACGCGGCGGCGCTGGAGATGATGCGCTCGGCGGGCCTGCAGCCCGACCCGGAGCCGGAGGTGGTGCCGTACACCCCCGGCGTGGACCCGAACGCCCACCGCTGGCGGGTCATCGAAGCGGAGTGAGTCCCGGTGGCGTTGGTCGTCGGCCGGGGGCGCGGCTGTGGCGGGTCGTTCGGTCGGTGGACTGGGGTGGTGGTGGGGCTTGGTGCGCTGAGTGCGGAGAAGCCGGGTCGGTGTGGTGGGTCGTTCGGTCGGTGGGCTGGTTGGCGGGCTGGGGTGGTGGGGCTTGGTGCGCTGAGTGCGGAGAAGCCGGGTCGGTGTGGCGGGTCGTTCGGTCGGTGGGCCGGTTGGCGGGCCCGGGTGGCCGTGCCTTCGCGTTGAGGTGGCGGGGCCGTGGCCGGTCGCCCGGCGGGAGCCCAGGCCTCGGTGGCGTCAGCCGGTGAGGCGGAGCGTGCCTCGCTCGCGTCGGCCGCTGCGCTGGCGTGGTCGGTCGGCGGGCTGGCATGGGCCGTTCAGCCGAGAGCAGGCCTCGGTGGCGCCGGGGCGAGCACTCCTCGGTCGCGTCGGCGAGCCAACCGCCCAGCATGGCCCCGCCGCCGCGAGTCGCCCGCCCCACCATGGCCCCGCCGCCGCGAGCCAACCGCCCAGCATCGCCCCGCCGTCGCGAGCCAACCGCCCCACCATCACCCCGTTACCTTTTTCGTGGTTCCTGATCAAGGAGCTGTGGTCGCCAGGTTCGGTATGACTGATGCCCCCAGTCGAGGTCATGATCCGGGGGGTG
>NZ_FORP01000062.1 GCF_900114035.1 Amycolatopsis sacchari | reverse complement strand
GCCATGACTCACCTCCACTGGCAAGCCTCGCGCTCACCCGCCCGGATGTCCACGCGACACGGTTACCACGTCAACGTTCCTTGAAGAGGCACTAGAGTTTCAGCCATGGCGCCCGAAGGTGATCCCGCCCCGAGAACAGCCCTGGTCGAGGCAATGGCCCGCGCGGGGATCGACACGGGTGCTGCGAGCTGGATGTCCCCAGTGGACAGTCAGCTGCTCGTCGACCGGTGGAAGCAGGAGTTCGGCGCGCAACGGTATGGCACCTTGGTCGCTGTCGCACCCGAGTCGGGTTCCGTCCGGGACACCTTGCGTCCCGGCGTTCAGCCGTCGTGGCTCGCCGGGCCGGCGGAGCCGGTGTTCGTGCTCTTCGGCGAGTACGCGCAGACCGGCCTGCTGGTGTGCGGTTGGCCCTTCCTCGCGTCGAACCTGACCCCACTGGCGCGCGCCGACGGAAACGGTTTTGTCGCAACCACCAGGGATTGGACGGGCGCACTCGTGGTCGATGTCGAGGGGGACGTGTTGGAAGTAGAGGCGTGGGGCGTCTTCGTCAGCGGAGCTCGCTGATGCCATCGCATAGGCCACATCCTGCTTCGCGAGACAGGGCAGGCGAAGTCGGCGGTCGAGCTGTCACTCCTGCCGGACAAGGTCAAGCATGCGTGCCGCCTCAACAGCCTCACGGCTGCTCGCACGAGATCAAGATGACGGGCGGAACCGTCATGGTCGTGTGTGAAGACCTTCACGCGGAGTGGTGGTCCGCCTCACCGAACATTCGGGAGGAGGAGATCGATCTGGTAACCGCGTGCGCCGTGAGTCAGCATCGCCTCGCACATCGGCTGAGTACCTCTGGTCTCGGCTTCGACGATCAGATTCTGGTAGCGGGCACTCATCGCCGCGGTCAGCTCGCCCACTCGCGCCCCGTCGAGTCTGACTTCGACGGCGTAGGCGCCCTCGTACTTGCCGCGCGACACAGTCGACGAGACGAGTTCGGCGGCGAGGAAAGTCCGCGGTGAGCCAGCTCGGTGGTAGGGCGCGAGTGTCTCCTGGTGATCTTCTTCGCGGATCACGGTCACCAGCCGTGCGGGTTCGAGGAGGTCGGCGTCGTCCACGAGGTTGTGGAGCAGCAGCGCTTGTGGGTCCGCGAGGTGGAGGTAGATCCCGTACGAGCGGCCGGCAGCGCCCCCGGTCACTTTCGCCGGGCAAGTGCCGATTCGCCCCTGACGCAGCATCGTGAGCAGCGGGGGTTGGTAGGCGCGGGCGTCGGAACGGGAAAGGTAACCGACCGTGGCAGTACCCGCGCCAGTCACGACGTCCACCCGGACGGCACACGGATCGTGGCGGTTCTCGGGCTCCGGTACGAGTGTCGCGACCACCGGCAAATGCCGCTCGGGCTCCGTTCCCGCGGCGGCGCCGCCGACGGCACGGCGCAGTGCTTCCTGGTAGTGCGACTCACCTACGACACTCACCCGTCCTTGAGCAGACAGACGGCGCCGGGGCAACGGTTTCACGCCGTTCTCGACAAGTCGATCGAGATCGACCGAAGGTACGGAAGGCGAAGGACCGCCGGACGCGGGCTGCCGGCGCGGAGGAGGAGCAACGAGCGCGGCGGACATCGCGGTGAGGGACTCCCCCAGGACCGAACTCGCGCGCGGAGTGGAGAAGTCGAAGATCGCTTGGTAACCACCGCTGCCGGTCAGGGACAGCCGTCCGTACTGCAGGATGGGGAGCTTCCGGTTGTTCTTGAACCGGCGGTCGGGTCCGCCCTTCACGTTGACGTACTGCCAGGTGTGGCCGAGAACGAGGGAATCCGAGGGCACCGAACCGTCCTCGATGAACCGCTGCAGAGCCGCCTCGGACCGCAGACTGCCGCAGGCGATGTCGGCGTAGTGCCGGCCGTCCCGGACCAGCACCCTGTCGGGCAACAGGTAGATCGACCGCCGGGGTGTGGCGAGCGACGGTATGGCGATGTTCGACGAGAGGTGCCGGGGGCCGCCGACTCCCATGGTCAACGGGACTCTCTTCACGAGTGCGGAGGCGCCCGCGTTCGTCTTGTGCTGGTGGGTCGTCGACACCGCGCCGGAGGCGACGACGTGCCAGGCGCGCTGTGCCGTCCGAGCCTGTCCGAAGGAATCGACGAGCCGCTGGAACCGGGTTGCCTCCGGGCCCTGCACGTCGTAGAAGGCCACGACCGTGCGCCGCACCCTGTCCTTCCAGAACAGCCACACGGTCAGCGGTACCCCGGCGAGGAGCACCCAGGGGGACAGCACTGTCAGGACGAGTGTGAGCGCCAGGCTCCACGGCCAGAACAGGGGAGACCGTGCCGCGTCGTTGAGCTGCGTGACGAGCTCGCTCGAACCGACCTCGGCCATCTCGATCGTGGTCGCCCCGGAAACGTCGGACAGGACGACGTCGCCAGGCGACTGGGGGTCGGGAAGCGGACGTGCGGCCGGCGCGGGGCGCTTCGTCGAACCACGGCTTGGGCGGACGGTCGCGCGGTAAGACACGAGGCCATCGCCAAGCGAGATGTACGAGCCGCGTGGACCGGCGCCGACCCGGAAGCCGGGAACGCCCACCGAAGCTCCGAGCCCGGAACGTGACATGTTCACGCGAACAGGACCGAGTTTGACACTCGTGCGCAAATAGAACGACATAACCGGCTTCCCACGACGGATCTTCCGACCATGGGTCGTCCGTTGGGATGTCCGCGTTACCGCCGGATGGCAAATACGTGCTGTAGTACCGCTGGTGGGTGCCAGGTCAGAGTGCTGCAGGAGGGGCTCACTGAGGGTAAGCGAAACCTTCACCGTAGTGGCGGTCGAAAACCGCCTCTGCGTTGCGGACGATCAGGGAAATGCTACTCCTGGGGGGTGTCTGTATTGGCATCGCGGAATGGTAACCACAACGAGAACTGCGCGAAGGCTGTGGGGCATGCGTGTGCCTGCTCCGGCTGCGGGGGCTCGTTGCACGGCTGGGAAGGTTGGCTCGGGCTGGCGAAAGGCGATGTGCGGGATCGGCAGGTAAAAAAAGAAAAGATAGCGATCAAGTGGGAAAAGTACTACTGCCTCTTCAAGGAACGTTGACGTGGTAACCGTGTCGCGTGGACATCCGGGCGGGTGAGCGCGAGGCTTGCCAGTGGAGGTGAGTCATGGCACGT
>NZ_FORP01000025.1 GCF_900114035.1 Amycolatopsis sacchari | reverse complement strand
CTTGCCCGGGTCCTGACCTCCATGCCCGGCATCGGAGTCAGGACCGCCGCCCGCATCCTGCTCGAGATCGGCGACGCCTCCGCCTTCAAAAGCTCGGCACACCTGGCCGCCTACGCCGGCATCGCCCCCGTCACCCGCACCTCCGGCAGCTCGATCAAGGGCGAACACCCCGCCCGAACCGGCAACCGCAAGCTCAAACGGGCGTTCTTCCTGGCCGCATTCGCCGCCCTGCACGACCCGACCAGCAGGGCCTACTACGACCGCAAGAGAGCCGAGGGCAAGAAACACAACGCTGCCCTCATCTGCCTCGCCCGCCGCCGCTGCGACGTCATCTACGCCATGCTCCGCAACCGCACCTACTACCGAACCCCGCAACCCAAAAACACGCCCGCCGCCGCTTGACAACCACATAGGGACACCCCGCCGCGCACCCCGGGACCAACCGACCGGCCCCACCGACGATTCGCCGGTGGCTGGGGCCGACCTCACCCCGTCCCTTCTGCGACACCGGCGCGTCACCGTAGAGTTCCGGGCTGTGACGACGGCACCCCGCAGGATCACCGTGCTGTTGCCCGTCCTCGGCCTGGTCCTGGTCGCGGTCTGCGGGCTCACCCTGCTCGCGCTCGCCACGGTCCGCGTCGGGCCGCTCGCCGTCGTGATCGGCGTGGCGGCCGCGCTCGTACCGGTCGCCGTCGTGGTCGCCGCCGTGTTGTGGGTCGACCGCTGGGAGCCGGAACCCGCGAAACTGCTGCTGCTCGCCTTCGTGTGGGGTGCGTGCATCGCGACGATCACCGCGCTGCTCATCAACAACACCGCCGAAACCGTCGGGGACCTCCTGCTGGGCAACGGCCGGGGCAGCCGGGTCAGCGCGCTCGTGTCGGCGCCACTCGTCGAGGAGGCGGCGAAGGGCTCCTTCGTGCTGCTCCTGCTGCTGCGCCGCCGCGAGGAGTTCGACGGGATCATCGACGGCATCGTCTACGCCGGGCTCACCGCCGCCGGGTTCGCCTTCACCGAGAACATCTACTACTTCGGCCGGGCGTTCGCCGACTACGGCTTCGGCGACGGCACCAGCGCCGGCGTGATCGCGGCGTTCGTGCTGCGGGGTGTGCTTTCGCCGTTCACGCACCCGCTGTTCACCGCGCTCACCGGTGTCGGCATCGGCGTCGCCGCACGGGCACCCCGCGGGCCGGTGAAGGTGCTCGCGCCGCTGGGCGGGTACCTCGGTGCGGTCTGCCTGCACGCGTTGTGGAACGGCGCGGCCACGCTCGGCGGGGCGAAGACGTTCCTCAACGTCTACTTCCTGATCATGGTGCCGATGTTCGTCGCGGTCGTGCTCGTCGTGATCCTGCAACGGCGGCGTGAGCAGCGGATCGTCGAGGCCGCGTTGCCGGGCATGGTCCGCGCGCGGTGGATCGCGGCGTCGGAGGTGGAACTGCTGTCGAGCCTGACCGGCCGCCGGGAGTGGCGCAGGCAGGCGCGGCGGCAGTCGGGGCGGCGCGCGGCGAAGGCCGTCGCCGAGTACCAGAACGCCGTAACCGAACTGGCTTTCCTCAAGCGGCACAAGGGAAATGCCGAGGCACGCCGTCGTGAGGGCGAACTGCTCGGGCAGCTGCGCGCGGCCAGGGCCGAGGCCGTCCGGCTGGCCGGTGAGCACGCCGACGGGTGAAGCTAGTCACCAACACCGGAACAACCGCCCGCGTCCGGGCTACTCTCGCGCCGTCGTCCGGTACCCGCGACCGAAGAGCGGGACTGGAACGAAATCGAGGAGCTTTGTTGCCATGAGCGTCCACCGGGGCACGCCATGACGCGGCCGGCGAGGCTCGCCGTCGGCGTCGTTTCCGCGGGCCGGGTCGGCAGCGTCCTGGGTGCCGCCCTCGCCAGGGCGGGGCACACGGTCGTCGCCGCCTCCGGGATCTCCGCCGCCTCCCACGCGCGGGCCGAACGCCTGCTGCCGGGAGTTCCGCTGCTGCCACCCGACGAGGTGGTCGGCGCCGCCGACCTGGTGCTGCTCGCCGTCCCGGACGACGAGCTGGCCGGTCTGGTCGCCGGGCTCGCCGCGACCGGGTCGTGGCGCAGCGGGCAGATCGTCATCCACACCTCGGGCGCGCACGGGCTCGACGTGCTGGCTCCCGCCGTCGAATCCGGTGCCCTCCCACTCGCGCTGCACCCGGTGATGACGTTCACCGGGCGCGAGGAGGACCTGCAGCGGATGGCCGCGTGCAGCGTCGGGGTCACGGCGTCCGACGAGGTCGCCTGGCACGTCGGCGAGGCGCTGACCGTGGAGATGGGCGGCGAGGCCGTCCGCGTGCCGGAGGCCGCCCGCCCGCTGTACCACGCGGCGCTCGCGCACGGCGCGAACCACCTCGCGACACTGGTGGCAGACTGTCTTGACCTGCTGGCCGGTGCGGGCATCCCGAACGGCGAGCGGATGCTCGGCCCGCTGCTGTCGGCCGCGCTGGACAACACGTTGCGCCACGGTGACCGCGCCCTCACCGGCCCGGTCGCCCGAGGTGACGCCGGCACGGTCCGCAAGCACCTGGCGGTGCTGGGCGCGGAAGCGCCGGAGGTCCGCCCCTGTTACACCGCCCTCGCCCGCCGGACGGCCGCGCGAGCCGAAGCGGCGGGCCTGCTCGGCGCGGACGCCGCCGCCGAAATCACCGAACTCCTCGAAGGACCCCAACCGTGACCCCCACCCCGAAGTTCACCCGCGGGCAGCTGAACACGTTCCAGACGCCCGACGACGTGGCCCGCGTCAGCGCGGCCCTGCACTCCGTCGGCCGCAAGGTCGCGCTGGTGCCGACGATGGGCGCGCTGCACGCCGGGCACCGCGAGCTGCTGCGCCGCGCCAAGCGCCTGCCGAACACCGTCGTGGCCGCCTCGATCTTCGTGAACCCGCTGCAGTTCGGCGAGGGCGAGGACTTCGAGGCGTACCCGCGCCCGCTCGACCGCGACCTGGAGGTGCTCACCGACGCCGGGGTCGAGCTGGCGTTCGTGCCCAAGGCGGGCGACCTCTACGCCGAGGGCCACGCCGTGACGGTGCAGCCCGGCCCGCTCGGCGACGAACTGGAGGGCGCCGCCCGGCCAGGGCATTTCGCCGGGGTGCTGACCGTGGTGTCGAAGCTGTTCAACATCGTGCGCCCCGACTACGCGTTCTTCGGCGAGAAGGACTACCAGCAGCTGGTGCTGATCAAGCGGATGGTGCGCGACCTCAACTTCCCCACGAGGGTCATCGGCGTGCCGACGGTCCGCGAGAACGACGGGCTGGCGCTGTCGTCGCGCAACGTCTACCTCAGCGAGGAGCAGCGTGCCGACGCCGCCGTGCTGTCGGCGGCGCTGGCCGCCGGGGCGCACGTCGGGGCCCAGGGCGCGGAAGCCGTGCTCGACATGGCGCGGCAGACGCTCGCCGCCCGGCCGGCCGTGTCCGTCGACTACCTCGAACTCAGGGGAACCGATCTGGGTCCCGCGCCCGTCGATGGAGAGGCACGCCTGTTGGTCGCCGCGAGGGTCGGCACGACCCGGCTGATCGACAACGTGCCCGTCCTGCTCGGCGCCGCAGGGGAATGAAAGGGAACGGCACATGTACCGCACGATGCTCAAGTCGAAGATCCATCGGGCGACGGTCACGCAGGCCGACCTGCACTACGTCGGCTCGGTGACCATCGACGAGACGCTCATGGAGGCGGCCGACCTGCTGCCGGGCGAGCAGGTGTCCATTGTGGACATCACGAACGGTGCGCGCCTGGAGACGTACGTGATCGCGGGCGAGCGGGACAGCGGGGTCATCGGCATCAACGGTGCCGCCGCGCACCTGGTGCACCCCGGTGACCTGGTGATCCTGATGTCCTACGCGCAGATGGACGCCGCCGAGGCGGTGTCGTTCCGGCCGCGGATCGTGTTCGTCGACGCCGACAACCGGATCAAGCACGAGGGTTCGGACGCGGCGTACGCGCCGGAGGGCTCGGGGCTGATCAGCGGCACGGTGGCGGCCAGCCCCTCGCCCACCACCACCCTCAACGGAGACGCTGCGCGTCGCGGTCCACACTCGCCCGATGCCACGTTCCCGGTGGCGGAGACCGTGGACGCCGCGAAGCTCGACGCCCTGCTGCACGCGGAGAACTAGGTGCTGCTGGCGATCGACGTCGGCAACACCAACATCGTGCTCGGTCTCTACGACGGGTCCGAACTGGTCGGGAACTGGCGGATGCGGACCGACGCGCAGATGACCGCCGACGAGCTCGCCCTCACCATGCGCGGGTTGCTCGGGGAGCACGCTGACGCCGTCACCGGTATCAGCGCGCTGTCCACCGTGCCCGCGGTGCTGCGGGAACTGCGCGTGATGCTGTCCCGCTACTACCGGCGCGTGCCGAAGGTCGTGGTGGAGCCGGGCGTGCGCACCGGCGTGCCGTTGCTCGTCGACAACCCGCGTGAGGTGGGTGCGGACCGGCTCGTGAACACGCTCGCCGCGCACCACCTGCACCAGACGGCGTGCGTGGTGGTCGACTTCGGCACGTCGACCAACGTCGACGCGATCTCGTCGAAGGGCGAGTTCCTGGGCGGGGCGTTCGCGCCGGGTATCGAGATCTCGGTGGACGCGCTCGCCGACCGGGCCGCGGCGCTGCGGAAGGTCGAGCTGGTGCCGCCGCGGTCGGTCATCGGCAAGAACACCGTGGAATGCCTGCAGTCGGGCATCCTCTACGGCTTCGCGGGGCAGGTCGACGGGCTCGTGCGGCGGATCGTGAAGGAGCTGTCCGGCGACGGCCCGGTCGCGGTGCTCGCGACGGGCGGCCTGGCGCCGCTCGTGATCTCCGAGTCCGAGACGATCACCGACCACGTGCCGGACCTGACGTTGCTGGGCCTGCGGCTGGTGTTCGAAAGGCAGTACGCCCGCTAAGAGCGCACCGCCTTCAGCACCGTCGTCACGATCAGCAGGTCGAATTCGCCCTGTGCGGTTTCCGGGTTCTTCGCGAGGAACCGCCGGAGCCGCTCCAGGGTCGCGGCCCGTTCCTCCTCGGAGGCGGTCAGCAGGTGCGAGTGCGTCGCGATCGTTTCGACGAGCGTCTCGGCGGTGCGGCGCTGCCGGTGCGGGAACTCCTCGCGCTGGTAGGCACCGAACGCGGCGTGCGGCGGCAGTTCCGGGCGCTGGGACAGCCACCGGGTGCTGGAGTTCGTGCGGGACAACTGGGCGAATTCCGCGACCCACGGCACGGATTCGTCGTCGTGGTTCCACAGCGCGACGACCGTGCCGCCCGGCCGGAGCACCCGCGCGATCTCGGGCAGTGCGCGGTCCAGGTCGAACCAGTGGAACGCCTGCCCCGCGAGCACGGCGTCGAACTCGCCGTCGCCGAAGGGGATCTCCTCCGCGGTCCCGGCGTGGGCGGGCACGCCGGGGAGCCGGCGAGTCAGCTCGGCGCGCATCTCCGGATCGGGCTCGACGGCTTCGACGTGCAGGCCCAGTGCGAGCAGCCCTTCGGAAAGCCGGCCGGTGCCCGCGGCGAGATCCAGGACCCTTGCTGCCCCCTCGGGCAGCCCCCAGCGCAGGGCGGGCAGCGGGTAGTCCGGGCGGTGCTCGCCGTAGGCCTTCGCCCGTGCGCCGAAGGAGCGGGCGCGCCGCCGGTACGCGGCAGAAGTGGGATCGGTCACCCGATCGATACTATTCGCGGGCAAAGGTAATCCGGTTGGCCCAGCGTGGGACGGGCTTCGTACCCTATGCGTATGACCCATTCCGCCGCTTCCGAGCGCCCCCTGCCCGAAGAAGACCTGCCGGAACAGATGCGGGTTCGCCGGGCCAAGCGCGACCGGATAATCGCGGAAGGTGGTGACCCGTATCCCGTCGAGGTGCCGCGCACGCACACCCTCGCGGAGATCCGGGCGAAGTATTCCGACCTGCCCGCCGACACCTCGACCGGTGACGTCGTCGGGGTCACGGGACGCGTGCTGTTCATCCGGAACACCGGAAAACTGTGTTTCGCCACTCTGCGCGAAGGCGACGGCACGGAGTTGCAGGCGATGATCAGCCTCGCCGGTGTCGGCGAGGAGGCGCTGGCCGACTGGAAATCGGAGGTCGACCTCGGCGACCACGTTTTCGTGCACGGTGAGGTCATCACGTCCCGGCGCGGCGAGCTGTCCGTGATGGCCGACCGCTGGCAGATGGCGGCGAAAGCGCTGCGCCCGTTGCCGGTCGCGCACAAGGAGCTCGCCGAGGAAACGCGGATCCGGCAGCGTTACGTCGACCTGATCCTGCGGCCGAAGGCGCGTGACGTCGTCCGCACCAGGGCCGGTGTCGTGCGCTCGCTGCGCAATTCCTTCGAACGGCGCGGGTTCGTCGAGGTCGAGACGCCGATGCTGCAGACGCAGCACGGTGGCGCCGCGGCCCGGCCGTTCGTCACGCACTCCAACGCGTTCGACATCGACCTGTTCCTGCGCATCGCGCCGGAGCTGTACCTCAAGCGCTGCGTGGTGGGCGGTATCGAGAAGGTCTTCGAGATCAACCGCAACTTCCGGAACGAGGGCAGTGACTCCTCGCATTCGCCCGAATTCGCCATGCTGGAGTTCTACGAGGCGTACGCGACGTACGACACCAACGCGGTGATGACCCGGGAGCTGATCCAGGAAGCGGCACAGGCCGTATTCGGCAGCCTCGAAGTGACACTCGCCGACGGAACGCCCTACGACCTGTCGGGTGAATGGAAGTCGCTCACCATGTACGGGTCGTTGTCCGAGGCCCTCGGCGAGGAGGTCACGCCCGACACCACGGTCGAGGAGCTGCGGGGCTTCGCCCGGGCGCACGGCCTGGAGCCGGACCCGAAACTGGGGCACGGCAAGCTGGTCGAGGAACTGTGGGAGCACCTGGTCGGGGATCACCTCCACGAACCCACATTTGTGCGTGATTTCCCGATCGAGACCTCGCCGCTGACCAGGCAGCACCGCAGCCGGCCAGGCGTGGCCGAGAAGTGGGACCTCTACGTGCGCGGTTTCGAGCTGGCCACGGGCTACTCCGAGCTGGTCGATCCGGTCGTGGAGCGGGAAAGGCTGACCGCACAGTCCCGTTTGGCCGCGGCCGGGGATAGCGAGGCCATGAGCCTGGACGAGGATTTCCTCCGGGCCCTGGAGTACGGAATGCCCCCATCCGGTGGTGTGGGAATGGGCATCGACCGGTTGCTCATGGCGCTGACCGGCCTCGGTATCCGCGAGACGATCCTGTTCCCGCTCGTGCGTCCGGAATAGTTGCCGGCCCGCTCGCACAGACGCGCAATGCAAACGAAGTTTGCGTTGTGCGCTGATTCCGGGTATTAATGTCCTAGTCAATGGCTTCGAACAGGGGCACTCGCCCCTACCCAAGACATTCGCGGCTAGTTCAAAACAGGAGGAAACTGATGGCACAGAAGGTGCTGGTCTCCCTCGTGGACGACCTCGACGGTTCGGAGGCGGACGAGACCGTCGAGTTCGGTTTGGACGGGATCAACTACCAGATCGACCTGTCCAGTGAAAACGCGGAGGAGCTGCGGGACGCTCTCGCCCAGTACGTCGAGCACGCCCGCAGGGCCGGTGGCCGCAAGCGCGCGGGCCGTCCCTCGGCGAAGCCCGCGGCCAGCTCCGCTTCGGTGGACCGCGAGCAGAACCAGGCCATTCGTGCGTGGGCGCGCAAGAACGGCTTCCAGGTTTCCGACCGCGGACGTATCCCGTCCGAGGTCGTCGAGGCCTACCACAAGAAGAACTGACCCTTCGGGGGCAATAGCCGCGTACGGGGCCGCCGGGATTACGCCCGGCGGCCCCGTTCACGTCTCCGGCTTTCTTGAACTCTGTTCTACGCTTCTGGGGCGTCCGGTCCGGCCGGTCTTCGGCATCGTCCAATAGGTCGAATTCGGTTCCGTGCTAATCCGCGACTGCAACTTGCGCGTTGCGGGTGTGATCACCGAACACGAGCAATCGATTCCCCGCGCGGACTCCGTGGCGGTACGCGCAGGGGCCCGATGGCACATTTGCCCTGTGCGCATTTACCGGACGCGCTCCCGGGGTGTAGTGGTCAAGATCACTTCGCGCGCAGGCGCGGGCATTCGGCGCACTCCGCCTCGCCGGGCAGGAGGTAGGAGAAGCAGCAGCTCTCCCGGCGGCGGGTCCAGCACCGGCCTTCCAGCCGCAGTGCCGACGCGGCCGTGAGGGGCGGGTAGCGGGCGTCGAGCACCAGTGCCGCGTCGGCGACCCCGGCGCCTTCGTCCCCGCCCTGGCGCCCGGCCCACCACAGGGCGTTGTCGAGCGCGTCCGTCGCCGCGGCCCACAGCATGCGGCGGCCGAGCCGGCTCACCGGTGCGTAGGCGGCGACGAACCGGGCGGCGTGTCCGGTGTAGCGGGCGCGCAGCGCGGCGGCCAGTGCCCGTTCGTCCCTGACGACGGTCGCGTCGGGGCAGCCCGCCGCGGGGTCGGCTGGCAGGCAGTAGAACTCGCTCCCGAGTACGGCGATCCCCTCCGGGTGCGGCCGGTCGCCGCCCAGCCGGAAGGCCAGCTCCTCCGGCCGGAGCAGCGGCACCCTCCGTTCGTGGTGCAGCAGCAGCGCCGCGGTGTAGGCGGGCACGTGCAGGTACCACGACATGACGTAACCGGCCGTGGTCCTTCCGGGTGCTTCTCCGAACCGCGCCCGCAGCCACCCGGCGAGGGCTCTGCGCCACGCCGCGAACCGCGCGGGGTCCGCCAGCAGGTCCGCGCAGCGCTGCCACTCGCCGTCCCCGGGCAGGTCGGGGCGGAATTCGGTGCGCCGCTGGAGCGGCGCCACCCTGGTGACGGAGTCGGCGAGGCCGGGCACGGCGGGGTGCCGTCGCACGGTGTCGATCACGGCCTCCCGCTGCTCCATCCGGGTGTTAGGTCTGCCTTACCTTACCGGCTTTTGGGGGAGGCGCCACCGGGGTATCCGGCGTCTGTTCGCGGTGAGCGGACAAAGGCCGCCGGCGGAATCCCCGGCGGGGGCCACGCGTTGGAAAGAACGTCAGTAAGCAGCGAAAACGCGAGGCCGGCGAAGGTCGGCGTACTGACTTCTGTGACCTGATTCGCCCCAGTGGTAGCCCGGTGGAAGCTGTCGGCTACTACAGTGGACTCACGGTGCTGAATCCATCGCCAACGCGGGATGGAGGCTCACCGCCGGCGCAGCAGTCGAGGGAGTGGGAATGTTCGAGAGGTTCACCGACCGCGCGAGGCGGGTGGTCGTCCTGGCCCAGGAAGAGGCCAGGATGCTCAACCACAACTACATCGGCACCGAGCACATCCTCCTGGGTTTGATCCACGAGGGTGAGGGTGTCGCCGCCAAGGCGCTCGAATCGTTGGGCATCGCGCTGGAGGGCGTCCGCCAGCAGGTCGAGGAGATCATCGGCCAGGGCCAGCAGGCTCCGAGCGGGCACATCCCCTTCACCCCGCGGGCCAAGAAGGTGCTCGAGCTGTCGTTGCGCGAGGCGCTCCAGCTCGGCCACAACTACATCGGCACCGAGCACATCCTGCTCGGGCTGATCCGCGAGGGCGAGGGCGTGGCGGCGCAGGTGCTCGTCAAGCTCGGCGCGGATCTCAACCGCGTGCGCCAGCAGGTGCTGCAGCTGCTGTCCGGCTACCAGGGCAAGGAGCCGGCCGAGGCCGGCGCCGGCCGTGGCGAGGGCACGCCGTCCTCGTCGCTGGTGCTCGACCAGTTCGGCCGCAACCTGACCGTCTCCGCCCGCGAGGGCAAGCTCGACCCGGTCATCGGGCGCAGCAAGGAGATCGAGCGGGTCATGCAGGTGCTGTCGCGCCGCACCAAGAACAACCCGGTCCTCATCGGCGAGCCCGGCGTGGGCAAGACCGCCGTCGTCGAGGGCCTGGCCCAGAACATCGTCAAGGGCGAGGTGCCCGAGACGCTCAAGGACAAGCAGCTCTACACGCTCGACCTCGGCTCGCTGGTCGCGGGCTCCCGCTACCGCGGTGACTTCGAAGAGCGCCTCAAGAAGGTGCTCAAGGAGATCAAGACCCGCGGCGACATCATCCTGTTCATCGACGAGCTGCACACGCTGGTCGGGGCGGGTGCCGCCGAGGGTGCCATCGACGCGGCCTCGATCCTGAAGCCGATGCTGGCCCGCGGTGAGCTGCAGACGATCGGCGCCACCACGCTCGAGGAGTACCGCAAGTACATCGAGAAGGACGCCGCGCTGGAGCGCCGCTTCCAGCCGATCCAGGTGGGCGAGCCGTCGCTCGAGCACACCATCGAGATCCTCAAGGGCCTGCGCGACCGGTACGAGGCGCACCACCGCGTCTCGATCACCGACTCGGCGCTGGTCGCCGCCGCGACGCTGGCCGACCGGTACATCAACGACCGGTTCCTGCCGGACAAGGCGATCGACCTGATCGACGAGGCCGGCGCCCGGATGCGCATCCGCCGGATGACCGCGCCGCCGGACCTGCGCGAGTTCGACGAGAAGATCGCCGCCGTCCGCCGGGACAAGGAGTCGGCGATCGACGCGCAGGACTTCGAGCGCGCCGCGCGCCTGCGCGACGAGGAGAAGACCCTGCTGGGCCAGAAGTCCGAGCGGGAGAAGCAGTGGAAGGACGGTGACCTGGACGTCGTCGCCGAGGTCGACGACGAGCAGATCGCCGAGGTCCTGGCCAACTGGACCGGTATCCCGGTGTTCAAGCTCACCGAGGAGGAGACCACGCGTCTGCTCCGCATGGAGGACGAGCTGCACAAGCGGATCATCGGCCAGGAGGACGCCGTCAAGGCGGTCTCGCAGGCCATCCGCCGCACCCGCGCCGGCCTGAAGGACCCGAAGCGCCCGTCCGGCTCGTTCATCTTCGCCGGCCCGTCCGGTGTCGGTAAGACCGAGCTGTCCAAGGCGCTGGCGAACTTCCTGTTCGGCGAGGACGACGCGCTCATCCAGATCGACATGGGCGAGTTCCACGACCGCTACACCGCCTCGCGGCTGTTCGGTGCCCCTCCGGGCTACGTCGGCTACGAGGAGGGCGGCCAGCTCACCGAGAAGGTGCGCCGCAAGCCGTTCTCGGTCGTGCTGTTCGACGAGATCGAGAAGGCCCACCAGGAGATCTACAACACCCTGTTGCAGGTCCTGGAGGACGGCCGCCTCACCGACGGGCAGGGTCGCACGGTCGACTTCAAGAACACCGTGCTGATCTTCACCTCGAACCTGGGCACGCAGGACATCTCCAAGTCCGTGAGCCTCGGCTTCTCCGCCGGAAACGACGACACGTCGCGGTACGACAAGATGAAGCAGAAGGTCAACGAGGAGATGAAGAAGCACTTCCGGCCGGAGTTCCTCAACCGCATCGACGACATCATCGTCTTCCACCAGCTCACCCAGGAGCAGATCATCCAGATGGTGGACCTGATGGTGCGCCGGGTGGAGACCCAGCTCAAGGCCAAGGACATGGCGATCGAGCTGACCGACAAGGCGAAGGCGCTGCTGGCCAAGCGCGGCTTCGACCCGGTGCTCGGTGCCCGTCCGCTGCGCCGGACCATCCAGCGGGAGATCGAGGACCAGCTGTCCGAGAAGATCCTGTTCGGCGAGGTGCAGCCGGGGCAGATCGTCATCGTCGACGTCGAGGGCTGGAGCGGCAACCCGGAGGACAGGGACGACCAGGCGAAGTTCACCTTCCGCGGCGAGCCGAAGCCGCTCGAGGTGCCCGACGCCCCGCCCGTGTCCATCGGTGCCGGCAACGACCCGCGGCACGAGGCCGAGAACGACTGACGACCGGTAGGCCGTAGCGGACGCCCCCAGGGAACTCCCTGGGGGCGTTCGCGTTGTCGGAGGTAAATCGTTCGGGGGAATCTGGGAAGCTGGAACCGTGCGCGTGGATGTGCTCGGCCCGTTGCGGGTCCGGGGGGACGACGGGGCGTCGATCGAGGTCGGCGGCGCCCGTCTGCGCATGCTCCTGGCCAGGCTCGCGCTCGACGCCAACCACCCGGTCAGCCCGGAGTCGCTCGTCGACGGGCTGTGGGGTGCCGAACCGCCCGCCGACGCGGTCAACGCATTGCAGTCCCTCGTCTCGCGGCTGCGGCGCGCGCTGGGTGACAGCGCCCGGCTGTCCTCCACCGCCGGTGGTTACGTGCTCAAGGTCGAGGAGGTCGACGCCGCCCGGTTCGAGGAGCTGGCGACGCGTGGCCGTCACGAGCTGGCGGCCGGGAACCACGCGGCCGCGGCCACGACGCTGACCGAAGCGCTCGCGTTGTGGCGCGGGGAAGCGCTTTCCGACGTCCTCGACGCACCGTTCGCCCAGGCTCCCGCCGCGCGGCTCGACGAGCTGCGGGCGAGCGCGCGTGAGGACCGTTTCGAGGCGGAGCTGGAGCTGGGCCACCACGCGGACGTGCTGGCGGACCTCGAAACCGCCGGTGCCGAGCACCCGTTGCGGGAGCGTCTCGCGGGGCTGCGGATGCGGGCCCTCTACGCGGCCGGGCGCCAGTCCGACGCCCTCGCCGTCTACGAGCACACCCGCGCCCTGCTCGCCGACGAGCTGGGGGTCGATCCCTCGGCCGAGCTCCGGCAGGTGCACCTCGCCGTGCTGCGCGGCGAACTCGCGACCCCGCGACCCGTCAACGACAACCTGCCGGTGCGGCTGACGAGCTTCGTCGGGCGCGAACGGGAGCTGGACCTGCTCGCCCGCTCGCTCGCGTCCGCCCGCCTGGTCACGCTCGCCGGTCCCGGTGGTGCGGGCAAGACCAGGCTCGCCACGGAAACCGCCGTCCGCCATCCCGACGCCGAGCGCGGCCGGGTGTGGTTCGTGGCGCTCGCGGCCGTCCGCGATCCCGGCGACGTCATCAGCGCTGTGCTCGCCGCCCTGCGTTCGCTGGACATGCGGGTGCTCAACACGCCGCCGTCGCTGCACGTCATGGAGCCGCTCGACCGCGTGACCGACCTGATCGGCAGCGCGGGCGGCCTGCTCGTGCTGGACAACTGCGAGCACGTCGTGGGCGCGGCCGCCGAGCTCGCCCACGAGCTGCTGACGCGCCTGCCGAACCTGCGGATCCTCGCCACCAGCAGGGAACCGCTCGCGATCACGGGTGAGCTGCTGTGCCAGCTGGGGCCGCTGGAGGTGCCGGAGGCGATGCGGCTGTTCACCGAGCGAGCCGCCTCGGTCCGCCCCGGATTCGCGCTCGACGAGACGACCACCGAGCCCGTGCGTGAGATCTGCCGCCGGCTCGACGGGATGCCGCTGGCGCTGGAACTCGCCGCGGCCCGCCTGCGCTCGATGACCGTGGACCAGATCGCGCGACGGCTCGACGACCGGTTCCGCCTGCTCACGTCGGGCAGCCGGATCGCACTGCCCCGGCAGCGGACGCTGCGTGCCGTCGTCGAGTGGAGCTGGGACCTGCTGGAGAAACCCGAACGCGTGCTGGCGCGGCGGCTCTCGGTCTTTCCCGGCGGTGCCACCACCTCCGCGGCGGAGGAGATCTGCGCGGACGAGCTGCTGCCACGGGAGGACGTGCTGTACGTGCTCGGCTCGCTCGTCGAGAAGTCCATTGTGGACGCCGTGGAGGGGGACGAGCCGAGGTACCGGATGCTGGAGACGCTCCGGGTCTACGGCGAGGAGCGGCTCGACGAGGCGGGCGAGCGCGAGCTGGTGGCCAGGCGGTTCGCCGACCACTACCTGCGGATCGCCGAGGAGCACGAGCCGCTGTTGCGCACCGCGGACCAGCTGCGGGCGATCCGCGTCTTCGAGGCCGAGCACGACAACATGCTCACCGCGTTGCGCAGGGCGATCGACACCGGCGACCCCGAGACGGCGTACCGGTTCACCGCGGCCCTGTGCTGGTACTGGGTGGTCCGCGGGCTGGGCGAGCAACCCGGCGCGTTCATGGGGGACGTGCTCGCCTTCGGTGACCGGCTCCCCGAGGACGTGCGTGCCGCGTTCGAGGTGCTCGCGGCGCTCGTCAAGGCGGCTCCGATGATCGAGGACATGCCCCAGCTGCGCTCGCTGGTCGACGAGTACGCGCGGACGGAGGCGTGGCGGCGTTTCCCGGCGCTCGCCCTCGCCGTGCCGATGCTGGTCTTCCTCGCGCGGGACTGGGAGCTGGCCGAACGGGAGCTGCGCCGGGCGCTGGAGCTGCCGGACCCGTGGGCCCGTGCCGCGGCGCGGTGGGTGCAGGGTTTCGTCCTCGACGACGCCGGGGACCTCGACGGCAGCGAGCGGGTGCGGGAGCAGGCGCTCGAAGGCTTCCGCGAGCTGGGTGACCGGTGGGGCGTCGCGATGACCATCGGGATGCAGGCGAGTGCGCATTCGTTGCGCGGCAGGCACGCCGAGGCGATCGCGGGGTACCGGCACGGGCTGGCGCTGGCGCGGGAGCTGGCGTCGGCCGAGGACACCGTGCAGCAGCAGTCCCGGCTGGCGAACGAGCTGTACCGGTCCGGCGACGTCGAAGGAGCGTGGCGGGAGATCCGCGAGGCGCAGCAGCTCGCTGACGAGCTGGGGCAGCTGGAACACCGCGCGATCGTCCGGTTCACCCTGATGGACCTGGCGCGGCGGGACGGGGACTTCGCGCAGGCCCGTGAGGTGCTGGAGTGGGTGACCGGGGCGGCGGAGCGGCTGCCGTTCCCGATGGCGATGGCGGAGGAGTGGGTGTCCCTGTTGAGCGCCTCGCTCGCCGTTTCGGAGGGCGATGCGGCCGCCGCGCGCGAGGCGCTGCCCACCGCGGTCCGCACCTCCACCCGGCGGCAGGACATGCCGGACGTGGCGGCCGCGGCACAGGTCGGCGCGAGGCTGCTGGCGCTGGAAGGGAAGGCGGAGCGCGCGGCGTGGGCGCTGGGGGTGACGAAGGTGGTGCGCGGCGCCTTCGACGACGGTGACCCGGAGCTGCGGGCGCTGGTCGCCGAGCTGAAGGCGGTGTTGGGGGCGGGGTTTGAAAGCGCTTTCCGGGCCGGGGCGGAGCTCGGCAAGGAGGACGCGATCGAGGCGCTGCGGCGGGAGTTCTGCGGGTGACCGGGGGTCGGTGGTCGGCCGGTGGGCGGTGGCCTGGCGAGGGACGGTACGCGGCTGGGAGGCGGCGGGGGGCTGGCGGCCTGGGTGGCGGGGGCGGTAGGCGGCCGGTGGTCGGGGCGGCGACGGGTGGCTGGCGGTCTGGAGGGGATGACGGGCGCCGGTGGCTGGATGGTGACGGTGGGCGGCCGGTCGCTGGAATGAGAACGGCGGGCTGCCTGGATGGGACGGCGGGCGGCGAACCGCCTGAACCGAGATGGTGGCGGCCGCACCCGAACAGAAACCACGGCGGCAGCCCTGAACGGCAACGGCACCCGCCTCTGAAGGGCGAGGGCGGCCGCACTTGCCCCGAGAGGTGGCGGCCGCCCCTGAACGGCGCCCCCTCAACGGCAACGGCGGGGCAGCCGCCCTTGGCCCGAGACGGCGGCTAACCGCCCGACCCGGGACCACAGCGCCCGCCCCTGAACGGAGACGGCGGCGAACCGCCCGAACCGAGACCTCAACGCTCGCCCCTGAGCGGAGACGGCGGCGAACCGCCCGCCCCAAGACCACAGCGCCCGCCCCGAAGGCCCACCCCCGAACGAAAACGGCGGGCAGCCGGTCCCGCCGGGACCGGCTGCCCGCACCCCCTGTGATCAGCCCACGCGGCGCCGGTAGGCGCGCATCGCGAGCGGGAAGAACACCAGCACGATCCCCGCGAGCCAGGCGAGCGCCCCGAGCAGCGGCCCGGCCACCTCACCGCCGACCAGCAGACCGCGCATCGCATCGGTCAGGAGGCTCACCGGGTTGATGTCGGACCACGCCCGCAGCCACCCCGGCATCGTCGTGCTCGGGACGAACACGTTGCTGCCGAACGTCAGCGGGAAGACCAGCGCGATCATGATCCCCTGCACCGCGCCCGGCGTGCGGACCAGCATCCCGACGAACACGGCCATCCAGCAGAAGCACAACCCCGCCACGATCATCAGCACAGCGCCGACGACCGCGGCCAGCGGGTTCGTCGTGATGCGGAAACCCATGATCGTCGCCATCACCAGCAGCACCACGATCGCGACCAGGTAGCGCACGATGTCGGCCAGCACAGCGCCCACGAGCGGGGCCGAACGCGCGATCGGCAGGCTGCGGAACCGGTCGAACACGCCCTTGCTGACATCGGTGTTCAGCGCGACGCCCGCGGACAGGCTCGCCATGATCGTGTTCTGCACCAGCAGCCCCGGCGCCAGCGCCTGCAGGTACGTGCCCGTGCTGCCGGAGATCGCGCCGCCGAACAGGTACACGAACATCACCAGGAACAGGATCGGCTGGAGCGTCACGTCGATCAGCTGCTCCGGGTTCTTCCGGATCTTCAGCACGCCCCGCCAGGCCAGCGAAAGCCCGTGTTGCACCGCCTTCGCGGGGCTCACCCGCTGCGGCGGCGCGAGAACAGCGGCCGTCATGCCGCCACCTCCTCAGTCGGTTTTCCGGTCAGGGCGAGGAAAACCTCGTCGAGGCTGGGCAGCCGCAGCGCGACCTCGTCCGCGACGATCCCCGCCTCGTCGAGCTTCCTGACCAAAGTGGACAGCAACACCGGGTCGGACACGGGCGCGGTCAGCAACCCGGTGTCGTCGTCCCGCATCGGCTGCACCCCCGTCAGGTCGCCGAGGATGCGGGACACCGCGTCCAGGTCCGCGAGCGACGTCGGGCGCACCAGCATGGTCTGCCCGCCGACGCGCCGCTTCAGCTCGTCGGCCCGCCCGTTCGCCACGACCCGGCCGTGGTCGAAAACGGTGATCGAGTCGGCCAGCTGGTCGGCCTCCTCGAGGTACTGCGTCGTCAGCAGCACGGTCGCCCCGTCCGCGACGAGCTTGCGCACCACGCCCCACACCTCGTTGCGTGCGTGCGGGTCCAGGCCCGTCGTCGGCTCGTCCAGGTACAGCACCTGGGGGCGGCCGACGAGGCTCGCCGCGAGGTCGAGCCGCCGCCGCATCCCCCCGGAGTACGTCTTGGCGGCGCGGCCCGCGGCCTCGGTCAGCTCGAACTGCTCCAGCAGCTCGACGGCGCGGTGCCGGGCGTCCGGCCGGGACAGGCCCAGCAACCGCCCGATGAGCACCAGGTTCTCGGTCCCCGACAGGTCCTCGTCCACCGACGCGTACTGCCCGGTCAGCCCGATCAGCGAACGCACCCGCACGGGGTCGCGCACCACGTCGTACCCGCCGACCGTCGCGTGCCCGCCGTCCGGCCGCAGCAGCGTGGCCAGGATGCGGACCGCCGTGGTCTTGCCCGCCCCGTTGGGGCCGAGCACACCCACCACCTTGCCCGTGGGGACCTCCAGGTCGACGCCGTTGAGCGCGACCGTGTCCCCGAAGCGTTTCACCAGGCCCTCCGCCCGGATCGCCAGCGACATGTGATCCTCCCTCGTCGTGGGGACCACGGTGCACCCCCGCGCTGGCAGCCCGCGCACAGCGCGCTGTCAGCAGCTGACACCGGCTTGGCAGCGGTTCGCGTAGAAAGGAGCGTGTGCAGATCACCGACAGCGCGGGCACCGCGGTCCACCAGCACGGTTCACCGGCCAGAACGCTGCGCATGATCGCGCTCGCGGTGCTGGCGCTGGGGTTCCTGGAGATCGCCGCGCTGCGGCTGCTCGGCATCGACGGCAACCGGATCACCGCCGCGTTGCTCGCGCTGACGCCGTACGTCGCCGTCGGCGGGCTCCTCCTCGGTGGGGTGTCGCTGGCCTTCCGGCACTGGTGGATCGGCGGCGTGGTGCTGGTGGTCGCGATCGCGCTGGTCGGGATGCTGCTGCCGAGGGCGTTCGCCTCCGCGCAACCGGTCGCGCACGGGCCGAAGCTGCGGGTGATGTCGTCGAACCAGTACCTCGGCAAGGCGGACGTGGCCAGTGTCGTGCGGCTGGTGCGGGAGAACCAGGTCGACGTGCTGAACCTGCTGGAGCTGACCCCGCGCGAGGCCGCCGCGCTGGAGCGGGCCGGGCTGTTCCAGCTGCTGCCGTACCGGGTGTTCAAACCGCAGTTCGGCGGCGCGGGCTCGGGAATCGCGTCGCGCTACCCGCTCACGGAGCTGTCCCTGACCGGTCCCTCGCGGATGGAGCAGCCGAGCGCGCGGGTGGACGTGCACGGCACGGCGGTCGAGGTGGTCGCGGTGCACCCGATCCCGCCGACGACCGACCCGCAGGAGTGGAAGAAGGAGATGGCGGGGCTGCCGAGGCCGAACCCGGGTGGCACGGTCCGGATCCTCGCCGGGGACTTCAACTCCACGGTGGACCACGCGACGTTCCGGGACCTGCTCGACGCGGGGTACACGGACGCGGGGCTGAGCCGGGGCGAGGGGTTCAAGCCGACGTGGCCGTCGTCGTTCTTCCCGCCGCCGGTGACCATCGACCACGTCCTCGTCGACCCGCGTGTCGCGGTGGACGGCTACCGCGTGCTCGACGTGCCCGACTCCGACCACCACGCGGTGCTGGCGGAGGTCAGCCTGCCGTGAGCAGCTCGTCCAGCGCGGTGAGCGTGTCCAGCGCGCCGTAGGGGAGCGAGACGCCGCGGCCGTGCCGGACGTCGGGCTCACGCGGGTTGATGCGGACGAGCGCGCCGTTCGCGGCGCTGGCCAGTTCGGCGTAGCGCCGGACGGTCGGCACGGCCTGGCCCGCGCCCAGTTCGAGCACGACGACGTCCGGCCACTCGCGGCGCCACTCGTTCACCGCGCGCAGCTGCTCGTCGCTCCGGCGGGACAGCCAGTCGAAGTCGCCGAACATCAGGATGTTGGGCCGCGCGAGGCGGCCGCAGTCGAGGCATTCCGGCAGCGGTTCGGCGGCCCGCATCGTGTCCTCGTCGATCTCGACGTGGAGGTCGGCGGCCGACCAGATGCGCTCACCGCACGGCACCGTGCACTGCAGGTGGTGGATCGACCCGTGCACCTCGGCGACGAGCCCGAACCCCGCCTTCTGGAACTGTCCGTCCACATTGGACGTGAAGACGGCGGCTCCGCCCGGTTTGGCCTCGCCCCACTTGCGCAGCAGCGCGAACCCCTCGTGCGGCACGGTGCGGCGGTACAGCTCCAGGCGGTGGCCGTAGAAACCCCACGCCAGGGCCGGATCCTCGGCGAAGTGCCGCGGGTCGGCCATCTCCGCGAAGCGCAGGCCCAGCCGCTCGTACGGCGGGTATGCGCGCCAGAACCCCTCATCGCCGCGGAAATCGGGCAGGCCGGAATCGACGCCCATACCGGCGCCGGCGCAGACCAGCAGGGCGTCGGCGGCCGCGATCAGCGCGGCCGCGCGGTCCAGTTCGTCGTCAGTGCGCACTGTCGAGGTCGACGACCTCGAACTCCAGCAGGCTGGCGCCGCTGGCGACCGGCTTGGCGCGCTCGCCGGAGTGCGCCTCGCGGGACGGGCCCTCGGCCCACGCCTTGAAGTGCTCCTCGGACTCCCACTTCGTGTACACGAAGTAGCGGTTCTCGCCCGCGACGGGGCGCAGTAGCTCGAAGCCGAGGAAACCGGGCTGCGAGTCGACCGCGTGCATCCGGTTGGCGAAGCGCTTCTCCAGCTCCGGACCGGCGCCCTCGGGCACCTCGATCGCGTTGATCTTGACGACTGCCATGAAAAGACTCTACTGCGACGCGGAGCGTCTCCGTTGGGGGTGGCCGTCTCGTGCCACCCTGGCAGGATGACCGAGTTGCGGGGACCGGACGCGGAGCACGTGGGCGTGGTGGACTTCGGTGGGCAGGGGCAGCCCATCGTGTTGTTGCACGGGTTGATGGGGCGGGCGCGGACGTGGTGGCCGGTCGCGCAGTGGCTGCTCCCCTACGGCCACGTCGTGGGGCTCGACGCGCGTGGCCACGGGCGCGCGGCGCGGACCGGGCCGTGGACGACGGAGCAGTTCGTCGAGGACGTGGCGGCGCTGCTGCGGACGTTCGACGAGCCCGCGGTGCTCATCGGGCACTCGATGGGCGGGCTGCACGCGTGGGCCACCGCGGCGACGCACCCGGAGCTGGTGCGGGCGGTGGTGGTCGAGGACATGGCGCCGGACCAGCGCGGCCGGACGGTCGAGACGTGGCGCGGGTACTTCGAGTCGTGGCCGGTGCCGTTCCAGTCGCTCGCGCACGTGCGGGAGTTCTTCGGCAGCACGGGGAACTACTTCGCCGAGTGCGTGGAGGAACGGGAGGACGGCTACCACCTCATCGCTGATCTCGAGGACCTGTACGAGATCGCGGCGGAGTGGGGTCGGCGCGAGTACTGGTCCTTTGTGGACGGTGTGCGGTGCCCGCTGCTGGTGGTCGAGGCCGGTGACACGGCCATGCCGCCCGGTCAGCAGGCGGAGCTGGCGGCTCGTGTGCCGAAGGGCAGGCACGTCGTGGTCGAAGGCGCTGGTCACGTCGTGCACGACGACGCCCCGGAGGCGTACCGGGGCGCTGTCGAGGCCTTCCTGTCGGAGGTGCTGGGGCGCTGAGCCGGAAAGGGCACAGTGTTTGCCCCGTCCGCTTGCGCCACCCGATCTCCCGTTCGAACCGTGGAATTCTTTCCACATGAACGACGCTGAGTCACGCGGTGAGTGGGCCCTGGTCACGGGTTCGACGAGCGGGGTCGGGCGCGAGACCGCCCTGCGGCTGGCGGAGGACGGCTACTCGATCGTGGTGTGCGGCCGCGACCGCGACCGGGCCGCCGAGACCCGGAAGGCGGTCGAATCGGCCGGCGGGCGGGCCGTCGACCTGGTCGCCGACTTCACGGACCCCGCCTCCGTACGCGGTTTCATCGCCGAGATGAAGGAGGCCGTCGGCGACGGCACCGTGGAGGTGCTGATCAACAATGCCGGAGGAGGCATGTTCTCCCCGACCGAGGACACGACGGAGGAGATGTTCGACGCGGCGTTCAACCTCAACGTGAAGGCGCCTTACCTCCTCACCGCGGCGTTCGCACCCGCCATGGCACAGCGCGGCCGCGGCGCGATCGTCAACGTCGGGAGCCTCGGCACGACCGCGGCGACCGCGGGCACGAGTGCCTTCCAGGCGGCGAAGGGCGCGCTGATGATGCTGACGAAGTCGTGGGCCGCGGAGTACGGACCACGTGGCGTGCGGGTCAACGCGGTCGAGCCCGGTTACGTCCTGACCCCGCTCAACGAGCACGTGCGCCACATGTACGGCGGGTACCTCGCCGGTGTGCCCGCGGGCCGGGGTGCCGAGCCCGGGGAGGTGGCGGAGGTGATCCGGTTCCTCGTCTCGCCGAAGGCGTCCTACGTCCAGGGTGTGACGTTGCCCGTGGACGGCGGAAAGAACGCCGTCGTCCCGTTGTGAGCCGCTAGTCCGTGGTGGCGAGGGCCTGCGCCACCGCGTGCCGGACGAACCGGGCCACGTCGGGGGAGGTGGCGGTCGCGAGCCACGCGACGTGGACCTCGCTCGGCGGCGCCCCGGTGAGGGGTAGCGCTTTGATGCCGTCCAAGGGGATCCCGGACAGCATCGGGACCGGCAGGCCGCCGATCGCCTGACCCAGTCTGACCGCGCCGACGTACTGGGCGGTGTCGTGCACCACCGGCCCCGGCCTCAGGCCGTACTGCTCGAACACGGGCGCGAGCCTGCCTGCCGCCGCCTCCTCGGCCCAGACCGGGAAGGCCTCGCCGGCGAGATCCGCACTGTGGACCGAGGTACCGTCGGCGAACCGGTGCCCTTCGTGGACCAGCACGACGTGCTCGTCTGTCCACAGTAGATCGCTGTCGACGCCTCGGCTGTCGAACGGGGTGCGCAACAGTGCGACGTCGGCCGTGCCGTCGCGCAGCTCGTCCTCCTGCAGCCCCCGGTTGGCGAAGACCGCTCGCGCCGGCACCTCCTCCGGGTAGCGCTCGTTGTAGGACCGCACCAGGAGCTCCAGCCAGCCGATCTCGCAGCCCAGTGCGGCGATCCGGAGGTGGGGTGAGTCGCCGCCGAGGCGGGTGACGCGGGCGAGGGCGGCTTTCGTGAACGAGTCGATGTCCCCGGCCTCCGCGGCCAGTGCCCGCCCGGCCGCGGTGAGCTCGGCGCCGCGGTGCTCGCGGAGGAACAACGTTGCGTCCACGGACTTTTCGAGAGCGCGGATGGCCCGGGACAGCGCCGGCTGCGTCATGCCCAGCCGCGCGGCGGCGCGGGTGAAGTTCCGCTCGTCGGCGACAGCGAGGAAGTACCGCAGCTGCCTGAGTTCCACCTCGTCCCGCACCTGCCCAGCCTGTCACGACCTGCACCCATGCCGCACCGGCATCGCACCATGTCACCCGGGACTTGGCCCGACCGTCCCCCGCGTTGCTGAGCTGGCCCCGAGGGGCAGATCAGCCGCCCCGCGGACGGAAGGGCGCACATGGCGGAGAAGGCGGTCGTCACGGGGGGCACCGGCGGCATCGGGCTGGAGGTCGCGCGGGAGCTCGCACGGCGGGGGTACGCGGTGACCGTGGTGGGGCGCGACGAGTGGCGCGGCAAGCGGGTGGCCGACAGCCTCGGCCGGGATGCCCGGTTCCTGCGAGCCGACCTGTCGTCGCTCGCGGAGGTCCGTGTGCTCGGCGCCCGGCTCGCGGCGGAGGGACCGTTGCGGCTGCTGATCAACAACGTGGGCGGCATGTGGGTGCGGCGCTGGGAAACGGTGGACGGGATCGAGGCGGCCTTCGCGCTCAACCACCTTTCGCCGCTCGTGCTGACCGAGGCCCTGCTGGACGCGTTGCAGGCAGGCGCGCCGAGCCGGATCGTGGACGTCACGTCGTCCTCCATCACCGCCGCGATGACGCTCGGCGTGCCGGAGTACGACGAGGTGGACGTGCCGGGCGAGTACTACGGGATGGCCGTTTCGGGCCGGGCCAAGCTCGCGCACCTGGCCGCGGTGCTCGAACTGGCCGAGCGCCTGCGGGGCACCGGCGTCTCGGTGTTCGCCGCGGATCCCGGCGCCGCCGCGACACCCAACGCCGCGGAGATGGAGCCCGAGATCCTGCCCCCGCCGCTGCGTCCGCTCTGGGACACCGTGTGGCAGGGGGTGCAGCGGCCGGCGGCCGAGGTGATCGCCCCGATCATCCACGCCGCGACCGCCCCGGGCTTGGAAACCGGCACCGTCTTCGATGCCGATCTCGCGCCTGCCAACGCGCTGACCGCCCCGCTCACGCCCGAGCTGGTCGCAGCGGCCCGGGGGCTCACCGAACGCGTGCTCCGGGCGGGTTAGTTCGCCGCGTGTTCGCCGGGCAGGGCG
Organism: Amycolatopsis sacchari; assembly: GCF_900114035.1. GTDB lineage: Bacteria > Actinomycetota > Actinomycetes > Mycobacteriales > Pseudonocardiaceae > Amycolatopsis_E > Amycolatopsis_E sacchari. The sequence continues at coordinate 74,893 of NZ_FORP01000025.1, read as the reverse complement.
AAACGGCCGTCGGGGATCTGCTCCACCAGGCCGTCCGTCAGCAACGACGCCAGGCACCGGTCGCGGCGGCCGGCGTCCTGCGGCCACACCACGTCCAGCTTCTCCTTCCACACCGGCTCCGGCGTACCGCGCAGCACGTCCAGCAACCGGCCGCGGATCTGGCGGTCCGTGCCCGCGAACTTCTGCACGGGTTTCGCCGGGCCCGCGTACGCCGGCCGCCCCGCCCGCTGCCACGAGCACGTGTCGTAGATCGGGCAGTCCGCGCACTTCGGTGAGCGGGCCGTGCACACCAGCGCCCCGAGTTCCATCAGCGCGGCGGAAAACCGCGCCGCACGGGCCTCCTCGACGGGCAGCAACGCCTCGACGTCCGCCATGTCGCGGGTGGTCGACGGCGGCCCGGCGTCCCCGGCACCGTGCACGGCCCGCGCCACCACGCGCCGCACGTTGGTGTCGACCACGGGCGCCCGCTTGCCGTAGGCGAACGTCGCTACGGCCCGCGCGGTGTACGCGCCGATGCCGGGCAACGCGAGCAGAGTGTCCACATCGGACGGTACGACGTCGCCGTGCTCGGCCGCGATCACCGACGCGGCCGCGTGCAGCCGCAGCGCCCGGCGCGGGTAGCCGAGCTTGCCCCACGCCCGCAGCACCTCGCCCTGGCTCTCGGCGGCCAGCGCGGACGGCACCGGCCACCGCGCGAGCCACTCCTCCCAGATCGGCTGCACGCGTGCGACGGGCGTCTGCTGCAGCATGATCTCGCTGACCAGCACACCCCAGCCGGTGCACTCGGGCCGCCGCCACGGCAGGTCGCGCGCGGTGCGGTCGAACCAGTCGATCAGGGTTTCGGCGTCGATCGGCACGGCGCCCAGGTTAGCCGTCGACCTCGGTCAGGTCGCCGGTGTGCACGTCGTAGACGAAACCACGCACGTTGTCGGTGTGCGGGAGGTACGCGCTGCGCTTGACCCGCCGCATCGAGGTGCGCACGCTGTCGGCGACGTCGCGGAACGCCTCCACCGTCCACGTCGGCCGCAGCCCGGTGTCCTGCTCCAGCTCGTCCTTGAAGTCGTCCTCGGTCACCATCGACAGGCCGCACGTGGTGTGCTGGACGATGATCACCTCGGTGGTGCCGAGCTTGCGCTGGGACAGGGCGAGCGAGCGGATCACGTCGTCGGTCACGACGCCGCCCGCGTTGCGCAGGATGTGCGCCTCGCCCTGGATGAGGCCGAACAGCTCGAACACCCGGATGCGGGCGTCCATGCACGTCAGGATCGCCACGTGCAGCGAGGGCTGCGGCGAGGAACGGTCACCCCGCAACCTGTCCTCGAGCTCCTGGTGGCGCTTGAGCAGCTCCTCGATCGCGGTCATCCGTCTCCTCCCGGCATCGGTGTCGGCCTGCTCCATTTGACCTGGCCGGCGGGCACGGGGCAATCGGGACCGACGAACATCACGGTCCGAACCAGTGCTCCTCCATCGTGCGCGGCGGCGCGGAGGTCGTGCCGATGCGCAGCTCGGTCTCGAGCGTGATCACCTTCGGGTTGACGTGCTCACCCGCGGCGAGCAGCAGCTTGCCCGCGGCCCGGCCCTTCTCCAGCACCGGCTGGTGCACGGTGGTGAGCCCGAGCCGCTCGGCCTCGGCGATGCCGTCGAACCCGGTCACGGTCAGGTCGGCGGGCACGCGCAGGCCGCGGCGCTCCGCCTCGGCGAGCGCGCCGAGCGCGAGGATGTCCGAGGTGCAGATCAGGGCCGTGACCTGCGGGTACGCGCCGAGCAGCTGCCGGGCCGCCGAGGCGCCCTCGTCCACCGTGTGCTCGAAGCGCTCGACGACCGGCACGGTCGCCCAGTCCACCCCGGCCTTGCCGAACGCGGTCGCGAGCGCCTCCAGCCGGGTGCGCTGCACGTGGAAGTGCGCGGTGCGCTGGCGTTCCAGCGACACGAAGTCGTCGTTGCGGTCCCGGCCCAGCCGCATGCACAGCACGCCGACCTGCCGGTGGCCGAGCCCGACGAGGTGCTCGGCGAGCTTCGTGATCGCCGCCGCGTCGTCGGGACCCACGCGGTCGAGCCCGTCGACCTGCGGCTGGTCGATGATCACGGTGGGCACCGGGCGGGCCAGCACGGCGGCCAGGTGGGGGTCGTCGTCCGGCACCGAGTAGACGACGAACCCGTCGACGCCCGCGCGGTGCACGGCGGCGACGTCGTCGCGGCCGGGGCTGGCGGGCACCAGGTGCAGACCGACGCCGGCGTCCTCGCACGCGAGCGCGAGCCCTTCGAGCACGCCGATGGCGGCGGGGTCGCGGAAGGCGTACGACAGGTTCTCGGTGAGCAGCAGCCCGACCGCGCCGGCCTTGCGCGTGCGCAGCGAGCGGGCCACCGGGTCGGGGCCCGGGTAACCGAGGCGGCGGGCGGTCTCCAGCACGCGGCGGCGCAGTTCGGGGGAGAGCTGGTCGGGCCGGTTGTAGGCGTTGGACACCGTGGTCCTGGACACGCCGAGTTCCGCGGCGAGCGACGCCAACGTCGCCTGTCGCCTCATGCGCATAGGACGCCCCATGAGGGAACCGTAACGGTTCAGAACGGATTCCTGAAGTCGGCGCGGAGCACGTGGGGGAAGTGCTGCCCGCAACGCGGCGTTCAGACAGCCGTAACCCGGCTTGCCAAGATCGTCACCCGGTAGCGTAAGGTGAACTCGAAAACCGTTTCCAATAACTACTGACGGTGCCGCTACCTGCCACTTTCGGGAGAAGTCGTGATGCGTTCCAGTCGTTTGCCGCGCCTGATCGGCCTGGCCTCCGCCGCCACCGCACTGGTGCTGGCGCTCGCCGCGTGTGGTGGTGGTAACACCGCGGGCGACAGCGGCGGGAAGGTCGAGGCCGTCGCGTCCACCGACGTCTGGGGCAGCGTGGTGTCGGCCGTCGGGGGCGACCAGGTGCAGGTCACGTCGATCATCCACGACCCGGCCGCCGACCCGCACTCGTACGAGACCACCCCGCAGGACGCGCTCGCCGCGCAGCGGGCGCAGCTGACGCTCGCCAACGGCGGCGGCTACGACGACTTCTTCACCAAGCTGGCCGACCAGGCGACGAACGCCAAGAAGCTGGTCGCGTACGACATCGCCGCGACGGGCGATGAGAACGAGCACGTCTGGTACAGCTTCGCCTCCGTCCAGAAGGTCGCCGACCAGGTCGCCGCCGAGCTGGGGCAGTTGCGCCCCTCGGCGGCCCAGACCTTCACCGCCAACGCGAACGCGTTCAAGACCAAGGTGGCCGAGCTGCAGGCGAAGACCGAGCAGGCCGGCGCCGCACACCCGGACAGCAAGGTCATCGCCACCGAACCGGTCGCGCACTACCTGCTGGAGACCGCGAAGGTCACCGACGCCACGCCGCACGAGTTCTCCGAGGCCGTCGAGGAGGAGAGCGACGTCCCGGCCGCCGCGCTGGCCGAGGTCAACGCCCTGATCTCGGGCAAGCAGGTCAAGGCCGTCGTCAACAACGCGCAGACGGTCACGCCGGTGACGCAGCAGGTGGTGAACAACGCGAAGCAGGCCGGACTGCCCGTGGTGGACGTGACCGAGACGCTGCCCGCCGGTGCCACGGACTACATTTCCTGGATGACCAGCGAAGTCGACGCACTGGCAGGAGCACTGAACTCTTGAGTCCCGCAGCCGAGATCTCCGGCGCGAGCCTGGCCTTCGGCGGGCGCACGCTGTGGTCCGGGCTGGACCTGAGCGTCCAGCCCGGCGAGTTCGTCGCGATCCTCGGGCCGAACGGGTCCGGCAAGACGAGCCTGCTGAAGGTGCTGCTGGGGCTGCAGCCGCTGTCCGCCGGTTCCTGGCGGATCGCGAGCGACCACCCGGTCGGGTACGTGCCGCAGCAGCGGGCGATGCAGGAGGCGCTCACCCTGCGTGGCGTCGACCTCGTCGGGCTGGGGCTCGACGGGCACCGCTGGGGTCTCGGCCTGCGTGGGCTGCGGGAGCGGCGGCGCCGTGTCGCGGCCGCGATCGACTCCGTCGGCGCGTCGGCGTACGCGAAGTCGCCCGTCGGCCGGCTTTCCGGTGGCGAGCAGCAGCGGCTGCGTGTCGCGCAGGCCCTGATCGGCGACCCGGACGTGCTGCTGTGCGACGAGCCGTTGCTGTCGCTGGACCTCGGGCACCAGCGCGCGGTGAGCGCGCTGATCGACCGGCGGCGGCGCGAGGCCGGGACGGCGGTGCTGTTCGTGACCCACGAGCTGAACCCCGTTCTGTCCTATGTGGACAGAGTGCTGTACCTCGTGGACGGCCGGTTCCGGATCGGCACGCCCGAAGAGGTGATGAACTCGAAGACGTTGTCGGAGCTGTACCGGACGAAGATCGAGGTGCTGCGGGTGGGCGGCCAGATCCACATCGCCGGTGCGCAGAGCGCGCTGTGCGAGGACGAGGCGCACCACCTCGAACCGGAAGAGCGGGTGTCCTGAGTGGACCGGATGTTCGACTTCGGGCTGACCGGGCAGCTGCTGGCCCAGCCGTTCGTGCAGACGGCGCTGCTGGCGGCGGCGGTGCTCGGGCTCGTCGCGGGTGTGCTGGGGCCGCTGATCGTGACGCGGCGGATGTCGTTCGCCGTGCACGGGACGGCCGAGCTGGCGTTCACCGGCGCGGCCGGCGCGCTGCTGCTGGGCATCGGCGTGGAGTACGGCGCGCTCGCCGGGTCCGTGCTGGCGGCGCTGCTGCTGGGCCTGCTCGGCGGCCGGGAGTCCGATCGCGACTCGGTGATCGGCGTGATCCTGTCGTTCGGGCTGGGGCTCGGGGTGCTGCTGCTGACGTTCTACCCGGGGCGCACGTCGAACAAGTTCGGCATCCTGGTGGGCCAGATCGTCTCGATCGACACGACGAACATCGTGGTGCTGGTCGCCGCGGCGGTGGTCGTGCTGCTCGTGCTCGCGGGGATCTACCGGCCGCTGCTGTTCGCGAGCGTGGACCCGCACGTCGCGGCCGCGCGTGGTGTGCCGGGCCGGGTGCTGTCGGTGGTGTTCGCGGTGCTGGTGGGCATCGCGACGGCGCTCGGCGTGCAGATCGTCGGCTCGCTGCTGGTGGTGGCGCTGATGGTGACCCCGGCCGCGGCCGCGATGCGCGTGACGGCGAGCCCCTGGCGCGCGACGGTGCTGGCCGTGGTGTTCGCGGAGGCCGCCGCACTGGGCGGGATCGTGCTGTCGCTGGCGCCCGGGGTCCCGGTGAGCGCCTTCGTCACGGCGATCTCGTTCCTGATCTACCTGGTGTGCCGGGTGATCGCGTACCGCCGCGGCCGCGCGGGCAAGGTCGCCGCACCGGAGCTCGCGCCGGCACCGGCAGGCTGACGCCGCTCAGTGCAGCATCAGCAGGACCTGCAGCTCCCCGACGAGGAAACCGATCACCCCGCCCACCGCGATCAGCTTCCACTCCTCCTGCCGGAACGCCGGACGCAGCAGGTTCTCGTACTGGCGGGGGCTGAGCGCGAGCATCCGCCGCTCCACGACGTGCGCGACGTCCATGGCCCCGGTCAGGTAGCCCTCGGCGTGCCGCACGGTGTCCGGCAGCAGCGCCACCGCCCGGTCGGCCGCCGCGGTCTTCAGCTCCCGCAGCCGTGGCGCGCCGACCGTCAGCGACACCAGTCGCCCGGCCTGCTCGTCGACGGCCTTGGACACGACCCGCCGCACCATCGCGACCATCTGGTCGGCGCGCGGACCGCGCAGGATCGCGTCGAGCAGGTTCCGCGTCGTGAGCACCTCGCGCGCGATCACCTCGCCGTACTCGCGCGCGACCTCGCGGCGGCGCCGCTGGAACTTGCCCTGCAGGGTCAGCCCCAGCACCCGCACCGGCTCCCGCGGCAGGAAGATCAGTTTGATCGCGAGCCAGTCGGTGAACAGCCCGATGCAGCCGCCGAACACCGGCAGCACCCACGGGTTCTTCGTCAGCGCCCACACGACGGCCTGCACGAGCCCGAGCCCGAAACCGAAGTAGCTGCCGCAGCGCGCGATGAACGCCATCTCGGGCCGCGTGGTCTCGCGGATCAGCCGGACGAGCAGCGCCTTGTCGCGGGTGAGCCGCTGGACGGCCATGTGCTTGACGTCGAGCACCTCGTCCAGGTTCTCCCGCAGGTCCGTCACCAGGTCCTGGACGAACCGCGGCGCCGCCGCCTGCACCTGCTTGACGACCAGCTCCTGCGCCATCGCCGGCAGTGCTTCCCACAACCTCGGCTGGTACTCGGCGAGCACGTCGCGGGTGATGTCGTCGATCGCGCGCAGGAGCGGCTGCTCGATCTCCGCGGTCAGCCGGGCGGGCTCGATGCGGGCGAAGATCTCCTTGAGGTCGAGCAGGTTCGACGTGAGCAGTTCGGTGGCGATCGCCGCCATCCGCCCGCCGTGCTTGGGCACCACGCCCTGCCAGCCCAGCCACGGCGGGATGCCGACGAACTCCAGCGGGCGGAACATCATCTCGATCGCGACGCGCTTGGTGAGGTAACCGATGAGCGCGGCGACGAACGGGATCAGGAGGTACACCGGCCAGTGCGCGGCGAGGTCCTGCGCCACCTCCTGACCTCCCTCCCTTTCTCCGGGAGACTAGTGCAGCAGGAGCAGTACCTGCAGTTCGCCCACGAGACCGCCGATGACGGCACCCACCGCGATCAACTTCCACTCGTCCTGCCGGAACGCCGGGCGCAGCAGCCCCTCGAACTCCACAGGGGACAGTCGCCGCATCCGCTCGACGATCGTGTTCCGCACGTCCAGCGCGTTGACCGCGTACTCCTCGGCGTAGCGGATGGTGTCCGGCACTCGCTCGGCCGCCTTGATCGCGGCGGCCTGCTTCATCTCCTGGTACCGCCGGCTGCCCACCGCCGCGACCACCAGCGGCTTGACCAGCCCCGCCTGCGTGTCGATCGTGCGCTGCACCTCACGCGTGATCATCTGGAACAGCCGGTCGGACCGCGGGCCGCGCAGCACCTCCTCCAGCAGGTTCGGGATCGTGATGATCTCCCGCGCGATCATGTCGCCGTAGTCGGCCGCGACCTGGTCCCGCCGCTTCTGGAACACGCCCTGCCAGGTGTAGAGGCCGAAGAACTCCCGCGGCTCGCGCGGCAGGAAGATCATCTTCAGCGCGAGCCAGTCGGTGAACCAGCCGATGCCGAGCCCGAACAACGGCAGCACGATCGGGGACTTCGTCGCCGCCCACACGACCAGCTGCACGATGCCCAGCGCGAACCCGAACACCAGCCCGGAGCGCGCGATGAACCGCATCTCCGGCCGCGAGATGTTCCGGATCAGGCGGTTGAGCAGCGCCTTGTCGCGCACGAGGTTCTTCACGACCATGTGCTCCAGGTCCAGCACCTCGTCGACGTCGTGCGAGATCTCGCGCATGATCTTGGCGATCACCTTCGGCGACTCCGCCCGCACGCGGTTGAGCAGCAGCTGCCTGGCGCCCTCGGGCAGCGCCTCCCACAGCCGCGCCTGGTACTGCTCCATCACCTCGCGCGTGACGTCCTCGACGACCTCCAGCAGCGGGCCCTCGATCTGCTTCGCGAGCTCGTCCGGGTCGAGCCGGGAGAAGACCTCCTTCGGGTCGACGAGGTTGCGGGTGAGGGTCTGGGTCGCGGTCGTGGCCATGCGCTCGGCGTTGGCGGGCAGCACGCCCTGCCAGCCGAGGAACGGGGGGATCCCGACGAACTCGATGGGCCGGAACATCATCTCGATCGCGACCCGCTTGGTGACGTACCCGATCAGCGCCGCGACGAACGGCATCGTGACGTAGACCGGCCAGTGCGCGCCCAGGTCCGCGACGATCCGCTGCAGTTCCACCCGCTCCCCCTCCCGGCTCCCGCGGCAACCGTAACCGGCGGTCCGGGCCCGGCGTACTGGGCGGCTCGGCCGCACGTGCATGGTCCATCCACCGTGAGTGAAGCGTTCGAATGGCGGTATGGAATCCGGCGAGCGGACCCACTAAGGTCGCCGCATGCCCCCTGCCCAGTCCCCCATCCAGTCGACGGAACCGTCCGTCGGTAACCCCCACTTCCCGCTCGTCTTCCGCGGCTACGACCGGGTACCGGTCGACGAGCGCCTCAACCAGCTCGCCGCCGAGATGAAGGAGCTCGCCCAGGCCCGCGACGACGCGGTGTCCTCGGTGTCCGAGCTGACGAAGGCCCTCAGCTACGCGCAGCAGGAGCTGGCCGAGACCAAGGCCGCCCTGTCGCGCATGGCCAGCGACCCCAACAGCGCCGCCACCATGACCGAGCGCGTCCGGTCCATGATGCAGCTGGCCGAGGAGGAGATCGCCGAGCTGCGCCAGCAGGCGGAGAACCAGGCCGAGCAGATCCGCGCCGAGGCCGACAAGTACGACCACGACACCCGCAAGGCGACCGACAAGTGGGTCTCCGAGCGCGAGGCCGAGATCGCGGAGCGGCGCAACGAGCTGGAAGCCGAGTACCAGGCGCTCACCGCGAAGCTCAAGGCCGAGCACGAAGACCTGATGGCGAACGCGCGGGCCGAGATCGAGCGGCTCAACAGCGAGGCCGAGGCCGAGCGCGCCCGCCTCGACGCCGAGGCCGACCAGCGCCGCGCCGCCGCCGAGCAGAAGGCGGAGGAGGAGCTCTCCCTCAAGATCGCCGAGGCCGAGGAGCAGCTCGCGACCAAGGTCTCGACCACCGAGGAAGCGCTGAGCAAGAAGGTCCGCGAGACCGAGGAGTCGCTGGCCACGAAGGTCCGCGACACCGAGGAATCGCTGTCCACCAAGGTCCGCGAGACCGAGGAGGCGCTCGCCGCGAAGGTGTCCGCCACCGAGGAGCGCCTGTCCACGCAGACCCGCGAGGCGGAGGAGCGCGCCGCGGTGCTCGTCGCCGACGCCGAGCAGCAGCTGGCCGAGGCCGAGCACAACCGCACGCAGGCCGCGGAATTCAAGCGCGAGGTCACCGAACGGCTCACCGCGACGCATTCCGCGCTGCAGGAGGCGCTCAAGGAACTCGTGCCGGCGGAGGAATCGCCGAAGGTGCCCGCCTGACGTCCCATTTCCCGTTCGCAGCCGCCTTTTCGCTCACGCGGAAAGGCGGCTTTTTCGTTCCCGGATGGGCCCCGACCTGCGGTTTGTCCGCTATTAACGAGAAGTCCGAATTCCTCGGCCAAAACCCACCTGCGGGGGAAACACCATTCCGCCGTCCCGTAGAGTTCGCCATCATCGCCGGTGGTGAATTCGGGAGCGAGGCTTTCCATGGTCAAACCCGTCCAGTCCACGAAAGCAGGTACTCCGCACCTGCGCAGGTCGGTCGGCTTCTACGGCCTGATGTTCGTGTCGCTCGGTTCGATCATCGGATCCGGCTGGCTGCTCGGCGCGCTGAAAGCCGCGAAGGTGGCCGGCCCCGCGTCGTTGCTGTCGTGGGTCCTGACCGCGGTCATCATGGCGACCCTCGCGCTGGTGCACGCCGAGCTGGGCGCCGCGTACCCGATGGCGGGTGGCACGGCGCGGTTCCCCGCGCTGGCCTACGGCGTGCTCGGTGGGTTCGCCGGCGGCTGGGTCGCGTGGCTGCAGGCGGTCGCGCTGGCGCCGGTGGAGGTCGAGGCGAGCCTGCAGTACCTGGACAACATCACCTGGGTCAAACAGCACCTGAACCTGCTGCACACCGGTGGGGAAACGCTGACGGCGAGCGGGTTCGCCTGGGCTTCCCTGCTGATGCTGGTCTTCACGGTGATCAACCTGGTCGGCGTGAAGCTGTTGTCGGAGAGCAACTCGGCGACGGTGATCTGGAAGGTCGCGGTCCCGGTGCTGACCGTGGTCGTGTTGCTGTCGCTGCGGTTCCACCCCGGCAACTTCACGGCGGGCGGAGGGTTCGCGCCGTCCGGTGCGCACGGGGTGTTCGCGGCGCTGCCGGTCGGTGTCGTGTTCGCGCTGCAGGGTTTCGAGCAGGCGGTGCAGCTGGGTGGCGAGTCCCGTAACCCGCAGAAGGACATCTCGCGCGCGATCATCACGGCGATGGTGATCGGCACGATCGTCTACCTGCTGCTGGAGATCGCGTTCATCGGTTCGCTCGACCCAGCGTCCATCGCGAAGAACTGGGACAACCCGATCACGCAGGGCTCGTTCGGTCCATACGCGACACTCGCGACGCTCGCCGGCGCGGGCTGGCTGGCGTACATCCTGTACGCGGACGCGTTCGTCTCCCCGGCGGGCACCGGTCTGCTCTACCTCGGCACGTCGTCGCGGTTGTCGTACGCGATGGGCAAGGAGCGGGTGCTGCCGAAGCAGCTGGGCAAGCTGAGCGTGCGCGGGGTGCCGGTGTGGGCGATCCTGCTGTCGTTCGTGGTCGGCGAGATCATGTTCCTGCCGTTCCCCAGCTGGCAGGACCTGGTCGAGGTGATCACGTCGGCGACGGCGCTGATGTACGCGTTCGCGCCGGTGTCGATGATCGCGCTGCGCAAGCGGGACCCGGAGCGCACGCGGCCGTACCGCGCGCCGGCGGGCCACGTGCTCGCGCCCGCCGGGTTCGTGGCGGCGAACCTGATCATCTACTGGACCGGGTTCGAGATCACGTGGAAGATCATGATCGCGATCGTGGTGGGCTTCGTGTTGTTCCTCATCGCCCGCGCCACGACGAAGCCCGCCGACCGCCTGCCGGTGGACTGGAAGGCCGTGACGTGGGTGCCGGTCTGGCTGGGCGGGATGGTGCTGATCGCGTGGCTCGGCCGGTACGGCGACGGCGGCGAGCTCAAGGCGCTGCCGGAGTGGTGGGACCTGGTCGTGGTGATCGTGTTCAGCCTGGTGGTCTTCTACTGGGCGGTGGCGCTGGCCGTGTCCACGGACAAGGTGCGTGCGGCGATCGAGCGGGAGACCGAGGAACTCGTCGCGCACGGGTAGGTTGTCCCGCATGGCCTGCCGGATCAGCGAACTCGTACTGGACGTCCGTGATCCCGAGCGCCTGGCGGCGTTCTGGTGCGCGGTGCTGGGCTACGTGGAGGTCGGCAGGGAGGACGACGGGAGCATCGAAATCGGCCCGCCGGGCGTCGGGTTCGGCGGGCCGCAGCCGACGCTGGTGCTCAGCCCTTCGGCGGCTCCCAAGCGTGGCAAGCTCCCGCTGCACCTGGACGTGAACCCGACGGACCGTGAGCAGGACGCGGAACTGGAGCGGCTGCTCGCGCTGGGCGCGGTGCGCGCCGACGTGGGCCAGACGGGCACCGAGGAGTGGCACGTGCTCGCCGATCCGGAGGGGAACGAGTTCTGCCTGCTCAAGCGGCGGTTGCCGGCGGTGTGAGGCGCAGCGACACCGCGACGGTCGCGAACAGCGCGGCGCCGGACAGCACCCCGGACACGAGCGCGATGGTCGCCGCGGAGGCGCCTGCCGCGCCGAGCGCGAACCCCGCGAGGCCGAGCACGGTCAGCACCGCGCCGAGCGCGTGGAACCGGCGGAGCCGGAACACGACGGCGAGCCCGAAGAAGTGCACCCCGACGACGAACGCGATCCACGCGACGGCGAGTTCGCTGTGCCGCCACACGCCGTTGATGAGCGCGAGCCCGCCGAACAAGGCGACGGCCTCCGCGAGGACGACGAGCCAGTAACGGCGGTCGGTGAAGCCCTTTCCCTCGTCCGGCCGGGCCGTGACCCCGCGCAGCCCGACGAGCAACCCGACGGCGACGACCGCGGCCGCGATCCGCAACACGAGCGGCCACGGCGAGGGCAGCCCACCACTGTTGACCACGACGAACACCACGCCGAACACGATGGCGACCAACGACCCGACGACTTGGCCGGGCATCCTCCGGCGGGTGACGTGCATGGGGTCCATCTTTGCCCACAGGGGCAGGAGCGCGGGGCGTTTTGGATCAAGAAGCCGGGAGTGGCCCGTAGCGGTGGGCGCGGACCAGGTGCGAACGCAGTCACGGAAGCGTTGGCAGGACTGACGGCCGTGACTCGATGGACTCGATGATCCACAACTTCGTCAGTATGGCAATATCACGCTGTCCGTTTTACGGTCACAAGAGAACCCCTGTGGTCCGAGGTGGTGGTAACACTTCGGACCACAGGGGTTCTTTCTGCTTGCTACTCCTCGATGTAGCCGCTGCCGGCGTTGTCAATGATCAACTGTGCGGCGTGCCGCGCGTCTGCCTTGTTGTGGTACAGCTCGCTCGTCGCCAGAACATGACTGTTGCCGGTGACGAAGATGCGGAAGTACCACTGCGCCCCGCTGGGGCTGATCTTGAACTTCATTGTGGAAGTACCTCTCAGTCGATTTACTGTCGCGCCAAGCGGAACACTGGTCGAACTTCGACCTTCGTCCGCGCCTGACTTGCACCAGTTTGGTCCGAACAGCAGTTCGAGGCAAGTGAGCCAACCGCAACATGTTGGAGCTTCGGGTGTAGTTGCACACAACATGTAGCCGTTATCCACAACTTATCCACAAGTTATCCACAGCTCGGAATCTGCTCCCGAGCAGGGCGAGTTACATGAATGTGCTTCACAACCATCAAATAACAATCTCCGAGTTATCCACAGGTATCACTGAGGAAATATACCCATGTGGGGGATGTGTAAGAGGTGGTGTGACTGGCCGTCACACCACCAGGAATGCCTCAGGGAGGGCGCGTGGGGCGAGGCGTGCGTCCGAACTCGTCTTGGGGGATCACGAGGGGCGACGCCCGTGGTTCAGCGCTGCGACCGACGTCCTGCCGTTGCTGAGAGGAAGGGCAAGGGCCTGAGACGGCGCTGCGGACTGCACAGGCACGTCAGAGAATCTGTGCGAATCGCCGAACAGCAGTTCAGCGGCTATTCCATCTGCGACTGAGAAGTCGTGACGCGTAGCCCCACCGTCAGAACTGGTAGTACAGGAAAGGGCTGAACGTGCCGTTCGCGACCAGGATCGTCGCGTAGGCGAGGCCCGCCGTCATGACCCCGATCCGCAGCGTCGTCGCCGGGCGGGTGCGCGACGACTCCAGCAGCGGGCCCGTCACGGGGTGCGCGGGCAGGGCGAACACCAGCAGCGCGAGCAGGAGGATCACCAGGCGCTGGTTCGTCAGCGCCGCCGACACGACGTCCGTCAGGCCCGCGAAGTCCGGCAGGAACATGTGGCCGATCATCGTCAGCGCCTGCTGCAGGTCCGGCGCCTTGAAGAACACCCACCCGAACACCACGAGCACCAGCGTCAGCAACCGCCGTCCGAGGCGGGGCCAGCGCGCGGCCGGGGTGGTGTCCCAGCCGAACGCGCGCTCGATGATCAGCAGCGCGCCGTGGTAGCACCCCCACACCAGGAACGTCCAGTTCGCGCCGTGCCAGAAACCGGTCAGCACGAACACGATGCACAGGTTCCGGTAGGTCCGCGCCGCGCCCTTCCGGTTGCCGCCGAGCGAGATGTACACGTAGTCCCGGAACCACCGCGACAGCGACATGTGCCACCGCCGCCAGAACTCCGTCACCGTCACCGACGAGTACGGCCGCGCGAAGTTCTCCGGCAGCCGGAACCCGAGCATCCGCCCGAGCCCGATCGCCATGTCCGAGTAACCGGAGAAGTCGAAGAACAACTGCAGCGTGTACCCGACCGCGCCCAGCCACGCGACCCCGAACGTCATCTTGTCCGGCGGCGTCGAGAAGCACGCTTCGACCATCGGGTTCAGCGAGTCGGCGATGATCGTCTTCTTGCACAGGCCCAGCGCGAACCGCGGGAAGCCGGCCGCGATGTCGTCGAGCCGGTGGGACCGCTGCTGGGGGAGCTGGTCCGCGATCTCCCGGTAGCGCACGATCGGCCCGGCCACGAGCTGCGGGAACATCGCGATGTACGTCACGAACGACACCGGGTTCCGCAACGCCCGCCGCTCACCGCGGTAGATGTCGACGACGTACGAGATGTGGTGGAACGTGAAGAACGAGATGCCGATCGGCAGCGCGAGGTGCACGATCGGGAAGTCGCCGCCCAGCAGCCGCGCCAGGAACGCGAACTGCTGCGTCGCGAACCCGGCGTACTTCCAGATCACCAGCATGCCGACGTCGAAGCAGATCACGCCGATCAGCAACCGCTTCCGCCGGGCGGCGCGGACGTCCCACTCGTTCGGTTCGAGCGCGGTGCCCGCGAAGAAGTTGACCACCATGCACGCCAGCAGCAGCAGTGTGAACGCGCCCGCGCCGCTCGCGTAGAAGACGAGGCTCGCGACCGCGACGATGCCGTTGCGCCAGCTCCGCGGCAGCACCAGCACGGCGAGCAGCAACGCCGGCATGAAGTACCACAGGAACAGTGGCGAGACGAACGACATCGGTGCGGAGGCCCCCCATCAGGATCAGCCCGAGAACCTTAACCGACGCACGCCGCGCGCCGGGGTAAAAGGCCTGGACCTCACAGGGATCGGGGGCATCGGCGGGAGGTGGGTGGCTGTGGCTCGGGTGGCCGGGTGTCGGCGGGAGGTGGGGTTGGTGACGGGGGTGCCGGGTTGGCGACGGGAGGCGCGTTTGTTCGCCGGGGGCCGGGCGCGGACGGGAGACGGGGTTAGTGGCTGCGGTGGCCGGGCGTCGGCGGGAGGCGGGGTTTGTTCGCAGGGGCGGAGGGCCGCCCCGGGAGTGACGGGGCGGGAGCCTCGCCCGGGTGGCATTGCCGCGAGCGGAAATCCTGCCTGGGAACGGTGGCGCCCGCCACGAGCGGGAGCACCTGCCGCAGGCGGCGGCGCTGTTGAGGAAACGGCCGGGAGCAAGTGCCTGCCGCCGGGGGGCGGGATTCCCCGCCCGGGATGGCCGCATTTGCTGGAGCGGAAGACCGTCGCCCGGGGCAGCGACCGGCCGCCCTGCCCTCAAGCGTGCGAGCAGGGCGAGGGGCGCCAAGCGCGCGATCCGCCCGAAGCGCGGACCTCGTCACCCGCCGCGAGCCACCGAGCCCCGCCCGGAGCGAAAGCCCTAGATCCGGCCCGCGATCCGCCGCCTGCGGGCGACTTCCGCCAGGAGCACGGCCGCCGCCACCGAGGCGTTCAGCGACTCCACCCCGGCGGCCATCGGGATCGACACCGTCACGTCGCACGTCTCGCGCACCAGCCGGGACAGGCCGCGGCCCTCCGAGCCCAGCACGATGACCAGCGGGTCCGTCGCCAGGTCCATCGAGTCGATGTCCACCGAACCGTCCGCGTCGAGGCCCGCGACCATCAGCCCTTCGCCCGCCCACGCCTTCAGCTGGCGCGTCAGGTTCGTCGCCACCGCGATCGGCATCCGCGCGGCCGTACCGGCGCTCGTGCGCCACGCGACCGCCGTCATCCCGGCGCTGCGCCGCCCCGGCAACAACACGCCGTGCGCCCCGAACGCCGCCGCCGAACGCACCACCGCGCCCAGGTTCCGCGGATCCGTCACGCCGTCGAGCGCGACCAGCAGCGGCGGCTCACCGGAATCGCGGGCGATGGCGAGCAGGTCGTCCGGGTGGGTGTACTCGAACGGCGGAACCTGCAGGCCCAGCCCCTGGTGCACCGCCCGGTTCGTCTTGCGGTCCAGCTCCTCGCGCGGGATCTCCAGTACCGAGATGCCCTTGTCGGCCGCCATCCGCACGGCCTCGTTCACGCGGTCGTCGGCGTCGATGTTCAGCGCCACGTACAGCGTCGTACCCGGTACGCCCGCCCGCAGCGCCTCCACGACGGGGTTGCGCCCGGCGATGATCTCCGGCCCCTCGGCCTTCTTGTCCCGAGCCCGCTCGGCCGCCTTCGCCGCGGCGGCCGCCCGGCGCTGCGCCGGGTGCCCCGGCCGGTTCTCGGCGCGCGGCGTCGGGCCCTTGCCCTCCAGCCCCTTGCGACGCTGCCCGCCGGACCCCTTGACGGCGCCCTTCTTCGTCCCCGGATTGCGGATCGCACCCCGGCGCTTCGAGTTCCCTGCCATAGTTCCTACGCGTCCCTCACAGTCCACATAGGACCATCTGGTGTGTCTTCGACTGAAATCCCGGCCTTGAGCAACCGGTCCCGCACCGCGTCCGCACGCGCGAAGTCACGCGCCGCACGGGCTTCCTGGCGTTCGGCGAGCATGCCGTCCACGAGGTCGGCCAGCGCGTCCCGCGCCGGGCTCTCCGTGCTCGTGCTCTCCGCCCACTCCGGCGCCAGCGGGTCGAGCCCGAGCACGCCCATCATCGCCCGCACCGAACCGGCCGCTTCCCGCGCCGCTTCGTCGTTCCCGCCGTCGAGTGCGGCGTTGCCCTCGCGGACCGCGTTGTGCACCACCGCGACCGCGGCCGGGGTGGACAGGTCGTCGTCCATCGCCGCGGTGAACTCCGGCGCCAGCGCGCCCGGCTCGACCGCGCCCAGCCTGCTCACGGCCCGGCGGAGGAACTGCTCGATCCGCCGGTAGCCCTGCGCCGCCTCGGACAGCGCACCGTCCGAGTACTCGATCGTGGACCGGTAGTGCGGCTGCACGAGGTAGTACCGCAGCTCCACCGGTCGGTAGTTCCGCAGCATCGCCTCGATGGACACGGTGTTGCCCAGCGACTTCGACATCTTCTCGCCCGACAGCGTCACCCAGGCGTTGTGCAGCCAGTACCGCGCGAACGGGTCGCCCGCCGCGTTCGACTGGGCCCGCTCGTTCTCGTGGTGCGGGAACACCAGGTCGACGCCGCCGCCGTGGATGTCGAACTCCGCGCCGAGGTACGTCGTCGCCATCGCCGAGCACTCCAGGTGCCAGCCCGGACGGCCGGGGCCCCAGGGCGTCGGCCACGACGGCTCGCCCGGCTTCGCGCTCTTCCACAGCGTGAAGTCCCGCGGGTCCCGCTTGCCCTCGCCGAGCGACTCGCCCTGCTGCACCTCGTCGAGCTTCTGCCGCGACAGCTCGCCGTACCCCGGGAACGTGCTGACGGCGAAGTACACGTCACCGCCCGCCGCGTACGCGTGCCCGCTGTCGATGAGGCGCTGCATCAGCTCGACCATCTGCGTGATGTGCCCGGTCGCGCGGGGCGCGATCGAGGGCGGCAGGCAGCCGAGCGTGGTGTACGCGTCCTCGAAAGCACGCTCGTGGGTGAACGCCCACTCCCACCACGGGCGGTCCGCGTCGGCGGCCTTGGTGAGGATCTTGTCGTCGATGTCGGTGACGTTGCGCACGAACAGCACGTCCAGTCCACTGTGGACGAGCCAGCGGCGCAGCACGTCGTAGTTCAGCGCACCCCGCACGTGCCCGATGTGCGGAACGCCCTGCACGGTGGCCCCACAGACGTAGACGGACGCCGTCCCACTACGGGCGGGGTGGAACTCCCGCACGCTCCTGGTCGCGGTGTCGAAGAGGTGTAAGGCCACCCCGAAATGGTACGGGCCCCGCCGGGGCGGTGTGCTAGAGCACCCCGTGCGCCCGCAGCGCGGTGACCAGGCCGTCCGTGCGCTCGCTGGTGGGCAGGGGGTCGACCAGCGCGAACGCGCACCCCAGCGCGCGGGCCCCGCCGTCGGCCTCCTCGCTGTCGCCGACCATCAGCGCCTCCTCCGGCGCGACGCCGAGCCGGCCGAGCAGGATCCGGAAGATCTCCGGGTCCGGCTTGATGACGCCCTCCTCGAACGACAGCACGAACTGGTCGACGTACTGGTCGAGGCCGCGCGCGGTGAACGCGGGCCGGATGTCGAAGGCGATGTTGCTGAGCACCCCGACCTTCAGCCCCTTCGCCGCGGTGTCCTTGAGAGCCGTCTCGGTGTCGGGGTACGGCGTCCACTCGTCGGGGTCGATCAGGCGGCTGTACAGCGCCTTGGCCTGCTCGACGCGCGGAACGCCGGACTTGCGCAGCACCTCGAGGTAGATCTTCTCGTGCAGCGCCGGGTCGAGGTCGCGGTTCTCCCAGGCGTGCTGGTACTCCTCCGACAGCTGCACGACCTGCCCGGTGGGAGCGGTCATCCGCCGCATCAGCTCGGCCTGCGCCTCGATGTCGAGCGGGTCGCCGTCGGTGTCGGTGAGGTGGACCAGCCAGCTCTCGTTCTGCTCGAGCCGGAAGAGGGTGCCGGAAAAGTCGAACATCACCGCACGGATCACGCCTCCACCGTAACGGGGCGCCAGCCGCACCGGCAGGAGTTGTGAGCTACTCGGCCGGCAGCAGCAGCGCGCTCGCGACCGCCGCGATCCCCTCGCCGCGGCCGGTCAGGCCGAGCCCGTCGGTGGTGGTGCCGCTGACGCTCACGGGGCCGCCCGCGGCCTTCCCGAGCACGTCCTGCGCCTCCTCGCGGCGCTTGCCGATGCGCGGCGCGTTGCCGATGACCTGCACGGAGGCGTTGCCGAGCCGCCATCCGGCCGCCTCGATCCGCCGCCGCACCTCGGCGACGAACTCCGGCCCGTGCACCCCGGCCCAGCGCGGGTCGCCGGTGCCGAACACCGCGCCGAGGTCGCCCAGGCCCGCGGCGGACAGCATCGCGTCACACAGCGCGTGCGCGGCCACGTCCCCGTCGGAGTGCCCGGCGCACCCGTCCACGCCCTCCCAGAACAGCCCCGCGATCCAGCACTCACGTCCCCGCTCGACCGGGTGCACGTCGACGCCGGTACCGATCCTCACGCCTGCTCCTCGCTCAGCAGTGCCTCCGCGACGGCCACGTCGAACGGCGTCGCGAGCCGGAGCGCGTTCTGGTGCCCGGCGATCGTCCGCACCGTACCGGGGGGTTCGCTGACCGGGTCCACACCCCGTTCACACGCCTCACGCAGCACTTCGGGCGTGCAGCCGAGCGGCCCCTGTACGGTGCGCAGGCGGGCGCGGTCCTCGGTGGCGATGATCACGTCTCGGGAGTCCACGAGCTTGACGGTGTCCGTGACGGGGAGCACCGGAACCGCGGCGGGCGCCCCCGCGAAAACGGTTTCCGCGACCGCACGGATGACCGGGGGCGGCACGAACGCGCGCGCCGCCTCACACAGCAGGACGACGTCGGGGGCCGGGCCGGTCAGGCTGTCGAGCGCCGAGCGGATCGACTCGGCGCGGTGGGGCGAACACGGCAGTACCCGGCACCGTTGCCCGGTACCGGGTACTGCCTGCAGGATTTTTTCGAATGTGACGACTCGCCGCTCGGGGGCGAGGACGACCAGTTGCCCGGCGCAGCCCGCCTCGGCCACGCCACGCACGCAGTGGGCCAGCAACGGCTCACCACGGACGCTGGTGTCCAGCCCCTCGGTGTCGGCGAGAACGAGCGCAGCCGTGATCATCAGCGGATTGTGCCCGACCCCGTGCCGCGCCGTCCGGCTAGACCGTCGCGGTTTCCAGCACCTCGTCGAGGAGGGTCTCCGCCTTGCCCTCGTCGGTGCCCTCCGCCAGGGCGAGTTCACTCACCAGGATCTGCCGAGCCTTGGCCAGCATCCGCTTCTCGCCAGCGGAAAGGCCCCGGTCCTTCTCACGCCGCCAGAGGTCGCGCACCACTTCGGCCACCTTGTTCACGTCGCCCGAGGCGAGCTTCTCGAGGTTGGCCTTGTACCGACGAGACCAGTTGGTGGGCTCTTCGGTGTGGGGAGCACGCAGCACGTCGAAGACGCGGTTCAGACCATCCTGCCCGACGACATCCCGCACGCCGACGATCTCGGCGTTGTCGGCGGGAACGCGAACCGTGAGATCACCCTGGGCGACCTTGAGCACGAGGTACTGCTTCTCCTCGCCCTTGATCACCCGGGTCTCGATGGCTTCGATGAGTGCGGCACCGTGGTGCGGGTAGACGACGGTCTCTCCGACCTTGAAAACCATGTGTCCTCTGCCCCTTTCGCTGACTCCATACTAGCACGCGGCGAGGGGGCCCACCTAGCGGGCCGAGATCGTCCTCGCAGGTCAGGGGCCTGAAGGGGGTTCGGCGGGGGGTTGACAAATCTCCTTTCGGCGTGCTCATGCAGGTGGTCCACCGGTTGATCACGAATCCACTGTGGACGGTTCGCGGCGGCCAGTGGCCACCGGGTTCTGCCGGGTGGAACGGCCCCGGCTAGGCTCCGCATTGGTAACGCGCGGGCTCTAGGAGGGACTGAAGACCGTGAGGCTGCAGAAACGTCGTGTGCTCACCTCGGGCGTACTGGGCCTCGGCGCCGCATTGGCGCTGGCCGGGTGTGGTGCCGGGCAGATCACCCAGACCGACACCATGCTGCCCGCGGTCAACGGTGCGCTCGCCCAGGTCGGCCACATTTCGCTGCGCAACGCGGCCATCGCGAACAGCGACGAGTGCGAGCAGGCGTACGCGCCGGGCTCCACCGCCCCGCTCGTGCTGACGATCGCCAACGACAGCGGCCAGGACGACGAGCTCGTCTCGGTCTCGTCCGCGAACGCGGCCGGCGCGACCATCGACGGCCAGCGGGCGATCGTCGGCGGCAGCACGCTCGTCATCGGCAGGCAGGACGCCGCCGAGGCCGGTGCCGCCTCGCAGGGCTCCACGCCGACCTCCTCGACCTCGCCTTCGTCGTCCCGGCCGGCTTCGTCCTCGGCTTCGGCGTCCTCGTCGGCGTCGGCCCCGACCAGCTCGACCCCGGTGGGCAACGAGGGTGCCGGTATCGGCCGCGCCGTCGTGGAGCTGCAGGGCATCAAGACCGTCGTGTGGCCGGGGCAGACCATGCCGGTCACGTTCGTCTTCCGCAACGCCGGGCCGGTCACCGTCCAGCTGCCCGTCGCGGCGCCGACGAAGACCCTCACCTGCGAGCCGCAGCCGGCGAAGGCCGGCGAGGGTCACTGAGATTGTCGGTACCCCCCGCTAGCGTCTGCGTCCGTGGGCAAGAAGGGCATCAGCTACCGCTGCGGGGAGTGCGGCTACGAGGCCGCGAAATGGGTGGGCCGCTGCCCGGAGTGCCAGGCGTGGGGCACGCTCGAGGAGCGTGGTGACGCCCGGCCCGCGATAGCGCGGGTGGCGGCCGGTGCGCCGAGCGCGCCGGCGCGGCCGATCGGTCAGGTCGACCTGGAGTCCGCGCGGGCGCGGGCCACCGGGGTGCCGGAGCTCGACCGGGTGCTCGGCGGCGGGCTCGTGCCCGGTGCGGTGGTGCTGCTCGCGGGCGAGCCCGGGGTCGGCAAGTCGACGCTGCTGCTCGAGGTCGCGCACCAGTGGGCGGCCTCGGCGGAGCAGCCCGCGCTGTACGTCACGGGCGAGGAGTCGGCCGGTCAGGTGCGGTTGCGCGCCGAGCGGACGGGCAACCTGCACGAGCGCATGTTCCTGGCCGCCGAGAGCGACCTGTCGGCGATCCTGGGGCACGTCGACGCGGTGCGGCCGGGCGTGCTGATCGTCGACTCCGTGCAGACCATGGCGTCCCCGCAGGTCGAAGGGGCGCCCGGCGGGGTGACGCAGGTGCGGGCCGTCACGGCGGGGCTCGTGGCGCTCGCCAAGGAGCGGAACCTGCCGATCGTGCTGGTGGGGCACGTGACGAAGGACGGTTCGGTCGCGGGGCCGCGCGTGCTGGAGCACCTGGTGGACGTGGTGCTGCACTTCGAGGGTGACCGGCATTCCACGCTGCGGCTGGTGCGCGGCGTGAAGAACCGGTTCGGGCCCGCAGACGAGATCGGCTGTTTCGAGCTGCGTGACGACGGGATCGTGGGGGTGCCGGACCCGTCGGGGCTGTTCCTGAACCGGCACGAGGACGCCGTGCCGGGCACCGCGATCACCGTGACCGTCGAGGGCAAGCGGCCGCTGCTGTGCGAGGTGCAGGCGCTGGTGTCGAAGTCGAGCCTGCCGCAGCCGCGGCGTGCCGTGAGCGGGCTGGACTCGGCGCGGGTGGGCATGGTGCTGGCGGTGCTGGAGAAGCGCGGCGGCGTGCGGTTCGGGGAGCAGGACGTCTACGCGGCGACGGTCGGCGGGATGAAGGTGACCGAGCCTGCCGTGGACCTCGCGGTGGTGCTGGCGATCGCCTCGTCGGTGCAGGACGTGGCCCTGTCCCCGCGGCTCGTGTCACTGGGCGAGGTGGGGCTCGCGGGGGAGATCCGCAGGGTGACCGGGGTGGGCCGCAGGCTCGCGGAGGCCGTGCGGCTGGGGTTCACGCACGCCATCGTGCCGCCCGATCCGGGGAAGCTGCCGGACGGCATCCGGGTCCTGGAGGTGGCGACGGTCGCGGAGGCGTTGAACGCTGCGATGAAGGCCTAGGGCAGCTTGGCGGTGTCGATCTCGACCGGGACGGGGCCGGGAGCGGTGACGGTCTCGCCGTTGTCGGCGTGCACCACCTCGACGTACTTCGCGTCCTCGAGCCGGTAGGCGGTGAAGCTGACGGGAGGGTCGAACAACCAGAGGTGCGGGATGCCCACCTGAGCGTAGGCGGCCGTCTTGGTCTCGCGTTCGTCCTGGCTGTTGTCCTGCGACCACACCTCGACCGCCAGGAGCACGTCGCCACGTTCGTACAGCCGGCGGTCCTCGCCGACCTTCACCACCGCGAGGTCGGGGACGAGGACGGTGCGGAAGGGCGTGCTGATCCGCACGGCGACCGCGGGCAGTACCTCCAGGTCACGGCGGCCGACGGCTTGCAGCGAGTCATCGACGGCGCGAGCCAGCCGGAACGACGCCCGTTGGTGAGAGCCCGACGGGCGCGACGGTGCATACAGGTGGCCCAGGAGCAGCTCGAGCCGAGATCTCTCGGCTGCGAGCCATTCCTCGACCGTGGTCGGTCCCAGCACGGGGCCAGCTTCCCGCAGGGGTCCGGCAAGCCCCCGCCGCGGACGCGGCCCGCCGCGGTGAGGCGGGCGCGAGGTGGCCCAGGAGCAGCTCGAGCCGAGATCTCTCGGCGCGAGCCATTCCTCGACCGTGGTCGGTCCCAGCACCGCAGGGGCCCGGCAACCCCCGCCGCGCCTACTGCGCCGCGAGGAGCTTGGCGCAGCGGATGAGGCCGATGTGCGAGTACGCCTGCGGGTGGTTGCCCAGCGAACGCTCCGCGATCGGGTCGTACTGCTCCGGGAGCAGGCCCGTCGGGCCGGCCGCATCGACCATCTGCTCGAACAGTTCCTCCGCCTCGGTGCGGCGGCCCGTCAGCAGGTACGCCTCGATCAGCCACGCGGCACACAGGTGGAACCCGCCCTCACCGCCGGGCAGCCCGTCATCCCTGCGGTAGCGGTACACCGTCGACCCGCTGCGCAGCTCGGCCTCGATCGCGGTCACCGTGGACTGGAAGCGCTCGTCCGACGGGTCGATGAGCCCGGTCAGACCCACGAACAGCGACGCCGCGTCCAGGTCCGTGCCGTCGTACGCCGTGGTGAACGCCTGGACCTTATCGTTCCAGCCGTTCTCCAGCACGTCCCTCGCGATGGTCTCGCGCAGCTCGTGCCAGGCCGCCGGGATCTCCCGCTCGTACACCTCGCCCAGCTTGATCGCGCGGTCGATCGTCACCCAGCACATCACGCGCGAGTACACCCGGTGGCGCGGCACGTGCCGCTCCTCCCAGATGCCGTGGTCCGCCTCCGACCAGCGCCGCGTCACGGCCTCCGCCATCGCGCGCACCATCTGCCAGTCCTGGTCCCGCAGGTCGCCCCTGGCCTCGGCCAGCGCGCACACCAGCTCCACCACCGGGCCGAACACGTCCAGCTGCACCTGGTGGTTCGCCAGGTTCCCGACGCGCACGGGCCGCGAGCCCGCGTACCCCGGCAGGGTGTCGATGACGGCCTCCGCGCCCAGCTGGTTGCCGGACAGGGTGTACAGCGGGTGCAGGCGCTCCGGACCGGCGAGCGTGGACAGGACGCCGTGCAGCCAGTTCAGGTAGCCGTCGGCCTCCTCCAGCGAACCGAGGCCGACGAGCTCGCGGACGGTCATCGCCGCGTCGCGGATCCAGCAGTACCGGTAGTCCCAGTTCCGCACGCCGCCGATCTCCTCCGGCAGCGACGTCGTGGCCGCCGCCAGCACCCCACCGGTGTCGGTGTTGCACAGCCCGCGCAGCGTCAGCGCCGACCGGGCCACCAGCTCCGGCTCCACGTTCGGCAGCTTCAGCGCCGACGCCCACTCGCTCCAGTACCGGCCCGCCTTCGCGCGCCGCTCCACCTCGGGCAGCTCGGCCGGGCCGAGCTCCGTGGTGCCGCACCGCAGTTCCAGCACCACCGGCTGCTCCGGCGTGGGCTGCACCGTCGCCGTCGCGGTGTCGTGCAGGCCGTCGTTGCTGATCTCCCACCGGACACCCGGCGAGCGCAGCACGATCGGCTCGGACGTGCCGACCACGCGCAGGCCGTCCTCCTCCGGCACCAGGCTCACCGGCACCGCACCGAACTCGGGCCGCGGCGCGAACACCACGGTCGCCTCGCTCGCCCCCGAGATCACCCGCACCAGGTCCGTGCGGTGCGCCGGGGTTTCCGGCTCCAGGTAGTCGGTGACCAGCAGCCGCGACCAGCGGGTCTCCACGGTCATGGTGTTGGGCAGGTAGCGCTGGCCCAGCGGCAGCGCGCCGCGCGAGGGCCGGATCGAGAAGTGCCCGGCACCGGCGCCGCCGAGCAGGTCGGCGAACACCGCGGGCGCGTCGGGACCGGGGTGGCACATCCACGTCAGCCGCGCGTCCGGGGTGACCAGCGCGACCGAGCGCTCGTTGGCCAGCATCGACAGCCGCTCGATCGGCGGCGCCTGCTCGCCGTAGAGCCAGTTGCGGCGCTCCTCCAGGATGAACGCGAGCACGGTCGCGACGTCCTCGGTGCCGGGCACGCTGAACGCCGCCAGCGTCTCCCCGTCGCCGACCTTCACGCCGAGGTCAGGGCCGGACAGGCGGGCGAACGCCTTCTCGTCGGTGACGTCGTCGCCGAGGAACACCGCGGCGGTGGCACCGACCTGGTGGCGCAGGGTGTCCAGCGCGCGGCCCTTGTCGGTCTGGACCACCGCCAGCTCCACGACCTCCTTGCCGTCGGTCGTCGTGACACCGTCCCACGTGCACGGTCCGTTGTGGACCGCCTCGAGGATGCGCTGCGCGTCGGTCCGGTCGGCGCGCCGGACGTGCACGGCGATGCTGGCGGGCTTGACCTCCAGCTGCACGCCGGGCGTGCCCGACACCAGCTCGTCCAGCGCCGTCTCCAGCCTCCGGTGCAGTTCACGGGCCTGCGCGTCCAGCGCGTGCACGAACCCGATGTCGAACTCCGAGCCGTGGCTGCCGACGAGGTGCACCTCGGACGGCAGCCGGGACAGGATCGCGAGGTCCCGCAGCGCGCGACCGGAGATCACGGCGGTGGTCGTCTCGTGCAGCCCGGCGAGCGAACGCAGCGCGCCGACGGACTCGGGCAGCGGTCGCGCCTCGTCCGGGTTGGTCACGATCGGAGCCAAGGTCCCGTCGTAGTCGCACGCGACCAGCAGTCGCGGCGTGCGGGCGATCTGCACGATCGCGCGGCGCAGCTCGGCGGGCAGGGACTCGGCGGTCACCACTCCTCCTCGGGGAGTTCAAAGCAGCAATGTCGACAAGTTGGCGGGATTCAGGAAGTCGTCTCGGTTCCGAGCGCTTCCAGGAATGATCGGGCCCACCGGTCTACGTCATGGGTGAGGACCTGGCGCCGCAATGCTCGCATCCGGCGCCTGCCCTCGGCAGGGTCGAGCGTAATGGCCGCCTCCAGCGCGTTCTTCACCCCGTCGAGATCGTGCGGGTTGACGAGGAACGCGCTGGTCAGCTCGGCCGCGGCGCCCGCGAACTCCGACAGCACGAGCGCGCCGCCGAGATCGTGGCGGCAGGCCACGTACTCCTTGCAGACCAGATTCATCCCATCGCGCAGCGGGGTCACGACCATGACGTCGGCAGCGGAGTAGAACGAGGCCAGCTCGGTGCGGCTCACCGACTGGTGCAGGTAGTGCACCACCGGGTGGCCCACGCGCGAGAACTCGCCGTTGATCCGGCCCACCATCTGCTCGATGTCGCTGCGCATCCGCTGGTAGTGCTCGACCCGTTCCCTGCTGGGCGTGGCGAGCTGCACGAAGGTGACGTCTTCCGGTTTGACGCGGCCCTCCTGGAGCAGCTCGTGCAGCGCCTGCAGGCGCAGGTCGATGCCCTTGGTGTAGTCCAGCCGGTCCACGCCCAGCAGCACCGTCTTGGGGTTGCCGAGGTCGTGGCGGATCTGGGCGGCCCGCTCGCTGACCTGTTTGGTGCGCGCGAGGCCGTCCAGTCCGGCGGAGTCGATGGAGATGGGGAAGGCGCCGACGCGGACGGTCCGGTTGCCGACCTGCATCATGCCGGGCCGGGACCGCACGCCGACGGCGCCCCGGCTCGGTTCCAGGCCGACCAGGGTGCGGGCCAGCCACAGGAAGTTCTGCGCGCCGCCGGGCCGGTGGAACCCGACGAGGTCGGCGCCGATGAGCCCGCGCACGATCTCCGCGCGCCACGGCAGCTGCATGAACAGCTCGACCGGCGGGAACGGGATGTGCAGGAAGAACCCGATGCGCAGGTCCGGCCGCAGCTCGCGGAGCATGCTCGGCACGAGCTGGAGCTGGTAGTCCTGCACCCACACGGTCGCGCCGCCCGCCGCGACGTCCGCGGCCGCCTCGGCGAACCGGCGGTTGACCTTGACGTAGCTCTCCCACCAGCCGCGGTCGAACACCGGCCGCTCGACGACGTCGTGGTAGAGCGGCCACAGCGTCGCGTTCGAGAAGCCCTCGTAGTAGTCGCGGACGTCGTCGGCGGTCAGCGTGACGGGGTAGAGCACCATGCCCTCGTCGCTGAACGGGTCCACCTCGACGCCGGGCACCCCGGGCCAGCCGACCCACGCCCCCTTGCGGGACCGCAGGAACGGCTCGAGCGCGGAGACCAGGCCGCCGGGGCTCGCCGTCCACCGCTGCGACCCGTCGGGGCCCCTTTCGAGGTCGACGGGCAGCCGGTTGGCGACGACGACGAAGTCCGCCGAGCCGTTCCCGATCTCCTGCTCACTCACGCTTCGTGCTCCCTTGCTCTTCGGGCGCGGCGCCACGAAAGACTATCCCGTGACCGGCGACCAAGATCGACCGCGCGGTGCCGGAGGTGCTACTCCAGCCGTCCTTCCGACGGGCGCAACGGTCCGGCCATCCGCGGGCCCGCAAGCTTGCGCTCAAGCCTGCCCAGCCCGGTGCGGACCGGCTGGGCCAGGTACTCACCGAGCACCACGCCCGCCGCCAGCGCCAGTCCGATGGCGACCGCCTTCATCAGGGTAGAGACGTTGCCGTTCGCCTGCGTCGCGAGTTCGTAAAGGCCACGATATGTCGACAGACCGGGCAGGAGCGGCGTGATGCCCGACACCGCGACGACGAGCGGCGTGACGCGCAGCCGCCGCGCGAGCACCCCGCCGCAGAAACCGACGAGCGTCGCCGCGACCGCGGACGAGGTGATGGTGTCGAAGGTCGCGAGCACCATACTCCCGTAGACCCCGGCGCCGATCGCGCCCGCCGCGGCCGCGACCAGCATCGATCGGAGCGTGGCGTAGCTGCCGACGGCGAAGCACGCGGCCGAGCCGGCACCGGCGAGGACGACGACGGGGAGACCGAGCGCGGTCTGGGCCGGGATCTCGGGCACGACCTGGGTGAAGCCGAGGGCTCTGGCGAGGTTCAACGCGAGTGCCACACCGGTGATCAGCCCGGCGCTCATCAACGCGGTTTCCATCGTGCGGCCCGCGGCGGTCACGTTGTAGCCGGTGATGGCGTCCTGCACCGCCGACACGGTCGACAGCCCGGACAGCAGCACGGTGATCGCGGCGGCCGCCACGAGTGTGGAGAACCTGGTGGGCACCAGCCCGGTCTCGACGGCCACGGTCGCGAGCATGGTGGCCACGAGCCCGCCGACGACCTGCTGGAAGAAGAACGGCAGCGCGTACTTGTTGAGCTGGCGGCCGAGCCGGTCGATCAGCG
Source organism: Amycolatopsis sacchari (assembly GCF_900114035.1). Lineage (GTDB taxonomy): Bacteria > Actinomycetota > Actinomycetes > Mycobacteriales > Pseudonocardiaceae > Amycolatopsis_E > Amycolatopsis_E sacchari. Next base: position 47,265 of record NZ_FORP01000025.1, on the reverse strand, counting down.
CGGAGATGACGAGCGCGCCGACCGCGATGTCGAAACCACCGCCGATGAGCAGGGTGATGAAGAAGGCCATCCCGCCCCAGGCGAGCGTCGCGACCCAGCGCGGGTACGGGTGCGGGGCGGTCGTGATGCGGTGCAGCTCGGCGTACGCCTCCTCCGCGCCCATGTGGCCGCGGGTGATCTGCCGGACCAGCATCTCGGTCTGGGACAGGCGCGTGTAGTCGAGGCTGCGGGAGCGGACGACCCGCAGCGCGCTGACCGGGTTCATGTCCGTACCCCGGTGGCACGTCACGGTGATGGACGTGAAGATGACGTCGACCTCGCAGTGCGGCAGGCCGAGTGCCGAGGTCAGCGCGAGGATCGTCGCGGTGACGTCGGAGGCGCCCGCGCCGCTGGCCATCTGCACCTCGCCGATGCGCAGGGCCAGGTCGAGGACGAAGTTGACGGTGGCGTCGTCGGGGAGTGCCGGGCCGTGCTCGGCGCCGGTCTCGAGTGCCGGCTGCTCGCCGGTCGGGGCTTCCAGGATGTGCCAGGCCCGCCGCCGGGGCCCGCCTTGCTTGCGCCGGTGCTCTCTTTCGACGTTCTGATCCCGGGGCGCTTCCAGGATGTGCCAGCCACGCCGCCGGACCGCGGCGGTCCGGGCGCGCTGGGTGCTCTTCATGGCCCTTCACCTCCTCGCAGGGGATGTCCCCGGGGACCATCGCCACGGCCATGTCCGCTGTTGCAAGAAAGAAACAGTGGCGTGCGCCACCCTGCCGATCTTCCACACGACGGGTACCCCACGTCACCTGATCGAGACCCCGTCGGCTCGTCCCGGCCGGGTATGCCTCGGGGTGCCAGGGAAGAACAGCGAACCAGAGGAGGGTTCGAAATGGGTTTCTTCGGAGGTGTGTGGGGACTGATCGTGCTGATCGTTTCGGGCCTCGTGTTCGGCCTGATCGCGAAGGCGATCCTGCCCGGTAAGCAGGGCATCCCGCTGTGGCTGACGATCCTGGCGGGGATCGTGGGTGCCTTCCTCGGCAACCTGGTGGCCAGCTGGGTGGGCTACACCAACGCGAACGGTGGCCTGCCGTGGTTCCGCTGGGTCCTGGACATCATCGGATCGGTCGTCGTGGTGGCGATCGCGTCGGCGGTGTACCCGAAGAGGTCGCACAGCGGCACCGGCCGCCGCAGCACCGCGATGGGGCACTAGCCCCCTGACGGGTGGGGTCGCCGGCGCGGCCGGTGGCCCCACCGGTCACATCCTCGCGGCCGGGTCCGTCAGGGGTGGTGGAAGCACCGGAAGACCCTGGAGGAACCCACGATGGAAGCCCGTCTCAACGCCTTCGAGAACGCCGTCGCAGGCCAGTTCCTGCGGCGCCTCAACGCCGCGGGCGAGGTGGTCTCGAAGTCGGCACTGCCCGCCGCGACGCAGGAACTGGTGAAGATCAGGGCGAGCCAGATCAACGGCTGCGGCTTCTGCACCGACATGCACACCAAGGACGCCGCGCACGCCGGCGAGACCGCGACGAGGCTGAACCTCGTCGCGGCCTGGCGGGAGGCCACGGTCTTCACCGAGGCCGAGCGCGCCGCGCTGGAGCTGGCGGAGCAGGGCACGCGCATCGCCGACGCGGCGGGCGGCGTCAGCGACGACGCGTGGGCCAACGCCGCGAAGCACTACGACGAGGAGCAGCTCGGCGCGCTGGTGGCCCTGATCGCGACGATCAACGCGTACAACCGGCTGAACGTCATCATCCGGCAGCCCGCGGGCAGCTACGAGGTCGGGATGTTCGGCTAGACCTTCCCCGCCGCCTGGAGTTCGGCTGTCGTCACCCAGTTGCCGTGGAGGCCGTAGGGCACGCGGATCGGCAGCTTCACCGTCGCCACCGGTGGGGCGTCGATCCGCTGCGCGTCGAGGATCAGCAGGTCGCTGCGCATCTCGTCGTGGCGGCCCACCACGGCCAGCACGTAACCCTTGCCCTGTGCGGCGTCCGCGTGCGCGGGCACGAACAGCGGCTCGCCGACCGACGACGCGTCACCGACGTAGTGGGACGTCGTGCGCTTGCGGGCGAGGTCCACGGCGCCGATCCACCGGAACCCGCCGCCCGGCCGCGGCTCGCCCGGCACCTCGTACAGGCCCAGCACGCCCCAGGAGTAGGGCAGCGTCTCGAACCGGTCGTCCATGCGCGGGAACTCCCCGGCATGGGCGGTCAGCCGTTCCTCGGTGAACGTCGCCGAGTCGCCCAGGGTGTCCATCGTCCAGCGGGACAGGTAGCCCTTGGTCTTCTCGGGGTCCACGGGCGCGCCCGACAGATCCGGGAAGAACGGGAAGTAGTTCGTCTCCGAAACCGGGGTGTCGACGTGGATGTGCCGCCCGTCGTCGTAAGCACCGAGGATGTGGCTGGCGAACCGCGTGCTGCCGCGGTACCAGCGCAGGTCCTCCACGCCGCCCTTGCGCGGCAGCACGCCGAGGAACACGTCCTTTTCCGGGTCCCACGCGAACAACGGCAGGCCCTGCCGCAGCCTGCCCAGGTCCGACACGAGCGGGATGATCGGGAACACGACGAAGTTCTGCGTCACCGCGAAGTCGTGCACCATGCTCGGATACGGGGCCTGGAACCAGGTTTCGTGCACGAGGTTCCCGGCGGGGTCGGCCTCGTAGTACACGATGTCCGGCGTGCCTTCACCTTTCGCCGCGTAACCGAAGAACACCATTTCGCCCGTGCGCGGGTCGAATTTCGGGTGCGCGGTGGAGGTCTGCGACGTGAGTGCGCCGTCGAAGGTGTGGACGCCCACCGTGTCCAGCGTCAGCGGGTCGATCTCGATCGGCGGACTGTCCTCTTTGGACGCCAGTAGTCGCCCGCCGTGCCAGAACACGTTGGTGTTGGCCAAGGTCCGGTTCATCCCCGCGACGGACGGGTCGTCGGTGTAGGCGTTGCGGTACGCGCCGAACAACGCGCGGCGTGCGCTCCGCTCCGCCTGGAACCGCGGCGTGCGCACGTAACGGCTTTTGAAGTCGACGTGTCCCTTCGAGAAGCGGAACGACGTGACCATGCCGTCGGCATTGAAGGGGATGTCATTCGGCACGAACGACGGGTACTGCCGGTCGCACACCACGCGGTAGTACGTGCCGTCGAGTTGTTCGGGTACTTCGCCTTGTGCCACTTCGAGGTCGTAGATGTCGGCCTCGACCCGCATCGGCGCGTTGAAGTTCATGACCGCTTTCCCGTCACGGGGTGCGGGTAGTGGAACGGGACCACGTCGGTCGCGGGGAAGAACTCGAAGCCCTCCACCAGTTCGTCGGGGCCGAGCGGGTCGTCGGGGTAGGTCCTGGTGGCGATCATCGCGTTGAGCGGCGGGGTGTGTGCCCAGCCCTTGGTGTACTCGGCGTGCCAGAACGGGAAGTAGCCGAGGCGCTTGATCTTCCAGACGCCGTCGTCCAGCACGTACCGGTTCTCGTAGAGGCCGCCCTCCCACCACTGCTCGAACGACGTGCGGCCCCGCAGTTCCGGTGCGGACTCGTGGATCCCGGCCTGCATGAGCGCGCGGATGCGGGCGCAGGCGGTCCGGCCGTCGGGGGACACCGTCACGACGTCCTGCATCATGATGTGCTCCAACAGGAATCCGCGGAGCGGGCCGTTGTGGCCGTGGGTGAAGCGCTCGCGGAACCGGTGCAGGTACAGCCGTTCGACCCCGGCGCGGCCCTGGTACACACCGCCCGCGAACACCACCTCCCCGTCGTCGCTGAAGAGGTCCACGACCTCCTGGTACAGGCATTTGTCCAGGTAGTAGCCGTACTTGTGGTGCAGGGTGCGGATCGCCGACGCCGCTTCGAGCGTGCGCACGCGCTCCGCCAGCTCCGCCACCGTGCGCCGTAGTTCCGCGGCCTCCGTCGTCTCCTCGGTGCTCGACACGCCGATCTCCTTCGATCCGGTGCTCCTGGGCTCCACGACAGCGCGGGCGGGCACCGGCGGACAAGCGTGTGCGCGGACGTTCCCCTATGCGGAAGGGTGCACCGGGATCCCGCCACGCAGCTGCGTCTGCACGGTGTTCGCGGCGTGCAGCAGGGGTTCGACGTACGGGGCGATCTCGGCGCGCGTGCCGACGTGGGCGGCGGACGCGGCGAGCGCCAGCGCGGCGACGGGCTCGCCGCTGCCGAGCAGGATCGGCGCGCCGAGACCGGTCACCGCGCGGTCGCACTCACCGAGGCTGACCGCCCAGCCGCGGGCGCGGACCTGGGCCAGTTCGCGCAGGAGGTCGTCCCAGCAGGTCAGGGAGCGGTCGGTGAGGCGCTCCAGGCGGCGGCCGGGGTAGCGGCGGGCCAGGTCGCCGGGCGGGTGGAAGGCGAGCATCGCCTTGCCGCCGGAGGTGCAGTGCGCGGGCAGCACGCGCCCGAGCCGGGCGGCGGCGCGGCGTGGCCCGGTGCCTTCGAGGGACTGCACGAACCGGGCGCGGCGGCCCTCCAGCACCAGCAGGCTCGCGGTGAGGCCCGTCCGGTCCCGCAGGTCGGCGAGCGCGGCCGCACCGGCCTCACGCAGGGTGACCGGCGAGGTGACGCTCAGGGTGAGCTCGTGCATCGCCTTGCCGGGGCGGTAGGGCCCGCCCGCGTGGTCCTGCCGGGCGAACCCCGCGGCGACGCAGTTGGTGAGCACGCGGTGGGCGGTCGACGGTGCGACAGCCAGCTCGCGCGCCAGCTCGGTCACGGTGAGCGAGCCGCGGGCGGCCAGCAGCCGCACGGCGTGCAGTGCCATCCGGGCGGAGTTCATCGCCCTGGCCTCCTTCCCCGGCGCCTGGGGAAAGCGTTCCGCGCCCCGGGGGTGCCGCGCAAGGAGCCGCCCGTCAGGTGGTAGGGGTATCATCGGCTCGGCCTCGGGGCCATCGGCCGGCATAGCTCAGTTGGTAGAGCGCTTGCCTTGTAAGCAAGATGTCAGGGGTTCGAGTCCCCTTGCCGGCTCTCGGGAAGGGGCGGCGGAGTTCCCTTCACGAGGTCGACTCCGCCGCCTCCTGCTCATTCCGGGGTCACGCCGTCGTCTTCGGGCGGCGGCGCAGCGCGTAGCCGCCACCGAGCAGCGCGAGCGCACCACCGCCGACCGCCACGGACACCAGCGGCACCACCTCGGTCGTGACCTCGTTGGAGGTGTCGTTGCCCGGGTTGCCGTCGACCTCGTTGGACTTGACCGCCGCGGTGTTGAAGAGCGTCTGCACACTGCCGTCGGCGACGCCGGACACCGTGATCACCGCGCGCTCGTTGAACGCCAGCGGACCGCCGGTGCACGTCAGCGCCTGGCCCGTGACCGTGCAGCCCGGCGTGCTCGTGGTGACGCCGGTCAGCCCCGCCGGGAGCTGGTCGGTGACGGTGTAGCCGGTCGAGTCACCGGGACCGTTGTTGGAGACGATCAGCGTGTACGTCACCGGTTCGCCGACGCCGGCCGTCGCCGGGCCCGCCTTCACGATGGACAGGTCGGTCTGCTTGGCCGTGTTGGTGACGGTGCAGGAGATGTCGTCGCCCGGCTGCGGGGAGACCGCCACGCTGGTGCCGGTACCGGTGGGCAGGGACGTGGTGCTGCCGGCGGTGGCGTTGGTGCAGGACCACGACTGGTCGTAGTTCGCCAGCGAGCTGCCCGCGCTCGCCGCCTCGCTCAGCGTGAAGCTCTGCCCCGCCGTCCGCGGCATGGCGGTCAACGGGCCCGTGGTGGCGGTGTCCGCGCCACCGGTGGTCGCCGTCCCGACCGTGGTGCCTTCGGGCGAGGTGACCGCGAGGTCGAACGAATCGGCCGGGAGGCGCCGGTCGACCACCTGCTTGTTCAGCGTCACCTTGGCGGTCTGGACCGCGAAGGCGACCGCCTCGACACCCGTGGTGCTGTCGAGCCTGGCCGAGAACGTCGTCGCGCCGACCGACTTGACCGCGAGCGTGCCGTACGGGGCGCTCAGTCCCGTTCCGGTGCAGGACACCGTGGTCGTGCCGAACCCCGTCGCGGTGCTCGCCTGGCACCCGTTCGCCGCGGCGACGGACCCGAGCTGGGTGATCGGCGCGTTCGAGGTCCACGTGATGCGTTCGGTGTCGGCCGTGATCTCGGCGTCCCCGCTGGCGATCGCGTAGCCGCTGACCTGGGCGCCCGCCGAGTCCCGGACCACGATGTTCCGCAGGGTCACGGTGTTGGAGAAGCTGGCGGCGGCGGTGTTCGCCAGCGCCGCGTTCCCGGGCAGGCCGGGGTACAGCTGGTCCCCGAGCGGGCGGCCGGTGGCGGGACGGGACGCGAACGCGACCGAGGGGTTCGAGCCGACCGGGCGCTTGATGACGTTGAACGTCATCGTGTACCCGCCGGGCAGGGTCACCGTCATGTTCTGCCCGGCGGTGGACGAGGCGGCGGTGTCGTTGTAGGCGCTCATGTCCAGCCAGCACAACGTGCTCGCGGCCGGTCCGCTGGTGGCGTAACCGCAGCCCACCGGGTTGTCGGCGGCCGAGGCCGTCGTGGCGCCGCCCACGACGGCCAGCGCCGCGATCCCCGCCACCGAGGCGAGGCTGCCGAACCTCGCGGCGGTTCTCCGGATCCTGCTGGTTTTCGGTGTTCGAGGCATCGGTTCTCTCCACAAGTCGGATTCGTGTCCGGTCCGGTGAAGAGGACTGAGGGCCTTGCTGCGGCCTGTCGCCATCCGTCAGGAGGGGCTACTCCGGTTGAGGGAGGCCCGAAAACGGCCTACCTCAAGCGTTCACGTACGCCAGCACGGCCAGCACCCGCCGGTGCCCGCTGTCCGTCGGCGGCAGGTCGAGTTTCCGGAAGATGTTCCCGATGTGCTTGGTCACCGCGCGCTCGGTCACCACCAGCTGCCGCGCGATCGCCGCGTTGTCGTGGCCCTGCGCCATCAGGTGCAGCACTTCGCGCTCCCGCGCGGTCAGCGCGTCGAGCGGGTCGCGGCGGTTCATCAGCTGTGACACCACCTCCGGGTCGAGCGCGGTGCCCCCGGCGGCGACGCGGTTGAGCGCGTCGAGGAACTCCTCGACCCGGCCGACGCGGTCCTTGAGCAGGTAGCCCACCCCACCCGCGCCGCTCGCGAGCAGCTCGGTGGCGTACGTGTGCTCCACGTACTGCGACAGCACGAGGATCGGCAACCCCGGCAGCAACCGCCTGGCCTCGATCGCGGCTCGCAGCCCCTCGTCGCGGAACGTCGGGGGCATGCGCACGTCCAGCACGGCGATGTCCGGCCGGTGCTCCAGCAGCAGCGGCACGATCTCCGGACCGTTCGCCGCGTTGCCGACCACCTCGTGCCCGGCGGTGCGGACCAGCAGGGAGATGCCCTCCCGCAGCAGCGCGTTGTCCTCCGCGATCACTATCCGCACGGCAGCAGCACCTCGATCGTCGTTCCTTCGCCGGCAGGGCTTTCGATGCGGGCCGTGCCGTCGAGCGCGGCGACCCGGCGGCGGATGCCGAGCAGCCCACTCCCGTCGCCCTCGGTCGCGCCGCCCTGCCCGTCGTCGCGGACCACCACCCGCAGGTTCGGCCCGTCGCGCTCGACCGTGACCTCCGCGTGCTGAGCCGAGCTGTGCTTGGTCACGTTGGTCAGCGATTCGGCGACCACGAAGTACGCCGCCGCCTCGATCGGCGCGGGCGGGCGCGGCAGGTCCTCGGGGATGTGCACGGCGACCGGGACGCGCTGCCCGCTCGCCAGCGCGTGCACGGCCCCGCCGAGCCCGCGGTCGGCGAGGATCGGCGGGTAGATGCCGCGGATGACGCCCCGCAGGTTGCCCAGCGAGTCCTCGATCCCGGACTGCGCGTCGTTCAGCAGCGACCGCGCGGTGTCGGGGTCGGCGGCCAGCGCGCGCTCCGCGAGCCCGAGCCGCACCGCGACGGCCACGAGCTGCGCCTGGATCCCGTCGTGCAGGTCCCGCTCGATGCGGCGCAGCTCGGCGCCGTGCGACTCCAGCGCCTCGGTGCGGGTCTCGGTGAGCCGTTCGACCTGCTGGACCAGGAGGTCGTGGTCGGTGGGGCCGAGCAGCGTGCGTGTCGTCCACTCCTGGGCGCGCGCCGCGAGGGGCACGAGCCAGTACAGGATGGCGGCGTAGCACGCGGCCTGGACGAACGGCAGCGTCAGCGCCTGCGGCCACGTCCTGACGTCCACGAAGAGCGCCGTCACCCCGTCCGGCACCAGCCACCAATACAGCGGGGTGGTGACGCTGCTCAGGATCGCGGGCCACAGCGCGACCGCGAGGATGCCGGCGGCAAGCCCGGTGACCCCGTGCACCACGAGCCACGCCACGTCCCGCCACGTCGCGGGATCGCGCAGGGGAGCGATCCGCCGGTAGGGCGCGGGAATGCCGCGCCGGTTCCGTTCGAGCCCTGTCACGTACCGCAGGGGCTCCGCCGCGGTGGGCAGCACCGGCAGGAGGAGCACCGACACCGGCACCACGGCCAGCGACAGCAGCGCGGGCAGCGCGGTCCGCAGCGCACCGGCGAGCGCGCCCGTCGCGTCGGCGCTGCGCCTGATCGCTGCCTTCAAGGCCACCCCCCGCACGCTGCGGAACTCTACTGCGCACACCCGCCGGGGTGTACCTGGCTACACCCCCGGTCCGGGAGCTGGAGCCAGTGTGCCGCACCCCCGCCCTGCCTAGCGTCGAAATCAGCTTCAGAGGAAGGAAAAAGGGGATGTCCACAGTCCAGGACGGGCTCGTCTGCGCGGTGCGCATGGAGTCCGTGAGCAAGGTCTACGGCAGCGGCGAGACCGCGGTCCGTGCGCTCGACGACGTGTCGATCGGCTTGCGGCGCGGCAGTTTCACCGCGCTGATGGGCCCCTCCGGTTCCGGCAAGAGCACGTTCCTGCACTGCGCCGCCGGGCTCGACCGCCCGACGTCGGGGCGCGTGCTGCTGGGCGAGGACGACCTGACCAAGCTGCGCGAGGCCCAGCTGACCGAGCTGCGGCGCAGCCGCATCGGGTTCGTGTTCCAGGCCTACAACCTGCTCGACGCGCTGACCGTCGAGCAGAACATCGTGCTGCCGCTGCGGCTGGCGAACCGGCCGTTCGACCCGGAGTTCCTCGCCGAGGTGGTGCGCTCGGTGGAGCTGACCGTGCCGCTGGACCGGCGGCCCGCCAAGCTCTCCGGCGGGCAGCAGCAGCGCGTCGCGATCGCCCGCGCGCTGGTCACGCGGCCCGACGTGGTGTTCCTCGACGAACCCACGGGCGCGCTCGACACGCGGACCGCCAAGCAGGTGCTCGGCACGCTGCGGCAGGCCGTGGACCGGTGGGGGCAGACGGCGTTGATGGTGACGCACGACCCGGTGGCGGCGTCCTACGCGGACTCGGTGGTGTTCCTCGCGGACGGCCGGATCGCGGGCGAGGTCGGACCGTCCTCGCCCGAGGCCATCGCCGAGCACATGACGCACCTCGGGGAGTGGTGATCGACGTGTTCTCCATGGCATGGCGGATGATCCGCGCGCGGCGGGGCTCGTTCGCGGCCGCGTTCGTCGCGGTGTTCTGCGGTTCGGTGCTGATCACGGGGAGCGGCGTGCTGCTGGACTCCGGGTTGCGCGCCGGGGCCGCGCCGCAGCGTTACGCCACGGCGCCGGTCGTCGTGACGGCGCAGCAGGTGCTGCCCGTCACCGAGGACATGGACCAGCGTTTCGCGGAGCGCGTGCCGCTGCCGGTGTCCCGCGCGGACGAGATCGCCCGCGTGCCCGGGGTCCAGTCCGTTGTGGACGATGTGACCGTCCGGGCCGGACTGCGCTCGCCCGGCGGCACCCTGCCGCTGGTCGCACACGGCTGGTCGTCGATCAGGCTCGGGAGCGGCGCGCACGACGGCCGGGAGCCGGCCGGTGCCGGTGAGGTCGTGCTCGACGCGTCGCTCGCCGCGCAGGCGGGCGTGCACGTGGGGGACACCGTCTCGCTGGCGGTCGGTGCCGTCGCAGCGCCGTACCGGGTGGTCGGCACGGCCACGGGCACGTTCCTGTCCGACGAGCGGGCCAGGGCGCTCACCGGCAAGCCCGACCAGGTCGACGCCGTCGCCGTGTTCGCCGAGCCGGGCGTGTCCGCCGGCGCGCTCGCGCAGCGCATCGGGCAGGCCGTGCCCGGGGTCGCCACGTTCACGGGCGACGACCGGGCGGAGGCGGAGTTCCTCGACGTGGGGGCCGCGCGCTCGTTCCTGGTGCTGGTGGCGGGCTCGTTCGGCGGCACGATGCTGCTGATCGTCGCGCTGGTGGTCGCCAGCACGCTCGGCCTCGCCATCCAGCAGCGGCGCCGCGAGTTCGCGCTGCTGCGGGCGGTCGCGGCGACGCCGCGGCAGATCCGCAGGCTGGTCGGGGCCGAGACCGCGGTGCTGGCCGTCACCGCCTCGGTGCTGGGCGCGGTGCCCGGGGCCTGGCTCACTTTCCTGCTCCGCGACGCGTTCGTGGCCGCCGGAGTGGTGCCGGAGAACTTCCGGTTCACGCTCGGGCCGTTGCCGGTGCTGGGCTCCGTCGTGCTGTGCGTCGCCACGGCTCTCGCGGCGGGCCTGATCGCCGCCCGGCGCGCGGCCCGCGTCAGCCCCGTCGACGCACTGGGCGAGGCGAAGGTCGAACCGCCCCGGCTGGGCCGGGCACGGCTCGTCGCGGGCTGGACGCTGGTGCCCGTTGGCATCGGGTTCGGGATGTTCCTGCCGCTGACGACCACGGGCGAGAGCGCGACCGCGGGTGCCGCCGGTTCGGCGCTGCTGCTGGTGATCGCGGTGGCGCTGCTCGGCCCGCGGCTGCTGACCGCGACGGCCGCGGTGCTCGGACGGCTGGGGCTCGGCAGGCCCGCGTCGGGTTTCCTCGCCGACGCCAACACGAGGGCGCGTTCGCGGCGGATCGGTTCCGCGGCGCCCCCGCTGATCATGGGCGTGGCGATGGCCGCGGTGCAGATCTTCACGCTGACCACGACGGATGCGGCCGCCAGGCACCAGGCGGCCGAGGGCCTCGTCGCCGACCGCGTGCTGGTCGCCGACGGCGGGCTCGCCCCCGAGGTCGCCGACCTCGTGCGGCGGACGCCCGGCGTGACGGCCGCGGTGCCGGTCGTGCACACGCAGGCCCTCGTGACCTACGACGAACTGGGCGAGCCCTCGACCGGGGCGTTCACCGCGCAGGGCGTGACCCCCGCGGGGCTGCGCGAGGTGCTGGACCTCGACGTCCAGCGCGGTGAGCTCGACGGGCTCACCGAAGGCACGCTGGCGTTGAGCAAGAGCGCCGCCGGCACGTTCGGCGCCGACGTCGGCTCGACCCTGTCCATCCGCCTCGGCGACGGAAGGCCGTACACCGGCCGGGTCGTGGCCATCTACGGCAACGGGCTCGGCTTCGGGGACATCACGCTGCCGCGGGACGTGGTGGCGAACCCGCTGAACGACGAGATCCTGGTGTCCGGCAACGACTTCACGGCCCTGACGACGGCGCTCCAGGCCTACCCGGAGGTCCGGACCACCGACCGCGGCGCCTTCACCGCCCCTTCGGACGGCGGGGAGTCGGCGGTCACCCTGCTGCTGAACCTCGTGCTGCTCGGGTTCCTCGCGATCGCGGTGGTGAACATCCTGGTGCTCGCCACGGCCACCCGGGTGCGGGAGTTCGCACTGCTGCGGCTCGTCGGGGCGAAACCGCGGCAGGTGCGGGCGATGATGCGCGGCGAGGCGGCGATCGTCGTCGTGGCCGCGGTCGTGCTCGGCACGCTCGCCGCGCTCCCGCCGCTCGTCGGCATCAGCATCAGCCTCACCGGCGCTCCGCTGCCGAGCGTTCCCGCGCTGCCCTACCTCGGGATCGTCGCCGCCGCCGTCGCACTCGGCTGGGGCGCCATCGCACTGCCCACCCGGTTCGCCCTCCGCCCGGCCCCGGTGGCCGCGATGCGCGTCGGCGACTGACCGTCCGAGGAGACAGAGATGAAACTGCACATCTTCATCACCCGCCACCGGTTGCCCGCGTTCTTCACGATGGCGTTCGCGCTCAGCTGGCTGGCCTGGCTGCCGTATGTGTTGTCGGACAACGGACTCGGGGTCGTGCACTTCCGCTTCCCGCAGCTGCTCGGCACCCCGCAGCTGCTGGGCGTGCTGCCCGGCGCGTACCTCGGGCCGATCCTGTCCGCGTTCATCGTCACGGCGGTCGCGGAGGGCAGGCCGGGGCTGCGGCGGTGGACGGGCAGGCTGCTGCGGTGGCGGGTGAAGTGGTGGTGGTACGCCGCCACCCTGCTCGGCGTGCCGGTGGCGCTCACCTTGGCCAGCCTGCCGTTCGCACACGGGTTCGCCGTGCCGGGGGCGTCGGTGCTGGTGGCGTACCTGCCCGCGCTGGTCCTGCAGATGATCACCACCGGACTCGCCGAGGAGCCCGGCTGGCGCGACTTCGCGCTGCCCCACCTGCAGCCGCGGTTCGGCGCGCTGCGCGGCACGCTCATCCTCGGCCCGCTGTGGGGCTTCTGGCACCTGCCGCTGTTCCTCACGGAGTGGGGTGGCTGGCCGGACGTGCACTGGTACAGCGTCGTCGAGTTCGTCGTCGCGGCCACGGCGCTGAGCGTCGTGATGACGTGGGTGTTCAACCGCTCCGGGGAAAGCCTGCCGGTCGCGATGGTGCTGCACACGAGCGTGAACAACTACATGTCGGTGGCGTGGCTGGAGGTGTTCCCCGGCATAGACCCGCACAGCTCGTCGCGCATCCTCCTGATCGCCTCGACGGTCGCCGCGGTGGTGCTGATCGCCGTGACCCGGGGCCGGCTGGGGTACCGGCCGCGGGCGGCGGAGCCCGTCGAGCGGGTGCTCACGGCCTGAGCCGGAGCGCCCGGAGAGGTTCGTCTTCCCGGCGGGGAAGGCGAACCTCTCTGCATGCGGTCGTGAACTCCAGCACCCGGTCGGCCACCTCGAGCGACAGGGTGTGCTTCCGCCCCAGCCACAGCTCCACCTCCGCCGCGCGCAGGAGCCGCCGAGCGCGCCGGGCCGCGCGCCGGGCGTTGTGGGCCGTGCTCTTTTCGAGGAACACCAGCAACATCGGGACTTCGATCCGCCGCAGCGCCGACTGGGCCGGGCGCAGTTGTGGTGGCAGCCGGGGCCGGTGGTCCCGGATCCCGGCGAGCACCAGCCGCATGTCCGGGCGGTCGGCCGGCACCCCGGTGAGCTGTGCCAGGATCCGCGCCCACACCCGGTCCCGCCGGACCAGCACGCCGACCGCGCTCCACCACAGCACGGCGGGCCGGAACCGCGCCGTCACCGTCGTCGGGTCGACCGCCGCGACCGACGCGAGCCGCCCGGGGCGGTGGATGGCCTGGTACACCGCGTAACACTCGCCGCTGGAAGCGCCGACGAGGTGCACCCGCGGCAGCTCCAGCGCGGCCAGCACGTCGTCCAGCCAGCGGGTGCGCTCGGCCGCGCTGGTGATCGGTTCCCGCTGCACACTGCGGCCCGCCTCGCCGAGGGTGTCGAGCGCGTACACCGGGTGCCCGCGGTCGAGCAGCCCCGGCAGGCCCGGTGCCCACGCGGCGGCCGTACCCGAGAGGCCGGACAGCAGCACGAGCGGATCCCCCGGCCCGTCGCAGAACCGGTACACCCGCGTCGTGCCGTGGTGGGTGTCCACGTCGAGGACTTCGGCGGGCGGGCACAGGGCCATCGCTCGGTCGTAGGCCGCGAAGTAGTGCTCCGCGGCCGCATCACTGGAAAAACGCCCGATTCTCCGCATAGCCTCGACGGTAGGAACCGGCGTCACGCGTGTCTTGGACGAAAGTCGGGTGCCACATGGGGGATTGGTCGCTCGTCGTGCCGCACGCGGAGGCCGTTCGCTCGTCGGGGCTGCACCTCGCGGCTCCGCACCCGGCACTCGCCGGAGAGGTGCTCGGCTACTCAGGACGTGAGCAGGTGCTGGACGCGCCGCTGCGGTGGCGGCCGGCCGTGCTCGGCGCGGTGACGGTCACGCTCGACCTCGAAACCCCTTCCCGGATGCTGCTCGACGAAGAGGGCGCGAACCCGCATCCCCGCGATCCGGTGCTGGGGTTGCGCAGCCGTCCCCTCGCGCTCGCCGAGGAGCCGGGGCTCGTGCGCACGCTGACCGTGGGGCTGTCCCCGGCCGCGGCGTACGCACTGCTCGGTGTGCCGCTGGGAGAACTACCGCCTGACGGGGTCGCGCTGGAGCGGCTGCTGGGCAGGCACGCCACGCTGCTGACCGAGCAGGTCGCCGAAGCCGCCACCTGGCGGCGCCGGTTCGCACTCGTCGACCGGTTCCTGACGGCGCGCCTGCCGCACGGCCCTCGTCCGGCGCCGGAAGTCGAGCACGCCTGGCAGCGGCTGAGCCGCACCGGCGGCGCGCTCCGGATCGCGGCGCTCGCGGAGGAGGTCGGCTGGTCGCGGCAGCACCTGCACGAGCGGTTCCGCGCCGAACTGGGGCTGCCGCCGAAGGTCGTGGCGCGGATGCGCCGACTGCACCGCGCCGTCGGGCTGCTCGCCACGCGGACACCGGCGGCGGAGGTCGCGCACTTCTGCGGTTACGCCGACCAGGCGCATTTCACCCGGGACTTCCGGGCGCTGACGGGCAGCACCCCCGGCGAGTTCGTCAGCTCCCGGCCCTGCGCAGGACCTCGCGGACGACCAGCCGGGCGGTCGGCTTGACCGTCTGCCAGTACCAGTCGGCCCAGCGGTAGGCGACGGTGTCGGTGGTCGTCGCGCGGGCCTCGAAGGTCATCAGCGTCAGCTCGTCGCCGTACGGGCGGTGCCCGATGGAGATGGCGATCGTGCCGCGGCGGCGCCGCGAGTACGTGGCGAACTCCTGCGCGCTGACCTGCTGCCAGTCGCAGAACGGGGTCCAGAACCGGCCCGCGGCGCCGAGCACGACCTCCTCGCCCGGACTGCTGGCCAGGACCGTCCACCGGCCCTTCGTCAGGATCTCGTCGAAGCCGGGGGCGCATCTCCGCGGCCGCGGGGGGACCGTGCGGTCCAGAGCCCGCTGGAAGGCGCCGGGCAGTTCGCCGAACCGCCGGTAGGTCTGCTCCGGCCGCCCCTGCACCAGCAGGTGCTCGCGGAAGGCGAAGTCGAAGCGCGGCGTGAACTCGTCGAGCAGCGTCGGTGCGATTTGTTCCACGGTCACGGTGTCACTCCCTCTCGTGCCCGCCCTGTGCTGAGGAAATTGCGCCATATAGCGGGTAGCCGCGGTGAGGGCCGAAAGTCCCTCACCGGGCGGGGGCGTGTTCCACCTGACCGGTATCGAGTCCGAAGTGGACGATCAGTTCTTCCGGATGCGCCCGAGGGCCCTGACCACCGCGGTGCAGCGGTCCTCGACGTAGTCCAGCCCGGCCTCCTCCGCGATCCGCCGCGCCTCCGCGGACACGATGCCCTGCTGGAGCCACAGGGTTTTCGCCCCGATCGCGACGGCCTGCCTGGCGATCCCCGGTGCCTCCGCGGCGGGGCGGAAGACGTCCACGAGGTCGACGGGCTCGGGGATGTCGGTCAGTGAGCGGTACACCCGTTCGCCGAGCAGCACGTCGGCCGAGGGGTGCACGGGGATGATGCGGAAGCCCGCGGCCTGCAGGTTCGCCGGCACGGAGTGCGCGGCCTTCGCCGGGTCCCGGCTCAGCCCCACCACGGCGATGGTGTTCGCGGCGGCGAGGGCGCGTTCGGCAAGGTCAGCCACATCCTGAACAACTCCGCAGGTCGGGCGGTAATTCCGGGCGTTTCGCGCCGGAGCGTCGCGGGTAGCCAACCGACCGTAGGAGAGGAGGCCGTCGTGGACACGAACGCCTACGTGGCTTACCTGGTGGTGGCGATCCTGATGGTCGTGGTCGACGGCCAGATCATCTACCACAGCGGTAAGCGGTACCTGCTGAACTCGCGGGGCAACCCCGAGGCGGAGTCTTCGATGACCCGGCTGATCACGGTGCTGTTCCACCTCGTGGTGCTGGGGGCGATCGCGCTGCTGTCCACCATCCACTTCCCCGGCGGCAGCTCCCTGCCGTCCGTGGTCGGGCGGCTCGGCGTGACCCTGCTGGTCATCGCGGTGGCCCACGCGATCGCGATCAGCGTGCTCGCCCGGATGCGGGAGGAGCAGGCGGTCGAGGACTACAACAACCGGGTCGTCGAGAGCCGCGCCACGATCGACCGGCAGCTCAACGAGCCGACGGTGCAGCCGGTCCCCGGCCAGGAGGGCCGGGTCGCCCACGTCAGCCCGAACCTGGAGCAGGGAGGCCCCTACACCTCCGGTGACGGGAGGCTCTGAGCGTCCCACGGACCCCGCCCTGGCCTGGCCTCCTCCGGAGTGCCGGGCCAGGGCGGTGTCGTGACCGCCACGACCCGCAGCCCGTGCTCCCCGGCCCGGAACTGGAACGTCGTCCCGAGCGGGATGGTCAGGCAGAGCCCGGGCTCGAGTGTCGTGACCTCCTCGCGGTCGCCTTCCCGGCGCCACATCGCGCCGCTGCCGTCGAGGACGAACCAGATCTCCTCGACGGTGGCGTGGGAGACCGCCAGCGACACCTGGTGCGGCGCGAGTTCGAACCGCGCGAAGCTCGCCCCCGCGAGGCGGCAGAGCGGGCGCACCGCGGATCCGTCGGGTGCGCGCACCTCGGGGGCGTCGTGGACGGAGATGGTCTCGAACATCAGGAAACCGCTTTCCGGTAACGCTCGGCCAGTTCGCCCACGTGCTCCACCAGTTCCGGTGGTGCGGTCACCGTGAAGTCGAAGCCCAGCAGGCCGAGGTGCACGGCGAGCGTCTCGACGGTGTCCGCGCCGGTGTGCAGCACACACGTCCCCTCGTCGCGCGCTTCGGCGCTCGGTGAGGACCTCCGCGGGCGCGTGCACGACGACGTCCGCCCGGTACCGCCACGCCGCCGAGGACGCCCCGCGCATGACGCGGTCGGTCACCTCCTCCGGCAGGTCGCGAGGGGTGAAGCGGCGGCCGTTCGGGGTGTGCGGGACCATGCGGTCCACCCGGAACGTGCGCCAGTCCGCGCGATCGACGTCCCACGCGACGAGGTACCAGCGGCGGCCCCAGTTCACGATCCGGTAGGGCTCGGCGGTGCGCCGCGTCTGCCCGCCCTCGTGCGTGACGTAGTCGAACCGCAGGCATTCGTGGTCCCGGCACGCCGCCGCGATGGCCGTCAGGGTGTCCGCGCCGACGCGTGGCCCCGCTTCGGTCTGGGCGCGCACGGAGTAGGTCTGCAGGGTGTGCACGCGGTTGCGCAGCCGGGACGGCAGCACCTGCTCCAGCTTCGCCAGCGCACGCAACGACGTCTCCTCGATGCCGGTGACCGTGCCCGCGGTGCGCAGCCCGATCGCCACGGCGACGGCCTCTTCGTCGTCGAGCAGCAACGGCGGTAGTTCGGCGCCGGCGCCCAGCCGGTAGCCGCCCGTCGAGCCGCGTACGGCGTGCACGGGGTAGCCGAGCCCGCGCAACCGTTCGATGTCGTTGCGCACGGTCCGCGGGCTGACTTCGAGGCGTTCGGCGAGCTCCGCGCCTGTCCAGTCACGCGGGGACTGCAGCAACGAGAGCAACCGGAGCAGCCGCGCCGAGGTTTCCAACATTTTTCCAGTGTGGCACTTCATTAGGAACGAAGCTTGCCTAATGGACTGGCAGCGTGACGGGCATGACGAACATCCAGCCCTTCCGCATCGACGTCCCCCAGGCCGACCTCGACGACCTCGCCGACCGCCTCGCCCGCACCCGGTTCGCCGACGAACTGCCCGGCTTCGGCGTGCCGGTGGCCCGCGTCCGCGAACTGGTCGGACACTGGCGTGACCACTTCGACTGGCGCGCACTCGAAGCGAGACTCAACTCGTATCCGCAGTTCACGACCGAGATCGACGGGCAGCTGATCCACTTCCTGCACCTCCGTTCCGGCAGGGAGAACGCGCTCCCGTTGATCCTCACGCACGGCTGGCCCGGTTCGATCGTCGAGTACCTGGACGTGCTCGACCCGCTCACCGAGGCCGGGTTCGACGTCGTGCTGCCCTCGGTGCCCGGTTTCGGGTTCTCCGGTCCGACGCGCGAAGCCGGCTGGAGCGGGTACCGCATCGCGCGGGCGTGGACGGAACTGATGGCGCGCCTCGGTTACGAGCGGTATGGCGCGGTCGGCAACGACGGCGGGTCGATGATCTCACCCGAGGTGGGCCGCCTGGCGCCGGAGCGCGTCGTGGGCGTGCACGTCACGCAGATCTTCTCGTTCCCCAGCGGGGATCCGGCGGAGATGGCGGACCTCACCGAGGAGGAGGCCGCGGGGCTGGCGCACCTGAAGTGGTTCTGGGACACCATCGGCGCGTTCAACGTCCTGCTTTCGCAGCAGCCGCAGACGGTGGCGCACGCCCTGGTGGACTCGCCCGCGGGACTCGCGGGCTGGAACGGCCAGCTGATGGTGGAGCAGGACGTCGAGTTCGCGGTGGCGAACCTGGCGATCTACTGGTTCACCCGTACGGCGGCGTCGTCGATGCGGCTGTACCGCGAGGATTCACTGGCGGAGCCGCCCTCGGGGCAGACGACGGTGCCGCTGAGCCTGGCCGCCTTCGCGAACGACTTCCAGTCCATCAGGCGCTTCGCCGAGCGCGACCACGCGAACATCGTCTCGTGGCACACCTACGACGAAGGCAGCCACTACGCCGCCCACGACGCGACGAAGACCCTGGTGAACGACGTGGTGACCTTCTTCGAGGGGTTGCGCTAGGAGCTGTATCGAAGTGGTCTACGTGGCGGTGCGGGTAGCGGCCCCACCCGTCTCCCACCACCGCCCTCAACGGGCGCGCTGCGCGCGGCTGAGCCGATTCAAGGCGGCCACTCGCTCCGGGATCGCCTCCTCGTAGGAGGGTGCCAATTCGCAGTCATGTCGTCGCTGTCGGCGCTGTCCTCGCGAGGAACCCCCCACCCGTCTCCCACCACCGCCCTCAACGGACGCGCTGCGCGCGGCCAACCCCATTCAAACCCGCGGCGGTGCCGGTTGACGGCGCAGGAGCAAGCGGCTCCGCCACTTCGAAACACAAGCTAGGAGCAGACCGCGCCCCGGGCGGCCGAGCCGACGAGGGCGGCGTACTTCGCCAGCACGCCCGTCCGCCTCGGGGCCCGGGGTGCGGTCCACTCCGCACGCCGCCGCTCGAGTTCCTCCTCCGGCACCGCCACGTCGAGCGTCCGGGACGTCATGTCCAGCACGATCGGGTCCCCGTCGCGCACCAGCGCGATGGGGCCGCCGTGCGCGGCCTCCGGCGCGACGTGCCCGATGCACAACCCCGTGGTACCACCGGAAAAGCGGCCGTCGGTGAGCAGCAGGACGTCCTTGCCGAGCCCGGCGCCCTTGATCGCGCCGGTGACCGCCAGCATCTCGCGCATCCCCGGCCCGCCCCGCGGCCCCTCGTACCGGATCACCACGACGTCCCCCGGCACGAGCGTGCCCAGCGCGTCCATCGCGGCCTGCTCGCCGTCGAAAACCCTTGCGGTGCCTTCGAAACGTGACGAGTCGAAGCCCGCGCTCTTGACCACCGCGCCTTCGGGGGCGAGCGAACCGTGCAGGATCGTGATGCCGCCGGTCGGGTGGATCGGCTCGGTCAGCTTG
This sequence comes from Amycolatopsis sacchari, assembly GCF_900114035.1. Lineage (GTDB taxonomy): Bacteria > Actinomycetota > Actinomycetes > Mycobacteriales > Pseudonocardiaceae > Amycolatopsis_E > Amycolatopsis_E sacchari. The sequence continues at coordinate 27,804 of NZ_FORP01000025.1, read as the reverse complement.
CGGATGACCTCACCGTCGAGCTCGGGCGGGGCCAGCTCGGCGAGGTTCTCCGCGAGCGTCTTCCCGGTCACGGTCACGCAGTCGCCGTGCAGCATCCCCGCGTCGAGCAGCGCTTTCATCACCACGGGCACCCCGCCGACGCGGTCCACCGCGGTCATCACGTGCCTGCCGAACGGCTTCACGTCCGCCAGGTGCGGCACGCGGTCACCGATGCGGGTGAAGTCGTCGAGCGTCAGCTCCACCTCGGCCTCGTGCGCGATGGCGAGCAGGTGCAGCACCGCGTTCGTCGAACCGCCCAGCGCCATCACGACGGCGATGGCGTTCTCGAACGCTTCGCGCGTCAGGATGTCCCGTGCGGTCAGGCCCTTGGCGAGCAGCCCGATGATCGCTTCACCGCTCTCCCGCGCGAACCGGTCCCGCCGCCGGTCGACCGAGGGCGGGCTCGCCGAACCCGGCAGCGACATGCCCAGCGCCTCCGCCGCGCACGCCATCGTGTTCGCCGTGTACATCCCGCCGCACGCGCCCTCGCCGGGGCAGATCGCGCGCTCGATCCGGTCGACCTCCTCACGGGAGATCAGGCCCCGCGCGCAGGCGCCGACGGCCTCGAACGCGTCGATGATCGTCACCTCGCGGCCGTCCACCGTGCCGGGCAGGATCGAGCCGGCGTAGAGGAACACGGCGGCGACGTCGAGCCGAGCCGCGGCCATCAGCATCCCCGGCAGGCTCTTGTCGCACCCGGCGAGCAGCAGCGCGCCGTCGAGCCGCTCGGCCTGCATCACCGTCTCCACCGAATCGGCGATGACCTCGCGGGAGACCAGCGAGTAGTGCATCCCCTCGTGCCCCATCGAGATGCCGTCCGACACCGAAATCGTGCCGAACTCCATCGGGAACCCGCCGCCGGCGTGCACGCCCTGCTTGCCCGCCTGCGCGAGCCGCTGCAGCGACAGGTTGCACGGGGTGATCTCGTTCCACGACGACGCGATGCCGATCTGGGGCTTGGCGAAGTCGTCGTCGCCCATGCCCACGGCGCGGAGCATGCCGCGCGCGGCGGCGCGTTCGAGACCATCGGTCACGTCACGGGAGCGGGGCTTGAGGTCGGCCATGTCCAGCACCCTAGGCCGGTGATCCACTATCTACACAATGTTGACGATCGAAAGGCAGCTGTAGACAATCGAGGGCATGACGAAGGTGTCATTCGATCGGGAACCCGGCTCCTACCGCCACTGGAAGCTGCGCGTCGAGCCGCCGATCGCGTGGCTCGAACTCGACGTCGACGAGCACGGCGGCCTCGTCGAGGGCTACGAGCTCAAGCTCAACTCCTACGACCTCGGCGTCGACATCGAGCTGTACGACGCGGTGCAGCGCCTCCGCTTCGAGCACCCCGAGGTGGGCGCGGTGATCATCACCAGCGCGAAGGACAAGGTGTTCTGCGCCGGCGCGAACATCCGGATGCTCGCCGCCTCCTCCCACGAGTGGAAGGTGAACTTCTGCAAGTTCACCAACGAGACCCGCAACGGCATCGAGGACGCCACCGAGAACTCCGGGCAGGTCTACCTCGCCGCGGTGAACGGCAGCTGTGCCGGCGGCGGCTACGAAATCGCGCTGGCCTGCGAAAAGATCCTCCTCGTCGACGACAACTCCTCGACCGTCGCGCTGCCCGAGGTGCCGCTGCTCGGCGTGCTCCCCGGCACCGGCGGGCTGACGCGCGTGACCGACAAACGGCGGGTGCGCAAGGACCGCGCGGACGTCTTCGCCACCCGGCCGGACGGCGTCAAGGGCAGGACCGCGGTGGAGTGGCGTCTGGTGGACGAGCTGGTGCCACGGCAGGAGTTCCGCGAGGTCGTCGCGGCCCGCGCCCGCGAACTGGCCCGCCCGCGGGCGGAGAAGGGCATCGAACTGACGCCGCTGACGCGCACCGAGACCGAGGACGAGATCCGCTATCCGCACGTCACGGCCAAGCTCGGCAAGCACAGCGTCGAGATCACCGTCCGTGGCCCGCGGGGCGACGAGTGGCTGCTCCCGATGACCCGCGAGCTGGACGACCTCATCCTCCGCCTGCGCACCAACGAACCCGAGCTGGGCACGTGGGTGTTCCGCACCGAAGGCGACCCCGAGGCCGTGCTCGCGCACGAACGGCGCCTGCTCGGCGCGGGGGACTGGCTGTCCAAGGAGGTCCTGCACTACTACAAGCGCACGCTGAAGCGGCTCGACGTGACCAGCCGGAGCCTGTTCGCGTTGATCGAGCCCGGCAGCTGCTTCGCCGGCCTGCTGCTGGAGCTGGCGCTGGCGTGCGACCGGCAGTACCTGCTCGACGGGCCTCCCATCGACGACGAGGACAGCGAGGAACGCGCGTCGATCATGCTCACCGAGGCGAACTTCGGCGTGTTCCCGATGGGCAACGGCCTGTCCCGGCTGGAATCCCGGTTCTACGGCGAGAACGACCACCTCGACTGGCTCAAGCGCGAACGCGAGCGGCCGCTGGGCGCCGCGGAGGCCGTCGAGCTGGGCCTGGTCACCGACGCCCCCGACGACATCGACTGGGAGGACGAGATCCGCCTCGCGCTGGAGGGCCGCGCCGCGCTGTCCCCGGACGCGCTGACCGGGATGGAGGCCAACCACCGGTTCGTCGGGCCGGAGACGATCGAGACCAAGATCTTCGGACGGTTGTCCGCCTGGCAGAACTGGATCTTCACCAGACCGAACGCGTCCGGACCCGACGGCGCGCTCCGCCGCTACGGCACCGGGCAGCAGGCCACCTTCGACCGCAGGCGGGTGTGACATGCCGGAGAAGATCGACTACGACAGCAAGATCCCCAACAACGTCGGGCTCGCCGACGACCGGCGGCTCCAGCGCGCGCTGGAGGGCTGGCAGCCGAAGTTCCTGAACTGGTGGGCCGAAATGGGCCCGACGCTCGAAACGCAGGGCGTCTACCTGCGCACGGCGGTCAGCGTCGGGCGCGACGGCTGGGCGCACTTCGACCACGTCAACGTGCCGGACTACCGGTGGGGCATCTTCCTCGCCGAGCGCGATCCGGACCGGCGGATCGCCTTCGGGCAGCACAAGGGCGAACCGGTGTGGCAGCAGGTGCCCGGCGAGTACCGCGCCGACCTGCAACGGCTGATCGTCATCCAGGGCGACACCGAACCGGCGTCCGTGGAGCAGCAGAAGCTGCTGGGGCTCACGGCTCCTTCGCTGTACGACCTGCGGAACCTGTTCCAGGTCAACGTCGAGGAGGGCAGGCACCTGTGGGCGATGGTTTACCTGCTGCACGCGTACTTCGGCCGTGAGGGGCGCGAGGAGGCCGAAGCGTTGCTGCACCGCAACTCCGGCAGTCCCGACTCGCCCCGCATCCTCGGCGCGTTCAACGAGGAGACCGCCGACTGGCTCGCCTTCTACATGTTCACGTACTTCACCGACCGGGACGGGAAGTACCAGCTCGGCACGCTCAAGGAGTCGGCGTTCGACCCGCTGTCGCGGACGTGCGAGTTCATGCTGAAGGAGGAGGCGCACCACATGTTCGTGGGCACCACCGGGATCGACCGCGTGGTGCAGCGCTCCGCCGAGTTGATCCGCGAGCACGACACGATGGACATCGCCCCGCACGGCGGCATCCCGCTCGACATCGTGCAGCGGTACCTGAACTTCCACTACAGCGTGTCGCTCGACCTGTTCGGCAGCGAGACGTCGACCAACGCGGCGAACTACTACACGGCGGGGCTGAAGGGCCGCTGGATGGAGACCCGCCGCAAGGACGACCACCGGCTCACCGACGACGCCGCCGAGCTGCCGCGCCCCCGCGAGGACGGCACGTGGGAGACCGAGGAGCTGCAGAAGATCCTGCTGCTCAACCTGGACCTGCGCACGGAGTACATCGACGACTGCCAGTCCGGGGTCAAACGGTGGAACCGGATACTCGAGGACGCGGGGATCTCGTTCCGGTTCGCGCTGCCGCACCCTGGTTTCAACCGGCAGGTCGGCATAAACTCCGGCCACCACATCACCCCGGACGGAACGATCGTGGACGAGCGGACCTGGCGGGAGGGGCGGAAGCACTGGCTGCCCACCAGTGAGGACCTCGCGTTCGTCCGTTCGCTGATGCGGCCGGTGTACGAGCGCGGCAAGATCGCCAGCTGGGTCGCGCCGCCGCGGCAGGGCATCAACGGCAAGCCCTTCGACTACGAGTACGTGTACCTCTAGGAGGCGGCGGTGGGGTTCAACGCGGCGGACTACCTGCTCGACAGGCACGTGCGAAACGGTGACGGCAGCCGGACCGCCGTGGTCACCCCGGCCAGGACGCTCACGTACGCCGAACTGGCCGACGCGGTGCACCGCGTCGCGGGCGGCCTCACCGCGATCGGCGTGCGGCCCGAGGAACGCGTGATGCTGTGCATGGTCGACGGCGTCGAGCTGCTCACCGGCATCCTCGGGGCGATGTACGCGGGTGCCGTCCCGGTGCCGGTGTCGACGATGGTCACCGGCGCCGAGCTCGGCAAGGTGCTCGCGGACTCCCGTGCGCGCGTGCTGTGCGTGTCCGCGGAGTTCGCGGCCGCCGCGAGCGAGGCGGTCGGCCGGGCGCCGGAGGTCGCGGCGGTGGTGCTCGACCGCGCGGATCCGGCGGATTTCCCCGGTGTGCACACGCACGACTGGTCCGAGCTGTCCACTTCGGACCCTGTACTGCCGTTCGACACGTGGGAGGACTCCCCGGCGCTGTGGCTGTACACGTCGGGCACCACGGGCGAGCCGAAGGGCGCGATGCACCGGCACGCCAGTGTGCGCGCCGTGTGCGAGACCTACGGCAGCCAGGTGCTCGGCATCCGCCCCGGGGACCGTTGTTTTTCGGTCGCCAAGCTGTTTTTCGCTTACGGCATCGGGAATTCGGCGTTCTTCCCGTTGTCCGTGGGCGCCTCCGTCGTGTTGGAAGCCGGACGCCCCAGTCCGCAGTCGGTGGCCGAACGGGTCCGCGCGGAACGCCCCACGTTGTTCTTCGGCGTGCCCACGTTCTATGCCGCCCTGCTCGCGAGCGACATCCCCGATGACACGTTTGTCTCTGTGCGGCAGGCGGTTTCAGCCGGTGAACCACTGCCGTCTGTCCTTTTTGAACGGTTCCTGGCCCGGTTCGGCGTGGAGATCCTCGACGGCATCGGGTCCACGGAAGCGTTGCACATCTTCCTGTCCAACCGTCCCGGCGCGGTGGTGCCCGGAACCACCGGCACAGCGGTACCGGGTTACGAAGTGGAGATCCGGGACGCGCTCGGCGTGCCGATCGACGCGGTGGGCGAGCCGGGTGAGCTGTTTGTGCGCGGGCCGTCGACTGCGTTCGGGTACTGGAGCCGGTACGATACGAGCAAGCGCGTGTTCCAGGGGGAGTGGCTGCGGACGGGCGACAGTTACGTGCGCAACGCCGACGGCACCTACACCTGCCTGGGGCGGTTCAACGACATGCTGAAGGCGGGCGGGATCTGGGTGTCGCCCGCCGAAGTGGAGCAGAGGCTGTTGCAGCACCCGGATGTGGCGGAGGCGGCCGTGGTGGCGGCGCCGGACGCGGACGGTATCGACAAGCCGGTCGCGTGTGTCGTGCCGGTGGCCGGGCGGGTGGTCGAGCCCGGCGCGCTGATCGAGTTCTGCCGGGAGGGGCTGGCGTCGTTCAAGCGGCCGCGTGCCGTGGTCGCGGTCGCGGAGCTGCCGAAGACGGCGACGGGCAAGATCCGCCGGAACGTGATCCGTGAGCAGGTCCGTGACTCGCTGCGCCCGGGGGCGCTCGCGTGATCGACGGTTTCACGGTGGTGGACGCGCATGTCCACGTGCCCCGGCTTTCGACGTTGAAACAGGCGTGGCTGGACTGGGCGGATAAGTTCTCGGGCCCGCACGACTGGCGCGCCGCGTACGACCCGGCCGGCGATCCGGTTCCGTCCGCTTTGGACTCGTTGCTCGAGGCCGAGGGCGTGGACCGGGCGTTGTTGTTCTGCGAGTACAGCCCACGGGCGACGGGCATCCAGCCGATCGAGGACCTGCTGCCGATCGTGGAGCACAACCCGTCGCGGTTCCGGCTGGTCGCGAACGTCAACCCGTACCTGCACCACCCGGTGGCGGCGGAGGTGGAGCGGCAGCTGGGGCTGGGTGCGGTGGCGCTGAAGATCCACCCGGTGCACGGCGCGTTCTCGCCCGCGGAGAAGGAGCTGTACGCGGCGTACCAGGTGTGCGCGGAACGCGGGGTGCCGGTGATCATCCACTCGGGCACGAGCAGTTTCCCCGGCGCGCGGGCGAGTTTCGGCAATCCGGAGCTGATGTCCGATGTGGTCGAAGACTTCCCGGACGTGCAGTTCGTGTTCGCCCACGGTGGTCGCGGCTGGTGGTACGACGTGGCGGCGTTCCTGGCGCTGGCGAAGGACAACGTGTGGCTGGACCTGGCCGGCCTGCCGCCGAAGAAGCTCCCGGAGTACTACGCCCGCTTCGACTTCACACGGCTGGCGGAGAAGTTCGTCTTCGGCACGGACTGGCCAGGCGTGCCCGGTACGGCCCGCAATGTGCGCGCGCTCGCGGAGTTGGGTCTCCCGGCGGCTGTGTTGCGCGCGGTCCTGTCCGGCAACGCCGCGAAGCTGTTCCCGGGCCTGGGCGTTTAGGGGGTGCGGGGTAAGGACGGCGTTCGAAGGGGAAAAGTTCGGCGGTCCGGTACCGCTCCGGCCTAGCCTGGCCGGGTGAGGGTGGACTACGGCCTTGACCTGTCCGGGGTTCCGCGGGACCTGGCGTTGTCCGGTCTGGTGGCGGAGGGGGACGAGCTGGACGCGGTGGTGTCGGCAGAACCCGACTGGTCCAAGCCGACGCCCGCGGTGGGGTGGACGATCGCCCACCAGATCGCGCACCTGGCGGCGGCCGATGCGAACGTCCTCATCGCGATCCGGACGCCGGAGGCGTTCGGCGCGGTGCTGGAGGAGGTGGAAGCCGGGGGCAGCGGGCACGCGGACCGGGAGGCCGCCGCGGGTGCGGCGCAGCCGCGGTCGGAGCTGCTGGAACGGTGGCGCGCCGGCCGGACCGAGGTGGCGGCGGCGCTGCGTGACGTTCCGCTGGAGCACACGTTTCCGTGGTTCGGCTCCCAGCTGACCGCGGCGCTCATGGTCCCGCTCCGGCTGATGGAGACTTGGGCGCACGGGCAGGACGTCCTCGACACGGTGGGGGTTCGGCGCCGCCCGACCGATCGGCTGCGGCACATAGCCACGTTGGGGTTCGTGGGGCGCGGACTTTCGTTCCACGTCGCCGGATTGCCGCTCCCGGCGGAGCCGTTCCGGGTGGAGCTGGCGGGTCCCGGTGGGGAGGTCTGGACCTGGGGCCCGGAAGACGCCCGGCAGCGGGTCCGGGGCAGTGCTCTCGACTTCTGCCTGCGGGTGACCCAACGCAGACCCCGAGCCGAGACCGACCTCACCGCCACCGGCGAAGACGCCCAGAAGTGGCTGGACATCGCAAGGATCTTTCTTTGAGCGATCGCATGGCGGCTGGGGTGTGAGCCCGGCCCCAGTCGTGGGCCCCGCTTGCTACCAGACGAGGATCTTGATCCGGCCGAAGCAGGCCCTGCCTCCCGATCCGGCCTTTGTGGCCAGGGGACTTCCTGCCGCTCTCCGCCACCCGGTGTTCGCCGTCGTCGGTCCGGGGCGAGGCAAGCTCCCTCCCGCCGAACCCGCCTTCGCGGCTTCCCGCCGCTCCTCGCCGCTGCCCCAGCCGCCGCCCCCGGCGCCCTGGCCCGTTTCGCCGTCCTCGGGCCGAGGCACGCCCCACCTCTCGAACCCGCCTTCGCGGCTTCCTACCGCTCCCCGCCGCCGCCCCGGGCCCGTTTCGCGTCCGCGGGCCGAGGCAAGCCCCGCTTCCCGAATCCGCCTTCGCGGCTTCCTACCGCTCCCAGTCGCTGCCCCGGGGACCCGGGGCCGTTTCGCCGTCCCCGGACCGAGGCAAGCCCGCCGTCCGAACCCACCCCGGTCACCGACCCACCCCCGCCTCCTGCGGAGCCAAACTCACCGCGCGGAGCAAGACCGGCCTTCCAGCTACTCCCCGTTGACGCTCCGCAGCGTGCGCATCGCCTCGGCGAGGGCCTTTGAGGCGTCCGGGCCCAGCGGCTCCAGAACCCTCCGCCGGAGGATGGACGCGCAGAACTCGCGCGCCTGTTCGGCCACCCGCTTCCCGTACTCCGTCAGGCACGCGTAGGTCACCCGCCGGTCGTTCGGGCTCGGGCGGCGGACGATCAGGTTCGCCGCCACCAGGCGGTCCGCGACCTTCGTGAACCCCCCGCTGGACAGCGCCGCCTCGGTGGCCAGCCGCGTCATCGGCATCTGGTACCCGGGCGTGCGGACGAGCCGGATCAGGATGTCGAACTGCGCGGGCGAGAGTCCGAACCGCTCACCGATCTCACCCATCAACTTGTCCTGCGTCGCGACGTAGCCTTCGATCACCAGGCCCCACCACGTCACGATCTCGTCATCCTCTGCCACGCGAACAGTATACGCGGAGGTATCTTGCGGGAATATATCTTGCGAGCGAGAGGTTTCCGAGATAGCTTCTTCCCATCCCCTCGAAGGAGGACCGGATGTCCATCAAGACCAGCGGCCTGCACCACGTGACCGCGATCGGCGGCGACCCGCAGCGCAACGCCGACTTCTACCTGCGCACGCTCGGGCTGCGGCTGGTGAAGACCACCGTGAACTTCGACGACCCGGGCACCTACCACCTGTACTACGGCGACGAGTCCGGCAAGCCCGGCTCGCTCATGACGTTCTTCCCCTGGCGCGACGCCCCGAGCGGCACGCGCGGCACCGGCCAGGCCACCACCACCTCGTTCTCCGTGCCGCCGAACTCGATCGGCTGGTGGAAGGACCACCTCGCGGAGGCCGGGATCACCACCGGCCGCATCGCCAACCGGGATGGCGAGGACGTGCTGACCTTCGACGACCCGGACGGGCTGCGGCTCGCTCTCGTCGCGCACCCGCAGGGCGACCCGCGCGACCCGTGGGACAACGGGCACGTGCCCGCCGAGCACGCCATCCGCGGCCTGCACTCGGTCACGCTGTCGGTCGCCGAGGAGGAGGCGACCGCGGAGATGTTCCGCGAGCTGGGCCTGACGTTCACCGGTCAGGACTCGAACCGCCTGCGGTTCAGCGCCGGCGAGGGCGGTCCCGGCACGATCGTCGACGTGCTCGTCACCCCGGACGCACCGCGCGGCCTCGTCGCGGCGGGCACCGTCCACCACGTCGCGTGGCGGGCGCCCGACGAGCAGACCCAGGCTTCCTGGCGCGAGGAGCTGGTGGACCGCGGCGTGAACGTCACGTCCATCCTCGACCGCCAGTACTTCCGGTCGATCTACTTCCGCGAACCGGGCGGCACCCTGCTCGAAGTGGCCACCGACGCCCCGGGCTTCGCGATCGACGAGCCGCTGCTGGAGCTGGGCCGCGCGCTCAAGCTGCCGCCGTGGCTGGAGCCCGACCGCGAGCAGATCGAGCACACGCTGCCCAAGCTGAACCTGCCCAGCGAGAACAACCCCGAGCGGGCGTGACCACGCTGGAGTACGAGTTGATCGAGGGCGGAGATGGCGGAACCGTTCCGGAGAGCGGACCGGACCAGTGAGGGAGCCCGGCGGGCACCAGATCCCCCTCGACGCCGGGGCGGAGGCGAAGCGCTGGTTATCGTCGGCGGCATGAGCGCCGTCGAGCGGTGGGCCACGCGCCTCGCCGAATGGGCCATCCCGCCGGAAATCCTGACGCGGGCGCCCGAATCGCCCTGGGAGCCGACCCGCGAAGTGTTCGTCCGCCGGGTGGACCGCCAGCTGGGTGAGCCCGCGACTCCCACGCACCGGGCCGTCAGCGGGGCAGTGCTCGACGTCGGCGCCGGAGCGGGCGCGGCGAGCCTGCCCTGCGCCGCCAAGCTCACTCGCATCACCGCCGTCGACACCGACTCCGCCCTGCTCGCCTCGTTCGCCGAGCGCGCGAAAGCGCTTTCCCTGCCGTACGAAGCCGTCGAGGGCCGCTGGCCCGACGTGCACGAGCAGGTGGGCGAGTTCGACGTCGCCGTGTGCGCGAACGTCCTCTACAACGTGCCGGACCTGCCGCCCTTCCTCACAGCACTCGCGCGGCACGCCCGGCGGGTCGTCGTCGAGCTGACCGAACGGCACCCGATGGCGCGGATGAACCCCCTGTGGCGGCACTTCCACGGCATCGAGCGCCCCGACGGGCCGACCGCCGCCGACGCCGTCGAAGCCGTCCGCGAGCTGGGGTTCGAGCCCGAGGTCGTGTGCTGGGAGAAGGACGCCGCCCCGATGCCGTTCGACGAACTGGTCGCCGTCACGCGCCGCCGCCTGTGCCTCGGCGTCGAGCGGACCGCCGAAGTGGCGGCCGTGCTCGAACGCGAGCCGCTGGAAAAACGCCGCCTCCGGACGCTGGTCTGGTCACCCGATCGGACGGTGTGAACCAGCGAGACTCCGCCGTCCGGCCGATAATTCGGACATGACTTCCGCGCAGGACCCCGAGTCCACCACCGCGGCACGACCCGAACCAGCGTCTCCCGCGGGACAGCCAACCCCGGACGCCCCGGTGGAGCCCACCGCCCCGCCGCGTCCGGCGCCGATCAAACGGACCCGCGTCAGCGGCACGTGGGTGGCGGTGATCGTCGCGCTGATCGTCCTGGTCTTCCTGCTGATCTTCATCCTGCAGAACCTGGCGTCGGCGACCGTCAACTTCCTCGGCATGAGCGCCGGCCTGCCGCTCGGCGTCGCGTTGCTGCTCGCCGCGATCGGCGGCGCGGTGCTCGTCGCGCTCATCGGCGCGGCCCGGATCATGCAGCTGCGGCGGGCGACCAAACGGGCGAGCCGAGCGGTCCGCTGACCGGCGGCACGCTGCCGCTAGCATTTGCGGCGTGACCAGCGAGGGCCTGTCCGCCGTGAACGCCGCGCAAGACGACGACGGCCTGCTGCGCCGCGTCGGCAGGCTCGCCGGTCTCGCCGCGCGCACGGGCGCGTCGCTGGCAGGCAGGCTGCCCGGGCTGGAGAACGCGGGCGAGGGCCTGCGCCAGGTCGAACGCCAGGTCCTCAGCGGCCTGCGCCGTCGCCTCGACGAGTTCGACGACCCGTACGTCGTGGCGCTCAGCGCCGCGGGGACGCGCGAACCGTCCGGTGAGGTCGTGCCGGCGCCCGAGCCCCTGCGCGCCGCGATGAAGGAGCTGCTGGACCGGTCGGTCACCTTCGACCGGGACCGCGCCCGCGAGTACCTGTACGCCACGGTCCTGCGGCAGCTCACCCCGGACGAGGCCCGCATCCTGGTCGTGCTGTCGGACGGCGAGCCGTATCCCGTGCTCGACGTCGTCGCCCGCGGCGAGAAGATCCTGCTGCGCAACGCCTCGACCGTGGGCAAAGCCGCCGGCGTGACCCTGCCCGACGAGGTCCCGAGCTACGTGACCCGGCTCGCCGGGCTCGGTCTCGTCGACGTCACCGCCGAGGACCCGGCGCTCGGTTCGCAGTACGAGGTGCTGGCGACCGACGAGCTGGTGCGGACAGCGGCCGCCGGGGCGCGCCGGGTCAAGCTGGTCCGTCACACCCTGCGACTGTCGCGGTTCGGGTCCCGCTTCTGGGCGTCCTGCGATCCGACGGCGGCCGATTCGCGTGACGTGACCCGGACCACTACCGTGTAACGAAACCGGCAGCCGCAGCGCTTCTCCGGTGGCGATCCGGGAAACCGGCCACCGCGGCGGGTCCGTGCTGGGCGTATAGCACATCCAGCCGCGAAAAGGTACATTTTTGTTGTTATTGTCACATGTGTTTCGTCGTCGTTGCAGGTAGTCAACGTGCGCGCTTCGTCTTGCGCTGAACGGGCTAAGAACCTCTGTTAGCTTGTTTTGACATGTCCGGAAAGCACTTGATCGACTTCCCGACCAAGGCCGACGGCGCTGCGCTGTGGCGAATCGCACGGGATTCGCAGAAGCTGGATCTCAACACGCCATATGCGTATTTGTTGTGGTGCCGGGATTTCGCTGACACCTCCGTCGTGGCCAAAGTGGACGGTCAGGCGGTCGGTTTCGTGATCGGGTACCGCAGGCCTTCGGCGCCCGACACCGCGCTGGTGTGGCAGGTGGCCGTCGACGCGTCACAGCGCGGACGTGGCCTGGCCGGGGCATTGCTGGACGAGTTGTTCACGCGTCTGGTGGGCCGGGGCGTCCGCTACCTGGAGACGACCGTGACCCCGGACAACGAAGCATCGATAAGGACGTTCGCGTCGTTCGCGAAACGCTGGAACGCGCCGATGGAGCACACGGAACTGTTCGCCCGCTCGGACTTTCCGGCGGACAGCGGGCCGCACGAGCAAGAGGATCTGTACCGAATAGGCCCGCTTTCCGCGCAATAACGTGGAATTCGGCGATCCGCAAGCCAGCAGTCGGGAGTGGAATAGCCAGTGAGCATCTTCGAAAAACTCGAGTCCGAGGTGCGCAGCTACAGCCGTGGCTGGCCGGTCGTCTTCGACCGGGCCGTGGGCAGCCGCCTCTACGCCGAGGACGGCACCCCGTACCTCGACTTCTTCGCGGGGGCGGGGGCGCTCAACTACGGGCACAACAACCCGGTCCTCAAGCAGGCGCTGCTCGACTACATCGCCCGCGACGGCGTGACCCACGCGCTCGACATGTTCACCGTCGCCAAGCGTGACCTGCTCGAGACGCTGGAGGACAAGATCCTCAAGCCGCGCGAGCTGGACTACAAGGTCATCTTCCCCGGTCCCGGCGGCGCCAACGCGGTCGAGGCCGCGCTGAAGCTGGCCCGCAAGGTGACCGGGCGCGAGTCCGTCATCAACTTCACCAACGCCTTCCACGGCATGACGCTGGGCGCGCTGTCGGTCACCGGCAACTCGATGAAGCGCAGCGGCGCCGGTGTCCCGCTGGTGCACGCCACGCCGATGCCCTACGACCAGTACTTCGACGGCGCCTACCCGGACTTCCTGTACTTCGAGCGGCTGCTCGACGACTCCGGCAGCGGGCTGAACGAGCCGGCCGCGGTGATCGTGGAGACCGTGCAGGGCGAGGGTGGCATCAACGCGGCGAGCCTGGAGTGGCTGCGTGGCCTGTCCGACCTGTGCGAGCGGCACAACATCCTGCTCATCGTCGACGACGTGCAGATGGGCTGCGGCCGCACCGGTCCCTTCTTCAGCTTCGAGGACGCCGGCATCAAGCCGGACATGGTGTGCCTGTCGAAGTCGATCGGCGGCTACGGGCTGCCGATGGCGCTGACGCTGATCAAGCCCGAGCTGGACGTGTGGGAGCCCGGCGAGCACAACGGCACCTTCCGCGGCATCAACCCCGCGTTCGTCACCGCCGCCGAGGCGCTGCGGACCTACTGGAGCGACGACGAGCTGGAGAAGTCCACGCGCGCCAAGGGCGAGCGGATCGGCGCGGCGCTGCAGGGCATCGTCGAGGCCTACCCCGAGGCGAACCTGACCGCGAAGGGGCGTGGCCTCGCGCGTGGCCTCGAGTTCGAAAGCGGCGAGATCGCCGGGAAGGTGTGCGCCGCGGCGTTCGAGCGGGGCCTGCTGATGGAGACCTCCGGCCCGGACAGCGAGGTGGCCAAGATGCTGCCGCCGTTGACGCTGACCGACGCCGAAGTGGGCGAGGGGCTCGAGATCATCGACGCCTCCGTCAAGGCAGTACTGGGCAAGTAGAACGGGAGAGAAGCTTTGATCGTCCGTACCCTCGACGAGATCACCGACACCGAGGCCGACATCAAGGAGCCGAACTGGCGGAGCAAGCGCATCCTGCTCGCCAAGGACGGCGTCGGCTTTTCGGTGCACGAGACCACGCTGTACGCGGGCACCGTCAACGACTTCTGGTACGTCAACCACATCGAAGCGGTGTTCGTCTACGAGGGTGAAGGCGAGGTCACCAACAAGGCGACCGGCGAGACCCACCAGCTCCGGCCCGGCTCGATCTACGTGCTCAACGACCACGACAAGCACCAGGTCCGCCCGAAGACCGACATGAAGACCATCTGCGTGTTCAACCCGCCCGTCACCGGCCGCGAGGTGCACGACGAGAACGGCGTGTACCCCCTGATCACCGAAGAGGACTGACGCACCACCCCCGCCACGCACGAAGAAAGGGAAGCCGAGGAGGCGAACCGTTTTGACCACCATGGACACCGGGATCGAGGACCTCTACCCGACGCGGGTCACCGGCACCGCGGAACCGATCGACCGGACCGACCCGACGGTCTGGGGCACGGAGGCCGACGGCCCGGACGACGCGGCGACGCTCGCGTCCCACGACGCGAAGGGCTACCACGTCGTCGAGGGGCTGCTGTCCCCCGCCGAGGTGCAGACCTACTGGCAGGAACTGGTCCGGTTGTCCGGCGACGAGGAGCTGAAGGCCGACGAGCGGGTCATCACCGAGAAGGCGAGCGGCGAGGTCCGGTCGATCTTCGAGGTGCACAAGATCAGCGAGCTGATCAGCGAGCTCATCCGTGATCCGCGGATCCTGGACCGGGCGCGGCAGATCCTCGGCTCCGAGGTGTACATCCACCAGAGCCGGGTGAACTACATGCCCGGGTTCAAGGGCACCGGGTTCTACTGGCACTCGGACTTCGAGACGTGGCACGCCGAGGACGGGATGCCGCGGCCGCGGGCGGTGAGCTGCTCGATCGCGCTGACCGACAACTACCCGTTCAACGGCGGGCTGATGGTCATGCCGGGTTCGCAGCGCACGTTCGTGCCGTGCGTCGGCGAGACCCCGGAGGACTACTACAAGTCCTCGCTGAAGGAGCAGGAGATCGGCGTGCCGAGCCAGGCGGACATCACCAAGCTCGCCGCCGAGTACGGCATCGAGCAGTTCACCGGCCCGGCGGGCTCGGCGCTGTGGTTCGACTCGAACATCATGCACGGCTCCGGGAACAACATCACGCCGTTCCCGCGGTCGAACATCTTCCTGGTGTTCAACAGTGTCGAGAACGCGCTCGTGGAGCCGTTCGCGGCGAGCAAGCCCCGGCCCACGTTCATCGGCAGCAGGGAGTTCACGCCCATCACGCGGTGAGCGGGAAATCACACCGGCGAACCGTGGGTCGGTTGTAGCCGCTCCAGCGCAGGCTGTTACGGTGAGCGCCACCGCAACGGCGGAGTCCGGAGCGGCCCCAGGTTGTCGTCGGTGGTGTGGGTTCTCCTTGCTCGGGTGAGTCCTGTACGACCGCTGACAATGAGATCGGCGGGGGCGTTTTCCGCCCCGTCGCATGTTTCACCGGGACGGCCTCGTGCCACCAGATCGGGACTGGTGGCACGAGGCCGTTTCGTTGTCCGTTTTCGCTGCCCGGCGGTGGATATGGAACCCGGCGGCGCGACCCGGTGGCCCACCGCCCACACCCCACCCTCGTTCCCGATCCCCAGCTTCCCCAGCGGCCGGCGCGGTGGGTCCAGGGTGGCGAAGCCATCGCGAAGCGACGCCGGAGGCGCCCTTGACGCACCGTGACGGCCGTTGAACGATGCGAGATCGGGGGCGGGGGTGGGCCCCTGTCACTGGTCGAAGAGGTTGACCTCGGGCGTGATCTCCAGCAGTTCGTGCACCGGGCGGCCGCGGCGGCCGTCGATCGTCGTCGTGCGGACCACCCGCAGCCGGGCGGTCACGGGCCGGTCGAGGTTCTCCTTGATCTGGCCCAGCAGGTCCGGCGCGACGGCGCCCTGGATGGTCCCGCCCGACTCGCGCTCCAGGTAGAAGATCCGCCGCCGCGTGCGGACGCCGTCGAGGCGGCCGGAGACCGTCTCGTACCCGACCGCCTCGCGGGACTCGCGCAGGCTGCCGTGCAGCACCTTCGCCTGGTCCAGGGTCATGCTGCGGGCCACGTCGTCACCCGAGGTGGGGGTCAGCTGGATGCCGATGCCGACGTTCTTGACCACCGCGTTGACGATGTCGCTGACCGCGTTGCGCACGGTGTCGCGCTGCAGCAGGACGGCGTCGAGCGCGCCGTCGTCGGAGCCGTTGGCGGGCAGGAAGTCGCACAGCTCCTTCACCGCGCGCTCGGACAGGCTCTCGATGCCGTCGTGGATCAGCGCGTCGTCGAGCGCGGGCTCGGGGAAGCCGAAGAAGATCGTGTTGCCCGCCTGACCGCGCTGGATGAGCGGCGCCTTGTCCCGGTCCGTCGGCTGGACGTAGGTGACCTCGGCCTGCGGGTTGCGGATGATGTGCCCGATCTTGGCCGTGGCGTCCTGCAGCGCGCGGCTGATGTCGGAGAACGTGTACGCGTCGAGGTTCGTCGAGCCCAGCATCGACACCCGCAACAGCGGGGAGCGCGACGTGCGCTCGAACTTCGCGTGCGCCGCCATCGCCGACGCGCGCGCCAGGTCGTCGAGCCAGGTGCCGCCGGGGATGTCGTCGGCGATCCTGCGGAACTCCGTCACCAGATCACCTCGGGGAAGCCGCGCGTGCCGGACATCGACCAGGTCTGCGCCCAGATGTCCTCGTCACCGGGGAAGCACAGGAAGCCGTCGAGCAGGCCGCCCACCGGTTGCACCTGGTCCAGGTACATCGCGGGCTGGCCGATGATCACCCCGCGCAGCGTGAGCAGGCCGTAGAGCGCGTCGCGGACCGGGCCGGTCATGCGCTTGAGGCTGCCCCAGTCGTCCGGCATGAGGACCACGTCCAGCCCGCTGGGCACGTGCTCGGTGCGGGCGATGAACGCGCCGCCGATCCAGGCCCGTCCGCTGGGGATGACGCGGGCGACCGCGCCGAGGTAGCTGTTGAGCGCGCTGAACAGGATTTCCCGCTCGTTCTGGTGCGGCGCGTCGAAGACGAGCCGCTCGTAGATGTCGGCGAGATCGGCTGGCAGCCGCCCTGGCGGGAGTACGCCCTCCATGGTCCAGTGCGGGAGCGGCATGCCTGAGAACTTAGCAGCGGCGCGGAGCGCCTCCGTTGAGGGTGGTGGTGGGGAAGTGGCTGGCCTTAGCAGTGGCGCGGAGCGTCTCTGTTGAGGGTGGTGGTGGGGAAGTGGCTGGCCCTATCAGTGGTACCTACGGCACTGGCCAGGGTGGTGGGCGGCACCATCGGCGCCACCCACCACCCTGCTTCAGCGGGTGTGCGCGTGCTCGTCCGAGGACGACAGCGACGGCAGCACGAACGGCGTGAGCTGCGGGCGCTTCGGGGACAGGCCGTCACCCATCGACTCGCCACGCAGCTGACGGCGGATCCACGGCAGCAGGTGCGTCTTGCCCCAGGCCAGGTCCGCCCGGCGCAGCGCCACCCAGTTGCGCGGGAGGTCGAGCGCGGGCCACGGCTCGCGCCAGTCCTCCGTCACCGGGACGCCCAGCATCTCCGCCGCGCGCAAGGCGATCCGGCGGTGGCCCTCGGCGGTGAAGTGCAGCCGGTCGTCGCTCCACGCGCGGGGGTCCCGCAGCACGTCCATGGTCCACAGGTCAACCACCTGCGCGCCGTGCCGGGCCGCGATCGCCCACAGGTTCGTGTTGTAGATGCCGATCTTGCCGCGCAGCACGCTCATCACCGACAGCGTCTTCGTGTCGGGACCGTTGAACAGCAGCACCTCGATGCCGGCGCCCCGCAGCGCGGCGACCACCGAGTCGATCTGCGCGGAGATCTCGTCCACGTCGGTGCCGGGGACGATGACATCGTTGCCACCACCGCAGAACGTCACCAGATCGGGTTTGAGTTCGAGCGCCACGGGTACCTGTTCGTCGACGATCTCGGCGAGCATCTTGCCGCGCAGCGCAAGGTTGGCGTACTGGAAACCGGGTGTGTCCCCCGCGAGGATCCCGGCGAGCCGGTCGGCCCAGCCGCGAAAGGTGCCGTCGGGGAGTTCGTCGTTGAGGCCCTCGGTGAAGCTGTCACCCAGGGCGACATAGCTGTCGTAGCCGTACACGCTGCGATCCCCTCTCTCCAGCACCGATATTCAGTTCCCCCCAGGAGCCAACACCGCGAGGATGCACTCCTGTTCCCGACCTGCGCCACCGTCGGTTTCCCGTGAGGTCACAGTCTCTTACGTTGTCGGTCACCCGCGCCTCCGTATTACCGCCGTGCGCGGCGCCCTGTGGGCAAGATCTCCCCGGACGTTCCCGGAACGGGATTCTTCGGGCAGCATGTAAGGGTGACCTCACAAGGGACGCGGGAGCGGGAGTCGCTGGCCACGGTGCTCGGTGGCCGCAAGGGTGCGGTGGACGCGAGCCTGCCGCCGCTGGCCTTCGTGCTCGGCTGGCTGATCGCGGGGAACTCGATCGCGTGGGGCTCGGCGGCCGCCATCGCGACGGCCGTCGTCGTGGGCGTGTTCCGGCTGGTGCGGGGGGACAAGGCGCGGGCGGTCGTGGTGAGCCTCGCCGCCGTGATCGTCGCCGCGCTGATCGCCCTGCACACCGGGCGCGCGCAGGACTTCTTCCTGATCCAGCTGCTGTCGAACATCGCGAGCGCCCTGCTGTGGGCGGCGAGCGTGGTGGTGCGGTGGCCGTTGCTGGGGGTCGTCGTCGGGTTGCTGCTGGGGCAGAAGACGCGCTGGCGCCGTGACCCGGACCTGCTGCGCGCGTACTCACGGGCGAGCCTGACGTGGTCGTGCCAGTACCTGCTGCGGGTGGCGGTCTACCTGCCGCTGTGGTGGACGGGCCAGCTGGTCGCGCTCGGCATCGCGCGCACGGTGCTGACGTGGCCGCTGCAGGCGCTGACGATCGCGGTGAGCGGCTGGGTGCTCTACCGGACCCTGCCCGACGACCATCCGGGCCTGCGGCTCAAGGAGCCGGAGCAGGAGGAGCAGGCCTGACGGCGCCCTCGCCGTAGGCCTCGACCGCGGCGAGCCACGCCGCGCCCAGCACGCCATCGGTGCTGGTCAGGACGTCGAGCCCGGCCAGTTTCGCGCGCACGCGCTCGCCGACGGGGCCCGCCAGCACGCTCCCCACGAGCACCACCGGCGTGTCCTCGCCCGGCTCCCGGGCCTCGCGGGCGAGGCCGGCCAGCAGGTCCGCGGCCCGGTCGAGGATCGGACCCGCGTCGGCCGCCGTGCTGACCAGCGGGGCGAACCGGGCGAGGCGGATCGGCGCCTCCGCGTTGGCCACCGTGATCAGCTGTTGCCACGCCAGGAGCGGATCATCCGTCTCCACCTCCGCCTCCGCGAGCACGGACCGCGCCAGCTCGCCGAGTTCGCGCCGGGCGGCGAGCGCGTCCAGCGTCGCGCGGACGGCCTCGCGGCCGAGCCAGAACGCCGAACCCTCGTCGCCCAGCAACCAGCCGTAACCGCCGGCCGTGGCGACCAGACGCCGCTTGCGGATGCGGCCCGCGATCGACCCCGTGCCCGCGACGAGCACCGTGCCGTCCGGGGCGGAGGTCGCCGACGCGAACGCCACCTCGGGATCCGTCCGCACCTGGACCTCGCCGAGGCCGAGCCGCTGCCAGGTGGCGTCGAACAGCTCCGCCACCGCGGGGTCGGTGAGCTTGCTGCTGCCGGCCATGCCGACGACGCAAGCGTTTGCCTCCTGCACGTTCAGCCCCGACAGGCAGCCCTCGATCGCTTCCGCGAGGTGGGCGACCGCGATCGACGGCGAGTGCGAGTTGGGGTTCGCGCCACCGGAGCGGCCGGTGCCGAGCACCGTGCCCGCCGCGTCCACGGCGATGGCGCGGGTGGACGTGCCGCCCGCGTCCACCCCGATGACGAAGCTCATCGCGTCCTGGTCACCTTCAGCAGGCCGCGCGGGCTGTCCGGGTCGCCACCGCGCGCGACCGACAGGCCCAGCGCGAGCTGCTGCACCGGCAGCACCTCCAGCACCGGCGCCAGCTCCTCGGCCACCGCCGGGACGGGGATCCGCAGCGCCGCGGGCACGTCGTCGGCCGCGGAACCGAGCGCCAGCACGTCCGCGCCCCGCTCGGCAACCGCTTTCAGCACGTCCTGCATCGCCGCACCGCCGCGCCCGGTGCCGGTCACGGCGAGCACCGCGGTGTCCTCGTCGATCGCCGCGACGGGACCGTGCAACAGGTCAGCACCGCTGTACGCGCGGGCGGCGAGGTAGCTGGTCTCGGCGAGTTTCAGCGCCGACTCCAGCGCCGTGGCGTACGAGTAGCCGCGGCCGGTGGTGATGATGCGGTTGACGAAGCGGTACCGGTCCACCGCGCGCTGCACGGGCGCCTGCAGCGCCTGCTCGGCGAGCGGGCCCAGCTCGGCGGCCGCGGAGCCGTCGCCCCCGCGCACGGCGTCGATCAGCAGGTACAGCGCCAGCAGTGTGGCGGAGTACGTCTTGGTGGCGGCGACGGCACGCTCCGTGCCCGCGCCGATGTTCACGCCCAGTTCGGCCGCGCGGTGCAGCGGGCTGTCCGGCGTGTTGGTGACCGCGACGGTCAGCGCCCCCTGCTTGCGCGCGGTCTCGGTGAATTCCAGCAGGTCAGGGGAGCCGCCGCTCTGGCTGACGGACACGAGCAGGACGTCGCGCAGGTCGGGGCGCGCACCGTAGAGTGTGACGGTCGACGGGGACACGAGCCCCGCCGGCAGCCCGAGCATTACCTCGATCAGGTACTTCGCGTACAACGCCGCGTGATCGCTCGACCCGCGCGCGGCCAGCAGCGCGAACCGCGGCGGACGGTGGGCGATGACCTGCGCCACCTCGGCGATCTCCGCGCGCCGGGCCACGAGGCCGGCCAGCACCTCAGGTTGCTCGGCGATCTCCGCTGCCATGTGCTGTCCGGGGCGGGTCATAGTTCTCCCTTTCGTGCTCCTGCGATTGTGCGCGTGGTCGGCACCGTGCCGCCAGGGCGAACCGAGGCCGGAATCCGGTAGGTTTTCCCGCATCTTCGCAGCATTACCCCTTTAAGGTCTAGACCAATACTAAACCCGGGCGGGAAGACGGGGCGAAAGGGTAGTTTCTTCTCGCGCCGGGAGGCGTGTCGAAAGAGGGAGTCGGTCATGTTGGAGTCACCCACGCGCGGGCAGCGCGAACCGAAGTACTGGGCGTTGAAGCAGCACCTCCTCGACCTCCTGGAGAGCCTGCCCCCCGGTTCGCCCATCCCCACCGAGCGTGCGCTCGCCACCGACTTCGGGGTCTCCCGCACGACCGTCCGCCAGGCGCTCGCCGACCTGACCGCCGAAGGGCGCCTGCACCGCGTGCAGGGCAAGGGCACCTTCGCCGCGGAACCCAAGCTCGCCCAGCGCCTCCAGCTGTCGTCGTACACCGAGGACATGCGGGCGCAGGGCCGCGAGCCGTCGTCGAAGCTGCTGGAGATCGAGGAGCTGCCGTCCGAACCGGAGATGTCGAAGCTGCTCGGCATCCGCAGCGGCGCCAAGATCCTGCGCATGCGCCGGCTGCGCCTCGCTGACGGCGAGCCGATGGCGCTGGAGACCACGCACCTGCCGCTGTCCCGGTTCCGGGGGCTGCGCAAGCACATCTCGGGCGGCGGCTCGTTGTACGCGGTTCTGCGCGAGCAGTTCGGTGTCCAGATGGAACGCGCCGAGGAGACGATCGAGACCTCGCTCGCCGGCCCCGTCGAGGCGGAGCTGCTCGGCGCCGACGTCGGGATGCCGGTGCTGCTGCTGTCCCGGCACTCGTTCGGTTCGGACGGCAAGCCCGTGGAGTTCGTCCGTTCCATCTACCGCGGTGACCGGTACAAGTTCGTCACCACCCTGACCACCCCGTGACCGTGCGCTGGGGCACCGCGCGGGCGCGCGGTGTCCTCGCCACCACCATCCTCGGGTCCGGGATGGCGATGCTCGACGGTTCGATCGTCAACGTCGCGCTGCCCAGGATCGGGGCGGAGTTCGACGCCTCGGTGGCGGGTCTGCAGTGGATCCTCGACGGCTACCTGCTCGCGCTGGCGGCGTTGATCCTGATCGCGGGTTCGCTGGGCGACCGCTTCGGCAGGCGGCGCGTGTTCCTCGTCGGGGTCGTCTGGTTCGGCGCGGCTTCGCTGCTGTGCGGGCTCGCCGTGTCCACGCCGATGCTCGTCGTGACGCGCGTGCTGCAGGGTGTCGGCGGCGCGTTGCTGACACCGGGTTCGCTGGCGATCCTCCAGTCGTCGTTCGCGCAGGAGGACCGGCCGAGGGCGATCGGCGCGTGGTCGGGGCTCGGCGGGCTCGCGGCGGCGGCCGGGCCGCTGGTCGGCGGGTTGCTGGTGCAGGCGTGGTCGTGGCGGCTGGGTTTCCTGATCAACCTGCCGGTGGCGGTCGCGTGCGTCTGGCTCGCCCGCCGCTACGTGCCCGAGTCGCGCGACGAGACCGCGGAAGGGCGGCTGGACGTGACCGGGTCGGTGCTGGGCGCGGCCGGGCTCGCCGGGGTCACGGCGGCGCTCGTCGAGGCGCCGGCCCGGGGTGTGGCGGACCCGCTGGTGCTGGTCGCGGGCGCGGTGGGGCTCGTCGCCCTGGCCGCGTTCGTGGTGCGGCAGCGGCGGTCGGCGGACCCGCTCGTGCCGCCGCGGATGTTCGCCGACCGCACGTTCACGGCGTCCAACGCGCTGACGTTCGTCGTGTACGCGGCGCTCGGCGGCGTGATGACCCTGCTGGTGCTGCAGTTGCAGGTGTCGCTGCGGTACTCGCCGACGGCCGCGGGCCTGGCCGGGCTGCCCATCACGGTCGTCATGCTCGTGCTGTCGGGCCGGTCCGGCGCGCTCGCGCAGCGGATCGGCCCCCGCCTCCAGCTCGTCGCGGGGCCGTTCGTGCTGGCCGCGGGCATGCTGCTGCTGACGCGCGTCGGACCGGGCTCGTCGTACCTGGGGACCGTGCTGCCCGCGGTCCTCGTGTTCGGGCTCGGGTTGGCGGCGGTGGTCGCACCGGTGACGGCGACGGTGCTCGCCGCGGCACCCGCCGAGCACGCCGGGGTCGCCTCGGGGGTCAACAACGCGATCGCGCGGGCGGGCACGTTGCTGGCGATCGCCGTGTTGCCCGCGGTCGCCGGGCTGTCCGGGGAGTCCTACGCCGATCCCGTGGCGCTCACCGCCGGCTGGCGGGTTTCGCTGGTCGTCTGCGCCGGTCTCGCGGCGCTCGGCGGCCTGCTCGCGCTCGGCGTCAGCAACTCCGTGTTGAAGCCGGAACACGTTGGGCCACAAGGGAAAGACCATGGGCAGCACTGCCTGCACTGCGCGGTCGACGGGCCGCCGACGCAGGTGGGCCGGTGAAGTACCCGTGAGTATTCGAGTCCACTGTGGACAGACGCCGTGGTGCGGCTCACGAAACTGCTAACACCGGGAGCATTTCGATCGACTAACACGTTGAACACCGTGGTATCACGGCGTGGCAACCTGCGAGCAGATCGGAATCATGGCCGAGGAAGAAAAAGAGAAGTCCGGCCTCAAGCCGGCACAGGTGGTGGCGTCGGCGCTGGCCGCGATCACGGCCGCGTTCCTGGGCTCGACGCTGGGGGTGGGCGGCACGGTCGCCGGTGCGGGGATCGCCAGCATCATCACGACGATCGGCAGTGAGCTGTACCTGCGTTCGCTGAAACGCACGAAGGAAGCGGCGCGCAGGACGGCGGAGATGCTGGCGCTCAACGACACGCGACTGCGCCAGGAGACGCGGTTCGTCGAACCGCCCGCGACGTCGGTGAACCCGTTGGTGCAGCCGACGCGGCAGGTACCCGGGGGCGGCGCCGCACAGCCGACGCAGCACATCCCGATGGCGGGCGCCGGGCAGTCCGCCGCCGGTCAGCGCACGGTCTACATCCCGAAGCCGGGGGCGACGGGCATGACGGGGATGCGGACGACGGTGCTGGCGGCGCCGGAGAAGCCGGCCAAGAAGCCCTGGTGGAAGAACCGGTGGACGCTCATCGTGGGCACGAGCGTGGCGGCGTTCGTCATCGGCATGCTCGCGCTGACCGGGTTCGAGTCCGTGACCGGGCACGCGGTCTCCGGCGGCAAGGGCACGACGTTCAGCCAGGTCGTCGGCGGCGGTGGCAAGTCCGGCGGGTCGGAGCCGACCACGGACACGACCAGGACGGTCACGGAGACCCCGTCGTCGCGCTCGCGCTCGTCGGCGCCTTCGTCGACCACGCGGACGTCGACCTCGGAGTCGGCGACGCCCACCCAGGAGGAGACGCAGTCGCAGACCAGCGCCACTCCCACCCAGTCGGCGACGCCGACCCAGAGCGCGGCCCCGACCAGCGGCTGAGCCGTCAGCGCAGCCGCTCGGCCAGCCGCCGGGCGGCTTCACGCGGGTCGTCGGCCTCGGTGATGGCCCGCACCACCACCACTCGCGAAGCGCCTGCCTCGAGCACCTCGGGCAGGCGCTTTTCGTCGATTCCGCCGATGGCGAACCACGGGCGGCGCGCCCCGGCCGTCGCCCGCACCAGGTCGAGCCCCGGCGCGGGACGGCCCGGCTTCGTCGGCGTCGGCCAGCACGGGCCGGTGCAGAAGTAGTCCACGCCCGGCTCCGCCTCCGCCGCGCGCGCCTGCTCCACCGAGTGCGTCGAGCGGCCGATCACCGGTCCGTCGCCGAGGATGCGGCGGGCGACCGGCACCGGCAGGTCGTCCTGGCCCAGGTGCAGCACGTCGGCGTCCACGGCGAGCGCCACGTCCGCGCGGTCGTTCACGGCGAGCAGCGCGCCGTGGCGGGCACACGCCTCGGCGAGCACCTCCAGCGCCGCCAGCTCCTGCTTCGCCTCCAGGGGAGCGCCGCCCGTCTTGTCGCGGAGCTGGATGATGTCGACCCCGCCGGCCAACGCCGCGTCGGCGAACTCCGCGAGGTCGCCGCGGTCCCGCCGCGCGTCGGTGCACAGGTAGAGCCGTGCCTCGTCGAGCCGCTTCCTGATCTGGTCCCCGCTGAGCCCTGGCATGGTCGTCACGGTAGCCGACGGGTTATGGTGGAGGGGTCCGCACGGGAGCCCGAGGCACGGGCTGAGAGGGAGCCGCGACCGCTCCGACCGTGGAACCTGATCCGGATAATGCCGGCGCAGGGAGCGTGATTTCTGTGGTCGAACGAGTAGCCGTGATCGGCGGCGGGGTCATCGGTCTGTCGGTGGCGTGGCGCGCCGCGCTCGCGGGGCACGACGTCACGGTGGTCGATCCTTCGCCCGGCCGCGGGGCTTCGTGGGTCGCGGGCGGGATGCTCGCGCCGGTCACCGAGGCGTGGCCCGGTGAGGAGGCCGCGCTGCACCTCGGCGAGGAGTCGCTCCGGCGCTGGCCGGCGTTCGCGGCGGAGTTGACCCGCGACGGGGGTGATCCCGGGTTGTCGACCGCGGGCACAGTCGTGGTCGCGCTCGACCGGGGTGACGCGGAGCAGCTGGAAGTGCTCGCCGGATACCTCGCCTCACTGGGGCGCGAGGTCGAGTCCGTCACCGGTCGTCAGTTGCGGGCGCTGGAGCCCGGCGTCAACGGGATCCGCGCGCTGCTCGTGCCCGGTGACCTGGCGGTGGACAACCGGCGGCTGCTGCGGTCGTTGCAGGCCGCGGCCGTCCGGCGGGGTGTGAAGTTCGCCGACGACGAGGTGACGGATCTCGAACCCGGCCGGGTCCGGACGCTCGCCGGTGAGGTGCGGTGCGACGTCGCCGTCATCGCCGCCGGGGCGCGGAGCGGCCGGCTGCACCCGGCGCTCGCGGTCCGGCCGCTGAAGGGCGAGATCCTGCGGTTGCGGGCGAGGCGCACGAGCCTGCCGCCGCCGGCGCGCACCGTGCGGGGCGTCGTCGAAGGGCGGCCGATCTACCTCGTGCCGCGTGACCACGGGGAACTCGTGCTGGGGGCGACGCAGTACGAGGCCGGGTTCGACGAGACGGTGAGCGCGCGGGGCGTGCGTGAGCTGCTGGAAGGCGCCGAACGGATCTTCCCGAGCATCGACGAGTACGAGCTCGTGGAATGCGCGTCCGGGCTGCGCGCGGCGAGCGTCGACACCGTGCCGTTCATCGGCGAACTGAGCCCCGGCGTGCTGGCTGCGACCGGTCACCACCGCAACGGGCTGCTGCTGGCACCGGTGACGGCGGACGCGGTCGTCGCCCTGCTCGGCGGCGCCCCGCCGCCTCCGCACGTGGCGGCGGCCGATCCACACCGGCTGGGAGAGAAGTAGATGGAAGTACAGGTCAACGGCGAGTGGCGGGCCTTCCCCGACGGCACCACGGTCGCCGGGCTGGTCGAGGCGCTCGGCACGGCGCCGCGTGGCATCGCCGTGGCGCTGGACGGCGAAGTCGTCCGGCGGGGCGACTGGGACGACGTGGTCGTGCCGGCGGGCGCGCGGCTGGAGATCCTGACGGCGGTGCAAGGTGGGTGAGACGGTGGACGGGGACCAGCTGGTCATCGGCGAGCACAAACTCGGCTCGCGGCTGATCATCGGCACGGGCGGCGCGGCGAACCTCGCGGTGCTGGAACGCGCGTTGGTCGCGTCCGGCACCGAGCTGACGACGGTCGCGATGCGCCGTGCGGACGCCGAGGGCGGCTCCGGGGTGCTGGAACTGGTGCGGCGGCTGGATATCGGGCTGTTGCCGAACACGGCGGGCTGCCGGAGCGCGGCCGAGGCGGTGCTGACGGCGCAGCTGGCGCGGGAGGCGCTGGAGACGGACCTGATCAAGCTGGAGGTCCACGCCGACGACCGGACGCTGCTGCCGGACCCCATCGAGACCCTCGACGCGGCGGAACGTCTGGTGGCCGACGGGTTCACCGTGCTGGCGTACACGAACGACGACCCGGTGCTGGCGTTGCGGCTGGAGGAGGCGGGCTGCGCGGCGGTGATGCCGCTCGGCGCGCCCATCGGGACGGGCCTCGGGATCCGGAACCCGCACAACATCGAGCTGATCGTGTCCAGGGCGGGCGTGCCGATCGTGCTCGACGCGGGCATCGGCACGGCTTCGGACGCGGCGCTCGCGATGGAGCTGGGCTGCGACGCGGTGCTGCTGTCCACGGCCGTGACGCGCGCGCAGGACCCCGAACGGATGGCGCAAGCGATGCGCTCGGCGGTCGTCGCGGGACGGCTGGCGCGGGGCGCGGGCCGCATTCCACAACGATTCTGGGCGCAGGCTTCTTCTCCCGCCCGCTGACCCTGGGTTGCCGAGAACGTCCGGATTACGGTGTTCACCGTACCCAGACGTGGGGTGCACGTATCGTGGTCCGAACTCTTGGCAACGGGGGACGGCGAGCAGAAGGAGCTCGAGGTGAACACGTCGACGACCGAGGACGTCGCCGGGCGGTTGTTCCTGGCGGTGGGCAGGCTGTCACGATCTTTGCGGCAGGCGGGCAGTCCCGGTCCGGGGCACGGTTCGATCTCCGCGCTGGCCACGCTGGTCGCCTCGGGCCCCATGCGGCTGGGCGACCTGGCGGTGAAGGAGGGCGTCGCGGCGGCGACGATGTCCCGCATCGTGGCGTCACTCGTGGAGTCCGGCTACGCCCGGAGAGAACCCGACCCCATCGACAGGCGAGCCTGGCTGGCGACGGCCACGGAGGACGGCGAGCGGATGCTGTCGGGCGTGCGTTCCACGAGGGTGCACGAGCTGAACAAGCGCATCGACCGCCTACCGGAGGAGCTGCAGCGGGATCTCGCGGCTGGCCTGGTGGCGCTGGAAGCGCTGCTGGTGGATGAGGATTAGGGGGCCGTCAGGCCCGCAGTACACCCGAGAGTTGGGTGATCATCCCGTCGCCTGAAACCGGGCGATCACTTTGGGCCAGGGCCGCAACATGCGCTGGGACTCGCGCTTGCTATGCCAGGCTTGCGGCTCTGGAGCAAAGTGATATGCACAAACCGCAGGCGACGGGATGATCACTCAACTCGACCACCCACCCCAAGGTGAGGTCCCTTTGGGCCCATCATCCTGGAGCCTGCCCGCCGGCCAATACCGCTAAGTTAGGCGGGGGTTGGGGTCTGACACGCGTGGCGGGGCTCCTGTGGTGGCGGGGTTTTCTCTCTACCATGTGGGCGTGCCTCGGGTTGGTCA
>NZ_FORP01000023.1 GCF_900114035.1 Amycolatopsis sacchari | reverse complement strand
CTCATCGGTCAGGACTTCCTCGCGCACGCCGTGATCCTGGAACATCCTGCACCGCAAGCAAAGCCGACACGCCAGCCCATTCTGAACTGTTCACTTACAGGGTGATCGAAGGCTGGGACATCGACGACTGCCTGGACGAGCTCGCGGACGACCGCGCGTCCGCTTCCGACTGGATCGACTTCGGGCGGCTCTACGTCGCGGAGTTCAAGCCCGAGCACCTGCTGCACAAAGCCGAGTAAGGCGGCACGCGGGCGATCAGCGTGTCCGCGAGCTGAAAGTCCTGATCGCTCCTCCGTCGGCCAAGGTTCCTCATGACCCGCGGGAGTTCGGCCTGTGCGATGCCGTCGAGGCCGGTGGCGTGGGAGCCGGAACGGACGATGATGCCGAAGACCAGTACCAGCCGCTGCGCGAAAGCCCGTGCCCTCGCCCTCGGGCAGGGGGATTAGCTACGCCGAAGCAGACGCGAAGCTGACCACCTCGTCTCCGGCCCTCGTGCCTGAGGACAACATGGCGGCGGCGCAGCGCCAGCATCACTCCCGGATCGTGGACCGCGAGAATCGCGGCTGGCTCGCCGGCGGCGACGGTAAGCGCGAGGGCGCCGGCTCCACCGTGTCGCTCGCCCGGCCGTTGACCGATGAGGCGCTGGAGTAGCTGGGGTGCAGTGGAACAGGTCCATGTCGAGGCCCGCGACCAGATCGTCGAGGTGCTGCGCCGCTGGACCTCCAGCACCGACCGCGACACCGAAGTCCCGAGACGCTGGACGGGCTGGTCCTGGCGTAAGTGGACGTGTTGCACGGACCGTCGAAGGTGTGCGATCGAGTACGCACGTTAAGGGCGACGCCCCGCTCGAAGCCTCGTTGTCGGCGCCAATGTGCCGATATGGCCATTACCGCGCTCGGATCCATCGAGCCGCGGGCGAGGACGATCTGGTTGGGCTGGTCCGACAGCACACCATGCTGAGGCCGCTCGGTGCTGGGCAGGTGCCCGTTCTACCGGTCGCAGGCATTTTGCGTCCGGCCGGCACACGGCACCTATCGCTGCTCGCGCTGCGGTGACGCTGGCGACGCGACGAGGTTCCGTCGCCGGATCAGCGCGACGGGTTGACATCAAGGAGCACCGGCCAGTGCGACGATCACTCCGGCGACGAGATAGGGCGCAAGTGGAAGCACCACTCCCTGAGATCCGCGAGCGCGCACTACCGCGGCGCCTACTGCGGCGAGCGCCCAGCCGGTGATGGTGCCGACCAGCAGGGTGGGCCATCCGTGCCACGCGAGCACGAATCCGAGCTGGCCGGCGAGCTTCACGTCTCCGCCGCCGATGTCGTCGCCTGCCAGAAGGTAGAGGGCAACGAAGAAGGCGGTCAGCGCTGCGGCTCCGGTGACCGCTCGCAGAGGAGAAACGAAGTCGCGGCTTGCGCTTCCGGCGGCCGCTGCCGCGGCGAGCAGTAGGCCGTAGCCGATACCGAGGAGCCAGTTGGGCAGTCGGCGCGTCTTCGCGTCGAGGACCGTCAGTGGTACGGCAGTCGCGAGGAACGAGCTGGGTACGCAGAGCGTCGGACTGAGTCCACAACGGACTGTCAATAGCGCGATGGTGGCGGAGACAAGGCTGACGACCAGAAGCACGTGCCCCGCCTTGATGGCGCGCTCGCGATGGCGAACTGCAGCCATGACGGCCAGAGTGGCAACCGCGCCTGCTGTCACCCAGAACAGAACGAATGTGCCTGTATTCGTTGCTTCCTCCAGCGTGATTCCACAGAGTGACTATGAAGTCATCTCGATCTACGAAAGCTCGGCCGAACGAGTGATTTACGCGGATTCGTCCCGGTTTTTCCTTGAAATGCTCGTGGTCCGGTTGAGGTGACCACGGGGGTGAGAGGTACACGTTATAGACCGCGTCGGGGCGCGGCACAAGACGGGGAGGGACAGGAACGTGAAGGCAGACGGACGGCGAGCAGTCTTCTTTCGAAGAACCTGCGTACTCGTCCTATTCGGAGTGGCTGTCACTTCGTGTACTGGCAACGGGTCAACACCGCCGCCTTCAACCGCTACCACCGTCTCCGCAGCTGCTCCGCCACCGACGACGATCTCACCCGCGCAGGAGGCGGTCCAACAGGCGAGCGCAAGCTATGTGCAGATGTGGCAAGCGATGGCGCGCGCCGGAGAGACATCGGACTGGCAGGCGCCGGAACTGGCCCGTTACGCCACCGGAAACGCCTTGACCACAATCACTCGCAGTCTCTACGCCGACCATTTCAACCACGTCGTGAGCAAGGGAGCTCCGCGGAACAACCCGGCTGTGACGGCCGTGGATCCGCCGGACGCGCCGACGACGATCCGCCTCAGCGACTGCGGTGACTCCACGAACTGGTTGCAGTACAAGGAAGGCACGAACGAACTCGTCGACAACTCGCCAGGCGGCCACAGGCGCATCTACGCGGAGGTCAAGAAGCAGGCCGACGCCACTTGGAAGGTCGAGCAGTTCGCGGTAGAGGGGCTCGGCTCATGTTGACGAAGCTTCTGACCATCGCGAGCCTGGCCTCCGCTGTCGTTCTGACCGCTGCTGGCGCGGCTTACGCCGCAGATCCATGGGGGAACGTCGATTGCGGACAGACCTCGTACACCGGTTGTCAACTCGGTGCCGGCGAAGGGGGATCCTCTGGGCCGGAGCGGCCCGCCCGCCCGAATCACTCGGGGACACAAGGAAACCACGGTAACGACGCGGAGAGCCCGCAGCCCGGCGACCGGATAACCGACGCCCCGAAGGATGCGGCGGACTGCAGCTACGTACGGAGTGACTACCAGCCTCCCGCGTCGGGCACCACCAACGTGTCCCACCGGCCGAATCCGGGTTCTGGCGGCACAACCCTTGTCGCATACCGCCCTGCTGCAGCGCAGTTCATTCAGCAGGGAGGCCAGCCAGGAGGAGCGTGGTACGTGTGGAGGTGCTCCGGCCCGGGAACCGCCGACGCGCTGTATCGGCTGCCGGTCTGGATTCCGGACGGGCAGGCGCCCGGTGCTCCTGCCCTCCCATCGCCTCAAGAGCTGGCGCAACAGGCGTACAACCAGCTTCGACTCCCGTCTCCGGGGATACGGGCGAATCCCGTGGGGGACCAATTGGTCAATCTGCCGACCTGGCTGTGGATCGACGGGAGCACTTTCGGTCCGCAATCGGCAACGGCGTCGGTTCCCGGAGTCTCGGTGACGGCCACCGCGACTCCGCAGACTGTGACGTGGAATCTCGGCGACGGGACCAGCGTGACCTGTCGTGGTGCGGGCACCCCGTTCCCCAGCGGCGGCGATCCAGTGGCGTCGTCCCCGGACTGCGGCCACACCTACAAACGATCGTCCTTGGGGAGACCGGGCAACGCTTTCCCCGTTTATGCCACAGTTCATTGGAGCGTGACCTGGAGCGGTGCCGGACAGGGTGGCACGTTCCCCGGGCTCACCACGGCAGGAACGAGCTCTTTCGTCGTGCTGGAATCACAAGCACTGAACAGGAACTAGAGGTGCGCAGATGTCGGCACCGTTTTCCACGCAAAGCCCAGCGCAGGATCCTCTGTCGTCCAGTCGACTGTGGGTTCGCGGCAAGGCCGCCTCGCCATCGCGACTGACCGGAGTCCGGCGCAGACGAGTGCCGTACCTGGTGCTCGGCGCGCTGCTCGTGGTCCTTTGTGCCGGCGGTGCGGTGATCACGGTGTTGGAAGGCGGTCACCGGCAGTCCGTACTGGCCCTTGTGCACGACGTTGCGGTCGGCGACCTGCTCCACGCACAGGACGTTCGCCAGGTCTCCGTGAGCGTCGACGCGGACATGGATGTCGTCCCGGCGGATCGGGAGGCGGCTGTGCTCGGGCAGCCGCTCGCTTATTCCCTGCCTGCAGGAACGTTGTTGTCTTCCAAGGCTTTCGGTGCCGCTCAGCTTCCCGAGCCGGGTCAGGCACTGGTCGCGGTGTTCGTCAAGCCGGGGCAGTACCCGCCCCAGCTGAACAGCGGTGCTCCTGTGTCGGTGATCTTGTCCGCTGGGACGAACGGATCTGGCCAGCCGTCCTCCGGCGGCCCGTGGCCCGCCACCGTCGTGACCGTGGAACCTTCGACCAGCGATCAGGCGAGCGTCGTCGCGCTGCAGATGCCGGTCGCCTCGGCTCTCCAGGTGGCCGCGCTGCCGGCCGGGGAGGTCTCCCTGGTCGCCTTGCCCATCGGAGGCCGCTGATGCTGATCACCGTGTGCTCCGCGAAGGCATCGCCAGGCGTCACGGTTACCGCGCTGGCATTGGCGGCACGCTGGCCAACGGCGGAAGCCGTGATGGTCGAGGCCGATCCGTCGGGCGGGGACCTCGTCGCCCGCTTCAGGCTCAGCGCGCACCCAGGTCTGGTGTCCCTCGCGGCCGCGGCACGACACGATCCGGCTCCAGGCCTGCTTCTCACACATAGCCAGCAACTTCCCGGGGGTCTGCGTGTCGTGCCGGGTCCGGTCACGGCCGAGCAAGCACGAGGGGCACTGGATGTGCTCGCGTCACGCGGGATCGCCGCGCTCCAGCCAGCGGCGCGTGATCCGAACCTGAACGTGGTGGTCGATGTGGGTCGGCTGGACCGGACCTCGCCGGCGCTGCCCCTGGTCCGGAGTGCGAATGCGGTGCTGATGCTGGCGAGGCCAAGGGCGGATGAGCTGTCCCATCTGATGGGTTTGTTGCCGATGGTGCCGGTCTGGACCGCCGCACCTGCCCTCGTGCTGATCGGCTCCGGCTACCCCAGGGCCGAGATCGAAAGGGAGCTGCGCATACCCGTACTGGGCGTGCTGCCGGACGATCCTCGCGGTGCCCGGACGATGTGCGGCTCCGCACCGGGGCCGGGCCCGGATCGCTCACGGTTGGGACGGGCCGTTGCCGCGTTGGCCGGAGTTCTGCACCGCGAGGTCGAGGCGCGAATGGCGCAGGCGAACGGTCAGAAAGGTGCCTGGCCGGTGCCCAGCTCCGTCCTGAGTTCGAACGGAGGCGGCCCGCGATGACGGCCGTCTCCGCCCTGAAGGACGAGCATCCTGCTGCTGCCGCCTTGCGCGAGCAGGTACGCCGCGCGGTCTCAGCTGGGCTGACGCAGCGAATCCGCGACGACGAGACAGCGAACCGGCCTCCGATGGACTACCGCGGGCGCCGTGCGCTGGCGGAACGGCTGGCAGCGGATGCCGCGAACGCCTACGCCGCCTATCAGCTTGCGCATCCCGGTGGGCCTGGCCTCTTGTCGGATGAGGATGAGGCCAAGCTCCTCACGGCGGTGCTGGATGACATGTTCGGCTTCGGGGGACTGGAGCCGTTGCTCGCCGACGAACGTATCGAGAACATCAACGTCAACGGCTGCGACAACGTCTTCGTCCGGTACTCGGACGGGGAACGCGTCCGAGTCGGGCCGGTCGCCGCGTCCGATTCCGAACTGGTCGATCTCGTCCGTTCGATCGCGGCGAGGGCGAGCGTCGAGGAACGCCGGTTCGACCGCGGTTCTCCCGCCGTGAGCGTGCAGTTGCCGGACGGTTCCCGCCTCTTCGCGGTGATGGCTGTCACCGGGCGGCCGTCCATCTCGATCCGCCGTCACCGCCACCGCACGATCACCCTGGCCCGGCTCCGTGAGCTCGGCACGATCGACGCGGCCTTGGAATCCCTGCTCGGCGCGGTGGTGCGTGCACGGTTGAACGTCCTCATCTGTGGCGGAACGTCGATCGGCAAGACGACCATGTTGCGTGCCCTGGCCTCGGAGATCCCGCCCCACGAACGGTTGGTGACCATCGAGGACGTTCTCGAACTCGGGCTCGACCAGGATCCCGCGCATCCGGATGTGGTCGCGATGCAGAGCCGGCAACCCAACATCGAGGGCAGAGGCGGCATCAGCCAGGCGGAACTCGTGCGGTGGGCACTCAGGATGTCTCCCGACCGGGTCATCGTCGGAGAGGTCCGCGGTCCCGAGGTCGTGCCCATGTGCCTGGCGATGTCCCAGGGCAACGACGGCAGCATGGGAACCTTGCACGCCTCCGACACGCGGGTCGCGTTCCACCGCCTCGCGTCGTATGCGGCGCAGAGTGCCGAGAAGCTCTCCGTTGAGGCGACGAATCGGTTGGTCGCGTCATCGGTCCACCTGGTGCTGCACCTTGCCGAAGCACGCGATGACCGCACACGGGTGGTCTCGTCGATCCGCGAGGTCGTCGACGCGGACGGCCAAGCGGTGATCACCAACGAGATCTTCCGCCCCGGCCTCGATGGCCGGGCCGTGCCGGGCGTGCCGCTGCGGACGGCCACCACCGAGCGACTGATCGAAGCCGGATTCGAACCGCGGTTCCTCGAACGCGCCGACGGGTGGTGGCGAGCATGACCGTCACGAGCCTCACGGCCGGTGCCTGCGGCGCAGGTTTCGCGCTCGGCCTGATTCTGATCGCGGCTGGGCTGCGCCGACGCGAGGTGTCGGCAGCCCCCGCGCCGAGTAGGCAGTGGGCACGGTTCCGCGCGATGGTCTCGTCGCGACGAGCCGCCGTCGCACTGGTTGCCGGCATCGGGGCTGCGTGGCTCACGGGGTGGCTGGTAGGCGGAGTCCTGGTCGCCGTCGCGGTCCTGTCGCTGCCGCGCTTGCTCGGCCGCGACGTCGAACACGCGCATCAGGTCGCTCGCATGGAAGGCATCGCCGGCTGGGCCGAGATGCTCAGAGACACGTTGACCGCGGCCGCCGGCCTGGAACAAGCCATCGTGGCCACGGCCTCCACAGCCCCGGAGGCGATACGACCGGCCGTGCGTGAACTGGCGCTCCGCATCGAGCGCGGCGACCACCTCACTTCGGCGCTGCGCGACCTCGCGGACGACCTCCACGATCCGACCGCGGACCTGGTGGTGGCCGCGTTGGTCCTGGCCAGCGAGCAGCAGACCCGGCAGCTCGCGGACCTGCTCAGCGAGCTCGCCGCCGAAGCCCGTGAACAGGTGACCACCCGTCTCCGGATCGAAGCAGACCGGGCCCGGACCCGTGCTGGTGTCCGGGTGATCGTCGGTACGACCCTCACGTTCGCCCTCGGGCTGGTGATCTTCAACCGGGGCTACCTCCAGCCGTTCGACGACGCCGTAGGTCAGCTGGTCCTGCTGTTGGTCGGTGGGCTCTTCGGATTCGGGTTCTGGTGGCTCCGTCGCATCGCCGAACACGAAGTGCCCGAACGCTTCCTGACCCAGTTCGTACACGACCGGGAGGCGCTGACATGATCCTCACCGCGCTTCTGCTCGGGGTAGGGATGGGCGCGGGCCTCTGGGCGTTAGTGCTCTACGCGCGGCCCCCGCTCCCTCCGCTGTCCCACCTCCGCGCGGTTCTCGAGCCACCGTCAGCTCCCGAACCGGTTCTGCCTGTGCAGGACCAGCGCGGATGGGCCGCACGGTGGGGACGGCCGGCGGCCAAGGGCCTGCGTGCACTCGGCCTGCCGACCCCGCGCACCATCCGGGATCTCCAGGTGATCGGGCGCCCGATCGACGTGCTACTCGCCGAAAAGGCCACCCTCTGCGTCGTCGGGCTCCTGCTGCCGGCCGCCGTGCAAGCCGTGCTCCTTGTCGCGGGACTCGCGTTGCCTTGGCAGCTCCCGCTGGCCGCCGGAGCGCTCTGTGCGGTCGGCGGGTTCTGGTGGCCGGATGCGGACGTACGGCATCAGGCCGCCCGGAAGCGGGCCGCGTTCCGGCATGCCCTGGCTGCCTACCTCGATCTCGTTCGCGTCTCGCTCGCGGGTGGCGCCGGGGTCGACGCCGCTCTCAACCACTCCGTGGCCATCGGGCAGGGCTGGGCCTTCGGCCACATCCGGCGGGCGCTGAACATCGCGCAGCTGACCCGCGGTACTCCGTGGACGACCTTGCGGCAGCTGGGGGAGGAACTCGGGGTGCCGGAGTTGGTCGAGCTGGCAGCGTCGGTCTCGCTCGCCGGAACGGAAGGCGCACCGGTGCGAGCGAGCTTGGCGGCGAAGGCCAGCGCGATGCGCGCGCGTGACCTTGCCGAGTCGCTCGGCAAGGCGCAAGCCGCGACCGAGCGCATGAGCCTCCCGGTGATCTGCCTGATGACGGGTTTCCTCCTTTTCATCGGCTATCCGGCCGCAGCGCACGTTTTTCAGTCCTTGTAGAGAGGAAAGCTCCATGCTCGCGCAGATCCAGACACTGTTGCTCATCGCCCGCGCACAGACGCAGAGGCTGAAGGCCGACGAACGAGGAAGCACCGCGGAGGAGGTCATCCGCATCGCCGTGCTCGCCGCGGCCGCGTTGACGGTCTTGGGCATCATCGTGGCCAAGATCATCGCCAAGGCCCAGAGCATCGACTTGCAGTAGCCGTGCGTCGCCTCCTTGCGGACGAGAGGGGCTCGGCGAGCGTCGAGGTGGTCGTGACCACCCCGCTGCTCATGCTGCTGGTCCTGCTCATCACGCAGTTCGCCCTTGCGCTTCACGCACAGCACGTCGCCCAAACAGCGGCGACGCAAGGCTTGGCCGCCCTGCGTGTCGTCGGCGGCAGCACGGCCGCCGGCAAGGAGGAAGCTGTGGACGTGTTGAGCCAGCTGGGATCTGGTCCACTGAAAGAGCCTACTGTCTCGCTGAGTCGCACCGCCTCCATGTCCACAGTAGACGTTCGAGGGGAAGTCGTGAGCATCGTTCCGTTCCTGCACCTCACGGTGAGCGGGCGAGCTGTCGGTGTCACGGAGCGCTTCCAGCCCGCGGGTCAAGAGCGATGAGAAGCCTCCTGCCTCGCGACGATCGAGGCTCGGCGACCGTCGAGCTGACCCTTCTCACACCCGCGTTGATACTGCTCCTGCTCTTCGTCGTGTACTGCGGGCGGGCGGCAACCTTGCGGGTAAGCGTCAACGACGCCACGCATCAAGCAGCGCGCGCAGCGACCATCGCCCGAAACGAATCGGAAGCTACCCGAAATGCGCGGGCAACGGCCGAAGCCGCGTTGTTGCAGGCAGGTGTGACGTGCCGCGGCTTGAGTGTCGAGACCCAAGCCGGATCGGTGCTGCCCGGCAGCACCGTGACCGTGACGGTGAGCTGCCGCGTCGACAACGCCGACTTGGCGCTGCTCAGGGTTCCGGGAGCGCCGGTCGTCAGCGCTACCGCGAGTTCGGTGGTCGACAGGTGGCGTGGGGACGGCCGAGGGGCGAATGAGCCATGACAGGCAGAGCGAAGCACTGGTTCCGAGATGACGCAGGTTCGGTGACCGCGTTCGTCGTCATCATCGTGACCGCATGCCTGATCCTTGCCGGACTCGTGCTCGACGGGGGACTGGCGCTCTCCACGAAAGCCCGTGCGATCGGCCAGGCCGAAGAAGCAGCACGTGCCGGAGCGCAGGAGCTGGACCTCCAGGCTTACCGAGCCGGCCGCGGGGCCAGGCTGCAGCCCAGCGCGGCTGCCGCTGCTGCCTACCAGTACCTGCGCGCTGCCGGCGCGAACGGCACGGTGACGGTCTCGGGCAACACGGTCACCGTGTTCGTGACCGCCCAGTCCTCGACGCAGC
Organism: Amycolatopsis sacchari; assembly: GCF_900114035.1. GTDB lineage: Bacteria > Actinomycetota > Actinomycetes > Mycobacteriales > Pseudonocardiaceae > Amycolatopsis_E > Amycolatopsis_E sacchari. Next base: position 102,096 of record NZ_FORP01000023.1, on the reverse strand, counting down.
TGCTGGGCCTGGTGGGGGTGCGCGGCTTCACGGTCACCGGCAGCGGGCGCGCCGAGCCGGAGCAAACTCCTGGAGCGGCACCGTGATCACTCTGCCACGCCTCCTGCGTCTCGCCGGTGCGTCTTGTGCGTTCGCCCTGCTCGCGCTACTCCTCGTCGGAGTTCCCTGGGGACTGTGCCACTACATCGGGTGGCCATTACCCGATCACGTCCCGACCCTCGACGAACTGAAGGCGGCGCTGCTGAATCCGCTGTCGGTGACGCTCCTGCTCGACGTCCTCGCGTGTTTTGCGTGGTTGCTCTGGCTCGTCTTTACCGTCGACACGCTCCGCTGCCTACTCGACGCGGTCCGGGGCGTCCATCCCGTCGCTGCCGGCCCCCTGCACGCCCTCGCCGCCGTACTCGTCGCGACTGTTGTCGCAGGGCTGCTCAGCCGTTCCTCACCGCCATCGACCGTGGCGATCAACGAGATGTCGTTCTCAACTCCTGCTCTGGCAAGGATGGAGGAGAGTCCACGCCAACCTGCCGAGGTTGTCGTTCGCCTTCCGGAGCACGGCGTGCACGACAGCCTGTGGCGCATCGCCCGACGTGAACTCGGTGACGGCGCCCGGTGGCCGGAGATCTTCGAAGCGAACAGGGGCAAACCACAACCCGACGGCCGGGCGCTCCGCGACCCGGATCTGATCCGGCCCGGCTGGGTCCTTCGGCTACCCAGCACACCACCAGTCGCGCCCGCCGAACCGATCACACCACCGTCAGCGCCTCCAGCCTCAGTACCTCCGGCACCCGCACCTCCGTCCGAGGGGCAACCGGTGACTAGGCCCACTCCGGGCAAAGGGATGGACCTCGCCACGGGCGCATTCGTCCTGGCGGGACTCGCCGGCACAGTCGCAGCTGCCCTTCTGCTCCTGCATCGTCGTCGACGGCGCGCTTACCGGCCCGGCAGCGATGACCAGGAACCCCTGCCCCCGCTCGCTCCGGTGGTACACGCACTACGACTCGCCGACGACCAGACACGGATGGAGGACGAGGCCGGCTCCGCAGGAGCGTCCGCTCCCGACATCAGGGGCGTGCGCTCGCCCGAGGTGGAGCTGGCCGTGATCGATGGGCACGCTTCCGCCGCGGACGTGGCGGCTCTGCACGGGCTTGGACTGACCGGAGCCGGTGCCGAGGCGGCCGTCCGTGCCTTGCTGATCCATCTGGTCGCCGACACCGGTCCCACCGTCTTCATGCCTCGGCCCGACGCCATACGGTTGCTCGGGCCGGACCTCCCCGAGTCCTCCCGCCTTCGGATCACGCCCGACCTGGACACCGCGATCGCCGCGATCGAGGACTCGCCGCCCGGCTCGACCGCCCTGGTCGCTTCCGTTTCCGGCCCCCACCCTCAGCTTGAGGCTTTGGTCGCCGACGCCGACCGTCACGTCATCGGGGTCCTACTAGGACACTGGCCCGCGGGAGGAACCTTGCGGATCGGTGCCGACGGCATCGTGACGGCTGCCAGTCCGATTCTCGCGAGCTTGGTGGGTGCCCGCATGTTCCACCTCGACGCCCAGGACACCCGGGACCTCATCACGTTGTTCGCCGAGGCCACGGGTCCTACTGAGGAGCCGCCTTCGACTCCGGAAACGACAGAACCGTCTCGCCAGGAACAGTCGGGGCCTGCCCTCGACGACGTGACGGACGACAGCTCCGATCACGCCAGGAAGCCGTTCGCCCTATCGCTACTCGGCCAGGTTTCCCTGTACTACCGGCAGGAAGCAAACGGAGAACAAGACCTGACGGAGCGGCTGGCGCCAAAGCAACGCGCACTGCTCGTCTTCCTCGCACTGCATCCGCAAGGGACCACCCGCGAGGTGGTGCACGAAGCGCTGTGGCCACAGGCTGGAGGACGCCGCCCGTTCAACGCGTACTACGCCACGCTCTCCCAGATTCGCAAGGCGCTGAAGGACACTACGGGAAACGAGGACGACCTACTCATCCAGCACGGCGAGCACATTGGCCTGAACCCTGAAGTCATCGAAGTCGACTACTGGGATTTTGAGGAAGCCAATCACGCTCGGCGTACCGCCAGAACGGATGAGGAACGCGTCGCGGCCTGGGCGAGGCTCGCCGCGCTCTACCACGTAGATCTGGCCGAGGACCTCACCGCGCTCTGGATCGAGGGGCCGCGTGAGGCCGCGCATCGCAGCGCGCTGGACGCGCTCGCGGGTCTCGCCGCGCACTACCGGACCAGCGATCCGCACCGTCGGCTCCAGCTCCTCGAGCACGCCCGACTCCTCAGCCCGGAGAACGAAGAGATCTACCGGGACATCATGCGTGTCCAGGCCGAACTCGGAATGACCGACGCGATCAGCCGGACTCACCATCTACTCGCAAGCATGCTCGCCGAAACCGGTGACCGGCCGGCCGCGGCTACCACGCTGCTGGCCCGTGCCCTGCAGACCGAGGGACAGCGGAGGCGGGCGGAGACCTCGTCAATCCCGAATCACCCGTCGTGACCCGAGCCCTCCTGCCGACGACGGCGAGCCCGTTCGAGCAAGTCCTCGTGCTCGACAGCCCACTCCAGCGCAGCCCAGGAACGCCTACCGAGGAGATCCTTCAACTCCGGGCTCAGCTCGTACCACACCGACCGCGGAACTGACGAGTTGTCTTCGTTTCGCGTCAGGAGGCCGTCAGCCTCCATGCGATGCAGCGTCTCGGAAAACACTTCCCGCGACAATGTGCTGTCCCTGCGCGACCACCGGTGGATGAGCTTCAATTCCCGCGCGCTCACGAATAGGTCGTTGAAGCGTTTAGGCCCGTTCCACAGTGCGACCACGATATCCGGGGCCCATTTTCCCTGGAGCCATTGGATCAGGTCGAAACCTCTGGATAGTTCCTCCGAACCGACTTCCATTCTTCCCCTCCGATGTTCGCGACGGTACGCTGATTGGAGAAGGCATTCGTCCGGTCCCCGCGCCGAGACCAATGCCAACAGCGCCAGCTGAGTGCCCCATGATCGCCGCTCGCGGCCGTGAAGACACGAGTATTTCTACTCAGAGGCGCGAGAATCACCCAGTTGCGTGAGATCTCGACGAACACACTGTCCTCGGCTCGTGCTTCTTCGCTTGCCGGTCCATCTTCCCAGCCTTGTGGCTGTGGACCTGCCGATTAAGCGGGAAGCCCCTCTGCGTGGACAAGACGCAGGTCAGGTAGGACCCGTCCCTCCTATTGTCTCCAAGCCTCGGTATCCCCCGGGAGGGGTATCAGTACTGGGACTAGGTTGGGTGGCGGCAGTCGGCCGGTTCGGCTCGTGTGGGTGTTGATGTCGTGTCGGCCGAGTCGAGCTGGTCTTGTTTTCAACATTCGGTTCGCGTCGGTCTTCCTTTGTGTGCAGACGGAGCTGCCAAGTCCTGACCCTTGTTCATTTCGCTGTTGGTTCTATTTGCCTGCGTAGCGACTTCCGAATTTGCCGTCGTGTGCAGCGCATCTACGATTATGGAGACGTGAGGTTGCCGAAACGAGGCTAAAATACCTGGTAGTAGCCTTGTTTCAGGTTTCCCTTCGGCGCTAGTCTTGGTTTATCGGAAAGATCAGTGATCGAAGAAGGGCTGATCAAATGTCCATGGAGCGTTTCGACGTCGTCCTTGAGGGTTCGGACTTGTCATTCCCAGCTTGGATCGAACCTGGCACTCGGTGGAATGGTTGGATGCGGCCTTGGTTTGATCGAGATGTCGCGGAACGAGTGGTCAACTGGCTGAATACGACCGCAGACGAGCTGCCTCCGGACGACGCTTGGGTTCGCGCTCGCTGGGAGGGCGACACGATTGTGCTCATTGAAAGTGACGGTGTCGAGCAGCAGGAAGTCCGGTGCCCTCCGGACGCATCCGGTCGCTACCCGATCGGTGCGGGCGGTTGGACGTGGAGTCTCGTCGAGGAATGAGAGGTAGGTCTGAAGGGACATGGCGACTCATGCTGACATAGCCGACCGATTTGCGCAGGAAGCCGGGAAGCCCGACGCGAACCTGCTGCTCGCGCGCTCGGGGAATGTGTTCGTCTCCGGTGAGGGGAACCGTACGCTCTACAGCTACGGCAAGCATTTCCCCTTGGTTCACCTGATGCTCGACCGTCAGGGCAACCGATCATGGTGGTTGCTCAACGGGGACACCTACTCCGTGTCCACCGCCAGACATCAGACCATCACACGCAACGCGTGCAAGCGTACGGGACTGCCGATGTTGACAGTACCGTTCAGCTGCCTCACGGAGGCCGGCATTCTGAAGGACACCATCGAACCCGTGGACGTCGAGCCCGAGCGGTGGGACACCTCTGTTCACGTGGTCGACTCGATCGAGAACGTACCGTCCTCTGCGGTGTACACGGCGAAGAAGCTGTCCGACGGCCGGTATGAATACCGCACCTACCGGCATTGGCTTGGTGCTGCGTTGTTCCGTGCGACCTATCGGGTCAGCGAACGTGAGCTTGGCGCCTACTTCCTGTCCGCGTTCGACGAACAGGAGACGACGCCGCACTACTTCCTGTGCGAACTCCCGGGCGACGCAAGACCCCGCACCGTTCGCGATGCGTTCCTAGCTTTGAAGCCACCCGAGGTGGTTGCGGCAGAAGCTGCGGGAGTGATCTGCACCCGCCAGGGCGACGTGTTCGCCGTTCCGACGCGGCTGACTACTCGGGAGCTGGCCAAGCTGACGCCTAAACGCGAACGAGGCGCGCACGTCCTGCACCTGAGCCACAAAGCGACTGAGGTCGCGATCGCCGACGACGGTACAACCTACGCCCGCGGCGTCCTCCATCACGCGCCGTTCGAGTCGTGGCGTCGGCCGGAGCACCGGCGGCGTTTGATGGGAGATCGTCGCACGTGGCACCTTCTCGTCAAGAACACAGTCCCTGTGGACTCTCTCGGTCGGTCCCGCGCGTGGTCGCGCGGCGGTAACGTCGACTGATTCTGAGAAATTAAGTCTTGAATCAATTCAGCCAAAACTCGGCGTTGATTAATCGCGCCTAAAAATTGGAGTAGATCATGTCTACTGAATTCCCCGAGCGGTCTTCGGTCACCTTGTCCGCATTCGACGAAATCGTGGCCGCAGTACCGGCGCTGCTGGGCTTTTATCCGTGTGATTCACTGGTCGTCATAGCTGTGCGCGAGCGGCAGTTGGTGTGCTCGGCTCGGGTGGATCTGTCGGTAGCGCGGTCTTCGGCAACAGAGGTGTGCAAGCGCATGCGGGCCTCTCTTCGCTCGGAACAGCTGACCGGACTGGTCCTGGTCGTGGTGACCTCCGGCAGCGAAACCAGCGAGCCACCGCCAGAGGCTGAGGTGGTCAACGCGGTACGCGACGGTTTCGAACGTCGCGGATTACCGGTGAAACACTGCTTGTGGACGGCAGCGATCCGGCAGGGTACTCAGTGGCGGTGCTACCACCACCCCGACTGCAGCGGGTTCGTTGCTGATCCGGGCAACAGCCCACTTGCGGCCGCCGCGGTCTTGGTCGGCAAAGCCGCCCATGTGAGTCGCGAAGACCTTGCCGCGTCACTCGCACCCGCGGACGAAGGCGTCCTTGTCCGGCGCGGTGCCGAGATCCTGGCCGCGGCTCTGCGGGCTGATGGTCAGCAGCGGGAGCCGGCCGCGCTTCTGCGATTGGTGGACAGCGCGATCGAGGACGCCTGCTCAGACAGGTTGCCTCAATCGGACGCAGAGATCGTAGAGCTGGCTGTCGCCTTGTCGGATCCTGCGGTGCGTGACGCGTGCCTGGTTCAGGCAGACGAGGCTCGCGCGAATGCGGCCGAAGCGCTTTGGGCGCACTTGGTGCGCGAGCTGCCAGCACCCGAACGTGCGGAGCCGGCCTGCCTGCTCGCGGTGGCCGCCTGCCTCGGTGGCAACGGTGCGCTCGCCCGGATCGCCTTGGAGCGGGCAGTGGAAGCCGACCCGGAGCACACGCTCGCCCGACTGCTCACCGCCGCCTCGACCCTGCCGCCGTGGAAGGTGCGCCCCGTCCTCGAACGGACCAGCAGTGAGGCCCGGGCTGCGCTGCAACCCCGAGCAGGGTGCTCGCGATGACCACCAGGGGCGCCTCGGCGACTGCGATGCGTGTCGCCGAGGCGGTTGCCGGTGAGTGGTACGGCGCGGACAGCTCCGGTCGCCTCAATGTCCCTTTCGGGGTGGTGGCCACGCTTGCCCTGGTCAACCTTCCTGTGTCTGATCACGACGTGGCCGGGCAGCTGCGGGCTCTGGGGCAGCGAGATTTCGCGTGCTGGGCCCGGGCGGTCTGGCGGTCAGTACTGAACGCTCGTCCTGACCTCGTGCATCTGGTGTATCCGCTGATGGGATGGCTGTTCGATGCCGACGAGCCTGTCGAGGCCATGGCGAAGACCGTCGGCGACGCCGCACTGACCGCCGGGCAGCTCGACGTGACCGGCACACTCGAACGGTTCGACGTTGACCTGCTCGGGATCGTGCTGACCACTCTGAAGGCCGGCGGTGCGACCAAGGCCCGGGCGCAGATCTACACCTCTACCGACGTCGCCGACGCGGTCGCCGCACTCCAGTTCGCCGACGCCGAGATCCGCTTCGGTCAATCCGTATGCGATCCCGCCGTCGGTACCGGAGGCTTGTTCAGGGCCGCCGCGAAAATCCTTCTGTCCCGAGGCTTCGATCCGGGCGATTTGGTGTGGATGGGGTGTGATGTCGACGAACTCGCCGTCGCGGGAGCAGCAGTCAACAGCCTGTTGTGGGGCCTCGGCACCGATGTGCTGCTCCACGTCGGCAACTCCCTGCAGGGCGACTGGATCAAGGAAGCTCAGGAACGACGGGCGGAAGTCCTGGGAATCGCGTCTTCGACACGCCAGGTTAAGTCGATTCTGGAGATCTTCTCACGTGACGAATTTTGGAGAAAAGTATGACTCGGCCAACTGAGGAGCACTACCAGCATCAGGTTGAGCGTGTCTTCTGGCTGATGGGCCGTATGGAGGCGGAGCAGACCGAACTCGATGATCTCGCTCGCCGTGGCGTGCCGGCCTGAGTCGGGGCAGTTGCGGAGACCGGCTTCGCCGATCGTGTGGCGCTACGCGTACGCGATGCCTGGAGTCGCGGTGTTCTTGTGGTGTGTAGCCGTTAGGTGGTCTTGAGCGGGCACGAGTTGATGCCGTCGGATCGCCACCGGAGTCCAGCCGAAGCTGAGGCACCGGCGGCTGGACACCTGGTGGACTCGGGCCTGCCGACCAGCTGGTGCGCTGACGAGTATCAGGCTTCAGGCGGCGCCCCGGAATCATTCGTAGCATGGCAAGATCAACTATGACCTAGCATGGGTGCAATTGTCCTCTTGTCAATAGAACATCCTCTTCAAGGGTGGTTGACTGATTTAGTCAGCGTGCCTAAGCTTTGCTGTACCTACTGAAGGAGCTGGGGGCTTCAACGAGGTATTGCGGCGATGGGTCCTGCGGCAGGTACCTCGCTTCAAAATCACCCTGTTCCCGCATTCTGGTAGGTCTATTGAAATAGATCACCGTTATCTGATAACGATAGGATGTGGCACAATTGCGAAGATCCGCGTTCGTCGTGTCCCTGGTAGCTGCGGTGCTTGCTCTCACCTTCGCGGCGGCGCCCGCCGGGGCAACCGCCATTACTGCTCCTGGCGGCGTAGTGGCAGTTCCAAGCCACAAGTTCAAAACATTCAAGTCGAGCAGCACGGCGAGAGTGGGAATAAGGCCTGCTCTCTCCACGCTCGACGATCCGCCTAGTGGTGGTTGTCAGGAAGATGTAAATGCAAGTACTACGGGAGAGTATGATGGCACTACGCTAGCACTCATAGCGACTGAGACTTCATATACGGGTACACTTATATGCGAGGTCGGAACGCCGGGCCAGACGATGCGGTACCTGTGGATGCAGTCGTCGATGTTCATCAATGGAGGACTTCGGGAGCCTCAGCCAGGACCGGGGGAATGTTCGCACGAAGTTCCGACTGACGCACCCTGCACGGAGATTGACTCGGTCGGTTCCGCATTTTGCCTGGCGGCGAGTGAACGTTGTGACGGATTCTACGCGGCCACGATAGAATACGACATGCTGTTGCCGGACGGCTGGGTCTACACTGGCTGGCCCTCTAACTGTCAACAGATTGGTCCTCCGGAACTAGCATGTCATGCGGGAACTGAAACTTACACGATACCTCCTGTTTATCCTGCGTAAATCACGTGGCTGTCAGTGTGGCTCGGGGTTATCCTGCTTAGGGATAGGATGACCCCGAGTCATGTTGAGTCCAGGAGGGAAGGATTGAGTGAGATAATGGAATTTTTCGACAGTGTGGAGTTGGAGCCCGCAAATCTTCCAAACCCAAAGTCTCCTCGCTCTAACGCCCTGGCGCCGCGAACTATGTTCATCCCAAAACGGCTTCCTAACGATAGGCTGATCACTGGGAATGAATCAATACGGGTTGCGATAACTTCCTTCGAATGCTGGCCAAATAATATTACTCTGGAGTTCAGTATGTACTTCAGAACTCCGCCGGAAAACTACGCTGATTGTCTTCTCTACGCCGATGGACAATCGGCCATTGGTCATGTGAGAAGCTTGAATCAACCGCGGCTGGCTTGCATCTTTTCTGATGGTAGGTACGCTACGAATCTTCGGGCGCCGGGTTTTCCACGGCCCCACGACCGAGGGTTGTCGGAGATGTACCCTGTCATCTCAGTGGTGAGTTCGGGTGGTGGCGGAGGTGGGAGTTCGACAAGTGGCTATTGGCGGCATGTTCAACGAATCGACATGTGGCCGTTGCCGTCGGGTGGATTGTTCACGATCATTTTTGATTGGCCTGCAAAGAATATCAAACCAGCGCGTTTGGAATTTGACGGTGATCAAATCAGGGAAGCCTGTAAATATTCTGTTGACATCTGGGGGGCGTCAATTGTTGATTGATTAGCGTATCGTGAACGTGGAACTCTGTGGCAAGCATGCATACTGATCGCTGAGCGAGTGTTTGTTTTCGCGCAGTTGTCGGTGCTGCAGGCCCGCTGGCTGAGGTAGGCGAGCGTCGCTCGCGATAGCACTGGAAACCGTGTGCCCCGAAACGGCCCTGTTCACAAGTGCACGTGGAAGCCGCGCACGAAGAGGTGAACGCGGTGCTTGACCGGGACCTGTCTCTAGCCCATGACCTGAAAGTGTCCTTGGTGATCATTCCACGGCCGACTGGCCCCGACAAAGTCACCGAGGGTGTGGAAGTCCTGCTGTACCTGGATGGGCTTGCCGAAGTCCGGCGCATGGATCATGGCGGTGCCGCCGATGAAGATGCCCACATGATGAACCCGGCTCGGGGTGCCGAAGAACAGCAGGTCGCCGGGAGCCAGTGGGGCACCGGCGGGGACGAGCGGTCCGGCGTTGTACTGCTGTTGGGCGGTGCGAGGGAGTTCGATGCCGGCTGCTTCGTAGGCGGCATGCGTGAGCCCTGAGCAGTCGAAGCCAGCGTCCCCCGCAACGGGGCCGTCGCCTCCCCACACGTAGGGGAGGCCGAGCTGGCCTCGGGCGTAGTTGATCGCTGCTTGCGCGGCTGGGGACGACGCCGGCGCGAAGGTCGGTGCGGCTGAGCGGTAGTCCTGCGCCTGGGTGAGGACTTGGTTCACGTACGCATCGGAGTGGTTGTAGGCGAAGATCGCGGCGTGGATGTCTCGGCCGTCGCGGGCGCCTGAGTCGCAGAGGTAGGCCGCGGCGGTGTAGATCGCGTCATGGGGGTTGTAGCGGGAGGGCGGAGTAGCGCCGCCGGGCGGGAGGGGGTGGCGAGCCGTCACCTGGTCCCACGTCGCTTGCAGGAACTGCATGGGGCCGCCCGCGCCGGCGAAGTTTTCTCCGGTGAGGACGCCGGGAAGCTGGCTTCGGCCGTGATCGCTTTCGACCTTCCCGATCGCGGCGAGGATCGTCCAGTCGAGTCCGGGGCAGGTCGCGGCGGCAAGTTGATAGAGCTCGAGGTAGTCGGGCGGGATGTCGGCGAGCGCTGTGGTGCTCGGCTGGCTGCCGCTGCCGGAGCCAAGCACCGCGGACGCGGCCCCGCTGATCGCCGAGGCCGTGAAAGCGGTGAGGCCGACGATGGCGACCGCGGCGGCGAGCAGAGCCTTGATCATCGCGGGTCCGTGGGCTGCTTCCGCCAGGTCAGCTCGGCGGTTTGGTCCCACGGTGGCATGGCGGGTGGTGGCCGCAGGCGCACCGGATCGCCGCTTTCGGCATCGTCGGAGGCCGCTCCCGTCGGCGGGGCGAGATGCGGCCAGGCAGACGCCAGCTCGGATAGCCGCAGTCTGCCGGGGACGTGTCCGTCGATGGGTAGCCAAACCGCGGCGGCGGCCGTGTGCTGCTGATCGATCAGCACCGCGTTCGAGGTGGCCACGGGGACTTCGTCCGGCCGGGGCAAGTCGCGTAGCGCTGCCGCAAGGATGCTCCGGGCGTGGGCCTCGCGCCGGGGGCTGGTGAAGCACATCAGCACGGGTGTGACGATCTTGGTGGCGGACGTCAGCCGTGCGTAGTCATGGAGTTTCGCCGCGAGGCGGGCCAGTTGGTAGTGGCCGGTGTCCCATTCGAGGAACCACTCGATCCCGCGGCGGTCTTCGCGCCACCGGCCGTACGCATCAGGGCGGACAAGGTCGCCGAAGTGACGGGTACAGCGTGTTTCCGGCCACCAGGCATCCAGGTGCGCGGCCGGATTCGAGCGCGCGTGGTGGATGAACGGGGTGAAGAAGCTGTTGACGCCGTGGAGGTGCGCCAGCCTGTGGGAGTGGGAGATGCCCAGTGAGCGTTCCGGGCGGAAGCGGAGTGCGGCCGGGTCCATGCCGTCTTCGTAGGCGAGCATGTGGGCTCCCGCGGCGTCCAGGACGTAGAACATGGGTGCCCGTCCGCGTCCGATGTAGGGCTGGAACCGGTCAAGGACTCGCCAGCGGAACAGCTGGTGCAGGCGGAGGTTCGCGGCTCGGCGTGAAGGGAAGGCGATTTCGGTGATCTGGGTCGAGGTGAGAACCCGGTGCTCGGCGACCATGCGGGCGATCCAGCGATCCCGGACGGTGAGGTGGGCGGAGAGCATCGCGTGGTGACGGGGTGAGACAGCGGCTCGAAGGTCCGCTCGCCGGGGAATCGGCGTACGGAGGTCGTGTTGCGGGGTGCGGGAGTTCAGCATGAGGGTGCTCCGTGAGTTCAGGCGGCACGCCGCGGGTCGGGTGCCCGTTGTGCGGTGCTGCCGGGGTTCGGAGGTGTACGGATGTTGCGCGCGGCGGCGAGACGAACCTGCTTGGCCCGGCCGCGGACGGCAGGCGGCATCCGGTTGGTGATCGCGGTGAAGGCCGGTTTCTCTTCACCGTCGACGACGAGCCGGATGGCGGCGTGGAAGGCTTCGAGGTGAGCGAGGTCGTAGTCGGTCAGCCGGGGCGCGGTGTGGCGGGCGAGTTCCCGGGCATCCTCCGGGGAGGACGAGAAGTAGATCTTGGTTCGCGCGTTGGCGGAGACCCCCTCCCGGAGTTCGCGCGACAGTTGCGCGAGGTTCTGGTGCGCCAGCACCATCGACAGCCGGTAGGCCCGGGCTTCGGCGAGCATGTCGTCGATGGTGTAGGGCAGGTTCAGGAAGTTGTGGGCCTCGTCGACGTAGAGCGCGGCGTCCCGTCGCTCGCGTTGAGGGGTGGCCGATCGCGCCGTGACGGTCTGCCAGACTCGGCCGACGACGAGCGAGCCGATGAGGCGGGCGGTGTCGTCGCCGAGGTTGCCTTTCGGTATGCGGACCAGGCAGAGGCCTCCGTCGAGTACCTGCCGCATGTCGACTGTGGATGGTCCGGCGGCGAGCGCGCGCACGACGAACGGCCGCAGCAGCAGTGCCCGGAGCTTGTTCAGCAGCGGGGCGATCGCGTGCGCGCGACTGCCGTCGGAGAGCTGTTCGTACCACTCCCAGAAGCCACGCAACACGGGATCGTGCCGGACAGCGGCGCGGTGTCGGCTGCTGCCGGCTGGGTTCGTCAGCAACCCGGGTAGTGCCGTCAGCGCGGGGCTTTCGTCCGCCGCGCGGAGCGTGAGACACGCGGCTCGCAGGATGTCCTCGGTCCGTGGTCCCCAGGTCGCGGAGAAGACGCGGGCGAACACGGACACGAGGTTTTCGACGGCGATGTCCTTCGGGCCTTCCAAGGGATTCAGGCACGGGACAGGTCCCGGTGAATCGCTGTCGAAGAGCACGACCCGGTCGATCGCGCGCTCGGGCACGCGCATGAGCAGGTCCGTGATCAAGTCGCCCTTGGGGTCGATGACCACGGCGCCGCGGCCGTGTTCGGCATCGGCGAGGATCAGGTTCGCCAGGAGCGTCGACTTGCCGCTGCCCGTGCTGCCCAGCAGGTGAACGTGGTGGCGGGAATCCGAGACGCGCAGCCCGACCGGGCGGGCATGCCCCACGTCGGAGATGCCGAGGGGCTTGATCGACGGTCCGATGGTCGGGGTTTCCGGTGGCGGTGACACGGCGCGCGCTCCGGCTCGCCGTATGCCGGGTAGGGCCTCGTCGAGCGGGAGGTGAGCGATCGCGGCGAGTTCGGGGATCGACAACAGGTCACCCCCGCGGAACCGACGCAGGTTTAGCGCCTTCAGCGGCGCGCGGAGCCGCCGGCGGCGGTAGTAGTTGTGTCCGGCGAAGCCGGCGAAGGCCGATGCGATCGCATGGGCGCACCCGCGAGCCAGCCGTCGTTCAGTGGCGACGACGACGTAGCGAATTGCCGTGTCGAACATGTTGCCCCGGTGCTTGTCCACGATCGCCCGGTCTTGCGCGTTCGTTTCGAGCCTCACCCGCGGATCTCGTGCCGGCTTCGGGGAGGCGCCGGGCGTGAGACCGTCGAGGATCCGGCCGGTCAGGCTGCTGGACTGACCGCGTTTCGCGCGTCCGACCCGGCGTCCGGTCACTGGCTTGGCGAGTACCTGTACGTAGATGTGCTCGTCGGAACCGAGCCCGGTCGCGGCGCCGAGGAGCGCGCGCAGCGGATCGGCGGGGAAGTCCGTGCGGATGGGCAGGGCCTGCGGTCTCCCGAGCCGAAGTGTGCCTCCGACGACGACAGCGTGGCGAGGGACGGAGAGGTGCGGCGTCGCCGGAGCAGTGGTGGTTCGGGCACCAGGCCACGCCGCTTCGACGGCGCGCTCGACCAGGCCGGGCGGTAGCGATCCAGGCACCCACAGCCGGATCTGCAAGCCGTCATGCCCGAAGCTGAACTCCATGGCGACATGCGGTTGTCGCCCGAGAAACCTCGCCCACCGCGGACGCAGCAGCCCGACGAGGTTGGACCAGAACGCCTGCGCGTCTGCCGGAGCGACGGCCGGTGGCGTGAGGACGGTGATGAGCCGTGCGTTCCGGCGCAGAGCCGCCTGGAAGCGGCGCCACCACCAGAACCGAAGGAGCGTCAGGGCTCCGGCGGACGCGGTGAACACCAGAATCGCGTGAACTGCGGTCCACGGGTCAAAAGGAGGCATGGGCGACCTCAAGAAGGGGGCGGGGCGCATGTCCCGGTCAGGTGTGCTCCTCGGCAGGACCGAGGTCGATGACTGAATCACTCCAGTCGGCCGTGTGCTCAGGCCTCGCGGCGAGTTCGGCGGGGTCGGTGGTGATCAGCGCGTGTTCACCCTCGGAGGCGACTGCCGCGAACGCGACCCGCTGTGTCCCGCCGGCGAGCAGCCCGGTTCCGCGTTCGGCGGCGAGGAGGAACTGCCGTTCGCCCTCGGACAGTACGAAGGTGCGTACGATGTCGTCGATCGCTTGCGGGGCTTGCCGCAGCAAGATCTGGGTGGCCGCGTTGCTGATCACTGCCTTGCCGAGATCGGTGGCCAGGACGTCGGCGACGTCCTGGCTCACGACTGTCAGGCCGGTCCATCGTTTGCGGCTGGACTTGGCCATGCGCCAGAGGTATTCCGCGCCGCTGGGTTCCTGCATCAGGAGCCACGCCTCGTTGACGACGACCAGCCGTGGGCGGCTCAGTGCGGGATTGCTCACCTTGCGCCAGATCGCGTCGAGCGTGAGCAGGGTGCCCACCGGCTTGAGTTCGTCGGCCAGGCGCCGCAGCGACAGCACCAGCAGATGGCCTTCGAGTGCCGTGGTGGTGGGGCCGTGGAAGAGACCTCGGAACGCGCCGTCCACATACGGATGGAGCCGCTCCGCGATCGACGCGCCGGTGTTTCCGTGGTCGGCGAGCGTGTCCCGCAGGTCGCGCAGCAGCGGCGCCGGACGGGTCCAGGTCCGGGAGTCATCGGTGATGCCCGCACTCCGGTAGGTGGCGCTGATCGCCTGGTCCGCCGTGGCGCGCTCTTCCGCCGACAGCTTGTGTCCGAACAGGACTGACAGGAACGTGTGCAGGAACAGGCTGCGCTGGGTGAGAGCGTCGGCCGGGGCGGTTCTGCGCCCGTCCGAACGCGTGTGGACGGGGAGGTCGAGGGGGTTGATCCGGATGCCTTCGGTGCCGATCGGGAGGTAGGTTCCGCCAGCGGCCCGAGCGGTGCGTGCGTACTCGTCTTCCGGATCGATGATCGCGACCTCGACGCCCTGGTACAGGCTTCGGAGGGCTTCGAGCTTGACCAGGTAACTCTTGCCCGATCCGCTTCGTCCCAGGATCACCGAGTTGTAGTTGTCGCACGAGAAACGGTCCCAGTGCACCAAACCCTGTGAACCGAGGTTGTAGCCGTAGAGGACGCCCGACGGCGCGGCGAAGGATGTCGGGTCGGGTGGGGGGAGATCCGGGGAGGTGAAGGGAAAGGCGGCGGCGAGGGCCTGGGTGTCGAAGGTGCGGGCCATACCGATGAGGTCGAGGCCCATGGGCAGGGACGTGACCCACCCTTGCAGGCTCCGGTAGGTCGTCGGTTTCGCGTCCATGAGCAGTGACGCGCACAGCGACCGCACCGCGCTGGTCTCCTCGGCGAGCTCGGCTTCCGTGGCCGCGTGCACCGCGACGTAGAGCCCGAGCCGGAACAGGCGTCCCTCGCCGCGCGCCAGGCGGGAGGACAGGTCGTAGGCGTCCTCGGTCGCGGCTTCGACGTGCGGGTCGAGCAGACGACCGTGCTGTGCGGTGTGCTGGCGGCTCGACTCCAGCCGGGCCAGCTGTTTCTTCAACCGGCCTGCCGCGACGGCGGGGTCGATGGGCTCGATGTGGAGCGACACGTCGAGCCGGGCGGGATACGAGAGCAGCGGCTGCAGCCAGCCGGCGTGGACTTCCCGGGGATAGCCGACCACGGCGAACGAGGCGATCCACTCCCCGCCGACCTGCACGTGCCTCGCGCCGACCTCGACCGCGTCCGGAGTGAACACGCTCGAACGCCCGGACCTCGGACGACTACGTCGAAGCATGCTTCCTCAACCCCTTTCGGGCTCCCAGGGCAGATCCGGCGCAGTGGTGATCACGTCATCGGCTCCTGCAAGGCCGGCGGTGGGGTTCAGCAACCTGTCGGGGTCGCAGGCCGCGGCGAGCACCGCCGTCGCCTGGCCCGCGTCGAGCACGGTGACCGCGACGCCGGCTCCCGACAGCAACTCGGTGGCCTCGTTCACGCGGCGGACAAGCCGTTGCGCAGCGGACCTGCGAGCAGCGTCGCTGATCGCGGCCGGCTTGCGCCGAGGCCGTGTCATGGCGTCGACCTGGAGGGGTTCCCGGACAACGAGCAGGATCTGTCGTCGCAGGAGGTCGGCCTGCTCCCCGAGCTGGGACAGGAACCGCGCATGGTCGCGGGCGGCTTGCTCCAGCGCGGGATGCGGGAGGGTAGGCGCGCGCTGCTCGAGGTTGTCGATCTGCTCGGACAGGTCGAGACGCGCTGCTCGGACGAGGACCTGCACGGGCGCTGCCAAGGAGTCGAGGTAGCGGGCGAAGGCCGCCACCAGTGCCTCTTGCTCAGCGGGCGTCCGCAACGCGAAGTTCACCGTCGAACAGACAGCGATCAAGGCCGCGCCGTCGGACCCCAGGTCGACGATGCCCGTCTCACCGATTCCGGTGGCCGGCAGGTCGAGGCCACCGGTGGCGACCTGCGCGGTCTCGCCCGCGGCGTCGGCCAACCACTCCGGCACCGCCTGGGGCGGTCCTTCGGTGACCCGGCGGCGGGGGCTGAGCCGTTGCCGGACGGCTGCCAGCAGGAGCCGGTCCAGCGGCAGCCCATCGCGTTGCAGGACGACCACGGCGATGACCGCGATGCCGACCGGGACGGCGACGACGAGGTACGCCACGGTGGGAAGGAAGCTCTTCGTCACGAGCCACCCGCCGTAGAGCACGAGCCCGGCCACGGCGAGCACCGCGACCTGGCGGGCCGTGAAGTTGGCGAGGATGTGGTCGTCGCGGTCGACGTCCGACGGAATCCTTACGGGGTGGGTCATGGTCACGGGTCCTCAGGAAGCGTCGTCTGGGCGAGTGCTCGGCCGGGGCGGGTTGAGCTTTGGCAGGTTGAGTGGGGCCGCGACGCGACGGAGCGGCAGCGCGGAGCGAGTGGGCTTCCCGCGCTCGTTGAACAAGGCGGGCTGTCGGGGCGCTACATGCGGGCGGCGGCGTTCTTCGGTGGCCCGAGTCTGCGGCGGCGACTTCGGCTGTCGCAGGGTGAGCGGCAGCATGCCCGGTTCCGGAGGGATCAACGGGCGATCCAGCCGCTGCGGAGGACGAGCCGAGGGATTGATCCGCCCGTTCCGCAGCAGGAGGCCCGGGTCGCGAGGGGACGTGGACGGGCGCCGAGGCTGGGCCAGGTCGTCCGCCAACGAGCGTCGTCCGGGGTTCGCGCGGTAGGGACGCGTCGGGAGGTTCGGGCGCAGGGTGAGGGGGAGCATGCCTGGTTCCGGCGGGATGAGCGCCCCCTCGACGCGGCGCGGCGGCCGGGCGTCCTTGTTGATCCCACCCCGTCGCCCGAACAGTGCGGGGTCACGCGGGTCAGCCGGTCGCTGATACGGCATGACCCGGTTCGGATCGTTCAGCTTGTCCGCGAGTGAACGTCGGGATGGCGAGACCGGCTGGGTGGGGCGACGCAGGCGCAGGGGCAGGGGCAGGGGCAGCATGCCCGGCTCGGGGCGAATCCAGCGGTCGGCCCGCTGTTGCCGCCATCGTCGTGCTGCCGCGACTGGACGAGTCCAAGGCGCGGACGAGCTTTGCGCATCAGCCGGTCCCTTTCCGTGACCGTGCCGGGAGGTGCCTGTCTGTGGGGTCCCGCTCTTCAGCAGGCCGAAAGTCTTGTACGCGAGCCAGGTCCGGGCAACCGATCCGACCAGGGAACGACCGTTGCTGACCCGCAGGGAGGACAGGAGCCAGAACGGGATCTTGTAGAGGATGTACAGGATCGCCAGCGCGATCAGCAGGTTGACCAAGCCGCTGACGGTGGGGCCGAAGATGGTGAAGCCGCCGGGGGCCAGGAACACGCGCAAGGCGGTGATCAAGGTCAGGGACTGGACCACCTGGATCGCCAGGCAGGCGCCCACCGCCTTCCACCAGGTTCTGGCGATTCCCTCGGTCTGCGGCAGGGCGTGGAACATCAGCGCCAGTGGTGCTCCGGCGACCAGGAGCAAGGTCAACGCGACCCGCACGATGTAGGACACCAGCAACGCGACGAGCACTCCGACGAGGGCGATGCCGATGAAAATGACGAAGAACCCGCCGTTGAGCGGACTCACGATGAGGTTCTTCAGAGTCTCACCCGCATCGGATTCGACGCCGTCGGCCACTACCGCCTTCGCCAATGCGTTGGCCATGTCAATGGCCTTGGTGCAAACCCACAGGGACAGTGCGCCGGCCAGGAATCCGACGACAATTCGCGGCGCGATTTCCTTCACCGATGTTCGGGTCTGGAGTGTTTCGTACCCCATGAGCAGAATGCCCGCGATCAGCACCAGCATCCCGTAGACCGCGAGAAGGATCTCCCACGAGGAATTCCACAGCTCGCCGATTCTGGGTAGCTGATCGGGTGTCGGGGTGGTCAGCAGAGTCTTGGACAGCAGGTCCAAGAGCGGGTTCAAGGCGTCAATGACCACGCCTCGAAAGAAGGACGTCAACAGGTTGTTCAGACACCCGGGCCACGAGGACGGGCTCCACAGACTGCAGTCGCTGTCCCCGGAGGTTCCGTTGTCCGGAGCTGGGCCGTTGGTTTGCGGCGGCGGGGTCGCCGAGGGTTGCGGAATACACCCCTCGCCGACGCAACCGGACGGCGGGGCCGTCGGTTTACTCGGCAGATGGCAGAACGAGACCGGCGAGTCCGGCGGGCACGGGTCCGGCGTGGGAGTGGGCGTCAGGACCGGCGGCGAGGCCGGCGCGCAGGCGAGTGGCGGGTTCGGTCCGATGCAGGGGTTCGGCGGTGCTGGCTGAGCCCGCGCAGTCACCGCGGCCACGATGCCGAGCACGACCACCAGGCTCACGAGCAGCATCGTCACGATGCCGCGGCGACCGGGACGAGGTGCCATCTCAGGCCCCCACCAGCTGCTGGAGGATCGTCACGACGACGGGTGCGAGTGCGGCGAGCCCGTAGCCGATGCCCGCGTTCTTGAAGGCGTCCTTGGCCTTCTGCACTTCGCCCGGGTCGCCGCTGGCCATGAGGTAACGGACGCCGCCGATGGTGAGGAACACGGTGGCTATCAGCGCGAGGATGCCCATGAGCCAGTTGCGGATGTTCGTCAGTACGGTGTTGACGTCTGCGGCCAGAGCGAGCACCTGAGCCGGGTCGGCGAACGCCGTGGAGCTCGTGACGACCAGCGTGGCGAGTACGAGTTCCGCGACCATCGCGGACCGGCGGACGATCCGGGGGCGACCTTGCTCCGAGGCGTCGCGACGGGGTGAACGGCGCACGGGAACCTCCTGGCGGTCGAGTGGCGAGCACCACGCGGGTGGCTCACCCGCAACGAAGAAGTCCTGATCGGGTGGCTCGATCAGACCGGCCGCCGTCGTTGTTTCCTGGCGAAGTCGGGGAGCGGGGGATTGGTGACGGCGGCGGTCGCGGTCGGATCGGTCTGATCCGGCTGTTCGCTCGTCTCCGCCAGCCAGATCGCGAGCCGCCGCTCGGCCCGGTGCCGGCCGCGCTGAACCTGGGCGTAGGAGAGGTTGTAGGCGGCAGCCCACTCGGAAAGGGAGACGCCCTGGAGGCGGGTCTCGCCGATCAACTCCGCTTCGGCAGGCCTAAGGACACCCGCTTCGACGGCTCGGGCCAGCACCAGGTCCGGGTGCCCGAACGGCGGCTTGGGCTCGCGCGACCGGAAACCCGGCGGTAGTGGCACCGGGCCGTCCATCGCTTCGAGGAGGGCACGGTGCCCGGCTCGGTAGGTCGCCCAGCGGAGCCGCACCATGATCCGGCCCTGATCCAGGTCGACCGTGGAGAGCGCGTCGAGGAAGCCGCGCAGGACCTCGCCGCAGATGTCGTTCGGGTCGCCGGCGTAGTCGGCGGTCAACCGCATGGATACGTTCGCCAGCATGGGCAGCGCCAGTCCTACGGCGGCCACCGTCCACGTGCCCTTCCGCAATCGGGACTTGATGATCACGTGCGACCACACCTGGTCCCAGACCGCACGGGGGCAGCTCTTGTTCAGCAGCAAGTCCCGCAGCTCGTCGACGGGGATGTCGCGGTCCGGCAAGTGATCGAACAACCGCCCGTCCACGGTGACCGGATGGGGGCCGGCGGTCAGCCAGGCGAAGGCCGCTCCCGCAGCGGCCATCGGTGTGCCCGCCCACTGGTCATCGCGGATGGCGGGCGCCTTGTGATTGGGCATGGGGTGACTCCTTCACGATCGACGGCACGGCCGCCCTCGAGAAGGCCAGACACCGGCTAACCCACCGCACGCTCATGGCACGCCCCGTGCTTACGGGTGGCGCCGCAGGACCGCCCTGAAGATCGATTCATGAGGGCTCGTGCTGGTCGGGCTGGCTGGCCGCAACGGGTCCTGAAGTGCAGATTTAGTGGCTTCTTAGCGCCGCGTTGTGCCGGGCTGGCGGGCGCGCGGAGCGCAAGGGAAAAGATCTTGACGAGTTTTGCGGAGAGCGCCTTGACGTCCTCCGCGCTGCGACGTCGGGTCTGTCTGATCGCGACGCGGTTCCCGGACTTCTTGCGCGTCCTCGTCCCTTCCGACAGCGCCCGGGAGTTCGCCGTGCGACCCACTGATACGCCATCCCCGTACCCCAGCAAGCGAACCCGCTCGCGCGCGATGGTGCGATCCTGTCCCGTCGCCGCTCCGCTGCGTCCCGCCGACGCCACTGCGGCCGCCGTCCGCGCCGTCGTCACCAGCTACAGCAATCCCGGTGACCGCATCCTGCTGACCATCTCCGTCGCCGACAGCCGGGTAGCTGAAACCGTGTTCCGGCTCGGACGCCGAGCCACGACGCCGTCTCGACGAGGAGCGCTCGCCACCGCGGCTGCCGCCGACCGGTTCGACCTCATCATCGGCGACCGTTCGACGGTCTTGGACTGGGCCGATTACCTCGCCCGAACCGGGAGACTGGTCGTCCTCGCTGGCCCAGGTCATCACCCAGGCGCTTCGGGAGGGCGGCCGTTCGCTACCGGGTCGGGTCTCGTCCTGGTCGATCGGCTGGTCCTGGTGCACCTGGCGCCGAGTCCCGCGCCTCCCCGAGGCCGAGGCCGCCTCCGTGTCGTCCTCGGCAGCCATCGCCGCATCCACACCGACGCCCTGATCTTCCGGCCGGCAGGGGGCAGCCGTGCCTGACTCGTTCACGCGGGCCGGAAGCGTGTGGGACACGGGGGCACTCACCGTGCGGCAGCAGCTGAAAGACCGCTACCTCGGTGTCACGATCGCGGACACCTCAGCGCTCACACCCGCCGTCGCCCGCTGGATCATCGCCACCTACACCCGCGCCGGCGACACGGTTCTCGATCCCCAGCCGGGGGCCGGGGTCGCACTGTGCGAAGCACTCCGAGCGCGCCGCCACGCCGTCGGCATCCGACCTGGCTACCGCTGGCAGACCACCTGCGAAGCGAACCTCACGCTCGCCCGCCGGGCTGGCGCAAACTCCAACCACACCCTGCTCGACCACCCCGGTGACACTCGAGTCGCCGAGCTCCCGGCCGCGGTCGACCTCGTCCTTACCAGCCTGCGCCATACACCAGCCGCAGACCCGTCCCGGGCGGTGAGCCGCCTGCAGGGCGCCCTCACACCTGTCGCGAACTGGGTGTGGCCCGGCGGACACGTCGTGATCACCTGCCGCCCCTGGCGACAACGAGACGAACTCGTCGACCTTGCGGGGCGGATCGAGCAGGTCGCCCAGGCATGTGGGCTCGTCCCGGTCGACCAGTGCGTCGCGCTCACCAAACCTCTGCGGACTGCCGCAACGCATCTCGATGTTCTCGTGTTCGCCGCACCAACCGCTGCTGTTCGCAGCGCGGCAGAACCCGCTCCCTCGCAATTGGCGATGGCTGTATGAATGACGCCATCGTTCCGCGAATCGGATCCCTCTGCACTGGTTATGGCGGCCTCGACCTCGCCGTCCTCGCCGCACTGGACGCAGGGGAAATCGTATGGGTCGCGGAAAACGAACCCTACGTTGCAGATCTGCTCGCTGCTCGAGTTTCCGCTCCGAATCTGGGGGACATCACTGCCGTCGACTGGCGCGAGGTGCCGCGCGTTGATGTCATCACCGCCGGTTTCCCATGCCAGGACATTTCCACTGCAGGTAAACGAGTGGGAATAAGGAAGGGTAACCGAAGTGGACTGTTCTACCATGTCCTGGACGCCATTCGCGTTCTACGACCGGCTCTCGTCGTGTTGGAGAACGTGGCCGCACTCCGGTGGAAGAACGGCGGGTTCGACAAGGTTCTCGGCCACCTGGCCGAAGCAGGGTATGACACGCAATGGACAAGCCTTCGCGCCGGTGACATCGGCGCGCCCCACCGCCGGGAAAGGCTTTTCGTACTTGCCCACGCCCGTAGCAGCCGACGCCTCCCGGACTGGCTACGCACCGGCTCGTCGCCGAGCCGGGAATCAGGAAGTCGACCTCTGCGACGCGGTAACTCTGTTCCGCACTCCGACCAGTTCGGATGCCGATCACACCGGCTGCGATCCTGTCCGGCGGAAGGCGCGAGGTCGCCAGGTGAACCTGCGCGACGAGGCCACACTCTTCCCGACGCCGACCGCCAGCAGAGCGGGCAGCAACGGCTCGCCGGGTGGACCACGCAGGCCATCCCTCGACACGCTGGCTCGGCGTTGGCTGCCCACCCTGACGGTGGCGGAAGCGATGCAGGAGCCGCCGAACGGGCCGAGTTCGAGCGGGACGCCCGGTCTCACCGCAACAGCGAACAACCTGCTGCCGACACCACTGGCCTGCGGCAACCGCAAGAGCCGGGACGCAATTCTGCGAACGCACTGCGGGCCGGGTCTGGAACAGGCCGTCGAGATGATCCTGGGCACGATGCCGCGGGAGCTGACGACCTGGACCGAAGCACCCCGATCATGGACTGGGGCGACTACACCACCGCCATCCGTCGATGGGAACTGATCCTCGGCCGCCCAGCCCCGCCACCGACCGAACTTGGCCGCACCGGCCGACCCCGGCTGTCGCCACGATTCGTCGAATGGATGATGGGCCTCCCCGATGGCTTCGTCACCGACCCGGCCCTGGGACTGCCGCGGAACGCCCAGCTTCGAGCGCTGGGCAACGGCGTCGTGCCTCAGCAAGCCGCCCACGCCATCACTCTGCTGATCGACGAGTGGGTCCGTCACTTGGAGTTCGCCCGTGAGGCCAGCGGTCCGACCGAGACTGCTGCGTGAAGTCCGCCGCGCTCAACCTGTTCATCGCAAGGCCGACAAGACAGTCTTATTGCTTACAGGCGCCGCGACGTCGGATCGGCTCCGAGCAGGTGTGTGTCAGAACCGGAGTTCGGGCAAGGAACCTAGATCTATGCCGTACCGCGCGTAGACCTTGATGGTGTTCTCGGCCGTCAGCTGATCTTCGTCGTAGCCGAGCAGTGCGATCGTCCGGACGACCTCTGCGGCGCTGTCGGCTTCGATCTCCAGGTAGGGCGGGATGCGGGGCCACTCGTCGATCTCGAGTCGGGCGCCGTCGAGGTGGAAGCTGGTGCGGCGGTTTTCCTGGTATGACTTGGGGTGGAAGCCGAGGAGGCCGAGGAGTTCGTTGGTGGCAGCGAAGTCGTCGACGGTGACTTCGACTTCGTGGGTGCCGTCGATGGCGTCGCTGCGGATCTCCTTGACGCACAGCGTGATCTCGGTGCCGGTGTCCCGCAGCCGGATCCACTTGGACTGGTCGCCGGGGGTGATGTCGTAGACGTAGCGGCGCATCAGCCGGGTGGGGCTGACCTGCTGGCCGCCCTTGCTGAGGATGAGCGCGGTGGTGGCGGCCGGGTCGATGTCGAGGACTTTGGCTTCGTGCTCGATGGGCACTGCTCGTTCTCCCTTGTCGTGTCGGGCTCGAGGCTAGCGGCTGCTCGTGGTCAGCTGGTCGTGCTCTTGCTGCCGTAGCTGGCGGATTTCTTCGGGCAGGCCGGAGCGGAGGAAGTCGTCCAGGGGCCGGCAGAGGTCCATGCGTTGGATGCAGACGCCGACCTGGTAGTCGCCGCGGCGGTCGCGGTAGAGGCGGACGCCGTAGAAGCCTTCGTGGCAGTCGGTGTCGTTGTTGAACCGGCAGCCGGCGCAGGTGGCGGGGAGGCGAACGCGGCGGATCTGCTTGAAGTACACCCGGCGCCCGTCGGGCAATACCGCTAAGTTTAGGCGAGTTTCCGCAGCTCAGAGGCGTTTGGAGGCGTCGCCCACAGAGCGGTCACACCCCGACAGAACAGTTGCCTCAATTGAAGATTCCCCTCAACCGCAACGGCGACTGTCTCAAGTGGAGAACCGCCTAACCGGCGGGAACGACTGAACAGAGCCTCCGGTAACGCCCTGACCAGGTAAAACGTACTAACTTAGCGGTATTGCCCGTCGGGGAGGCGGTAGGCGGTGCGGGAACCCGAGACGCCCGCGGTGAGGTAGCGGGCTTCCGGCACGGCGCCCCGTTCGGCCAGTGCTTGCTCGATGGCTTGGATCGAGGCGTGGCCGTGGTCGAGGGAGTTGAGCAGGCGCACGGACAGCCGTGGGGAGTACTCGTCCAGGAGCCGGTGGACTCGGGCGATGTGGCCGTGGTCGGGCACGACAAGGTTGGCGTTGACCCCGATGCCGGCCGCGATCGCCGCCTCGATTGAGCTTTTGAGGGCGTCGAGTTTGCGGGTGGCGCGGCCCGGGTGGCGGTAGCGCTCGTGCTGGACCGCCGCGAGTTCGTCCGGGGTGGTGCCGAACACGGAGAAGTTGATCCGCTCGAGGCCGGCCTTGGCGCAGCGGTCCATCTGCTCGGCGCCACGCTCGCCGTTGGAGGTCATGCGAACCGAGTAGCCCGCGTCTCGGGCCAGGGCCACCAACCGAGGCAGGCCGGTGTGCAGGGTGGGCTCCCCGCCGGTCAGGTGGAGTTCAGTGACGTCAAGGGCTTGGCGCAGGGCGACGAGGGCGTCGTGGAAGTCGGTGTCCGGCAGCACGGGGGCGGGCAGAAAGCTGGCTCCGTTGGTAGCGGTGTAGATCGAGACCCGACCGGTGCGGCCGGAACCCGCGAAGCTGCCGGCCTCACGCCCGAGGTTGTCCGCCGTGACTGGTGTTCCCTCGTTGTGGCAGAAAGTGCAGGTCATGCCGCAGGCATCGATGATTTTGACGCGGAGCGTGCGATCGCGGTCGACGTGGACCGGTAAGGCGGCGGTGGCCGTCACGAAGTCCTCCTTCTTCGAACTCAGGACAGGCAGGGGCTAGAGGTTGCGCAGGCCTTGTAAGACGCGGGCCAGGAGGTCCGGGTCAGGCCGCCGGGGTACCGCGACGGTGGCGAACTGGTCCGTGGGCTCGCCGTCCGGGAAGCAGGTGGAGCACCAGGCGCGGCCAGGCTGGGGTCGGGCGGGCACGCAGGCCTTGCCGCAGTCCGCGGCGCCGTAGGTGCGCCCGCCAGCCTTGAACCGGCCGGCGTTTTCCGGCCGAACCCGGTGCAGCTCGTCGTTCCACAGACCCGGCCACAGCTCCGGGGATGCCTGCCGTTGGGCGGGGACGGTCATTGATCCGGACGGTCATGATTCGGCCAGTCCAGGACGCGGGTGAGGAACAGTTCGTCGACGAAGATGCCGCGCTGTGCCCGGTGGCGCAGAGTCTAGGACACGTAGGACATCGGGCTGACGGCGGCAACTTCTGTGGCGAGCCGTGTGGCCAGTGACATCGGGATCTCCGTTTCTGGAAACACGAGGTGCGCAGCGCAGGCGCTGACCGAGGGCGCGCCGCCGAGGACCAGGAGAGGACGGCCCGTCAGCGTGATTCGCCGGCCTGCCTTAGGGGTGAGACGTAGCTTGCGGAGGGGTGGCGTAAGAGCCAATCGCAGCGCCCCATATCGGCGGTCGCGATATTGCTCCGGGCGATATTGGCAGGTCACGCGGCTTGCTCACCCGGTGTAAGCTGATCCGCACCATCAGCGAGGAGAACCGCAGATGCCCAGTCCATTGCCGCCTCGCCGCGCTCGGTGTGCGTCATGTGGGGCGGTGCTGGCAGCGGATAACCGGACCGACCGGTGCGAGGCGTGCGCCCGCAGCAGCCGCCTGCTGGAACCCCCAGCGCCTCCGGAGAATTTCTTCCAGCAGCCGGAGGTCCGGGCCGCGCTGGAGACGCGTCACTTTGGTCGGTTGCTCCGGCTGTACCGCCGGGCGCACCGGCCCGCCATCACGCAGGTCACCCTGGCCGGATGGCTCGACATCACCCAGGGGTGGTTGAGCGAGATCGAGCGTTCAGCCCGGCCGGTCACCGACTTGGCCAATCTCGAGCGCTGGGCGGCGATCTTGCACTTCCCCGAGGAGCACCTGTGGTTCTCCTTGCCGGAGCATCGGACAGAGCGATACGCCGGGCCGGAGACCGGTTCTACGCTGCCGCCGACCGCCCAGGCGACGGGAGACGACGTGCAGCGACGGCAGGTGCTCAAGACCGCGGGAGTCGGTGCTCTCACGGCCGGGAGCGCGCTGTGGCTTGGACCCGCCGCA
This sequence comes from Amycolatopsis sacchari, assembly GCF_900114035.1. Classification (GTDB taxonomy): domain Bacteria; phylum Actinomycetota; class Actinomycetes; order Mycobacteriales; family Pseudonocardiaceae; genus Amycolatopsis_E; species Amycolatopsis_E sacchari. The sequence goes on along the minus strand of NZ_FORP01000023.1, from coordinate 76,134 downwards.
GGGGCAGCTGCGGTTGCCAGCCGACCTGACGAGGGCTCGGTGGCGGACATCCGCCGGGCCACCGCCGCCTTCCGGCAGGCCGACAACCGCTACGGCGGTGGGCACAGTCGCAGCGCGTTGGACCGGTATCTACGGGAGACGGTGGAACCGCGCTTGAGGAGCGCCGGCAACGTAGGGTCCGCCCGCACGGAGCTGTTCAAAGCAGCCGCGGAGCTGCGCCAGCTCGCCGGGTGGATGGCCTACGACGTCGGCCAAGCCGGCGAAGGGCGGCGCCATCTGCGGGCGGCGCTGAGTTTGGCAGAGGAGGCCGGGGACGACGCCCTGGCGACCGAGGTTCTGGCGGCCATGAGTCATCACGCGGCTTTCCGGGGGATGGTGCCGGAGGCCGGGGGAGTGGTGATGCAGGAGGCGGCCGAGACAGCGGTGGATCTCGCTCTGGCCGCCCGGAGCTCGGCCAAGCGGGCGGGGTTGCCGGCGCTGGGGGCCGAGGTGGCGGTGATGGAGGCGCACGGGTTGGCCCTGCAGGGCGACCACCGCGGTTGCCTGGACGCGCTGCACCGCGCGGAAGCCGCGTTCGAGCGGGCCAACCCGGACAACACGCCGTCGTGGCTGAGCTACTTCGATGGCTCGTACCTGGCGGCCAAGTTCGCCCACGCCTTCCAGGGACTGGGGCGGCCGCAGGAGACCGAGCGGTACGCCCGCCGGTCCTTGGACATGAGCGAGGGCTACCAGCGGGGCAAGCTGTTCAACACCGCGCTGCTGGCCGGCGCCTTGGCCGACCAGCGCCGCGTCGACGAGGCCTGCGCGGCGGGACGAGAAGCTGTGCGGATGGCCGGCAGCGTCCGGTCGGTGCGGGCGGTCGCCTACCTCGGCGACATGGGTCGGCGGTTGGCGCCGTTCTCCACGGGCGAGGTCCAGGCGCTGTACCGGGAGCTCGACGACATCGGGGTGCCGACGCCGCGGCTATGACCGCTCGGGCGGAAAGGCCAGGACGTGAAGGAGGCCGACCTGCGAGGACGCGCCGACGATCTCCCCCTTCGCGATCCGTTCCCGAACCGACGCCAGCGGAACCCACGCCACCCGTTCAGCCTCGTTGATGTCGACGGCGTCGCCGATGTACTCCGCGCCCCGGGACAGAAACAGCAGGGTCTCCGCGTCAGCACTGCCGACCGTGGGCTGGAGCGACACGAGCGGCTCGACGGTGCGGGGCCGCCAGCCGGTCTCTTCTTCGACCTCACGGGCAGCGGTCACGCCGGGCTCCTCACCGGGGTCGACGTAGCCGCCAGGCAGTTCCCAGACCCACCGGTCGATGATGAAGCGGTGCCGCCACATCATCAGGACGTTCTCGAGCGCGTCGTCGAGCACCACCATGATGGCGGACTTCGGCATCCGCAGGACGTACTGCTCGAAGCGCACCCCGTCCGGCAACTCGACTGAGGCGATGCTGAGCTTGAGCCGACGGGTGTCGTCGATGACCCGTTCGCCGTGGATCGTCCACTTCGTCTGCTCGTTGGTGCGCTCTGGATCCATGAGGCGAACTTACCGTGAGCACGATGACGAGACGTTGTCGTTCCCGCAGAGGCGGCGGCGTTACGTGGGTGGAAGTGGATGAGCGGCCTGTTGGGCGGCCCGGAGTTCAAAGTACAGCCGTCCGCGCTCGCCCCAGTAATGCCGAAGGTCGCGCGTGCTGAACCAGCCGGCGGTGGCCTGGCGGGTTTCGGGGGTCGGGGTGATGTAGGCCCAGCCGTCCTCACCCTGACACGAGCTGATCGTTTCGCACACCGCCCACAGCTCCGGCAGGAGGCCGGCCAGTCCGGCGTCGACGCAGGCGGCCTGCCCGTGCGCCGTGATGTGGCGTTGGGGGTGCTGGGCGTGGAGCAGGCCGCTGTTGCGTTTTTGGCAGGCTGGGCAGAGGGCGAAGGGACCGAGGCGGCTCGTCACGGCGTTACCTCCGGCTTTTGCTTGTGGGCTCGAAACTCCCGGCCGACGCCCTCAAGCGCCGGGCCGGGAGCGGTGCGGGCGCAGCTCGGGTGTGGTCGTTCCGGGTGAGCTGACCCGGGTATGAGCATGGCGGCCCGCTGAAGAAGGCTGTTCCCGGGACGCTCCGTGGCGCGCCCAGCCGAGCAGGGCCGTGCCCCGGTCGGTCCCTCAGACATACGTGCTGGGCACGATGTTGAAGAGCGCGGTGAGATTGGCGAAGGCCGAGAGGGTGGTATCCAGCGCCGCTACGACGGCGAGGTACTGGCGGTCCTCCTGCTGGAGCGCGGGGGTGGCCTCGTCGAGGGCGGCTCGGGTGGCGGTGAGTTGGTCGGTCTGGGTGGAGATGAGTTCGGATACTCGGGGGAGAAGTGGCTGGTCGGTCCGGCCCTTGGCCGCGATCGCTGCGGTGGCGACGGCGGCCTCGAGGTCCGGGCGGTAGAGATCGACCTCGCTGAGGACGGCGAGGCCCATTTCCAGGAGGTAGACCCCAAGATCCAGTAGCTCGCGTTCCCTGATCTTGCCCAGGTCTCGCACGCTCGTCAGGGGCCGGAGGGTCTTGTCGAGTTGTTCGTCGAGGTGCTCTCGTAGCCGTTGGTGCGGGCTCCCCACGTCCTCGTTCACGGAAGGCTCAGTCCTCTCTGGCCTCGGGTGCGGGTGGTTGCCGCCGCGGGAGGCGCCGCAGCCCTAGGCCCCGAACGAGTTCGCTGGAGTCCAGCTCCAGGGCGGTGGCGACGAGAACCAGCTTCTCGACGGGCCCGGACTTGAGGCCGCGTTCCAGGAGCCACACCTGGGGCGACCACACGTCGGAGCGCTGGGCCAGCTGACGGCGGCTCAGGCCCAGGGCCTTACGGCGTTGGTGCACGCGGTGGCCGAGTTCGCGCAGGGCTGGCCGTGCATGCCAATACCGGAGCAGCTGGCTCATGCGAGGCCTTCCTTGTCGTCCGGTTCGGGAACGTGGCTTCGTTCGGTAATGACGGTGAGCGTCAGTGGGCCGAGGCGGAGTAGCCGCACGCGGCGGTGCGGTAGGTCTGGTGGGGTGGCGGGCCGGTCGAGGGTGGCCGCGACGACGCCCATTAAGGCGTTGTCCAGCTCGGCCAGGTCAAGATCAGGGGCATGGGAGAGTAGGTCGACCGATAGCTCCAGGAGGCGACGGCCGACGACGACGAGGTCGTCGAGGGCGCGCTCGTTGTGCCGGTGTCGGAGGAGGTCGGCGGTCGCCGCCTCGACGGCCTGGTCGATGCGCCGGAGTCGGGTGTTGAGGTTGTGGTGGGCAGCGTCGTTCACGGCGGTTCAGACCTCTTTGTCAGCTGTAGGGAGTTGGGGCCAGATCCGCCGGTCGGCGACGTAGGTTCCTTTGCTGCGCACGGTGATGACCAGCCCGCGGAAGCGCAGGAGCCGGGTGGCGTGGCGGGCGGTGCCGAGGGAGACACCGTACTCGGAGGCCAGCCGCCGTTCCGATGGCAAGGCGGTGTTCGGTGCCAGCTCGCCGGAGGTGATGCGGGCGGCCAGGTGCGCCGCCACGTGTTCGTAGAGGTAGCCCGGCGGCACGTCCTCAGGGTTGAAGTCGGTCATGACTCGCTCGCTGGTGGCGGGTTCTGACGGTCGGGGGCGCGGGTCGGCCAGCACTAGCCGAGGCTTCACAGTCCGAAGTAGACGAACGCTCACAGCCCGCCCCGTCTCATGGGGTGTCATGGCTTCCCTTACCTGACTCGGGAGCGTCCACGGACACGGGACCCGTGGTCTCCTGGTGGTCGGCCAGTTCCTGGACGTCGGCGGCGAACTCGTGCAGCTGGTCGCCGAACAGCAGCAGCTCACTCGCGAGCCGGCGATGCTGGTTGCCCAGCTCGGTTACGCGCGTGGCGACCTGGTGCAGCCGAGCTACCAGCGCAACGGCCTGTTCCAGCAGGGCGGCCGGGTCAGGAGGTGGTGGTTGCTCGTTGGTGGCCCCGGATTGTTCGCGAACTCGGACGGTCATCGCGTGGGCACCCGGCGCACGTGCGGGTACGGCGGAACAGTTCGGAATGCTGGCGTACTCATAGCTTTCTCCTGCAGACTTTGAGCTCTGGACCAGCGGAGCGGTCCTGAGCAGGAGCGTATGGACGCGGTCAGGCGCGGGTCGAGGAGCTTTCCCGCGCTTTCTCGACGTTCCTCGCACGATGCCGTGAAGATCGAAACTACGAGCCATCTCGCGCAGGATCAGGCGCAAGGTCGTCGATGGCCCGTATGATCAGAGTCCGGGCGCCTCGACCGTAGCTGGCGACCGTAGGTGCGGCCAGTTGTGCGAAGATTTGGCTGTAGAGCTGGATTTCCTGGGGCTGCCGCAGGTTCAGCTCCGCTGAGTAGGTCTCGACTTGCACGAGGTCGTCGTCGAGCAACCAGAAGCCGTGGCGGGGATCGATGCCGTAGGGGGCGTCGAAGCCGATGATGCCGAGCTTGACGTTCGGCAGGGCTGAGAGCGAGATGAGCCGGTCGAGCTGGCCGAGCATGGTTGCGGGCAAGCCAAGGTGGTAGCGCAGCACGGCTTCGGTCAGGATGAAGTGGAACCGCCTGTCTGGGCGGTACAGCACGCCTTGCCGCTGCAGGCGGCTCTGTACGGCCTCGTCGACGTCGGTGACCGTTTGGTAGAGCCGCCGGGCTTGCTCGAACCGGGCACGAGCGTAGGCCGGGGTTTGGAGTAGCCCGGGGACGACGGTGTTCTCGAACGCCCGGTAGAAGTGGGTCTGGTGATCCTGTGTGGACAGCCTGATTTGGTGATGACGCAGGCCGGACTTGAGCACCCGTTGCCACTCGGTATATTGCAACTCAAGGGTGCGGAGCGAGACGAGGAGAGCCTCGGCGAGATCCTCGCGGCCGGTTGCTCGCGTCCACGCCCTCAGGTCGTTCTCGGTCGGGGTCTGCCGAGCGTTCTCGAGCTTGGAGACTTTCGACGGCGGCCATGACAAAAGCTCCGCGAGCTGCTGGCCGGTCAGGCCGGCCTCAATGCGGAGCTCGCGGAGCCGTTGGCCGAGTGCGCGCCGTGCTTCCTGCATGACCGCTGCACTGGCGGTCTTACTCAGGTGCGAACTCATCTCGTTTGGTGGCGTAGTGCCAGGCGGCATCCCGCCAGTAGTTGTGTTGAACGATCACGGCTGGGTCGTCGACGATCTCGGCGCCGAGGAACTCGTCAGCGTCCGTGAATCGCATGAGGGCTAGAAGGCGCGAGTCGAACAGCCAGTAGTCGTGGTCCGGCAGGTCCGCGGCTTCGGCCCGCTCGCGGGTCAGGTAGCGGATGTCGTCGCCGGCTTCGATGGTGAACTGTGAGGCCCAGAAGCCGAACCGGTTGTAGTCCGACAAGGGCAAGCTGACAACGCGGACGCGCGAGAAGCGCCGGCCCGCGGTCGTAGCTTCACGGACCATGTCGAGCCAGCCCTGGTACCAGGCGAGGTCGTCCGGCTCGCCGGCGAGGAACTTGCGGAAGGATTCGGCCTCGCGGGGCGCGTCGTAGCGGTCACGCACCTCAAGGCGGAAGGCGGTGTGCTCGAAAGTCCGGAAAAGGTCGGTGAACTCAGGCCCGGGTTCGATGAAGCGGCTCAGCGGTCTTCCTCCTCGGGGTTACGCGCATAGAACGCGAGGACGTCCTCCGGAATCTCGATGAGGGCTTCGCCCGGAGGGACGGGACCGACGTCGGCCAGCGCGTCCGGGTCGGTCACGACCCAGCCCTGGGCGATATAGGTCTTGCGATCGGAGCGGTCGGTGGCGAACAGGGTCGGTGAGTTGCCCTCCAGCGAGGAGGGGTCTTTACCGAGAAAGTGAGCTCGCATGCTGCTCCCTTCTCGAGGTGGCGCAAAACATGTCACGATGCTGACCTGCGACGATGACGCAGTCAATCGGGCGCACCGATACCGGCCGCTGGAGGACGCGCCAGGAGTTGTCCACAGCCGTGGCAGCTAGAGCTCGACCTTCATTGCCGATCCGCCACTTCAGATGGCGAGCGCCGCGCGACTTTCTGCTGTCTGATCGACCGACTGCTCGCGGACTTCTTGGACATGTTCAGCACACTGGATGCTCGCCCTCCTGACGTCGCCTGGTCGACAGTCCGGATGCGGACTGCGTGATGGCCATGGGCCGGAAACTGACCATCGTGCCCGTGACGTTCCGTGAAGCTGCGGAGTTCATTCAGGCTCACCATCGGCATCACAAGCCACCGCGGGGGATGAAGTTCGCGCTCGGGGTAGCGGCCGGCCACGAGCTGGTCGGGGTCGCCACTGTCGGGCGCCCTGTCGCCCGCCACCTGGATGACGGCCTGACGGTGGAGGTTACTCGCACGTGTACCGACGGCACCCGCAACGCGAACAGCGCGCTCTACGGAGCGGCGTGGCGAACGGCGCGCGCTCTTGGATATCGAAGACTGATTTCCTACACGCAGGACGGAGAAACGGGAGCGAGCCTTCGCGCTGTCGGCATGAAGCCTGTCGCTGTACTCCGGGCCCGCGCGGGGTGGAACACTCGGAGTCGGCCGCGCGAGAGTCGGGATACGGACTGGGTTCCCCGAGTTCGATGGGAGATCGGACTGCGACCGGAGAAGTCGGTCCGGCGGGACACCGGTGTGGAGACGGACGCGGTATAGGAGCGGATCGCTTGCGTGCCAGCTGCTTCAGCTGGTACAGCTGGCAAAGTCCAGCACCGGCCGAAGAAGTTCGACGCCCTGGGCTGGAGATGTACTGATGGCAGGTGAGACCACCCGCCGTGACGAATCGACCGGTCACCTGGCCCGGGATGAGCCGCCTGAGGTCGTTGCGGAGTTGAGGGTCGTCCGAGGCGCCGAGGGAGAACGGCTGGCCGAGGTGCAGGCTCGGGTGCTGTGGGAGGTGATGGAGTGGCAGGCCCGGAACAGGTCCGCAAGTGGACGGGAAAACGCGGCGTAGGCCGTGTTCGGAGTCCATACCGTCACTCCCGGTCACGGGACGGAGCGATCCCTGTCGCGTCAGCGCCGGTCGTCTACAGGTTTGCCTGGCTGGGACGTGTGTCTACAAAGGATATGCAGGATCCTACGTTGTCCTTGCCTCGTCAGCTCGGTGTGTCTCAGCGCGCGTTGCCGGAGAACGCGGTGATTGTCGCGAACTTCTACGACGTCGAGTCGGGACGGATGGACCTGGACGCTCGCGGCGGTGGGCATGCGCACGAGCAGTTCGACATCCCCATTCCTCGCGACGGTGGGATTTCCGATCTTCTCGCCGCGGCTGAACGCACGGACCGGCACTTCGACTACGTCATCTGCGAGTCCATCGACCGCACGGCGCGCCACATGTACTACGGAACCAGCATCGAACACCGGCTTGAGCGCGCCGGAGTGCGCCTGCTGGCTGCCGACGAACCGTTCGAGCTATCCACAGTAGACGGCCGTAAGCCGAAGATCGCCACCCAGTTGCTGACCCGGCGCGTCAAGCAGAGCATCTCCGAGTACTACGTCGTGGACATGCTGGAAAAGGCATGGGATGGCTACGCCGTGCACGCCGAGGCCGGCTTCAACATCGGCAAGCCCTGTCACGGCTATCGGGCCAAGCACGTGCCGCATCCGGTTCCTGCCAAGCGCGCCAAGGGCATCAAGAAGACCTTTCTCGAGCCCGACCCGACGGACAATACCGCTAAGTTAGTACGTTTTACCTGGTCAGGGCGTTACCGGAGGCTCTGTTCAGTCGTTCCCGCCGGTTAGGCGGTTCTCCACTTAAGACAGTCGCCGTTGCGGTTGAGGGGAATCTTCAATTGAGGCAACTGTTCTGTCGGGGTGTGACCGCTCTGTGGGCGACGCCTCCAAACGCCTCTGAGCTGCGGAAACTCGCCTAAACTTAGCGGTATTGACCCGACGGAGACCCCTGCCGTACGCAAGATCTTCGAGTGGCGGATCAACGAGCGCCTCAGCCGCCGGGCTATCGCTGATCGGCTCAACCGAGACCTCGAACGGTATCCGCCTCCCATTCCCGTCGACCCCGGCAGAGCGGTGGGGCACTGGACGGATTCCAATGTCCGGGACATCGAGACCAATCCCAAATACACCGGCTACATGGTCTGGAACCGGCGCGGACGAAAGAACCGCGGGAACCGGATCAACCCCATCGAGGAGTGGATCTGGTCCGCCGAGTCGGTCCACGAACCGCTCGTCGACCTCGAAATCTGGCTGCGGGCCCAGGAAGTCGGCCAGCACCGCTTCGGCTCCCGGAGCACCAGCAACACCAATGTCAGGCACCCGCAGACGAAACGCTCGTACCTGCTCCGCACGTACCTCTTCTGCGACAGCTGCGGCCGCCGGATGAACGGAAAAACCCGGCGCGGCCACGCGTACTACGTTTGCGCGCCGAAGAAGGGCTACGTCCCCGAGGGCCACCCCGCCCCGGGCTCGTTCTGGGTCCGAGAAGACGCTCTGGTCGCCAAGCTCGACGAGTTCCTCTCCGCCCACGTGTTCGGGGCATACCGCCGCAGTCTCCTCGCCTACAACATTCAAGAGCTGGGAGTCAAGGCGCAACGCGAACGCGAAGATCACATCACTGCGCTCCGGCACCGGATCGACGACATCACGGTCAAGATGAAGCGCGTCACGCGCAGTCTGGAACTCTTCGACAACCCCGACCCAGATCTCATCCGAGACATCAACGACCGCCGGACGGAGCTCCGCGAACGCAAGGCCGCCCTGGAGACGCAGCTCACCGAGGCCGAGGAACAGCACGAACAAGCACCCAACGCGGACCTGCTCGACGTCATGCCTGTCGGTGACATCCAGGTAGATCAACTACCGGAGGAACTCGCCCGGCGACTCTTCGAGGCCCTGCGGCTCGAGCTGCACTACGACAAGGACACCAACCGACTCCGAGTCACCGTCACACTCTCCGGCGCAACCGCACTCGCGGCACGTCAGAGGGGCGCAGAAGCCATCAACGTGCCTGGTCAGCAGAGCAGGCACGCTCACGCACAAGTCGAAGACAAGAACGAGGAGGATGTCATGCCGACCATCTCTCCCGTTCCCATCCTTGGAGTGCCCTCGGCAGGATTCGAACCTGCGACACCTGCCTCCGGAGGGATGGGACCGAAGGGGGACGTATCGGCCTTTGACCGGCGAAAACAGCGCGCAGGCCGACGGCTGAGGCGCCCGATGTCCGCGCATTGTCCGTAGCGCAGCGTGTGAGAACGTCTGAGAGCTGGTGGGAGGCGCGCCAGGCCTGTCAGTCGGATACAGGACCGCCGCGGCTTCTGCGGCCATCTCAGGGCTCAACTTCTGACTCGATCGTGCCGCGCCGAGCGCTTCGCGGAGCTCCGACGCCCGATCGGCGGCCAGTGGTCGCTCTTCCAAAGGCGGTACCGTGCAGGACATGGGTCTGATTGAGGATGCGCGCGAGGTGGCCGAACGCTTGATGGCGCCGCTCGGGCGCCGCTGGCAGCACGTGCAGGCAGTAGCCGCGCGGGCTGCCGAGCTGGCTGGAGCAGTGCGTGCCGATGATCGTGAAGTGCTCATCGCCGCTGCCTGGCTGCACGACATCGGCTACTCACCCGAGATCGGCCACACGAAGTTCCATCCGCTCGACGGCGCCCGCTACTTGCAGGAGAACGGTTGGCCGGAGCAGGTCGTCAACCTGGTCGCGCACCATTCCGGCGCGCGCTTCGAAGCTGAGCAACGGGGGCGGGACGAGGAACTGCTACAGGAATTTCCCTTCGAGGACAGCCCCTTGCTGGACGCACTTGTGACCGCCGACTTGACGACGGGTCCGGGTGGCGAACGCCTTTCCTATGACGAGCGGATATCCGAAATCCTCAGCCGTTACGGCAGCGAGGACCCGGTTCATCGAACTTGGGTGAAAGCTGCGCCGGTGGTTCGTGAATGCATCGAGCGTACGGAGGCTCGGTTGCGAGAGCGTCAGCCCAGGTAGGGCTGGGTTCGCGTTTCATCGAGCGCGTGCGCGAGCCGGAGTCGCATTGAGGGATGCATATTGAGCCGGTCCGTGTCGCTCGGTTCTACCCACCGGACAGCTTTCGTCTCCACTCCGTCCTCATGGGGGGTGCCGCCCACAACCCTCGCTTCGAAGCACAGCGAGAACTGCTGACGAACCTCGCCGTCGTCATAGGCCATGACGTGCTTGGGGTTGGTGTACGTTCCGACCAGCCGGACGACCTCGACGTCCAGCCCGGTCTCCTCGCGAACTTCGCGAACCACCGTGTCCGTGATGCTTTCGCCGATATCGTGGCCGCCACCAGGGAGCGCCCAAAGGTCGTTGTCGACCTTATGGATAAGCAGGACCCGTCCCTGGTCGTCTCGGGTTACCACCGAAACGGAGGGGACGACACTGTTTGCCTTGGGTGCGTTCGGGTCGTCCACGTAATCCACGCGAGTCATTTTGGTTCTCCTATGATTCGGGTTGGGCTTCGTTCCACACTCGCTCAAAAGACTTCATGTAGTGCTGCCACATCGGGCCGTTTGGCATGCGCTTTAGGAACAGGACTGGACTTTGTCCGGCCAGTGCACCGTGCGCATGGCCGTTGACCAAGAGTCGGTCATCAAAGCGGTAAATGGAGTTGTAGAGAATGGTGCCGTGAGTTCGCACCTCGACGCCCGGCAGGTGGGTTACCTCGCTGAGATACCGCCGCATCAACTGCACCCGCCCCTCAAGTCCGCCGGGCGTGCCTTCGTCGATCGCGCGCTGGATCACGGCCGGCGCCTTCTCATCGCCGACGAGTAGGCGGAACCGGACGCCCTCTGCGGCCTTGGACTGGATGATCGGCACAAGGTTGTACTGCTCGACCAGGAACGCGCCGGAGAAGACCAGCACGTCCATCTGCTCACGAACGCCATGGATCAGCTCTTCCCACGTCGCGCCAGTGATCGCCGAGCGGGACGGGTACAGGTAGAGGAGTTCGGACTCGGGAGCTGCGGGCCGAGGTCCGGTCCCCAGCGACGGCCAGAGGTCGCCCTCGTTGACGCCGAGCAACTTCGTGAGCTTCTGCCGCGTGCTGCGGTGCGGCACACGCTCTTGGCCGATCCATCGCTCTGCGGTCTTCGGGTCAACCCCGACCTTGGTCGCCATCTCCTCAACGGTCAGGCCCGCCGCGAGCATCGCTGTACGCAGACGATCGTTTGCCACCCCCGTGTCACCTCCGGCCTGGGACGTTTCGGGACGTTTTTGGGACTCCCGCCAGCCAATTCGGGCCGCCAGGACGTCCTAAAAGGTCTTGCGAAGTGCGGTGTTTGTGTCCTCTGACCTGCGGTTTCCTAGATCCATGAGCGCAGCAGCTCAACCCGAGAACACCGAGACAGGAGGCAGTCGTGCCTAGCAAGAACACCATGGTGCCGTTGTCCGCTGGCAGGGGAGGCGTGCTGACGAAGCTGATCGGCACCGCCGTAGTGGTGGCGCTGTTGGTCATCGTTGTGAAGCACCCCGCCGACGCAGCGGCGTGGTTGAAAGACTTGATCGGCTGGGGAACCGGCATCGTGGACGGCATTGCCTCGTTCATCCGACAGGCGGCCGCGTGATGTGCCGCTCTAGATCGGCGACCCGCTCTTCGATCGCAGAGACCGAGGCGCGAAGCTCCGTCAGCGCCCGCCGGAGCCCCGCCATCGACGCCAACGGGCGTTCCTTAGGCGGGGTGTCCGAGACGTACACGCCGACCGAGGCCCGGGACACGAGCCAGCCTTCTTCCTGGAGCAGTGCAACCGCTCGCTGCAAGGTCGGGAGCGAAACGCCGTGCTGCCGAGCGAGTTCGCGGTTGCTCGGCAGCCGAGTACCTGGTGCCAGCTTGCCGGTCAACACGGCTTTCCTGATCGACTCGGCGACTCGCTCGAAGGGTGCCAGACCTGCGGTTTCGCTTCCCATGGTCACGAGCATAGCTAGCTGACCAGGGCTGACCAAGCTTTCACTCGGACGGACTAGCGACAGGACGACCAAGGCTGACTATGGTCGGCATTGGTCAGGAAAACCAACTACGAAGGGGAGACCGATGAGGTCCGCACACATGAGTCGTCGGCAGGCGGAGGCCCTGTTTGGGGAGCTGGATGCCGACTACGACGAGGTTTTCGCGGTTCAGGGCGAGGCGGCCCGGCGCGCGGATGCTGTCGAGTTGGCCGAGCTGGCCGAGCTGTCGGCGTTGCTGGACGAGTTGGACGCCGAGCTGGAAGCCGCCGAGCAGGTGGCAGCGGTGCGGGTGCCGCGGTTTATCGACCCGCAGCGGGCGGGCCGCTCGCGGCGCCGGGTGGAGCGGTCGGTGTTGCGGTCGCTGCCGACGCGGCTGGACCTGGCCGATCTCGCCGAGCTGGGCGAGGCAGCGGAGGGGGAGGCGGCGTGATGGAGGCGTTCGGGATGGACGCGCCGCCGGTGGTGTTGCGGGCGCACGAGCAGGTACGGGATGAGCTGCGCCGGGCGGATACCAAGGCGACGACGTTGCTGTCGGTGGTCGGGGTGGCCCTGGCCGGGGTGGTGGCGCTGGCCAAGACCGGGATGCCGGTTCCGGCGCTCGCGGCGCTGTGGCTGTCGGCCCTGCCGATCTTCGGGGCGGTGCTGGTGTTGCTGGCCACGATCCGGCCGAAGCTCTCGCAGTTCCCCACGCCGGGCACGTGGCTGGACGCCACGCTGCACGGCCCGCAGGTGCTGTTGGAGGTGGGCAGCTACGCCGCCGCGTCCGTCGCGGAGGACGTGTGCCTGCTCGGGCAGCTCGCGGTGGACAAGCACACCCGGGTCAAGCACGCGGTGAACCTGCTCATCCTCGGCACCGGCGCCCTGGCCGTGGCCCTGGTCCTGTCCGTTCTGGCCTGAACCCAACCGTCTGGAAAGGAAATCTGCGATGTCGTTGACGTTGACGAACAAGCCCGCCGGTGACCTGCGAGTCGGGGACTGGGTGGTGCTGCACGACGGGCTGCCTGCCCCGGTGACGAAGCTGACCCACACCGCGGACCGGGTGACCATCCTGACCGACCAGCTGCGGGTGAGCTGGCCCGCAACGGCGCCGGTTCCGGTGATCGGCGGTGGTCGCCGGTGACCCGCTTGCTGCTCGCTGACCCCGGCGCGGCGGCCCACTCCGCCAAGAACGCGCTCGCCGCGCCGGGACTCCCCAACCAGCCACGAAACGACCCGAAGGGAAGGACTGTCATGGTAGGCACGACCACCGAGCCGACGCTGTTTGCGCCGGTGCTGGAGCTGATGGGCCAGCGCCCCTCGGCCGCGGCGCCGAGCGAGGACCGCACCCGCTGGCTGCTGCGGATGGCCGAGGCGCTGGGCGAGGCCGGGCTGATCGAGGCGGCCGACACCGCCCGCGAGGCGGCGGTGGAGATCGTGCGGGAGACCGTCGAGGCCGTGGCCGGGGGTGGCCGGTGATGCTGCCGACGAGCCTGAACCTGCCACTGACGGCCGAATGGGAGGACTCCCGCGGTGCGGTGGTCGTGCTGCGGCCGGTGCCGGTGAAGTTCCGCTACAGCGTGGCCGATCCGTTCGCGGTGGTGCTGGACTTCGCGACCGGCGCCGAGCAGTGGGTGCGCTGGACCTTCGCGCGGGACCTGCTGGCCGAGGGGCTGGCCGATTACGGCGATGGTGTGGGCGAGGGGGATGTGTTCCTCGGCCCGGACGCCACCCTGCCGTGGCGGGTGTGGCTGACGGTGTCCTCGCCCTCGGGGGTCGCGGCCTTCGCCTTCCGCCGCAGCGACCTCACCGCCGCTCTGGGCCAGACCGAAGCCCTGGTCCCGCCCGGCACGGAATCGGAGTTCATCGACTGGAACCGGGAGTTCGCGGTGCTCGGCGGTGAGGCCGCATGAGTGCCCGCCAGTACCCGTGGGACCTGCGGGAGGTGCCGTGGTCGGACCGCCCGGAGTTCACCCGCGGCCTGCTCGATGGGACGCCGTTGCTGTCCTGGGGGATTGGGCCGCGGGACAAGCTGGCCACCCGCCGGCAGTTGCGGGCAATGGGGTTGCGGCCGGGTGGGCAGGACCCGGCGGCGGTGCTGTACTTCCGCTGCCGCAAGGCCGGGAAGAAGGTCTACGCCGAGCTGTTCCTGATCGAGCGCGCCAAGCCGGTGCGGCCGATGACCCCCGGCCGCGCCGCCGCGCTGGACAAGGCGATGACGGCGCGCCGTACCTGCCGTCAGTGCGGCGAGACCGGGTGGGCCGAGTTGCCCAGGGCGCACCGCACCTGCGAGGCCTGCCGCTACAGCCTGGGGCTGCCGCCGGATGACTACCTGCACGACTACCTGTCCGGCACCCCGACCCTGACCGCCGACGAACACGCCGCGCTGGACGCGGTGCCGGACAACGTGATCCCGCTGCGCCGACCCTCCGCTGTGGACGGTTCCTGGACCTCCCGGAAGGGGGTGGCCTGATGAACCACACCGTGCTCTACGCCCTGGGTGGGCTGGCGCTGGTCGGGCTGTTCGCCACCTGGCGCTCGGGCCGCAAGTCCGCCTTGAAGGCCCGGCAGGGGGTGCGGGAGGTGACCCGGATGACCGGCAACGCGGTGCGCACCCTGCTCACCGCCGCGCTGATCGTCGGCATCCAGTGGGCGGTGATCGCGTGGTGGCGCAACACCACCGCCCTGCTGATCGTGCTCATCGTCCCGGCCCTGTTCGCCGGGGCCGCCGTGGCGCGGCTGCTCGCCGTCACCGAGATCGTCACCACCACCCGAGGAGGCCGGTACTGATGACCCGCAACCCCGAAACCGTCTACACCGGACTCTCGCCCTTGCAGGCCGACGGGCTGGCGTGCGTGACCTGCAACCGCAACTACCTGCACTCCCGTGTGGCGCACGTCCCGGTGGGCCGCTCGCACACCGGCTCACAGGTCTTCGCCTGCCTCGGCGCCTGCCTGACCGCCCTGCTCGACGGCGCGGCCTGCGAGTGCAACGGCGGCCCGTCCTGCGCATGCCCGGACTGCGACTGCCTCGACTGCTCCTACCGCCCCGCCCTCCGGCGGGCCGACCACGGGGAGGACGACCAGTGACGAACACCAGGACAACCGGCCAGAGCGTGGCCCTGGCCGCACTGCTCACCGTCGCCGCGGTCGCCGTGACCGGCTGCCACGACCCCGGCAGCCCCGGCCACTCGACACCCGCCCGCACCGCGTCGGCGGGGGCCGTGGTCACCGGTAGCGCCTACAGCGGCCAGCGCGGCCAGGGCACGCACTACGCCGAGTGCACCACCCCGAGCGGGGACCGCTACCGCGTCGCCGTCTCCGCGGCCACCGCGCGCCAGTTGCGGGACGGGCAGCCCTGCCCGGCCGGGCAGCACCTGCCGCTGCCCTCCGACGAGCACCCCGAGCTGTCCCAGGAGATGCAGAAGCGTCTGCCCTACGGCGGCGGGGATCTCGACTCGCCGTGTGGGGAGTGGCAGACCGCCGACCGCGCCGAAGCCCGCCGGTTCGCCGCCCAGTGCCCGCCGTTGAAGTGGGGGACCCTCTGATGACCAACACCGTTGCTGCGCCTCAGGATGCTCGTCACGTGCCGCTGTCCACCGCGGACAAGCTCGCGCAGGACGCGGCCGCGGCCGCGCAGGTACGGGCGCTGTCCAACCACCCCGACGTGGTCGCGCTGCGGGTGGAGAAGGTCCGCACCTTTGTGGACACCCTGGTATGGGTGGGCATCTTCCTCGGGCTGGCGTTCACGATGGTCAACGTCCAGGGCTTCGCCGCCGCCGGTGCCCCGGCGTGGTCGCTGCCCTGGCTGGCCGCATGGCTGCTGGACCCGATGGTCTCGCTCGTGCTCGTGGCGGTGCTGCGCGCCGAGCAGATCACCGCCCGCTACCAGGTCCTCGACGGGATGGCGTGGGCGCACCGCACCAAGTGGTTCGCCTTCCTGGCGACCTACGTGATGAACACCTGGCAGTCCTGGACCCACCTGGACCTGGCCGGGATCGTGCTGCACTCCGTGCCGCCGGTGCTGGTGTTCCTGGCCGCCGAGACCGCCCCCGTGCTGCGGGACCGGCTCACCGAAGCCGTCACCCGCGCCGCCTCCCCCGCGTTCACCGGACACACCCCGGCGCCTGCCGACGCCACCGCCGAGGCCGCCCCGCAGCCCGTTCAGCAGAACGCCCCCGCACCCGAGCGGGAGCGCGCGAGAGAGTCGGTCCCGGCGACCCGGCGCTCGGAGCGGCGGAACCCGAGCCGGGCGGCGGCGAAGCCGCGCCGGAAGTTATTGGCCGACTACCTGGCCGAGGCGCGTACGGCGTGGGCGCCAGGTGTCGAGATCACCCCGGCCTGGGTGCGGTCGGTTGTGCCCGACGTGTCCCGCGGCACGAGCAAGAACGTCGCCGACGCCCTGCGCGACGAGCTGACCCCGACCCCCGCCACTGTCCCGAGCCACCCCGAGCCCGTACCCGCCGAGCGTGAGGAGGCCGCCTGATGAGCGTTCCCGCCGACCACCCCGACCGTGACCGTGAACCCGACAGCAGGGAGACCATGAACACCCCCGAGCACGACCCGGTGAACACCACCCCCGACACCCCCGTGAACCCCGAGCCGAACGACGACGTGAACGGCCGGGTGCTGCCGTTCACGCCCCGCCCCGACTCGGCCGCCACCCCGGACGAGATTCCCGTCCAGGACCGCCGCGAAGTGGCGCCGAGCGAGGTGCTCGACGCCGAGATCGTGGACGACGAGCCCGCCCGCCCGCCGGTGCCGGTCGATCCGCCGGAGGTGCGGCGGTCGTGGTGGGAGGCGGCCGGGGAGGCAACCGCCCGGCCGTTGGTCGCTCAGTGGCTGACCTCGTGGGAGGAATTCCGCTCGCGCGTGCGGTTCCTGGTGCAGTACGCGCTACACGTCAGCGCGTTCCACGCGTTGCGTTTTCCGCTGTACCTGCTCAAGGCGTTCCTGCGGTCGTTCGGCGCGGCCCGGCGTCTGGCGGGGCGGCTGCACGCGTGGGTCTATGACGCGGAGTCCAAGCCGGTACGGCTGGCCGCCCGCGACCGCGCCGACGTGAACGAGTACATGAAGCTGCGCCAGGTCCGCAACGAGACCGTGCGCAAGCGGCTGCTGCCGGTGTGGCTGGGGCTGCTGGCGCTGGCCGCGGTCGTGTACGTGTGCCTGGCCTGCCTGCCCGCGTTCTGGAACTGGACCCTGCTCATCGGCGCGATGGTCGTGCTCGGCTGGTGGGGCGCCCCGGCGGACAAGCCGGTGACCGGGCGTGCCGTGGACCTGGCGAAGGCGCCGAAGCTGACCAGCGACGCGATCGTGGACGCGCTGGGCGCGCTGGGCATCGGAGAGCTCAACAAGAAGCTGGCTAAGAACCCGAACGCCATCGGGTTCCCGTCGCCGATCCATCGGGAAGGCCCGGGGTGGCGGGCCGACATCGACCTGCCGTTGGGGGTGACCGCGGCCGACGTGATCGAGCGGCGCCCGAAGCTCGCCTCGGGGCTGCGTCGCCAGCTCGGCTGTGTGTGGCCGGAGGCGGACCCGGCGGTGCATGAGGGGCGCCTGGTGTTGTGGGTCGGCAACCGTGACATGTCCAGCGCCAAGCAGGCCCCGTGGCCGCTGGCCAAGGCCGGGCGGGTGGACCTGTTCAAGCCCCAACCGTTTGGCACCGACCAGCGTGGCCGCTGGGTTGAGCAGACCCTCATGTACGTCTCGGGGGTCATCGGCGCCATCCCGCGCATGGGCAAGACCGTCACCGTGCGGGAAATCCTGCTCATCGCTGCCCTGGACCCCCGCTCGGAGCTGCACGTCTACGACCTCAAGGGCACCGGCGACCTGTCCCCATTCGAGCCCGTGGCGCACCGCTACGGCGTCGGCGACGACGCCGACCAGATCGAGTCCGCCGTGGTCGCCATGCGGGAGGTGCGGGAGGAGATGCGCCGGCGCACGAAGGTGCTGCGGGAGCTGCCCGACGACGTCTGCCCCGATTCCCGCGTCGAGCCGCACCTGGTCGACAACCCCAAGCTGGGCTTGAAGCCGATCGTGATCGGCGTCGACGAGTGCCAGGTGTGGTTTGAGCACCCCAAGCACGGCGCCGAACTGGAGGACATCTGCACCGACCTGGTCAAGCGTGGCCCCGCCACCGGGATCATGCTGTTCCTGGCCACCCAGCGCCCGGACTCCAAGTCGATCCCGACCGGGATCAGCGCCAACGCCTCGTTCCGCTTCTGCCTCAAGGTCATGGGCCAGGTCGAAAACGACATGGTGCTGGGCACCAGCTCCTACCAGGCAGGCATCCGCGCGACCACCTTCGCCTGGAACGACAAGGGCATCGGCTACCTGCGGGGTGAGGGCTCCGACGCGCGGATCGTGCGCGGCGTCTACACCGACAAGCCCGGCGCCAAGAAGATCGTCGCCCGCGCCCGCGCCATGCGGCAGGAGGTCGGCAACATCACCGGCTACGCCGCCGGGCAGGACATCGACGCCACCCTGATCCGCGGCAGCGCCATCGAGGACGCGATCAGCGTGTTCGCCGACGGCGAGGACCGGCTGTGGTCGGACACGCTCATCGCCCGACTCGCCGAGGTCCGGCCCGAGTACGCCGACTACACCCCCGACACCTTGGCCGCCGCGCTCAAGCCCTACGGCGTCACCCCCAAGCAGGTCGCCATGACCGACGTGGACGGGACGCGCCGCAACCGCCGCGGCTACCGCCTGGCCGACCTCCGCAAGGCCCAGACAACCCACCAGAAATAACAGACCGTAACCGGGGACGGGTGTAGCGCTCGCCGAGGTCTGTAGCGCCCCCAGCCGCTACATGTAGCACCTACCGCTAGCACCCTGCACCCGCCCCGACCAGCGGTGTAGCACCACAGCACCGCCCTGCCGCAGACCCCCACATCCCCGAAAACCGCGCCCTCGCCCCACCCGGGCCGGGTGCTGACCCCAGCACACCACACCCGCGAAATAGACACGAAGAGTAACGAACGGAGCCCGCCTGATGCACCGGCACACCACCGCCGCTCCCGCCATCACCATCCTGCTCGCCGCCACGCTGGCCTCCACCGCAGCGTGCCGCCCCCTGGCCGAGGCCGCCAGCGCCACCCACCCCGCCTCGCCCTCCGCACCATCCGGCAACGTCGGCGCCGCGCGGGGTGAGCTGGCGGCGCTGGCGGTCAAGCCGGAGGACACCGGCGCGCACTACGACCGCGACGACTGGCCGCACTGGGACACCACCCACGGCGCCTGCGACGCCCGCGAGGACGCCCTGATCGCCCAGGGCCGTGACGTGCGCACCGATGCCCGCTGCCACCCGGTCTCCGGCACCTGGGTCAGCCCCTACGACGGGGTCACCGTCACCGACCCGGGCAAGCTCGATATCGACCACCTCGTCCCGTTGGCCGAGGTCGCCCGTTCCGGGGCCCGCGGCTGGAGCCGCGCCCAGCGCGAGCACTACGCCAACGACCCGGCCGTGCTGGTCGTGGTGACCGCGCACGCCAACCGTGCCAAAGGTGACCAGGACCCGGCGAAGTGGTTGCCGGAGCGGGACCGCTGCGGCTACGTCGCCCACTGGATCGAGGTCAAAACCCGCTACCAGCTCACCGTTGACCAGGCCGAGCACGACGCCCTCGCCGCCGTGCTCGCGCACTGCCCGGACGGAGGTGAGCGGTGATGGCCGGTGCCTACTGCCGCTTCTGCGGCCGCCGCTGCTTCGTCGACCGCGTGCTGCCCGATGGCTCCTGGTGGCACCTGGCCACCTGCCCTGAGGGCATGGCCCACGACCGGAAGGTCCTCGGCTACGACCACACCACCGCGATCAACCCGCACGCCGTCAACCACCCCTGAAAGCCGTTGCCGGGCCGTCCGCTCGACTCCCCTCCGGGCGGCCCGGCAACCCGCCACCCCTGTCTCGCTCCCGAAAGGACTGTCTGGAATGGACACGGCGAACCCCTTGCTGGACTGGGCGTTGTACCTGGCCGGGATGGGCTGGCACGTCTTCCCGGTCACCCCCGGCCGCAAGAAGCCGCCGATGGTGCGCGAGTGGGAAACCCGCGCCACCACCGACCCCGAGCGGATCACCCGATGCTGGCGGGCGGGCCGGTTCAACATCGGCATCGCGACCGGGCCCTCGCGGCTGATCGTGGTGGACCTCGACACCGCCAAAGACCCGGCGGCCGGGCCGGACGGCGCGGCCGCGCTGGCTGAGCTGGCCGCCCGCCGCGCCGCTGCCGTACCGGCCACCTATACCGTGACCACGCCCTCCGGCGGGCGGCACCTGTACTTTGCCGCCCCGGCCGGGGTGCACCTGCGCAACACCCGCGGCGACCTCGCCCCGCACATCGACACCCGCGCCGAAGGCGGCTACGTCGTCGCCCCCGGATCGCTGCTCGCCGAAGGCGGGTACGAGCTGGCCGACGACACCGACCCCGCCGAACTTCCGGCCTGGCTCGTGCAAGCCTGCCTCGAACACCCCACCCGGCCTGCCACCACAACCACCGGGGCGGCCCCGGCGCGGCCGGACGCCTACGCCGCCTCCGCGCTGCGGGGCGAATGCGACCGGGTCCGCACCGCCCCGCGCGGACAGCACAACGCCGTGCTCTCGTCGGCGGCCTACCGGCTCGGGCAGCTCGTCGGCGACCGGCTGCTCGCCGAGGCCACCGCGCGCGCCGAGCTGCTCGCCGCCGCCGACGCCCTGCTCACCGGCCGCTGCTCCTGCACCCCCGGCGAGAACGCCCGCGTCATCGACGCCGGACTCGCCGCCGGCGCCCGCCACCCCCGCCACACCCACCGCAAGGAGGCCGCCTGATGCCCACCCCACGGCCGAAAACCACCCTCACCGGCGCCACCCACGGGCGCGGCCGCCCGACCGCGCCGAGCTGGGCCGACGTCGGGCTCACCCCCGAAGCCCTGGCCTGGCACGCCGACGCCGCCTGCCTCGGCACCGACCCCGAAGCGTTCTTCCCCGAACCCGAAGCCGGGTATGCGGTCACCGTCGCCAAGCGGGTGTGCGGCCACTGCCCAGTACGCGCCGCCTGCCTCGACTACGCCCTCGCCCGGCGCGAGCCCTTCGGTATCTGGGGCGGTCACACCACCCAAGACCGCCGCCGCCTGCTCCGCCACCGTCAGCAAGCCGACGCAGCCTGATCAGGAGGCCGCCTCACCATGCCCCAGCCCGCCCGCCCGCTGCGGATGGTGCACCCCGCACCCATCCCGCCCGGGGCCGATGAGTTCGAGGCCAAAGCCGCCGCCGCGGTCGCTCGCGCCCGCGCCTGGCTGCCCACCCTCGACGACGCGGTGTTCGACTGCTACCTCGGACACCTCGTGCGCCAGGTCGAGCCGACCAGCGAGGCCGACCCGGTGGCCATCCTCGCCTCACTGCTGTGTTTCGCCGGGGTGCATCTCGGGCGAGACCCGCATGTACGGGCGGGCGACGACCCGCACCCGCTGCTGGTGTGGCCGCTGCTCATCGGCCACACCAACACCGGCAAGAAGGGCTCGTCCTGGTCGGCGGCCAAGCGACTCATCACCGCCACCGACAGCGACTTCGTGCTGGGCAACATCACCGCCGGGCTCACCTCCGGCGAAGGCCTCGCGCAACGCTTCGCCCTGCCCGACGACGCCGACGACGAGCCCGACTCCGACGGCGGGCCGCGGGACCTGCGGCTGCTCGTGATGGAGCCCGAGTGGGGCGGGGTCATGGCCAAGATGAAGCGCGAGGGCAACAGCCTGTCCCAAGTCCTGCGCGCGGCGTGGGAGGGCGGCGACCTGTCCACCCTCACCGTCAAGGCCCGGGTCGCGCCCGAGTCGCACGTCGGGATCGTCGCCCACATCACCCCCGACGAGTTCCGCGCCAAGCTCTCCGACGCCGACATGGCTGGCGGCACCTACAACCGCTTCCTGCCCCTGGCCGTGGCGTGGTCCAAGGCCCTGCCCGACAGCGTCGGCGCCGACCCGAACCTGGTGTCCTCGCTCGCCGCCGGGCTCGGCGATCGGCTCGACACCGGTGCCCGGCTCGGCGCGCTGGACCTCGCCGAGGACGCGCGGCCGCTGTGGCGGGCGCTCTACCTGGAGTTCAACACCGACACCCACCACCCCAAGGTCGCCCAGTTCGTCTCCCGCGCCCTGCCCTACTGCAAGCGCATCGCCGGAATCCACGCCGCCCTCGACGGCGAACCCGCCATCCGCGCCGCCCACCTCGCCGCCGCGGCCGCGCTCGTGCGCTACTCCATCGACTCCGCCCGCGCCCTGTTCGTCAACACCGTCACCCCCGCCAAGCTCGCCGCCTGGATCGCCGAAGCCGGTGACACCGGCCGCACCAAGACCGAGATCACCAAGGGCTTCTTCGGCGGCAACACCCCCAACGCCGACATCGCCGCCCTGCTCACCCAGCTCACCGACGCCGGGATGATCACACGCGGTAGCCGCCGACCACCCGGCGGGAAGGGCCGCCCGACCGAGATCTACACCGCCCGCGCCCCCGACCTCACGACCTAAACGAAAGAACGAAAGAACTCCCCGACCAGCACAAACACCGCCCGCGGCCCGGCACTTCTTTCGTACGTACGAAAGAAGTGCCATCCGCCAGGACGGCAGAACCGCAGGTCAAGGCACTTACTTCGTTCTTTCGTTTCCGTCGTAGCCCCAAGCCACCCACACCCGATCCGCTCGCCTGAGGAGGCACGCCATGACCAGTGCGACCGTCACCGACCGTCACGCCGACCCGGAGGCACCCGCACCATGGCCACCCCGCGCCAACACCTCACTGTCGAAGAAGTCTGCGAGGAACTAGGCATCGCCCGCTCTACCTTTGATGACTGGCGTGCCAAGGGACGCGCGCCCCGCTGCATCAAGCTTCCCAACCGCCAATTGCGAGTTCGCCGAGTAGATCTTGACCGTTTCCTTGAGTCTTGTTTGGAGGCCGCGTGAACACGAGCTACCAGGTGCAAATCTGGGATATCAAGCCGCGCAAGAACCGCCAAGGCAAGGTCACGAGCTACCGTCTTCGGTGGAAGGTCGGAAAACGCGAGTTCAACGAGTCGTTCAAGGTGCGTGCTCTCGCCGATAGCTTTCGTGCTGACCTTCTCTCGGCGCAGCGTGACGGGGAACGGTTCGACACGGAAACGGGTCTTCCGGTCGAACGCGCCAAGGACATTCCGGTCATGAGCTGGTTTGAGGTCACGAGCAGGTACGTGGCTATGAAATGGCCGGACCTCGCCGCGACTGCACGCCAAACCACCGTCGAAGCGCTGATCCGCGTCTTGCCGGTGTTCGTTCCAAACAAGGCGGGACAGCCGGACGCCAAAGAAGTCCGTTCGGCGGTGCGGCAGTGGGGATACAACCCGCCGCGGCGCAAGTCGGGGGAGATGCCGACAAACGCCCGCCGAGTGCTGGACTGGTTGACGCGCAACACCATGCCCGTCTCGTCGGTGAGTGACCCCGAAATTCTCCGTGCATTGCAGCGCGCGGTTACCCGCCGCCTCGACGGCGGCGTATACGCCCCGACCGTTGCTCGTCGCACGCGCTCGGTTCTGTCCAACGTGCTCGACTACGCGCGAACAGAACTCAAGGTACTTGAGGTCAACCCGCTGCCGGATGCGAAGTGGACGAAGATGCCGAAGGGTCGGCGCAAGCTCGATAGGCGGGCGGTACCGAACCCCATTCAGGCACGCTCATTCCTGCATCAGGTTGGTCAAACCCCGCGGAGCGGACCACACCTCAAGGCGTTCTTTGCGCTGATGTACTTCGCGGCCTTGCGACCGGAAGAAGCCGCGAAGGTCAGCAAGACGAACCTTTCGTTGCCCGAGCCCAGGAAGAACGTCGAAACGGGGGAAACGGAGTACGACTGGGGCACGATCTACCTCGAAGGTGCGCGCCCGTATATCGATGGGCTATGGACCGACACCGGCACGGTGGGGGAGGATCGCCCGCTCAAGTCTCGCGAGAAAGGCGACGTGCGGCCGGTTCCGTGCGCTCCCGAGCTGACCCGCATTCTGTGGACGCACATTGAGCGGTACGGCTTCGGGCCGGACGGCCGGTTGTTCGTCGGGGAACGTGGTGGGCTCGTCTCCAAAGTCACGTACACGAAGGTGTTCCGGGCGGCACGAGCGGCGACCTTCTCTCCGGAGGTTCAGCGCGGGCCGCTGCTCGCCCGGCCGTACGACTTGCGCCACGCGGCGGTGAGTACTTGGCTGGCCGCTGGCCTGGACCCCTCGTTGGTTGCGTTGTGGGCCGGTCAGTCCGTGGCGGTCTTGCTGGAGGTCTACGCGAGCTTCCTGGACGGCGGGGAGGCGGCCGCCAGGCGCTTGATCGAGCATGCGCTCGGGCACCGGCCGAACTGAGGTCGTGTCCGTGCATTGTCCGTAGACCGCCGCAGATGGCCGTGGTTCGCCGTGGCTAGCCGGGAATGACACGACTCGGCCCCTACCGCGTTCTCGCTGGTAGGGGCCGGTTTTCCCTGCTGATGTTGGGTGCCCTCGGCAGGATTCGAACCTGCGACACCTGCCTCCGGAGGGCAGTGCTCTATCCCCTGAGCTACGAGGGCGCCGTCTTGACGACGTGGAGAACTCTAGCGCACCCGATCGCGCGTCCGGCACCCGGGACCCCGTGCGGGTTCGGCCGAAGAGCGGTACGTTCCGGAAGAGGTAAGGCTAGCCTGTATTGCATACATGCGCATATCGCTATATGTTGCCGCCAGGAGCGAGGTGGGACGCGGCAAGGCGAGAGACGCGAGAGGAGGAGGCCGGCATGGGACACGGACACGGCCACGGCGTCCCGAGCGCGTCGGGGCGTCATCTGCCCCGGCTCGTCGTCGCGCTCGGGATCGGCGTCTTGTTCCTCGTGCTCGAGGTCGTCGTCGGTGTGCTGACCGGCTCGCTGGCCCTCATCTCCGACGCCGCGCACATGCTCACCGACGTGTTCGGTCTCGGGATGGCCCTCACGGCCATCGTCCTGGCGCGCCGCAGCGGACCGACCTACCGGCGCACCTTCGGCCTGTACCGCGCCGAGGTGCTGGCCGCCCTGGGCAACGCCGTTCTCCTGTTCGGCGTTGCCGGATACGTACTCGTCGAGGCGATCGGCCGCGTCACCGACCCGCCCGCCGTGCCCGGCCTCCCCGTGCTCCTGACGGCCGTCGCGGGCCTCGTCGCGAACCTCGCCGCCTTCGCCCTCCTGCGCGCGGGCGCCAAGGAGAGCCTCAACGTCCGCGGCGCGTACCTGGAGGTGCTCGCCGACCTCATCGGCTCCGTCGGCGTCCTCGTCAGCGGTGCGATCACGCTCACGACCGGCTGGCGCTACGCCGACCCGATCATCGGTGTCGCGATCGGGCTGTTCGTCCTGCCCCGCACCGTCGCGCTGGCCAGGCGGGCCCTGCGGATCCTCTTCCAGCACGCGCCCGCGGAGGTCGACGTCGAGGGCATCGCCACCGAACTGGCCGCGCTGGCAGGCGTCCGCGACGTGCACGACCTGCACGTCTGGACCCTCACCTCCGGCATGGAGGTCGCCTCGGCGCACCTCGCCGTGGAGCAGCACGCCGAACCCGCGGAAGTGCTGGCGCAGGCCCAGAACCTGCTCGCGAACGACTACCACATCCAGCACGCCACGCTGCAGATCGAGCCGTGCGAGCAGGCGAAGCGCTGCGAGGAACTGTCCTGGTGAACTACAGCGGCTGAGCGCCCCGCGCGGCGAGCAGCTGCTTCATCAGCACCATCTCCGCGCCCTGCGAGTCGAGGATGCTCTGCGTCAGCGTCTTCACCGCGGCCACGGACGTGTGGTCGTGCGCGTACTGCGCCATCTCCGTGCCGCCCTGGTGGTGCCGCAGCATCAGCTGCAGGAAGTAGACGTCCAGGTCCTTGCCGGACAGCGAACGCAGCTTCGCCAGCTCCGCGTTCGTCGCCATGCCCGGCATCGGCGCGTCCCCGGAACTCGTGGACGACATCGACATACCGGCCATGTGGTGGGCGTCCGGCTGGCTCATCCACGACATGTACGCGCCGGTCGTCTGCTCGGGCTGGCCCCACAGCATCAGCCAGCCCTTCATCCGGCCCACCTGCTCCAGCTGCGTGCTCTGGATGTCGAACGCCAGCTGCCGGATCTCCTGGTCGGTGCTGTGGTCACGGGCCCAGTTGGCCATCGTGACGGCCTGCAGGTGGTGCACCGACATGTCCTGCGCGAACCCGACCTCCACCGAACCCGCCGCCGGGGTGGCCTGTTCGGACGAGTCGAGCGCGCGCTGCGTCAGGAACATCCCGATCACCGCGCCCAGCAGCAGGACCGCGACCACCGTCGCGCCGATCACGACCGGGCGCGACCACGAGGGCCGCGCCGGAGCCTCCTCGGTGGGCTCGGTCATCACGGCGTGGGGGACGGGGCGGTCGACGCGCCGGCGCCCATGTCCTGCTGCGTGCCCGTGGAACCCTTGTAGTCCATCGGCTTCGCGTCGGGGCCCGGCGGGGTCGGGTCGAACGCGGGTGGGTTGTCGGGGTCGAACGCGCCCGGCCCGAGCGCGTCGCAGGAGGCGCCGACCTCGGGGTAGGTGTTCTGGTTGGTGCGCAGCGCGGTGATGAACTCGTCGATGCGCTGGTCGTCGGCGCTGTCCACCTTGAGCTGGTGGCCCCAGGACTGCAGCGAGATCGGCTTGTCGAGGCCCGGGTACGGCGACATCATCGTGTACGGCTTGCCCTCGACCTTGGCCTTGAGCTTGTTCACCGCGTCACCGGTGATCTGGTCGGGGTTGTAGGCGATCCAGACCGCGCCGTGCTCGAGCGAGTGGACCATGTTCTCGGTGCGCACGGCCTTCGGGTAGACGATGCCGTTGCACGCCGCCCAGTACCCGTCGTGCGGCCCGCCGAACGGCGGCGAGTGGTCGTACGCGACGCGCTCGGTCGGCAGCACGTGCACGCTGCCCTGGTACTGCACCGTCACGATCCCGGCGAGCTTGAGCGACGGGTCGGGGTTCGACGCGCTGGGCACCCAGTCGGCCAGCGCGCGCTTGGGCGCGGACTGCACGAGGTAGTAGGTGACGACGACGGCGGCGAGCGCCACGACGGCGACGACCGCGATGACCGTGCCCCACGGGAAGCCCCGTTTGGTCACCACCGAGTTCCGCGCCGCCTTGACGGCCTTCTTCGAGGAGGCCTTCTTCTTCGTGCCGCTGGCCATGGCTCCCGCATCCGCTCGAGATCTGAATTGCCCAGGGTGGAGTCTAGGGACTGCGTGTCAGGTGCACGTCAACGGCCACATACACTCGCGTGGTGACTCCCGCCGTGCTCGCCGAACTCGTTCGCTCGTCCGCCGTGCAGGTGCTGACCTCGCGTGGGCTCGACCCCGCCGCCCTGCCCGAGACCGTGACGATCGAGCGACCCCGCAACCCCGACCACGGAGACTACGCCACCAACCTGGCCCTGCAGGTGGCGAAGAAGGTCGGGATGCAGCCGCGTGAGTTCGCGCAGGCCCTCGCCGAGCAGGTCGCCGGTGACGACGGGGTCGCGAGCGCCGAGGTCGCCGGCCCCGGCTTCCTGAACTTCCGCCTGGCCGCCGACGCGCAGGGCGAGCAGGTGCGCCAGGTCCTCTCCGCGGGGGAGCGCTACGGCACCGGTGACGCGCTGACCGGCCGCAAGATCAACCTCGAGTTCGTCTCCGCGAACCCCACGGGCCCGATCCACCTGGGCGGCACGCGCTGGGCCGCCGTCGGTGACGCGCTGGGCCGCATCCTGGCCGCGCAGGGCGCCGACGTCACGCGTGAGTACTACTTCAACGACGCCGGTGCGCAGATCGACCGCTTCGTCCGGTCGCTGATCGCCGCCGCGAAGGGCGAGCCCGCGCCGGAGGACGGGTACGCGGGTGCGTACATCTCCGACATCGCCGCCGAGGTGCTGCGGCAGGAGCCGAGCGCGCTGTCGCAGCCCGAGGCCGAGCGGCACGAGACGTTCCGCCGCATCGGCGTCGACCTGATGTTCGCCGAGATCAAGAAGAGCCTCCACGAGTTCGGCACCGACTTCGACGTGTTCTTCCACGAGGACTCGCTGCACGCCAGTGGCGCGGTGGCCGGTGCGGTGGAGGAGCTGAAGGCCAAGGGCACCCTGTACGAGGCCGACGGCGCGTGGTGGCTGCGCTCCACCGAGTTCGGTGACGACAAGGACCGCGTGGTCATCAAGAGCGACGGCAACCCGGCCTACATCGCGGGCGACATCGCGTACCTGCAGGACAAGATCGGCCGTGGTTTCGACCTGTGCATCTACATGCTGGGCGCCGACCACCACGGCTACATCGCGCGGCTCAAGGCGGCCGCGGCCGCGATGGGGCACGACCCGGCGGTCGTCGAGGTGCTGATCGGCCAGCTGGTGAACCTCGTCAGCGGCGGCAAGCCCGTCCGGATGAGCAAGCGCGCCGGCACGGTGATCACGATGGAGGACCTCGTCGAGGCCGTGGGTGTGGACGCCGCGCGCTACGAGCTGACCCGGTACTCGGTGGACTCCTCGATCGACATCGACCTCGACCTGCTGCGCAAGCACAGCGACGAGAACCCGGTCTACTACGTGCAGTACGCCCACGCGCGCCTGGCGTCGCTGCAGCGCAACGCCGCCGACCTCGGCCTGAAGCCGGACGCCGGGGTGGACCTCGGCCTGCTCACGCTCCCGCAGGAAGGCGACCTGATCCGCACGATCGGCGAGTTCCCGACGATCGTCCGCCGGGCCGCCGAGCTGCGCGAGCCGCACCGCGTCGCCCGGTACCTGGAGAGCCTGGCCGGCGCGTTCCACAAGTTCTACGCCGTCGCGCCCGTGCTGCCCAAGGGCGACGCGGAGGCCACCCCGCTCACCTTCGCGCGCCTCGCCCTGTGCGAGGCCGCGCGGCAGGTGTTCGCGAACGGCCTGGCGCTGCTCGGTGTCTCCGCCCCGGAACGGATGTAACCCATGGCTCACCCCGCAGGACCCCGGCACGCCGATGTGCGCCCGCACGCCGACACGGCCGGTTTCCCCCCGGCCACGGCCGACGAGTTCGACCGGCTGTACCCGAAGGTGTGGCCCCGCAACACCTACCGCGCGCCCGATGGCGTCGTCCGCATCGCCGGTGTCGACGTCCGCGAGCTCGCCGAGACCTACGGCACGCCGCTGTTCGTCGT
The DNA here is from genome assembly GCF_900114035.1 of Amycolatopsis sacchari. Lineage (GTDB taxonomy): Bacteria > Actinomycetota > Actinomycetes > Mycobacteriales > Pseudonocardiaceae > Amycolatopsis_E > Amycolatopsis_E sacchari. Next base: position 47,197 of record NZ_FORP01000023.1, on the reverse strand, counting down.
GGACGAGGCCGACTTCAAGGCGCGCTGCGCCGAGTACGCCGAGGCCTTCGACGACCCGTCGCTGGTGCACTACGCGTCCAAGGCGTTCCTCTGCACGGAGGTCGCCCGCTGGGTCGCCGCGCAGGGCCTGAGCCTGGACGTCGCGAGCGGGGGAGAGCTGGCCGTCGCGCTGCGCGCCGGGTTCCCCGCCGAGCGGATCACGTTCCACGGCAACAACAAGTCCATCGCCGAGCTGGAGGCCGCGGTGGACGCGGGCGTCGGCACGGTGGTGCTCGACTCGTTCTACGAGATCGCCAGGCTCGCCGACGTCGCCGCGCGCCGCGAGGTCGTGCAGAACGTCCTCGTGCGCGTCACGGTCGGTGTCGAGGCCCACACCCACGAGTTCATCGCGACCGCGCACGAGGACCAGAAGTTCGGGTTCTCGCTCGCGGCGGGGGACGCCGCCGAGGCGGTGCGGCGGGTGCTCAACGCGTCCTCGCTGCGGCTCGTCGGGCTGCACAGCCACATCGGTTCGCAGATCTTCGACTCGGACGGTTTCGAGGTCGCCGCGCGGCGCGTCGTCGGGCTGCTCGCGGAGCTGCGCAAGGAGCACGGCGACGAGCTGATCCAGCAACTGTCCGTTGTGGACCTCGGTGGTGGTTTCGGGATCGCCTACACCGACCGGGACAACCCGCCGCCGCCCGCGCAGATGGTGACGCAGATCCGCGAGATCGTCCGCAAGGAGTGCGAGTTCGCCGGGCTGCCGGTGCCGCGCATCGCGGGCGAGCCCGGCCGCGCGATCGCCGGTCCCGGCACGATCACGCTGTACGAGGTCGGCACCATCAAGGACGTGTCGCTGGGCGACAACCTGAGCCGCCGGTACGTCAGCGTCGACGGCGGCATGAGCGACAACATCCGCACCGCGCTCTACGACGCGGTGTACGACTGCCGCCTGGTGTCCCGCTCCGCCGCCGACGGCGACGGTGAGGTCGGCGCCGCGCTGTCGCGCGTGGTGGGCAAGCACTGCGAGTCCGGTGACATCGTCGTCCGCGACTGCTGGCTGCCCGACACCCTCGCGCCCGGTGACCTGCTCGCGCTCGCCGCCACCGGTGCGTACTGCTACTCGATGGCCAGCAACTACAACCGCCAGCCGCGGCCCGCCGTGGTCGCGGTGCGCAACGGCAGCGCTCGGCTGCTGCTGCGCCGGGAGACCGTCGAGGACATGCTGAACCTGGAGGTGTCGTGACACTGTCCACTTCGGACGGCAGGACGGTCCGCGTTGCCCTGCTCGGCTGCGGCACGGTGGGCGGTGAGGTCGCGCGGTTGCTGACCGAGCAGGCCGACGAGCTGGCCGCCCGAGCCGGTGCGCCCGTGCAGCTGGCCGGTATCGCGGTGCGCCGCCCCGACAAGCACCCCGAGCTGCCGCAGCACCTGCTCACCGCCGACGCCGCCGCGCTCGTGGAGTCCGATGTGGACGTCGTCGTCGAGCTGATCGGCGGGATCGAGCCCGTGCGCACGTGGCTGCTCACCGCGCTGCGCAAGGGGAAGTCGGTCGTCACGGCGAACAAGGCGCTGCTGTCGGAGTACTCCGGCGAGCTGTCCGAAGCCGCCGACGCCGCGGGCGCGGACCTGTACTTCGAGGCCGCGGTGGCCGGTGCGATCCCGTTGCTGCGGCCGCTGCGCGAGTCGCTGGCGGGGGACCGCATCACGAAGGTGATGGGCATCGTCAACGGCACCACCAACTTCATCCTGTCCGCGATGGACTCCACGGGTGCCGGGTACGCCGAAACCCTCGACGAGGCAAGCCGTCTCGGGTACGCGGAGGCGGACCCGACGGCCGATGTGGACGGTTACGACGCCGCGTCGAAGGCCGCGATCCTGGCGTCGCTGGCGTTCCACACCCGCGTGACCGCGTCCGACGTGCACCGCGAGGGCATCTCGGGGGTCACGGCGTCCGACATCGCGGCCGCGAAAGCGCTGGGCCGCACGGTGAAGCTGCTCGCGATCTGCGAGCGCGTGACGGCCGACGACGGCACGGAGTCGGTCTCGGCCCGCGTGCACCCGGTGATGATCCCGCGCAGCCACCCGCTCGCGGGCGTCGGCGGCGCGTTCAACGCCGTGTTCGTCGAGGCGGACGCGGCGGGCGAGCTGATGTTCTACGGGCAGGGCGCCGGCGGCGCGCCGACGGCCAGCGCGGTGCTGGGCGACCTCGTCGCGGTGGCGCGCAACCTGGTGCTCGGCGGGCGCGGCCCGCGCGAGTCCGCGCACGCCAACCTGCCCGTGCGCCCGATGGGCCAGACGCCCACGCGCTACCACGTGAGCCTCGACGTGGCCGACCGCCCGGGTGTGCTGGCGCAGGTGGCGCAGGTGTTCGCCGACCACGGCGTGAGCATCGCGGCCGTGCGCCAGCGCGACCGGCTGTCCACCGCGAGCCTGGTCATCGTGACCCACCTCGCTCCTGACGCGGCTCTCGACGCGACGGTCGAGGCGATCGGGAAGATGGACGTCGTGCGCGAAGTGGTCAGCGTGATGCGGGTGGAAGGCGAGGAGTCATGAGCGAAGCTTGCGAGCGAATCATCAGCGCCATGCTGGCCGAGGGCGCTGCCGCGGCTTGCCGCGTCCGAGAGGGGGCCGCATGACGGGGTGGCCGGGGATCATCGAGGCGTACGCCGACCGGGTGCCGATCCCCGCCGGGGCGAAGGTGGTCACCCTCGGCGAGGGCAACACGCCGCTGCTGCCCGCCCCGCACCTGTCCGAGCTGACCGGCGCCGAGGTCTACCTCAAGGTCGAGGGCGCCAACCCGACGGGCTCGTTCAAGGACCGCGGCATGACCGTGGCCATCACGCACGCGCTCGCCAGCGGGCTGCAGGCCGTGATCTGCGCCTCCACCGGCAACACCTCCGCCTCCGCCGCCGCGTACGCCGCGCGGGCCGGCTTGACGTGCGCGGTCCTCGTGCCGCAGGGCAAGATCGCGATGGGCAAGCTTGCCCAGGCCGTCCTGCACGGCGCGCGGATCCTGCAGGTCGACGGCAACTTCGACGACTGCCTCGAACTCGCCCGCAAGACGGCGGCCGACCACCCGGTGACGCTCGTCAACTCCGTCAACCCGGTGCGCCTGATCGGCCAGCGGACCGCCGCGTACGAGGTGTGCGACGTGCTCGGCCGGGCGCCCGACATCCACTGCCTCCCGGTCGGCAACGCGGGCAACATCACCGCGTACTGGGCGGGCTACACGGGTTACGCCGCCGACGGGATCGTCGAGAACACCCCGCGGATGTTCGGTTTCCAGGCCGCGGGTGCCGCGCCGCTCGTGCACGGCGAACCGGTCAAGGAGCCCGAGACGATCGCGACCGCGATCCGGATCGGCAGCCCCGCCTCGTGGGAGGGCGCGGTCAACGCGCGCAACGCTTCCGGTGGCCTGTTCGAGAAGGTCACCGACGAGCAGATCCTCGCCGCGTACCGGCTGCTGGCGAGCAAGGAGGGCGTGTTCGTGGAGCCCTCCTCGGCGACGAGCGTCGCCGGGCTGCTGCTCACCGCGGCGGACGGGCGGCTGCCCAAGGGCGCGACGGTGGTCTGCACCGTCACCGGGCACGGCCTGAAGGACCCGTCTACGGCCCTGGAAGGCAACGTCGAGGTCGAACCCCTGTCGGTGGACCCGAACGCGGTCGCGGCGGCGCTGGACCTGTCGTGACGTCGTTCAAGGTGACCGTGCCGGCGTCGTCGGCGAACCTCGGGCCCGGCTTCGACGCGCTGGGGCTGGCGCTCGGGCTGCACGACGTGGTCGAGGTGCAGGTCATCGAGGCCGGGTTGAAGGTCGAGGTGTTCGACGCGGGCGCGGGCGGCGTCGAGGACGTGCCGACCGACGAAACGCACCTTGTCGTACGTGCGATTCGCCACACCTGCGAGCGGCTCGGGGTGCGTGTGCCGGGCCTGCACCTGCGTTGTTTCAACAAGATCCCGCACGCGCGCGGGCTCGGCTCGTCCGCCGCGGCGGTCGTGTCGGGTGTCGCGGCGGGCTACGCGCTCGCGGACCGCGAGCCGGACGCCGAGGCCGTGCAGCTGGCCGCCGAGTTCGAGGGGCACGCGGACAACGCGGCCGCGAGCCTGCTGGGCGGCCTGGTCATCGCGTGGTGCGAGGACGGGCGGTTTTCGGCCGAGCGGCTGACGGTGCACCCGTCGATCCGCCCGGTCGTCGCGGTACCGGGCGTGAAGTCCTCCACCGCGGCCACCCGCGGGCTGCTGCCGCCGCAGGTCCCGCACCCCGACGCCGCCTTCTCCGCGGGCCGCGCCGCCCTCGCCGTGCACGCGCTGACCTGCGATCCCGCCGTGCTGCTGCCCGCCACCGCGGACCGGCTGCACCAGCACTACCGCGCCTCCGCCTACCCGGCGACCGCGCGGCTCGTGCGTGAGCTGCGTGACGCCGGGGTGGCGGCCACGGTGTCCGGCGCCGGACCGACGGTGCTGGCGCTGACGACCGACGGAATAATTCCCGGTTCGGTCGGTGTTGAAGGGTTCGTCGTCTCCGAACTACCGGTCGATCCGGTCGGAGTCCAGGTCACGCCGCGGTAGCGGGGTCAACCCGATTCGGCGCCACGCCGGGGGTGGTTGTTGCACCTCGACTCCGCTCGGTCTACCCTCGGGGGCGTTCGATCACCGTGCGCAGTTCCGCACCCGGTGACGGTCCCGGGGGATCCTTCCCGGATCGCATCTTCAGTTTGAAGCCGATGATTCCGCACAGCTGATGCAGGGATGGACCTCAGGCGGGTTTCCGGTGGCAACGGTGACGAATTCAGCGTGCTCCCCCGTGGAGCAGGCATCCCGTGTGGCGGCTCCGCCGCTGTGACCTGCCGGTCTCGGGCTGGAGAAGCCGCACCGGGCAGTAGCGAACCGCTGCGCGATCAGACGCGGGCGGTAGTCCGCTGATCCACCTGGAGGCGTGGATCGGTCAGGAAGGACATGTGTGAGCAACACCGATCTTTTGAGCGGTGACCTGGAGACCCAGGCCGCTCCGGTCGCGTCGGGATCAGCAGGGGAACAGGCCAATGGCACGGCGCCGAAGCGCCGCACCGGCGGGCTGTCCGGCATGGTGATCGCTGACCTGCGGGAACTCGCGGCGGAACTGGGTGTCGGGGACACCAAGGGCATGCGCAAGGGCGACCTCATCGCCGCCATCCGCGAGCGTCAGGGCAAGGCACCCCGCAGCAAGCGCGCCGCGGCGGACGACACGCTGCCCTTCGACGCCGTGACCGCCGAGAAGGCGGCCCCCGCCCCGGCCGAGAAGCCGGAAAAGGCGGAGAAGGCGGACAAGCCCGTGGAAAAGCCGGCCGAGCAGCCCGCCGCCGCCAAGGCGCCGCAGGCGGAGAAGACCGCCGAGGAAACCCCCCAGCAGGGGGAGGACGGCGCCCGGCGTGAGGGCGGCAGCCGCCGTCGCCGCGGCTCCAACCGCGCCGCGGGCAGCCCCGACGCGGGCGGCCAGCGTGACGGTGGCCAGCAGCGCGACGGCGGCCAGCGTGACGGTGGTCAGCGCGACGGTGGCCAGCAGCGTGACGGCAAGGGCGACAACGCCCAGCAGCAGCGCGGCGGCGACCAGCAGCAGCGCGAGCGTGGCGGTGAGCAGCGTGACGACCGCCGCCAGCAGAACAACAACCAGTCCCAGAACAACCGCGGCCAGCAGGGTGGCGGTGGCAACGCCGGTGGGTCGGACGACGACGAAGGCGGCCGTCGCGGTCGCCGGTTCCGCGACCGTCGCCGCCGTGGCGGCAGTGGCCGTGGCGAGGGCGGCGGCCCCGACACCGAGATCCGCGAGGACGACGTCCTGCTGCCCGTCGCGGGCATCCTCGACGTCCTCGACAACTACGCGTTCGTGCGCACCTCGGGTTACCTGCCGGGGCCGAACGACGTGTACGTGTCGCTGTCGCTGGTCCGCAAGTACGGCCTGCGCCGCGGTGACGCCATCACCGGCGTCGTCAAGCAGCCGCGCGAGGGCGAGCAGCAGCGCCAGAAGTTCAACCCGCTGGTGCGGGTCGACAGCGTCAACGGGCTCGAGCCGGACCAGGCCAAGAAACGCCCCGAGTTCACCAAGCTCACCCCGCTCTACCCGAACGAGCGGCTGCGCCTGGAGACCGAGTCGCACAAGCTGACCACCCGCGTCATCGACCTGGTGATGCCGGTCGGCAAGGGGCAGCGTGCCCTGATCGTGTCGCCGCCGAAGGCGGGCAAGACCACGATCATGCAGGACATCGCGAACGCGATCACCACGAACAACCCCGAGTGCCACCTGATGGTCGTCCTCGTCGACGAGCGTCCGGAAGAGGTCACCGACATGCAGCGCTCGGTGAAGGGCGAGGTCATCGCCTCGACCTTCGACCGGCCGCCGTCGGACCACACCTCGGTCGCGGAGCTGTCCATCGAGCGGGCCAAGCGCCTCGTGGAGATGGGCATGGACGTGGTGGTCCTGCTCGACTCGATCACCCGCCTCGGCCGTGCGTACAACCTGGCGGCCCCGGCGTCCGGCCGGATCCTGTCCGGTGGTGTCGACTCGACCGCGCTGTTCCCGCCGAAGCGGTTCCTCGGCGCGGCGCGCAACATCGAGAACGGCGGCTCGCTGACCATCTTCGCCACGGCGATGGTGGAGACCGGGTCCACCGGTGACACGGTCATCTTCGAGGAGTTCAAGGGCACCGGTAACGCGGAGCTCAAGCTCGACCGCAAGATCGCCGAGCGCCGCGTGTTCCCGGCCGTGGACGTCAACCCGTCCGGCACCCGCAAGGAGGAGCTGCTGCTCTCGCCGGACGAGCTGGCCATCCACCACCGGCTGCACCGCGTGCTGTCGGCGCTGGACTCCCAGCAGGCCATCGACCTGCTGCTGTCCCGCCTGCGCAAGACGAAGAACAACGTCGAGTTCCTCATGCAGGTCTCCAAGACCGCGCTGGGTGCTGACGAGGACTGACGGTTGCGAGATGGCGACGCCTGCTCGCGCAGGCGCTTCGCCATCTCTCGCCGTCAGGTGTTTTCCGGGGGTCGAACCCCCGGACCCCCGCCGGGGGCAGGCCCCCTGGACCCCCAGGGGAATCCCCGCCCGCGGAATTTCCGTGGGCGGGGGTGCGTTGTGCCAGACGTCAGCTGATCTGGCAAAATCATCCCGCTGAAGTCCGGCTCCGGTTCACCTCCACGCGAGGACCCGGCGGCCACGATGAGAGGACCCCATGAAGAGCGGTATCCACCCCGAGTACGTGCCGACCACGGTCACCTGTGGTTGCGGCAACACCTTCACGACGCGGAGCACGAAGGCGTCCGGCAACATCACGGTCGAAATCTGCTCCAACTGCCACCCGTTCTACACCGGCAAGCAGAAGATCCTGGACACCGGTGGCCGGGTCGCGCGCTTCGAGGCGCGCTACGGCAAGCGTCAGAAGAAGGCCGACGCCAAGTAGCTTGCTCGACGGCGCCCGCACCCGGTCCCGGGGGCGGGCGCCGCTTTCGTGTGTAGGTCTTCTTCCCGCTGAAACCAGAGGTCTTTGAAGTGGAATCGTCGTCACTGCGCGGACTGCTCGACGAGTACGCCGAGCTGGAGAAGCAGCTCGCGGACCCGGCGGTGCACGCCGACCAGGGCCGCGCGCGCAAGCTGGGCCGCCGCTACGCCGAGCTGAGCCCCGTGGTCAAGGCGATCGGTGAGCTGGACGCGGCCCGCGACGACCTCGCCGCGGCGCAGGAGCTGGCCCACGAGGACGCGGCGTTCGCCGCCGAGGCCCAGGAGATCGCGGAGCGCATCCCGGCGCTCGAGTCCCGGCTGACCGAGCTGCTGCTCCCGCGCGACCCGTACGACGGCTCCGACGTGGTCATGGAGATCAAGTCGGGCGAAGGCGGCGAGGAGTCGGCGTTGTTCGCGGGCGACCTGCTGCGCATGTACCTGCGGTACGCCGAGCGGCACGGCTGGAAGGCCGAGGTGCTCGACTCCGTGGAGTCGGACCTGGGCGGCTACAAGGACGTCACGGTGTCGCTGAAGAGCAAGGGCACGGACGCCGACGGCGTGTGGGCCCGGCTGAAGTTCGAAGGCGGCGTGCACCGCGTGCAGCGCGTGCCCGCGACGGAGTCGCAGGGCCGCATCCACACCTCCGCCGCCGGGGTGCTGATCTACCCCGAGCCCGAGGAGGTCGAGGTGGAGATCGACCCCAACGACCTGCGCATCGACGTGTTCCGCTCGTCGGGTCCCGGCGGGCAGAGCGTGAACACCACGGACTCGGCGGTCCGCGTGACCCACCTGCCGACCGGGATCGTCGTGTCGTGCCAGAACGAGAAGTCGCAGATCCAGAACCGGGCGCGGGCCATCCAGGTGCTGCAGGCCCGGCTGCAGGCGCTGGCGGAGGAGGAGGCCGCGAGCAAGGCGGCCGACGCGCGGCGCTCGCAGGTCCGGACGGTCGACCGCTCCGAGCGCGTGCGCACGTACAACTTCCCGGAGAACCGGATCTCCGACCACCGGGTGAACTACAAGGCGTACAACCTCGACCAGGTCCTCGACGGCGACCTGGACGGGGTGCTCGACGCACTGGCGGCCGCCGACCGCGAGGAACGGCTGGCCACCGCCGGTTCGTGAGCTGCGGGGTGCGGCAGGCGGGCGGTTCTCCCGCCCGCGTGCGAGGGTTTTCCGACTGCTTGTGGGAAGGTTGAAGCCGTGAAGCGGCAACCCCTGCGCCTGGCGATCCTCGAGGCGACCCGGATCCTGGAACAGGCCGGCGTCGCGTCACCGAGGACGGACGCCGAGCTGCTCGCCGCGCACGTCCTCGGCGTCGAACGCGGGCGGCTCCCGCTGATCCCGCTGGTCGACCCGCCCGTCATCGACGCGATCGGGCAGCTCGTCGCGCAACGCGCCAAGCGGGTGCCGCTGCAGCACCTGACCGGCTGGGCGGCGCTGGGCAACATCACGGTGAGTGTCGGGCCCGGGGTGTTCATCCCGCGTCCGGAGACCGAGCTGCTCCTCGAATGGGGGTTGCAGCTGCTCAAGGGCCGTGAGCACCCCGTGGTCGTGGACCTGTGCACGGGTTCGGGTGCGCTCGCGCTCGCCGTCGCCCACGAGCGCCCGGACGCCATCGTCTACGCCGTCGACAACGACCCGACGGCGCTGGCGTGGGCGCGCCACAACGCCGACGCCTGCGCGGCCGCGGGGGACACCCCGATCCGGCTGTACTCCGGCGACGTCGGCGACAGCACGATCTTCGCGGAGCTGGACGGGCTCGTGGACCTCGTCCTGTGCAACCCGCCGTACGTGCCGCCGGGCGGTGACCTGCCGCCCGAGGTGATCGACTACGACCCCGCGCAGGCGGTGTTCGCGTCCGAGGGCGGGCTCGCGGTGCTCCGGCTGGCCGTCGCGACGGCCGCGCGCCTGCTCAAGCCCGGCGGGGGCATGGCCATCGAGCACGACGACTCCCACGGCACGGCGGCCCCGTCGGTCGTCTCGGCGCGCAAGGTCCTCACGGACGTGCGGGACCACCAGGACCTCACCGGACGCCCGCGCTTCGTCACGGCCCGCCGAACCTGAGCGACCCTCAACGGAGACGCTACGCGTCACGGAATACGGCCAGCCCCTCGCCCACCACCACCCTCAACGGAGACGCTCCGCGTCACCGAATAGTCTCTTGGGCCATGAGCGCGGTGTACGACTGCAGCCGTCCGGAATCGCGGGCGGAGGGATTGGCGGCGGCCGCGAGCGCGGTGCGTTCGAGCCGCCTGGTCGTGCTGCCGACCGACACGGTCTACGGCATCGGCGCGGACGCCTTCGACGCGGGCGCGGTGCGCGCCCTGCTGCGCGCGAAGCACCGCGGTCCGGACATGCCCGTCGGTGTGCTGGTCGGTTCATGGTCCACAGTGGACGGTCTCGTACTCGGGATGCCGCCCCAGGCAAGGGCTTTGGTCGAGGCCTTCTGGCCGGGCGACCTCTCGATCGTGCTGCCGCACGCGCCCAGCCTGCAGTGGGACCTCGGCACCACGCGCGGCACCGTGATGCTCCGGATGCCGCTGCACCCGGTCGCGCTGGAGCTGCTGCGCGACGTCGGGCCGATGGCCGTGTCCAGCGCGAACGTCTCCGGGCAGCCGCCCGCCGCCACCGCGCAGGAGGCGCAGGAGCAGCTGGGCGACTCGGTCTCGGTGTACCTCGACGGCGGCCCGAGCGGTGAGCCGGTGCCCTCGACGATCGTCGACCTCACCGGCAGCGAGCCGGTGCTGCTGCGGGAGGGTTCCGTGAGCGCGCAGGCCGTGTCCGAGGTGCTCGGCGTGCCGGTGGCGCCCCGCTCCTGATGACTCCCATCGCGACCGCCGGGCTCCCGATCCGGGAGTACATCCTCGTCGGGCTCATCTCGGCGACACTGACCTTCCTGCTGACCGGTCTCGTGCGCCGGTTCGCGATCCGCGCCGGCGCCATCGCCAACCCCCGCGCCCGCGACGTGCACGTCATCCCGATCCCGCGCATGGGCGGGCTGGCGATGTACCTCGGCGTGGCCGGCGGCATGGCGATGGCCCACCAGCTGCCGGTGCTGCGCCGCGCGTTCGAGTACTCGCTCGACCCCGTCGGCGTGCTGCTCGGCGGCGGCGTGATCGTGCTGATCGGCGCGCTCGACGACCGGTTCGAGATCGACGCGTGGACCAAGCTCGCCGGGCAGGTGCTGTGCGCGGGGATCCTGGTGATCTTCGGCGTGCAGTGGAACGTGTTCTGGGTGCCGTGGGGCGGCGAGGGCGACGCTCTGGGCTCGGTCGTCACGCTCGACAGCAACCAGGGCAGCCTGCTGATGGTCGTGCTGGTCGTCCTGCTGGTCAACGCGATGAACTTCGTCGACGGCCTCGACGGGCTCGCCGCGGGGCTGGGGTTCATCGCGGCGACGGCGACGTGCGCGTTCTCGCTGGGCCTGCTCAACTCCGCGGGCGGCGACGTGGGCACGTACCCGCCTGCCCTCATCGCCGCGACGCTCGCCGGCGCGTGCCTCGGCTTCCTGCCGCACAACTTCCAGCCCGCGAAGATCTTCATGGGCGACTCCGGCTCGATGATGATCGGGCTGATGCTCGCCGGTGCCACCACCTCGGCCTCCGGGAAGATCAACTACACCCGGTTCGGCGGTTCGGACGCGCTCGCGCTGCTGTCCCCGCTGCTGGTCGTGGTCGCGGTGCTGTTCCTGCCGGTGCTGGACCTGCTGATGGCCGTCATCCGCCGCACGCGGCGCGGCCAGAGCCCGTTCGCGGCCGACAAGATGCACCTGCACCACCGGCTGCTGGAGATCGGCCATTCCCAGCGCAGGGCCGTGCTGCTCATTTACCTGTGGGCCGGGCTGCTCGGTTTCGGCGCCGTTTCGCTGACGCTGTTCGATACGGCCGCGGTGCTGTGGATCGCGGGTGCGGGGCTGGTGCTCGCGGCGATCGTTTCGGTCATCCCTAGACTGAGGTCGAGGAACCAGCAGGGAGCGACGTGATGACCGAGACCGAAAACCCGCACGCCCAGTCCGTGCTCAAGCTCGCGGACGCGATGTACCGGGGCGCGCTGTGGCCTGGCCTGGCCACCGTCGCCATCGGGGCGGTGGTTTCCGTCGTCCTCGTCGGCCTGCCCGGGCTGTTCGGCGCGCTCGTCGGCGGTGCCGTGGCCTTCGCGTCCTCGCTGGTCACGCTGTGGATGATGCGCAAGACCGCCGCGATGGAGCCGATGGCCGTGATGGCCGTTTCGCTCGGCGGCTACATCCTCAAGATCCTGGTGCTGCTCGGCGTGATGATGCTGCTGCGCCACGTGGGCTTCCTCCACGTGAAAGCGCTGGCGTTCACGATGCTCGCCGTCATTGTCGTGTGGGCCGCGGCCGAGTTCGTCGCATTCCGCCGGACGCGGATTCCGACCATCATTCCCGCGGGCGACCGTTAAGGAGTACGGCCGTACGGCAGCCGGATACCGGCTGGTATCGTCCGCACCGTGGAGGCGGGCCTCGACCGCGCTCCCCGATGGCGGAACCCCGACCAGCACTGTCGCGATCGTGATGGAGCCTCGGGCAACGGTCCTCCCCGGTCCCCGTCCTCGGGAATCGTCGTCGGGTTCCACGGTGGCTGACTGTTCACCGCCAGTTCACCCACGGGAGCCGCTTCCAACTACCTGATACGTATCAGGTACGTTAAGTCCAGATCGTGACGATTCCCCCGGCGGAGTGAACGCCGGCCGGGAGAACCGGAAGGAGCCCAGTTGGGCGCGCTGGTAAAGACCGAGGGCAGCACCTTCACGCCCCCCGGTGCCGGAGACTTCAACCTGCCGCCGATCTTCGGCGGGGTCACCAAGCCGATGATCCTGGTCGTGCTGTCGGTGGTCATCATCGCCGCGTTCTTCCTGATCAGCTCGCGGAAGCTGAAGATCGTCCCGGGCAAGGGGCAGTTCGCCGTCGAGTACATCTACGACTTCGCGCGCAACGGCATCGCCCGCGAGCAGATCGGGTCCAAGGACTTCCGGCCCTTCGTGCCGCTCATCCTGGCGCTGTTCTCGTTCGTGCTCGTGAACAACATCTTCGGGCTCGTCCCGATCCTGCAGTTCCCGACGCTGTCCCACTTCGGCTTCCCGCTCGCGCTGTCCCTGTTCGTGGTCTACCCGGTCTACCACTACGTGGGTTTCAAGCGGCACGGTTTCGTCGGGTACCTCAAGCACGCGACCGTCCCGCCCGGGGCGCCGCTGGCGATCTACTTCCTGCTGACTCCCATCGAGTTCCTGCAGAAGTTCGTGCTCAACCCGCTCACCCTGGCGATCCGAGTCTTCGCCGCGATGTTCGCGGGGCACCTGATCCTGCTGGTGTTCACCGTCGCGGGTGAGTACCTCCTGCTCCACGCGAGCGGTCCGTTCAAGCCGATCTCGGTGGTGTCCTGGGCCTTCGCGATCCTGATGACCTTCGTCGAGGCGCTGATCCAGGTGATCCAGGCCTACGTGTTCGCGGTCCTGTCCGCGAACTACATCGGCGCCGCACTGGCCGAAGACCACTGACAGCAACACCACCAGACGCAAAGCCCCGATCCGCGGTCACCGCGGACCGAATGAAAGGGAATAGCAAGTGAGCAACATCGTTCTCGCCCAGGCCGCCGACGCCGCGTCGAACATCAACCCGGGTCTCGCCGCGATCGGCTACGGGCTGGGTGCCATCGGCCCCGGTATCGGTGTGGGTCTGATCTGGGCCGCGGTCATCAACGGCACCGCCCGCCAGCCGGAGGCGCAGGGCAAGCTGATGGGTATCGCGTGGACCACCTTCGTGCTTACCGAGGTGCTCGCGCTGATCGGCCTGGTCATCTACTTCATCGCCTCCAACGCCTGAGTTTCCCGCTCACGTTTAAGGAGTCGTTGTGGTGAAGACCCAGATCGTCCTCGCGGCGGAAGAGGCGCCGAACCCGGTGCTGCCGCACCCGAGCGAGATCATCCTCGGCCTGGTCGCCTTCCTGATCCTGCTGTGGCTGCTCTGGAAGTTCGCGGTGCCGCGCTTCGAGAAGCTCTACGAGGAGCGGGCCGCCAAGATCGAAGGCGGTATCGAGAAGGCCGAGCAGGCGCAGGCGGAGGCCGAAAAGGCGCTGGCCCAGTACAAGGCCCAGCTCCAGGACGCCTACACCGAGGCCGCCAAGATCCGCGACGACGCCCGGCTGGAGGCCGAGCGGATCAAGGAAGAACTGCGTGCCGAGGCACAGGACGAGGCCGCGCGCATCATCGCGCAGGGTCACGCCGCGCTGCAGGCGCAGAAGGCGCAGATCGTCGCCGAGCTGCGGGCCGAGCTGGGCCGGAACTCGGTCGAGCTGGCCAGCCGCATCGTCGGGGAGTCCCTCGAGGACGAGGCCCGGCGCCGTGGCACGGTCGACCGCTTCCTCGCCGAACTCGGGACCTCCAACGGAGCAGGGAAGTAGACGCTCATGACTAGCCCGGCAACACTGCACGCCGCCAGTCGCGAAGCACTCGACTCGGCCGAGCGCACCCTCGACGAGGTGCTCGGCCAGTCCGGTGCCGAGCCGGAGGCGCTCGGCTCGGAGCTCTTCGCCGTGGTCGACCTGCTGACCAGGGAGATCGGGCTGCGCCGGGCGCTCGGTGACGGTTCCTCCGACCCCGAAGCCCGTCGTCGGCTGGCCACCTCGCTGCTGACCGGCAAGGTGTCCGGGCCCGCGCTGCGCGTGGTCGAGACCGCGGTCGGCCAGCGGTGGTCCAGCCCGCGTGAGCTGCTGGACGGTCTGGAGTCGCTCGGCCGCTCCGCGCTGTTGACCGGCGCGGAAAAGGCCGGGACGCTGGACACCGTCGAGGACGAGTTGTTCCGGATCGCCCGTATCGTGGTGGGTGAACCGGAACTCGACCAGGCGCTGTCCGACCAGGCGGCACCTGCCGAGGCCAAGCGCAAGCTGGTCAAGGACCTGTTCGGGAGCAAGGCCGGTGGCATCAGCCTCGCTCTCGTCGAGCAGGTCGTGTCCCGGCAGACCGGCCGAGGGGTCGGGCACGGGCTCGACCGGCTGGTGCGGCTGACGGCGGAGCGCCGCGAGCGCTCGGTCGCCTACATCACCAGCGCGGCCGCGCTCTCCGGGCAGCAGGAACAGCAGCTGGCCGAGAAGCTGAAGGCCATCTACGGCAGGCCGATCGCCCTGCACGTGGAGGTCGACCCGCGGCTCGTCGGCGGGCTGGTCGTCCGCGTCGGTGACGAGGTCATCGACGGCAGCGCGGCGGGCCGGATCGCGGCACTGCGCAGGCAGCTGGCGTGACGACCGTGATGACACAGACTTTGGACACTGGCAAGAACGAAGCGAGAGCGGGAACGACATGGCGGAGCTGACGATCTCCTCGGACGAGATCCGTAGCGCGATCGAGAACTACGTCTCGAGTTACTCACCCGACGTGAGCCGGGAAGAGGTCGGCGTCGTCGTGGACACCGGTGACGGCGTCGCCCACGTGGAGGGCCTGCCCTCGACCATGGCCAACGAGCTGCTGGAGTTCCCCGGCGGCATCCTCGGCGTCGCGCAGAACCTGGAACCGCGCCAGATCGGCGTCGTGATCCTGGGTAACTACGAGGCCATCGAAGAGGGCCAGGAGGTCAAGCGGACCGGGCAGATCCTGTCCATCCCGGTCGGCGACGGCTTCCTCGGCCGGGTCATCGACCCGCTGGGCAAGCCGATCGACGGCCTCGGCGACATCGAGGCGGACGACCGGCGCGCACTGGAGCTGCAGGCGGCCTCGGTCGTCCAGCGGCAGCCGGTGTCGGAGCCGCTGCAGACCGGTATCACCGCGATCGACGCGATGACCCCGATCGGCCGCGGCCAGCGCCAGCTGATCATCGGTGACCGCAAGACCGGCAAGACCGCGGTCTGCGTCGACACGATCATCAACCAGAAGGCCAACTGGGAGAGCGGCGACCCGAGCAAGCAGGTCCGCTGCATCTACGTCGCGGTCGGCCAGAAGGGCTCCACGATCGCGGGTGTGAAGAAGGCGCTCGAGGACCACGGCGCGATGGAGTACACCACCATCGTCGCGGCCCCCGCGTCCGACTCGGCCGGCTTCAAGTGGCTCGCCCCCTACACCGGTTCGGCGCTGGGCCAGCACTGGATGTACCAGGGCAAGCACGTGCTGATCGTGTTCGACGACCTGTCCAAGCAGGCCGACGCCTACCGCGCGATCTCGCTGCTGCTGCGCCGCCCGCCGGGCCGCGAGGCCTTCCCCGGCGACGTCTTCTACTTGCACTCGCGGCTGCTCGAGCGGTGCGCGAAGCTGTCGGACGAGCTGGGTGGCGGCTCGCTGACCGGGCTGCCGGTCATCGAGACCAAGGCCAACGACATCTCGGCCTACATCCCGACCAACGTCATCTCGATCACCGACGGGCAGTGCTTCTTCCAGTCCGACCTGTTCAACTCGGGTCAGCGCCCGGCGGTCGACGTCACCACCTCGGTCTCCCGCGTCGGTGGTGACGCGCAGATCAAGGCGATGAAGAAGGTCTCGGGTTCGCTGCGCATCGACCTGTCGCAGTACCAGGAGCTGCAGGCGTTCGCCGCCTTCGCCTCCGACCTGGACGCGACGTCGCGTGCCCAGCTGGACCGCGGTGTCCGCCTGTACGAGGTGCTCAAGCAGCCGCAGTACTCGCCGGTCCCGGTCGAGCAGCAGGTCGTCACCGTGTTCCTCGGCACCAACGGGCACTTCGACGAGGTCCCGGTGGAGGACGTGGCGCGGTTCAACACCGAGCTGCTGCAGAACCTGCGGCACAAGCACGACGACATCCTCGCCGAGATCCGCGACAAGGGTCAGTGGACCGACGAGCTGGCCGAGCGCGTCATCGCCGCCACCGCCGAGTTCAAGAAGGGCTTCACCACCTCCGAGGGTGGCCGCCTGGTGAACGAGGCCGAGGCCGAGGCGATGGACGCCGACAAGGTCGGGCAGGAGACCGTCAAGGTCAACAAGCCGGCCCCGACGAAGTGACCGGATAGCTGATGGCGCAACTTCGCGAGCTCCGGGCAAAGATCCGGGCGACCAAATCGATCGGCAAGATCACCAAGGCGATGGAACTGATCGCCACCTCGCGCATCGGCCGTGCGCAGGCGCGGGTGGAGGCCTCCCGGCCCTACTCGACCGAGATCACGAAGGTGCTCTCGGCGCTCGCGAGCGCGGCGTCCAACCTGGACGACCCGTTCCTCGTCGAGCGGCCGAACCCGAAGCGCGCCGCGGTGCTGGTGGTGACCAGTGACAAGGGTCTGTGCGGTGGCTACAACGCCAACGTGCTGCGGACCACCGAGGAGCTGCTGTCGCTGCTCCGCTCGGAGGGCAAGGAGCCGTCGGTCTACGTCATCGGCGGCAAGGGCCTGAACTACTACCGGTTCCGGGGCCGCGAGGTCGCGGACAGCTGGACCGGGTTCTCCGACCAGCCGCACTACGAGAACGCGGCCGAGGCCGGCCGGGCGCTGACCGAGGCGTTCCTGGCCGAGGACGGCGTGGACGAGGTGCACATCGTGTACACCGAGTTCCGCTCGATGCTCAGCCAGGTGCCCACGGCCAAGCGGATGGCCCCGCTGGAGGTCGAGTACACCGAGGAGGACGAGCAGCAGCAGCCCCAGTCCGGGGACCTGCTGCCCTCCTACGAGTTCGAGCCCAGCGCGGACCGGCTGTTGTCGGCCCTGCTGCCGAAGTACATCAACACGCGGATCTTCTCGGCGTTGCTGGAGTCGGCGGCCTCCGAGCTGGCAGCCCGGCGGACCGCCATGAAGTCGGCCTCGGACAACGCCAACGACCTGGTGAACACCTACACCCGGCTGGCGAACCAGGCCCGGCAGGCCCAGATCACCCAGGAGATCAGCGAAATCGTCGGTGGGGCCGATGCGCTCGCCGCTGTAGGAAGTGATGAGTAGATGACCACCACTGAAACCCGGACCAAGGGACGGATCGTCTCCGTCGCCGGTCCCGTCGTCGACGTCGAGTTCCCCCGCGGCGCGGTGCCCGAGCTGTACAACGCGCTCAAGGTCGAGATCGAGTTCGAGCAGCTGCGCAAGACCGTCACCCTCGAGGTGGCGCAGCACCTGGGTGACAACCTGGTCCGCACGATCTCGCTGGCCCCGCAGGACGGGCTCGTCCGCGGCGCCGAGGTGCTCGACACCGGTGCCCCGATCTCGGTCCCGGTCGGCGACGAGGTCAAGGGCCACGTCTACAACGCGCTGGGCGACTGCCTCGACCAGCCGGGCTACGGCGAGGACCTCGAGCACTGGAGCATCCACCGCAAGCCCCCGCCGTTCGACCAGCTCGAGGGCAAGACCGAGATGCTGGAGACCGGCCTCAAGGTCATCGACCTGCTCACCCCGTACGTGCAGGGTGGCAAGATCGGCCTGTTCGGCGGTGCCGGCGTCGGCAAGACGGTGCTCATCAAGGAGATGATCACCCGTGTCGCCCGGAACTTCGGTGGCACCTCGGTGTTCGCCGGCGTCGGCGAGCGCACCCGTGAGGGCACGGACCTGTTCCTGGAGATGAGCGAGGACGGCGTCATCAACGACACCGCGCTCGTGTTCGGCCAGATGGACGAGCCGCCGGGCACCCGTATGCGGGTCGCGCTGTCCGCGCTGACGATGGCGGAGTACTTCCGCGACGTCAAGAACCAGGACGTGCTGCTGTTCATCGACAACATCTTCCGGTTCACCCAGGCCGGTTCCGAGGTGTCGACCCTGCTGGGCCGCATGCCTTCGGCCGTGGGTTACCAGCCGACGCTGGCCGACGAGATGGGTGAGCTGCAGGAGCGGATCACCTCGACCAAGGGCCGTTCGATCACCTCGATGCAGGCGATCTACGTGCCCGCGGACGACTACACCGACCCGGCGCCCGCGACGACGTTCGCGCACCTGGACGCCACCACCGAGCTTTCGCGGTCGGTGTTCCAGAAGGGCATCTTCCCGGCGGTGGACCCGCTGGCCTCCACGTCGACGATCCTCGACCCGGCGATCGTCGGTGAGGAGCACTACCGCGTGGCCTCCGAGGTCATCCGGATCCTGCAGAAGTACAAGGAGCTGCAGGACATCATCGCGATCCTCGGTATGGACGAGCTGTCCGAAGAGGACAAGCTGACGGTGCAGCGCGCCCGCCGCATCGAGCGGTTCCTGTCGCAGAACATGCTGGTCGCCGAGCAGTTCACCGGCCAGCCGGGCTCGACGGTGCCGCGGTCGGAGACCGTCGAGGCGTTCGACAAGATCGCCAAGGGCGAGTTCGACCACTACCCGGAGCAGGCGTTCCTGGGCATCGGTGGTCTGGACGACCTCGAGAAGAAGTACCGCGAGATCACCAAGAAGTGACCCGACCGGGAGCGGCGGGGCAGGTGTCCTTTGAGGACGCGGGCCCCGCCGTTCTCGTCAGCCGATCCGGGCGTATTAGACTCGGGTACGACGCCCGAGGTGAAGGAGAGCTACGTGGCTGAGATTTCCGTCGAGCTTGTCGCCGTCGAGCGCCGCCTCTGGTCGGGCCAGGCCACGTTCGTGGTCGCGCAGACGACCGAGGGTGAGATCGGCATCATGCCCGGCCACGAACCGGTACTCGGGCAGCTCGTCGAGGGCGGCATCGTCAAGATCGAGACCACCGACGGCGAGACGGTGCACGCGGCCGTGCACGGCGGCTTCCTCTCCGTGACGCACGAGCGCGTCAGCGTGCTCGCCGAGTCGGCCGAGCTCGCCGAGGAGATCGACGTCGAGCAGGCGAGGGCCGCGCTCAACGCCGAGGACGAGGCGGAGAGGGCGAGGGCGAGCGCCCGCCTGCGAGCGGCCGGCCAGCCGGCCTGACCGGGGCGACGAGCGGGAGCCGGCCGTGGAGATCGCCGTGGTTGTCCTGGTTCTCCTGCTGGCTCTTGTCGTTCTGGCGGCCTGGTACGGGCTGCGCTGGGTGCGGATGCGCCGTGGCGGTGGCGTGAGCGTCGCGCTGCGGTGGGATCCGGACAACGCCCGTGCGGGCTGGCACCTGGGCATGGCGCGGTACGAGGCCGAGGTGTTCGCCTGGTACCGCGTGTGGAGCCTGCGGACCGGGCCGGACCGCGTGTTCGAGCGGGAAACCCTGATGATCGCCGACCGGCGGGATCCCGCGGGCACGGAGGCGTACGCCGTCCCGGCGGACGCGACGGTGCTGCGGTGCGAGTCCGAGGGGCACGAGCCCATCGAGATCGCGATGGGGCCCGGTGCGCTGACGGGCTTCCTGTCCTGGCTGGAGTCGGCCCCACCGGGGCGGCGGCTGCCACGGGCGAGTTGAGCTTTTCGAAGAGCCATCCCTTGCGGGATGGCTCTTCGTGTTTCCGCCGGACAGGTTAGGAAGCCCCGCCCGGCTGCCAGAGCACGTCACCGTCGGGGTTGGCGGCACGGGCGAGGATGAAGAGCAGGTCGGACAGGCGGTTGAGGTACTTCACGGCCAGGGCGTTGGTGTGCTCGGCGTCGGCCTCGACGAGGGCCCAGCCGCTGCGTTCGGCGCGGCGGGCGACCGTGCGGGCCTGGTGGAGGAAGGCGGCGCCCGGGGTGCCGCCGGGCAGGATGAACGACGTCAGCTTCGGCAGGCGCTCGTTGAACTCGTCGCACCAGCCTTCGAGGCGCGTGATGTAGTCCTCGGTGATCCGGAGAGGTGGATACGGAGGATTTTCGACGACCGGCGCGCACAGGTCGGCACCCACGTCGAACAGGTCGTTCTGCACCCGCCGCAGCACGCCCGCGATCTCCTCGCCGAGGTTGCCCATCGCGATCGCGAGACCGATGACGGAGTTGGTCTCGTCGACGTCCGCGTACGCGGCCAGGCGCGGATCGGTCTTCGGGACGCGGCTGCCGTCACCGAGCGCCGTCGTGCCGTTGTCGCCGACCTTGGTGTAGACGCGGTTGATGCGTACGGGCATGCCTCGAATGTAGCTGTCACGCGGAGCGTGTCCGTTGAGGGTGGTGGTGGGGAAGCGGCTGGCCTTAGGACTGTTCGAACAGCCGCATCGCGTCCGGCGCGTCGAAGCGGACCTCCTCGGGGAACCGCGACAGCAGCTCGCGCACGAGCGCCCTGCCGCCGCGCCAGTCGCCGGGGCGCACGGTGATCATGCCGCCGTGCAGGCCGGACACGTGCAGGATCGGCAGCTGCCCGTCGGTGTGCTCGACGCCCACCCCCGCGACGTCGTCGAAGCGGATCACGGCGACCGGCACCGGGCTGCCGCCGTAGTACGACGTCAGGCCCTCCTCGCCGACCACGAGCCGCAGGCCGCGCGGCGCGGTGGACCCGACGAACGCCCGCTTGACCTCGCGGCCCTGCGGCGGCGTCAGCGGGCTGCCGGGCAGCTCCGGCAGGTCACGCGGAACGCGGCCCTCCGGCGCGCACAGCACGAGGTTCGCGGCGAGTTCCCGTGCCGCGGCCGCGACCGCGTCCGGATCAACGCCGGCGAGGACCTCCTTCTGGTGCCCCGCGGCCGACGACCAGCCCGTGAGCTCGCTCATCGCCTCGTCGAACACGCGGTACTCGGCGAACTCGCGCTCGGTGAGCTGCTCCACCAGGTTGTCGCGGTCCGCGGCCAGCTCCTCGTCCCTGGGCCCGGCCTCGCCCAGCACGAGCAGCTCCCCGCGGATCGCCTCGACGACGCGGGAGGCGTGCTTGTCGGGCACGTCCGTGCCGAAACCGAGCACCGCGCGCCGGTCGTCGACCATCTGGTGGTCGAAACCGAGGTCGTAGACGAGGCCTTCCCCGTGCCGCAGCCGGTCGGTCAGGCGGGTGATCAGCACGCCGGTGGCGCAGCCCATCGCGGCCGTCCAGTCCACCAGCGCGCAGCCGACGACGCCGTTGGGCACGGTGGTCGTGGCCGGGGTGGGCAGCGTGAACGGCGGGGCCACGGGCGGCCGGCCGCGAGGCCCGTCCGGCAGCGGGAGCCGCAGGTCCTCCGGCGGCGGGCCGGAGAGCACGAGCGCGGCGTTGCCGCGGTGGAACCAGCGGGCGCACCAGGCGCGCACGTCCTCGGCGCTGGCGCGGACGGTGGCGACCTGGACGTTGCCCGCGAGGCCGTAGGCGCGGTTGCCGAACCACAGCGACGCGGGGAGCCACGACGTGACGCCCGGGCCCTCGCTCGTCCGCTCCTCGGCCATCAGGATGCCGCGCTCCAGGTCGAGCGGGCCGGTGTCGAGATCGCTCAGCGAGTCGCAGATCCGGCGCAGGTGCTGGACGACGGTGGCGGGGTTGCTGCCGACGTCGAAGCTGGTGTGCAGCATCTCGGTCGAGGCGTTGTTGTCGTAGCGGCTGGTGCGCAGCGGGCGCATCGCCAGGTGCTCGACGAGGTGCGTGATGCCCGTTTCGAGGAACGTCTCGTGCGCGAGGCCCACGCCGAAGATCAGACTCGCGTTCAGCCGACCGGGTTGGTCGTGCCAGAAGACCGGTACGCCGTCGATCTCGGTGCGGTGCACCGTCGGTAGCTCGGGGGTCGTGGGACGGGCCACCATCTCGCGCTTCGCTCCCTCGGGCGGGTTACACAGCAGGCGTTTATCGCTCGTGAAGCGCGTAGTGTTTCACACTTTCGCCTGAATCTTGTCGCGGTGTGTTATCGCGTGCCCTCCCGATCGGGTGGCATCCGGGGGAGGCATGATGACGGCCATGAGCGAGCACTGGGACGTGCATGGCGGGGCCCGCCTGGAGGGCGAGGTCGAGGTCGTCGGGGCCAAGAACAGCGTTCTCAAGCTGATGGCCGCGGCGCTGCTCGCCGAGGGCACCACGACGATCACCAACTGCCCGCAGATCCTCGACGTCCCCCTGATGGCGGACGTCCTGCGGAGCGTCGGCTGCGAGGTGGAGCTCGACGGCGACACGGCGCGGATCACGACGCCGTCCGAGCTGTCGCACCGCGCCGATTCGCCGGCGATGGGCAAGCTGCGGGCGTCGGTGTGCGTGCTCGGGCCGCTGGTGGGCAGGCTGAAGCGGGCCGTCGTGGCGCTGCCGGGCGGGGACGCGATCGGTTCGCGGCCGCTGGACATGCACCAGAACGGGCTGCGTGCGCTGGGCGCGACGAGCACGATCGAGCACGGCTGCGTCGTGGCGAAGGCCGACGAGCTGCAGGGCGCCCAGATCTGGCTGGACTTCCCGAGCGTCGGGGCGACCGAGAACATCCTGATGGCCGCGGTGCTGGCCGAGGGCACGACGGTGATCGACAACGCGGCCCGCGAGCCGGAGATCGCCGACATCTGCACGATGCTGATCGAGATGGGCGCGAAGATCGAGGGCGCCGGCACGTCGACCCTGACCGTGCACGGCGTGGACGCGCTGCACCCCACGGAACACCGCGTGATCGGCGACCGGATCGTGGGTGCCACGTGGGCGTTCGCGGCGGCGATGACGCGGGGCGACATCACCGTGCGCGGGGTGAACCCGCACCACCTCGACCTGGTGCTGGACAAGCTGCGCATGGCCGGCGCCGAGGTGACGACGTTCGACGGCACGGGTTTCCGCGTGGTGCAGGCGGAACGGCCGAAGGCGGTGGACTTCGTGACGCTGCCGTACCCGGGTTTCGCGACCGACCTGCAGCCGTTCGCCGTGGCGCTGTCCGCGATCTCGGAGGGCACGTCGATGATCACGGAGAACGTGTACGAGGCGCGGTTCCGGTTCATCGAGGAGATGCAGCGCCTCGGCGCGGACGCCCGGACGGACGGGCACCACGCGGTCGTGCGCGGGGTGGATTCGCTGTCCAGCGCGCCGGTGTGGGCGTCGGACATCCGCGCCGGAGCGGGCCTCGTGCTCGCCGGCCTGTGCGCCGACGGTGTGACGGAGGTGTGGGACGTCTTCCACATCGACCGCGGCTACCCGCACTTCGTCGAGAACCTGAACCGGCTGGGGGCGCGCATCGAGCGGGTTTCGGGGGCGCCGGAGCGCTCCTGACCGCGTCCCGCGGTCGGGGTGGTGCCGGGTGAGGTTGCGGAAGCGGCCTGGTGGACCTGGACGAGGGCGCGGTCATGGCACCGCGCCCTCTGCTAGCCCTCCGCGGCGAGTGCGATGCCGAAGCCGATGAGGGCGCTGCCGGTCACCGCGTCGAGGGAGCGGCGGACACGGCGGCGTTGCAGCCAGGCCCGCACGCGGTGCACGAGCGCCATCAGCACCAGCAGCCACAGTGCACCCAGCACCGCGACCGTGTAGGCCAGCAGCAGCGCGTCCCACGCCGTGGAGCGCACGGGGTCGAGGAACTGCGGCAGCACGGACAGGTACAGCGCCAGCACCTTCGGGTTGGTGATGTTCGACAGGAAACCCTCACGCCAGCGCCGGAACCCGCTGGCACGGGAACCGATCGCGTCGAGCATGCGGTAGTCGCCTCGGCGGGCGCTGCGCAGCGCCTGCACCCCGAGGTAACACAGGTACACCACGCCCGCCCAGCGCAACGTCGTGAACAGCGGCTGCGAGCGCACGATCAGCGTCCCGAGCCCCAGCGCGACCGCCGTGCCCTGCGCCAGGTTGCCCACCGCGATCCCGAACACGTCACGCAGCTCGTCGAGCGTGACGCGGGCGGCGTTCGCGGAGACGTTGAGCGCCGCCAGCACCTGCCCGCCCGAGCCGCGGACCGGGGCGGCCGCCGAGCGCACGCCCTCCTCGCGCTCGCCGTCCACGACGGCGTAGCCCTGCTCGCGCACCCGCCGCAGCTCCGCGCGCAGCTTCCCGGCGTCGGTCGTGGTGTGCGGGGTGAGCCGGCGCAGTTCCGCGGTGTCCAGATAGGACCGCAGCTCGTCGTCGGGCAGGGCGGCGAGCAGCACGCGGCCCATCGACGTCGGGTACGCGGGCAGGCGCGAACCCACGTTCAGCGTGATGCTCATCGAGCGGGGCGCCGGGACCCTGGCCACGTAGACGATCTCGCCACCGTCCAAAGTGGCCATCGAGCTGGCTTCCCGCAGCTCGTCGGACAACGCGCGCATGTGGGGCTGGGCGTGCTCCCAGAACGGCAGCGCCGCGAGGTAGCCGTACCCCAGCCGCAGCACCCCGGCGGTGAGCCGGAACTCGCGGCCGTCCGTCTCGGCGAAGCCCAGCCGCTGCAGGGTGAGCAGGATCCGGCGGGCCGTCGCGCGGGTCAGTCCCGTCGCGGCGGCCGCGCTGCTCACCGTCATCGCGGGGCGCTCGGCCGAGAAACTCTGCAACAGCCGGAAGGCCTTCTCGACCGAGTCGATGACGTCGGGGTCTTCTCTCGACACCGGAAAGACGGTACCCGATGACCGAAGGACTGCTGTTCGTTCTCGCCGAGCCCGGCCGGGTGCCGGAGGCGGAGTTTCACGACTGGTACGACACCGAGCACGCGCCCGCGCGCGTGGGGGTGCCCGGCATCCGCAGCGGCTACCGGTACCGCGCGCTCGACGGCCGGCGCCCCGGCTGGCTGGCGTGGTACGAGCTGGACACCGAGGTGCTGCGCGGCGAGGCGTACCAGGCGATCCGACGCCGCAGCCCCCGCGAGCAGTCCGTCGTCGAGCGGCTGGAGACCCTGGACCGGCGCGTGTACGAGCTGATCGACGACCAGGGCACCCCCGTGGTGGAGTCACCCGTCGTCGTGTCGGTCGCCCTGTCCAGCGGCGACGAGCGCGGGCTGGACGCGTGGTACCGCGAGGAGCACGTGCCGCTGCTGCTGGCGATCCCCGGCTGGCGCCGCGTGCGGCGGTACCGGCGGGTCGAGGGCTCGGGCCCGGACCTGCTGGCGTTCCACGAGATCGACGACGTGGCCCTGTTCGACCGAACGGCCTACCGCGCCGCGACGAGCACGCCGTGGCGCAGCGAGGTGATGGCCCGCGTGACCGCCCGGGAACGCCGGGTTTTCGGCTACCACAACACCGCACGTCCTTGCCCGCCCGGCGAAGGGTGAGGTAGACCGGAGAGGTGACGCTCGCGCAGCTGCCGTCGGTTTTCGCCGGGCGGGCGCGGGAACTCGCCGAACTCGACGCCCATCGCGAGGGGCTGGTGATCCTGACCGGCCCGGCGGGCGCTGGCAAGACGACGCTGGCGCTCCACTGGCTCCACCGCGTACGCGCCGACTATCCCGACGGGCAGCTGTACGCGGACCTCGCGGCTTTCGACCCGGCGGGTCCGACAACGCCGGAAACGGTGTTGCACCGGTTTCTCACGGCGTTGGGCGTTCAGGCCGACGAAGTGCCAGAAACGCGTGAAGAGCGCGAAGCGGTGTACCGGTCGTTGACGGCTGGGCGCGCTGTCGCGGTGTTGCTCGACAACGCTGTCTCGGCCGCGCAGGTGCGTCCTTTGCTGCCTGCCGGTGGCATCGCCGTGGTGACCAGCCGGTGGCGGCTTGCCGGTCTGGCGAACTACGTCGAAGTCGGTCCGCTCGACGGTGACGAGGCCGTCGAGCTGCTGGCGGAACTGGTGGGGCGGGAGCGTGTCGAGGCGGAACCCGAGGCGGCGGGGACGCTGGCGACGTTGTGCGGTGGATTGCCGCTCGCCCTGGCGGTCGTCGCCGCGCGGCTGCGCGCCCGGCCGCGACGGAGTCTGCGACGCGAGGCGGATTCGCTTACCCGGCGGTTCGCTTTGCGGGACGGGGTGTTCGACGCGTCTGTCGTGCGCCTTTCCCCGGCAGCGGCGCGGCTGTACCGCCTCGGCGGGCTGCACCCGGGCGGCGGTTTCGACGCCGGGATGCTGATCGACGTGAGCGGCGTCGAGCCCGAGGAGGTCGACGACGGGCTGGAGGAGTTGCTCGACGCGAATCTGATCGAGGAGGACGAGTACGGCCGCTTCCGCTTCCACGACCTCATCCGCGCGCACGCCGCCGCCAGCGCGGAGCAGGAGCCCGATGCGCTCAGGCGCGCGATCGTCGAGTGGTACCTGAAGGCGCTGGTGCGGGCTGACGCCGTGGTGCACCCGCACCGCTGGCGGCTGAGCCCGCTCTACGCCGAGGTCGGGCCGATGTCCGCCGACGAGGCCTGGCGCTGGCTGGACCGGGAGCAGGCGGCGGTGCGAGGCGCGCTGCTGGAGGCGGAGCGTCAGGGCTGGTCGGAGCTGGTCTGGCAGTTCTGCGAGGCGTTGTGGGGCTTCTTCGTCCACCGCCGCGACTACGCGGAGTGGATCGAGCTGCAGCGGCTGGGCATCGCCGCCGCGCAGCGGTGCGGGCACCGGCTCGCGGAGGCGCGGCTGCGGTCGCAGCTCGGGTTCGCCTACGCCAAGGTCGGCCGGTACCGCGAGGCCGTCGCGGAGAACGAGCTCGCCTTGCGGCTCGGCCGGGCGGAGAAGCACGACCTGACGATGGCGACGGCACTGTCGCATCTCGGCCGCGCGGCGAGGGGTTCCGGTGACCTGCTCGCCGCGCTGGACCACTTCCGCGACGCGGCGGGCGTCCAGGCGCGGATGGGGGTGCCGCGCGGGGTCGCGTTGTGCCGCCGGCGCGCGGGGGAGGTGCTCGCCGACCTGGGCAGGCTGGAAGAGGCCGCGGCCGAGCTGACCGCGGCCGCCAGGGCGATGGCGGAGCTGGACGACCCGGTCCAGTACGCGCGGACCCTCACGGCGCTGGCGTCCCTGCACGCCCGCCGCGGCCGCGCGGAGGAAGGGCTCGCCCTGATGCGCGAAGCACTGGCGATGACACGCGAGGCCGGTTCACCCGCGTCCCTCGCGGAGGTCCTGCTCGCCTTCGGTGAGCTGGAGACCGCGTCCGGTCGCGTCGAGTCGGCGCGGAAGCACCTCGCGGAGGCCAGAGCGCTCGGCGAGGCGCGGAGCCGAGTTCCCATCGAGGAGTCCGGGACGTAAGTTCGGGGGCATGGGCGAGTACGAGCACATCCTGGTCAAGCGCGAGAACGACACCGTCACGATCACGATGAACCGGGCCGCGCGGCGGAACTCGTTGTCGGAGGAGCACCTCCGTGAGCTGCACGCGGCGTTCCAGGCGGCGGGGCAGAGCGACGCCACCGGGATCGTGCTCGCGGGGGCGGGGCCGGTGTTCTCCGCCGGACACGACTTCGGTGACGTGGCCGCGCGCGACCTCGAAGGCGTGCGCTCGCTGCTGCGGCTGTGCACGGACCTGATGCACACCATCCAGTCGGTGCCCCAGGTCGTCATCGCGCGCGTGCACGGCCTCGCGACCGCTGCGGGCTGCCAGCTCGTCGCGTCGTGCGATCTCGCTGTCGCCGCCGAATCGGCCGGTTTCGCGCTGCCCGGCGGCAAGGGCGGCTGGTTCTGCCACACCCCGGCGGTGCCGGTGGCGCGCGCGGTCGGCCGGAAGCGGTTGATGGAGCTGGCCCTCACCGGCGACCCGATCGACGCAGCGACCGCGCTCGACTGGGGGCTGGTGAACCGCGTGGTCCCGGACGAGCAGCTCGACGAGGCCGTCGCGGAGCTCCTCGGCCGGGCGACGCGCGGCAGCCGGGCGAGCAAGGCGCTGGGCAAGACCACCCTGTACGCCCAGCTCGACCGCCCGGAAGCCGACGCGTACGCCATCGCGGTCGAGGTGATGGCGGCCGCTTCGCAGACCCCCGACGCTCGCGAGGGCATGGCCGCCTTCCTCGAGAAGCGCAAGCCGAACTGGGGTTAGGGGCTGTCGGCCAAGGTGAAGTGGCCGAGCTCCGCGTACACCTCCGGCTTGCGGCGGCGCAGCACGAGTGCGATCACCACACCGATCGCGAACATGCCTGCCGCGATTTCGGGCAGGAACCGGATGAACCACGCGTCGCCGGCGCCGGAGAGCGCGCTGCGGTTCGCCACCAGCAGGAAACACGCCCCGGCCATCGCCGCGCCGCCGAGCACCGGTGCCACCAGCGTGGACCACCAGTGGAAGCCGTCGCGGGCCTTCGTCAGGAAGTACCGGATGATCGCGACCGACGCGAGCGCCTGCACCCCGAGGATGCCGAACACCCCGAGCAGTGGCGCCCACGTGCCGAGCTTGAGCAGCGCGCCTTCGGTGCTGGGGTCGTAGAGCACGAAACCCAGCCCGCACAACGCCACGAGGATCGTGACCGTCATGGCCGCCGTCGCGGGGCTGTGCCGCTTCGACGTCTTCGCCAGCTTCGCGGGCAACACGCCTTCACGGCCGAGCGAGAACAGGTACCGCGCGCCGGTGTTGTAGAACGCCATGGCGCACGCGAAGGAGCTCGTGATCGCGAGTACCTGCATGACCGTCGTGAGCGGTGTGCCGACGTAGCGGTCCGCCAGCGGGAAGAACGCCGACGCGAAGGCGCCCTCGAACTGGTCCTTCACCGCCTGCACCGACTCCGGCAGGCCCCAGCCCGAGACGAACAGGTACGACACGAACATGTAGAAGAGGCCGAGCCCGATCACCGAGGCGTAGGTCGCGGAGCGGGCTATGCGGTGCGGGTCGCGGGACTCCTCGGCGTAGTTGGGTGCCATCTCGAAGCCCACCCAGGACCAGAACGCGGCGAACAACGCCACGCCCGCCGCGGCCCCGCCGAACACCGAAATCGCACTGCCGTTGCCGAAGATCTCGGCCGGGTTGAACGGTTTCGCCGAAAACCCGTGCGCCCCACCGTGCACGAGCACGCCGATCCCGAGCACGAGCAGCGCCAGCACCTCGGAGATCAGCAGCACGCCGAGCACCTTCGACGTGAGCTCGATGTGGAACCACGCGAGCAGCGTCATCACCGCCAGCCCGGCGATCATGTAACCCCACGCGGGAATGCGCACGCCGGTCCACGATTCGACCCCGGTGGCGGCGAAGTACCCCATCACGCCGATCACCGAGGCGGCGAACACGATGTAGCACAAGGCGATCAGCACCCCGGAGCCCACGCCGACGACGCGGCCGAGCCCGCGGGTGACGAACGTGTAGAACCCGCCGGCGGACGTCACGCGGCGGCTCATCGCGATGTAGCCGACGGAGAACACCGTCAGCGCGACGGTCGCGAGCAGGAACGCGGCGGGGGCCGCGTAGCCGCCGCCCTGCACGGCGACGGGCACGTTGAACAGCATCGCCGTCAGCGGCGCGGCGCCGGTGACGATGCAGAACAGGACGGAGGGCAGCCCCAGCGCGCCCGCCGCGAGGCGGCCGTGGTGCGGGGCGGGTTCGGCGACGGCGACGGGACGGGCGGTCAGTTCGGTCATCCGGTGCCTCCGGAACGGGGGAGGGGGCGAATTCCCGAACGCTAGGACCGCGGTGTTGCCTGGGCGTTGCGCTGCGGAGAAATCACCGTTCCCGCTCGCGGAGCAGCAACAGGGCGTACGCCGCGATGGACTGCGCGTCGGTGATCTCGCCGCGCTTCACGAGCTGTTCGAACTCGGCGCGAGTGAACCAGGCCGTGCGCATGTCCTGTTCCTCGTGCTCGCGTTCGTGCGGGCCTTCGGTGAGGTCGGTGGCGAGGTAGACGCGGCCGCGCTGGCTCGACATGCCGGGTGCGACGTCGAGCAGGCCGAGGTCCTCCAGCTTGCCCGCGATCAGCCCGGTCTCCTCACGCAGTTCGCGTGCGGCGAGTTCGAGGGGGTCGACCTCGGCGAGGTCGGGTGCCGTGCCCTGCGGGAACTCCCAGCGGCGCAGCCCGACGGGGTAGCGGAACTGCTCGACGAGGTGCAGCCGGTCGCCGTCGAGGGGGATGACCAGCGCGTACCGCGGCTTGTCGACGACGCCGTAGATGCCGTCGGAGCCGTCGGGGCGGCGGATGGCGTCTTCGCGCACGGTCATCCAGTTGTTGCGGTACACCTCGCGGGAGCTCAGCTGTCGAATGGGATCCACCCGAACAGTGTGCCCAAGGCGTCTTCTACCCTCCTCGGGTGCGCCTCGTCATCGCTCGTTGCCAGGTCGACTACGCCGGCCGCCTGACCGCCCACCTGCCGATGGCCACCCGGCTGCTGCTCATCAAGGCCGACGGCTCGGTTTCCATCCACTCGGACGACCGGGCCTACAAGCCGCTGAACTGGATGAGCCCGCCGTGCTGGCTCATCGAGGACGGCGACATCTGGACGGTGCAGAACAAGGCGGGCGAGAAGCTCGTGATCACGATCGAGGAGCGCCTGCACGAGCTGAAGCAGGACCTCGGCGCCGAGCCCGGTCTGGTGAAGGACGGCGTGGAGGCGCACCTGCAGGAGCTGCTGGCCGAGCACATCACCACGCTGGGGGAGGGCTACTCGCTCATCCGCCGCGAGTACCCCACGGCGATCGGCCCGGTCGACATCCTCTGCCGTGACGCCTCGGGCAGCACGGTCGCGGTGGAGATCAAGCGCCGCGGTGAGATCGACGGGGTGGAGCAGCTGACGCGGTACCTGGAACTGCTCAACCGGGACCCGCTGCTGGCGCCCGTGCAGGGCGTGTTCGCGGCGCAGCTGATCAAGCCGCAGGCGCGCACCCTCGCGGAGGACCGGGGCATCCGCTGCCTGACCCTGGACTACGACAAGCTCCGCGGCACGGAAAGCGACGAGTTCCGGCTTTTCTGACGGCAGAATTGCCGCCTTCGGGCCCGCGCGATCGATCGCGTCCGAATTGTTTCCGGTCGCTTCGGCGCTGACCTCCTCAAGATCGGTTAGGGTCATGATCGTTTGTGCGACTTGGGGAGTTGGGCATGAGCAGACCGGACGACTACGAGGCGGCGGCCACGAAGGCCGGACTGGGGAAAAGGCTCGCGGTGCACCGGCGGTACCGGCCGGTGCCGCTGGCGATGCAGGCGTGGCTCGGCGGTGCGGCGCTGGCCATCGGCATGGCCGTCGGGGTGGGCGTCGGCACGTGGTGGCCGCTGGCGGTGGCCGTCGTCGTGGCGATCGCGGCCGGGATCGCGTACGGGCGCCTGGTGCCGGTCCAGGGCCTGCAGGCCGTGCTGGTGTACGAGGAGGGCCTGCTCCTCGCTGACGAGGCCGGGCCGGGGCGCATCGTCCACTGGGACGACGTCCGCGCCACCGAGTACGTCCCGGAGAGCTACCGGGACGAGCGGCTGGGGGCCGGGCAGACCAGGACCACCCGCACCTACGAGCGGGGCACGATCTGGGTCCCGGGCGCCCCGATCGACCTGCAGCACGTGCGGCGGATGGCGCGGCTGTTCGAGGAGATCGACGACCGGATCATCCCCGCCATCCAGGTCGATCTCGAAGAGGCGCTGCGTACGGAGGGGAGCGTCCAGTTCGACGAGGGCGGTCTCGTCGTGACGCCCGCCGGGCTGGTCCACAACCCGCGGTACGGCGAGGGCGGGGAGTTCCCGTGGTCGCAGGTGCGGTCGGTGAAGGCACCGAGCCACGGCGAACTGGAGATCAAGGTGACGAACGGTCCGCCGATCAGGCTCCGGCTGATGAACGCGAGGGCGGTCGTGGAATTCATCGAGGAACTGCGCTCGGCGGCCGGCAGCGGCCAGCCCTGAGAACGGCGCGGGATCGTCACGAAGTACCACTTGCCGCCCCGCTGCCCGTTGTCGGTCATCGCCTTTCGTTCCTCCACAAGAACGCCCGGGGATTGCCGGTCTGGCCACAGCGCTGCCGAGGTGGCATTCAGGCATGAGCTTCACCGGGACGCTGAACCGGGATCGTCCTGGCCGCGATGACGAGGTATTTCGATCGCGAGTTGTTGCGGCGTTTCAAGCCCCTTCCCCCTCAACCGGCGATTACGCCAAACGGCCTACCCCCCACCGCCATTCGACCAAAACCGATAACAGGACAATTCGGATCTGCGGAAAAACCTCGTAACACCGCGCGCCCGGGGATCGATCAGCAGGCATGACGATCTCCTGGGGGTTGTCGTCGTCGGTGGCTCGCCCGACGCGGCGGGCCGGGCATTCCCTTGCGCTGGACGGACTTCGCGGGCTCGCGGTGCTGGCGGTGGTGGCGTTCCACACCGGGGTGCTGCCGTTCGGCTGGCTCGGGGTTCCGGTGTTCTTCGTGCTGAGCGGGCATTTCATCACGCGCATCCTGCTGGAGCGCCGCACCGGGAACAGAAGCACCGACCTCGGGAATTTCCTGCGCAATCGCGCGCTGCGGTTGGCCCCTTTGTACCTGCTGGCGTGTGTGGCGCTGACGGTGCTCGCGGTGGTGAAGCACGGGCCGAAGAACCTGGCGGGGGACCTGCCGTTCCTGTGGACCTGGACCTACGACTTCCGCCCGGTCACGGCCGGGTATGTCGACAACAACCTCTACGACCACTTGTGGTCGCTGGGGGTGGAGGTGCAGCTGTACCTGGTGTGGGCGGCGCTGGCGTTGCTGCTGCCGCGGCGCTGGTTCACCCGCGTGCTCGTCGCGCTCGCCGTGGGTGGGCCGGTGGTGCGGGTGCTGGTGTGGCTGGCGATGGTCGGGTTCGGCCCGGATCAGCGGGTGATCGCCACCTACGAGCTGCCCACGACCTACCTGGACGCGTTCGCGATCGGGGCGTTGACCGCGTTGCCCGAGGTGCGGGCGCGCCTGCCGCGCCCGGCCCGGGTCGTGTGGGTGGTCGCCGGGCTCACGGCCGTCATCTGCGTGGTGGAGCTGGTCGGGGTGTTGCGCCGCGAGGGTCCGATCACGGGCAACCTGCATTTCCCGATCGCGTTCCCGCGGCAGCTGGCCTGGATCTGGGGGTATTCGCTGATCGCCGCGCTCACCGGCGCGATCGTGCTCGTCGCGCTGGGCGGGTCGCGGCCGTTGTCGTGGCGGCCGCTGGCGTGGGTCGGGCTGATCTCCTACGGCGTCTACGTCGGACACCGCCCCGTGCTCGAACTGGGCAAGCGCCTGCTGCCGGGGGAGCCCAGCATGGTGCTCCTGGCCGGGCTGGCCGTGGCCGTCGTCCTCGTCAGCCTGGGACTCGCCGCGGTCAGCTACCGCTGGTTCGAGCGCCCCTTCATGAGCCGCAAGCGCAACGCCCTCAGCACCACTGCGTAGGGATTTCCGGCCCGGGGTCGAAACGCGGCCGGGTGGGCAGCCACGGCTGCTCCGTCTCCTGCGTCTCCACGAGGTCCTCCCGACGCGGCCGGGGCGGTAGCTCTCCGAAGCGCGCGTAACGGAGAAACGCCAGCTCTTCCTCGGTGAACTTCTCGGCGCCGTCCACGGGACACCTCCTTGCCGGAAGGCCCCTGATCGTACTCGCGCGGCGCTCTCGAGTTGCCGATCCTCACTCGACGCGGTTGGCTGCTCACAGCGTCGGTCTCAACATGGTCAACGCGCACCGGCGAAGTTCACATGTCGGAAGCCCAGGTAGTAATGTGCGCTCGTCAGCTTGATCCTGGTGTTTCTTGTTGAATGGTGTTGACTCGTGGAGGTGCACCGGTGCATGTCCTAGCCGCAGCGAACCTGCGACTTGATGCGAGCGCGATCGACTACGTGTTGCTCGCGTTCTACTTCGTGCTGGTGCTCGGCATCGGCTACCTGGCCCGGAGGCAGGTTTCGACCAGCCTCGACTTCTTCCTCTCCGGGCGTTCCCTGCCGGCCTGGGTCACCGGTCTCGCCTTCATCTCCGCGAACCTCGGCGCCATCGAGGTCATGGGCATGTCGGCGAACGGCGCCCAGTACGGTCTGCCGACCGCGCACTACTTCTGGATCGGCGCCATCCCGGCGATGCTGTTCCTCGGCGTCGTGATGATGCCCTTCTACTACGGCTCCAAGGTCCGCAGCGTCCCGGAGTTCATGCTCCGCCGCTTCGGTCCGGCCGCGCACTGGGTCAACGGCGCGAGCTTCGCGCTGGCCCAGATCCTCATCGCGGGTGCGAACCTGTACCTGCTGGCGAGCGTCGTGAACCTGCTGCTCGGCTGGAGCATCTGGGTCTCGATCATCGTCGCCGCGCTGATCGTGCTGGTCTACACCGCGCTGGGTGGTCTCTCGGCCGCCATCTACAACGAGGTGCTGCAGTTCTTCGTCATCCTCGCCGCCCTGATCCCGCTCACGATCGTCGGCCTGTACAAGGTCGGCGGCTGGAGCGGCCTGATGGACAAGGTCGGCGCGGGCCCCGGCGGCACGCCGCAGCTGCACTCCTGGCCCGGTAACCAGCTGACCGGTTTCGGCAGCAACTTCCTGTCGGTGCTCGGCCTGGTGTTCGGTCTCGGCTTCGTGCTCTCGTTCGGTTACTGGACCACGAACTTCGTCGAGGTCCAGCGCGCGATGGCGTCGAAGAGCATGTCGGCCGCGCGCCGCACACCGATCATCGGCGCGTTCCCGAAGATGTTCATCCCGTTCATCGTGATCATCCCCGGCATGATCGCCGCGGTCACCGTCACCGAGCTCATGGGCGACAACAAGCAGGCCCTGCTCGACGGCAAGGCCGCGCCCAGCGGCGCGAAGTTCAACGACGCGCTGCTCCTGCTCATGCGGGACGTGCTGCCGAACGGCATCCTCGGTGTCGCGATCGCCGGTCTGCTGGCCTCGTTCATGGCCGGGATGGCGGCGAACCTCAGCTCGTTCAACACGGTGTTCACCTACGACATCTTCCAGACCTACATCAAGAAGAACCGGCCCGACGCGTACTACCTCACGACGGGCCGCGTCGTCACCGTGATCGCCACGCTCCTGGCGATCGGCACCGCCGCCATCGCTTCGACCTACTCGAACCTGATGGACTACCTGCAGACGCTGTTCTCCTTCTTCAACGCGCCGCTGTTCGCCACGTTCATCCTCGGGATGTTCTGGAAGCGCATGACGAAGGCCGCGGGCTGGTCCGGTCTGGTGTTCGGCACGCTCGCCGCGATCGTGATCTTCGTGCTGAGCGAGATGGGTGTGCTCGACCTGCCCGGCCAGGGCAC
The DNA here is from genome assembly GCF_900114035.1 of Amycolatopsis sacchari. Classification (GTDB taxonomy): domain Bacteria; phylum Actinomycetota; class Actinomycetes; order Mycobacteriales; family Pseudonocardiaceae; genus Amycolatopsis_E; species Amycolatopsis_E sacchari. Next base: position 12,169 of record NZ_FORP01000023.1, on the reverse strand, counting down.
GAGCTTCGTCGCGGCGATCGCGGCCTTCGTGGTCGACATCGTCGTCAGCGTCGGGGTCACCATGGTCACCAAGCCCAAGCCCGAGGAGGAGCTGGTCGGCCTGGTGTACTCGCTGACGCCGCGCGACACGCTCAAGCACGAGACCACGGGCGAGGACGCGGGCTGGTACCGCAAGCCGGTGCTGCTGGCCGGTATCGCCGCCGTCATCACCATCGTGCTGAACATCGCGTTCTAGGAGGACGACAGCCATGGCAACCCCCACTCCGAACCGGACGCGCCGGGCGGGCGCGTTCGACATCCGGCTGGTCATCGCCCTGCTGACCGGCGTGTACGGCATCGTGCTGACGATCATGGGCATCGGGTTCACCGACGACGCGGACATCGCGAAGTCCGGTGGCATCAACATCAACCTGTGGGGCGGCATCGGCATGCTGGTCTTCACGGCGCTGTTCGTGCTGTGGGCGCTGGTGCGGCCGCTGCGCGTGCCCGAGGAGCCGCCCGCGGGCGAATGACGCGGTTCGGTGCGACCCGGCGGGGCCGGGCGGTTACGGTGCAGGCGTGCGTCTGCCTGCCCGTTCCGCCCGGCCCCGTCTTTTCGTCCCCGTCCTGCTGGGGGCGCTGCTGACCACCGCGTGCGGAGGTCCGGACCTGAGCAAGCAGAACTTCCCGCGCACCACCGTCACCGCCTCGGCCGCGCCCGACAGCCCGGTCGCCGACCCCGCCGTATCGCTCGCGGCGCTGCGCACCGTCGACCCATGTGCGCTGCTCGACAGCTCCACCCTCGCCGACGTCGGCACTCCGCGCGGCGACGCGCCGGACTCCTCCTCGCTCGGGGAGTGCGCCGTCGAGCTGACCGACGTCGGGGGCAAGAACGTCAGGCTGAACCTGAAGCTGGACGACATCACCATCAACCCCGGGGCGGCGACCGGGACCGTCGAGGGGCTGCCGCTGCTGGTCCGCGGTCCGGACGGCAAGTCGTGTTCCGTCACGGCCGTGACCTCGCGCAGCCCCGGCTACGGCGTCAACCTCGACGTCTCCTACCAGGGTGGCGACCCGTGCGGCGCGGGGCAGCTCGCCCTGCGGAACGTGGTGCGGCGCCTGCACAGCTCCCCGGCGAAGCTGTCGAAACCCGCCGGTTCGCTGATCGACGTCGACTTCTGCACGATCCTCGACGAAACGACCATCACGAACGTCCTCGGCCGCGGGTCCGATCCCACGCCCTACGGCATGCACGGCTGTTCCTGGAACGGCGGCGCGGCGACCGGCTACCTCGACTACGACGAGAAGCGCGTGCCGACCGTGGGCGAGGGCGAGACCCAGGTGGACCTCGGCGGCGGGCTCACCGGCGTCCAGGAACTCCGCAGCGGTTCGGGCAAGACCTGCTCGATCGACTGGCTGCACCGCCCCACCGCCGACGGCGAGGGCGAGGTCGTGTCCTTCGAGTACAACAACTTCCACGACGACGCCGCGAACGACGACGCCTGCGGCAAGGCGCTCACCGTCGTGAAGGCCCTGCTGGCGAAACTCCCGCGCGCGTAGCGCCGGAGCCCTCCGGGAGGTAGACAGGGGGCGGGAGATCGAGAGCCAACGGAGGCGGGCATGAAAAAGATCATCAACGATCCGGCGGACGTGGTCACCGAATCCCTGCGCGGGTTCGCCGCGGCGCACGCGGACCTCGTGCGCGTGCAGTACGAACCGGACGTGGTGGTCCGAGCCGACGCCCCCGTGGCGGGCAAGGTCGCGATCATCTCGGGCGGTGGCTCCGGGCACGAGCCGCTGCACGCCGGGTTCGTCGGGCCGGGGATGCTCGACGCCGCCGTGCCGGGTGCGGTGTTCACCTCGCCGACGCCGGACGCCGTGCAGGCCGCCGTCACCGCGACCACCGGCGAGGCCGGCGCCCTGCTGATCGTCAAGAACTACACCGGCGACGTGCTCAACTTCGAGACCGCCGGCGAGCTGGCCGCCGCCGAGGGGCTGGACGTGCGCAGCGTCGTGATCGACGACGACGTGGCCGTGGCGGATTCGACGTTCACCGCGGGGCGGCGCGGCGTCGGTGGCACGGTGCTGCTGGAGAAGATCACGGGTGCCGCGGCCGCGAGAGGGGACTCGCTGGACGCCGTGGAAGCGTTGGCGCGCAAGGTGATCGGGCAGGTTCGCTCGATCGGCGTCGCGCTCACCGCACCCACCGTCCCGCACGCGGGAGAGCCGAGCTTCGAGCTGGCCGACGACGAGATCGAGTTCGGCATCGGCATCCACGGCGAGCCCGGCCGCGAACGGATCAAGCTCGAACCGGCCGACGCGCTGGTGGCCAGGATGGTCGACGCCGTCGTGGAGGACCTGCCGTTCACCAGTGGGGACCGGGTGCTGCTGTTCACGAACTCGATGGGCGGGACGCCGCAGCTGGAGCTGTACCTCGCGCACGGCATCGCGGAACGGCTGCTGGCCGAGCGCGGGATCACCGTGGCGCGGCGGCTCGTCGGCCCGTACATCACGAGCCTGGAGATGCAGGGCATCAGCCTGACACTGCTCAAACTGGACGATGAACTGGCGGAGCTGTGGGATGCTCCCGTCGAAACCGCCGCACTGCGTTGGAGGGCCTGACATGAGTTGCACCGCGAACGGGGTCGCGGATGCGCTGCGCGCCGCCGCGAGCGCCATCGCCGAGCACCGCGTGGAACTGATCGAACTCGACAGGGCCATCGGCGACGCCGACCATGGCGAGAACCTCAACCGCGGTTTGGCGGCCATCGTGTCCGCACTGGACCCGGCGGTGCCGGACACCCCGGGCGCGGTGCTCAAACTCGCCGCGACCACGCTGATTTCGAAGGTGGGCGGTGCCGCCGGGCCGTTGTACGGAACCGCATTCCTGCGGGCCGCGACCAAGGTCGGCGCGGTGTCCGAACTGGACGCCGCAGCGGTCGCGGAAGCGCTGCGTGCCGCTGTGGAAGGCGTGCAGGCGCGAGGAAAGGCCGTCGAGGGCGACAAGACGATGGTGGACGCGCTGCTGCCCGCCGCCGCTGCCGCCGAGGAGGCCGCCGGCGTGGAAGGGGCCGACGTCGCGGCCGTGCTCACCGCGGCCGCGGACGCGGCGGCCAAGGGTGCGGAGTCCACTGTGGACCTGGTGGCGCGCAAGGGGCGCGCGTCGTACCTGGGGGAGCGCAGCGCGGGTCACCTGGACCCGGGCGCGCGCTCCTCGGCGTTGCTGCTCCGCGCGCTCGCGGAGGCGGCCCGGTGAGCCGCGTCGGACTGGTGCTGGTGTCCCACAGCGCGAAGCTCGCGGAAGGGCTGGCCGAGGTCGCCGGGCAGATGGCGCCCGACGTGTCGATCGAACCCGCCGGCGGCCTCGAGGGCGGTGGCATCGGCACGGACTACGACAAGGTGGTCGCGGCGGTGCAGCGCGCCGACGGCGGTGCCGGGGTCGTGCTGCTCTACGACCTGGGCAGCGCGCAGATGACCGCCGAGCTGGCGGTCGAGTCGCTGGCCGACCCGGAGGCCGCCGTGGTCGTCGACGCACCCTTCGTCGAGGGCACCGTCGCCGCCGCGGTCGCGGCGCAGGGCGGGGCGAGCCGGGCGGACGTGCTGTCCGCCGCGGCGGCCGCCGGCGCGCCGGACGCCCCGCAGGCGACGGCTGGTGCCGGCGCCGACCGCGTGGAACTGGTGCTGCACAACGAGGTCGGCCTGCACGCGCGGCCCGCGGCCGTGCTGGCGCGCAGCCTGGCGGGCATCGAGGCGGACGTCAGCGTCGTGCTCGGCGAGCAGGAAGCCGACGCGCACAGCGTGCTGGCGCTGATGTCGCTCGGCGCGCGCAAGGGCGACCGGATCGAGGTGCGGGCGCGGGGCGCACAGGCGGCCGAGGCGCTGCGGACCGTGCGGGACCTGGTGGAGCACAACTTCGGCGAGGAGTGACGCCGTTCAGTTGGCGCAGCCGCGGCGGGCGCTGGTGGCCGGTGCTCCGGCGGCGCCGGTCAGCGCCGTGGCGGAGTTCGGCTGTGTCGGCGTGCCTTTGCGGGCAGGGCGGCGAGGAGTGACCCCCGTTCAGTTGGCGCAGCCGCGGCGGGCGCTGGTGGCCAGGCTCCGGCGGCGCCGGTCAGCGCCGTGGCGGAGTTCGGCTGTGTCGGCGTGCCTTTGCGGGCAGGGCGGCAAGGAGTGACCCCCGTTCAGTTGGCGCAGCCGCGGCAGGCGCTGGTGGCCAGGCTCCGGCGGCGCCGGTCAGCGCCACGGTGGAGTTCGGCTGTGTCGGCGTGCCTTTGCGGGCAGGGCGGCGAGGAGTGACCCCGTTCAGTTGGCGCAGCCGCAGGCTCCGCCGCAGCAGCCGCCGGTGGCCGGTGCTCCGGCGGCACCCGTCAGCGCCACGGTGGTGAGCAGTTTGACCGTGTCGGCGTGCCCTTCCGGGCAGGTCGCGGGCGCCGCGGATTCGCTCATCGGGCGGTTGACCTCGAAGGTCTCCGTGCACTCGCGGCAGCGGTAGGCGTAGGTCGGCATGGCCCCATTATCAGCTGGACATGCGGAGGTGGGGTAGTCCCTGCCAAGCTGGGCCGCGTGGATCTGCCGACGGCGGGAAGCACCCCGCACCTGGCCGAGGTCGTGCCCTCCGCGCTCGCGGTGCTCGGGGTTCCCGGGTTCGAGAACTCCCTCGGCCTGCCGCCGTGCTCCGCCGCCTGCGTGCTGCTCGTCGACGGGCTGGGCTGGGAGCTGCTGGAGACCCACGCGGCCGATGCCCCCGTGCTGGCGTCGCTGCCCCGGCGCCCGCTGACGGTCGGCTTCCCGTCGACGACGGCGGGCGGGCTGGCGGCCATCGGCACCGGCGTGCAGTCGGGCGAGCACGGGCTGACCGGCTACACCTTCGAGGTGCCCGGCGTCGCGGTGCTGAACGCGTTGCGCTGGCGGGAGCACCCCGGTGGTCCGGACCTGCGGGAGCGGCTGCGCCCGGAAGAGGTCCAGCCGCTGCCGACGACGTTCATGCGTTCGGCGGCGGCGGGAGTGCACGCGTGCGTGGTGTCGGACGCGCAGTTCGCGAAGTCCTCGTTGACGGCGGCGGTGCAGCGGGGCGGGGAGTACGTGGGCGTGCACGCGCTCGGCGATCTCGCGGCGTCGGTGCAGCGGGCGCTGGCGGCGCCCGGGTTCTGCTACGCCTACCACAGCCAGCTCGACCAGCTCGGTCATCTGTACGGTCCGGGGACGCCGGCGTGGCGCATGCAGCTGCGGCAGGTGGACCGGCTGGTGGAGTCCATTGTGGATGATCTGCCGCCGGGGGCGCTGCTGGCGGTGGTGGCCGACCACGGGATGGTGGCGGTGGACGCCACGGCGCTCGACCTCGACGCGACCCCGGGCTTGATGGACGGCGTACGCGTGGTGGCGGGCGAGGTGCGGGCGCGGCACGTGTACGCGCGGCCGGGCGCCCTGTCCGACGTGCTCGCCACGTGGGGCGCGGAGCTGGGCGAACACGCGTGGGTGGCAACCCGCGAGGAGGCGATCGAGGCGGGCTGGTTCGGCCCGCGCGTGAGCGACCGCGTGCGCCCGAGGATCGGCGACGTCGTCGTGGCGGCGCGGGACCGCTTCGGCCTGCTACGCCGCCGCGCCGAGCCGATCGAGTCCGCGCTGATCGGGCAGCACGGGTCACTCACGCCGGCGGAGCAGCTGGTGCCGCTGGTGGTGGCACACCGGGAGTAGCGGTCACCGGAGCGGGGCCGGAGGTGGGTTTGGCGTCGCGGCCCGCGCGGCCACGCGCCCCGGCGGCCGCGCCCCGTCGCGACGATCCACCGCCCCGCCGAGGCGGCTCCGCTGTCGCTCCCGCCCCCAGAGAGGGTGGCGAGTCGCCACCGGCCGCCACGAGCAGCCACCGCTGTCCTGCCGCCTGGCAGCCACCGCAGCCCCGCAGCCGCTGCCCGGCTGCACCGTCCGCGTCCGCACCGCAGCGACCGCCGTTCCGGCCAGCGCCCCGCAGCCACCGTCGTCCCGGCCGCCTCCCGGCCGGGTCACCAGCCACTGCCCCGCGGCCGCTCGCCACCCTGCGGCCGCCGCCTGGCAGCCACCGCAGTCACCGCAGTCACCGCCCGGCAGCCACCGCCGTTCCGGCCCGCACCCCGCAACCACCGCCCGGCAGCCACCGCCCCCCCGGGCGCGCGCCCGGGATCAGCTCCCCCGCAGGCCGTCGAGCATCACCTGGAGCAGGCGGTCCGCCGTCTCCGGCGTCTTCTCCGACGCGACACCGATCCCGTGCGCCATGAGCAGCACGTCCCTCGGCTCGATGTCCCACCGGACGGCACCGGCCTGCTGCGCGGCCCACACCAGCATCTCGGCCGCGGCGTTGAGCTCGACCTTGCACGCGGCGAACACCTCGGAATCCCGGTCCATCGCCGCCTTGAGCGCGCCCGCCAGCGCCCGCTTGCGGACGCCGAAGTCCACGTGCACGCGCAGCCACCTGGCCAGCGCCTCACCCGGCTCGTAGCGCTCCGCCAGCTCGTGCGCCTGCCTTGCCAGGTTCTCGATGTCCGCCCGGTACACCGCCGCGATCAGCGCCTCGCGGTTGGGGAAGTGCCGGTAGAGCGTCCCGGGACCCACACCGGCGCGGCGGGCGATGTCGTCCAGCGGCGCTTCGGGGCCCAGCTCGGCGAAGACCTGGCGCGCGACCTCGACGAGCCGCTCGTAGTTGCGCCGGGCGTCGGCACGCATCGGCCGTGGTGTCGTCGGTGATGCCACGGGCCCTCCTTCGAAAAAAGCGGACGCGATCTCCGAATCCGGTTGCGAAACCGGAGACAACCTCCATATGATAGCTCCTGAGAAGCGGAGAGTTCGTCCGCTTGTTTTCGCGCATCCGATGGAGCACTTCTTGACTGAAAGAACGCTGTCCGCGACCGCTCCGGCGCTCGCCCGGGAGGTCCGGGCGCACCGGCCCGGCATCGTCCTGGCCACCCTGCTCACCTGTCAGCTGATGATCGTCCTCGACGCCACGGTGATGAACGTGGCGCTGCCGCGCATCCAGTCCGACCTGCACTTCAGCGCCACCGGCCTGTCGTGGGTGATCAACGCGTACACCCTCGTCTTCGGCGGCCTGCTGCTGCTCGGCGGCCGCGCCGGGGACCTGTTCGGCCGCCGCCGGGTCTTCCTCGGCGGGCTGACCCTGTTCACACTCGCCTCGCTCGCCGGCGGGTTCGCCGACTCCGCGACGTGGCTGCTCGTCGCCCGCGTCGTGCAGGGGCTCGGCGCCGCGGCCGCGGGGCCCAGCACGCTCGCGCTGCTGACCACCACGTTCACCGAGCCGAAGGCCCGGCTGCGGGCGCTGGCCCTGTTCTCCGGCATGGCCAGTGCCGGGTTCGCGGTCGGCCTCATCCTCGGCGGCCTGCTCACCGAATGGCTGTCGTGGCGCGCGGTGCTGTTCATCAACGTCCCGTTCGGCGTCGCCGCCGTGGCGCTCGCCGCCCGCTACCTGCGGGAACCGGAGCGGCACCCGGCGAAGCTCGACCTGCCCGGCGCGATCACCGCGACCGGCGGCGTGGCCGCGCTCGTCTACGGCTTCATCCGCGCCGCCACGGACGGCTGGGGCGATTCGACGACGTTGCTCGCCCTCGGTGTCGGTGTCGTCCTGCTCGCGGCCTTCTTCGCGATCGAGGTCCGCACCGCCCAGCCGCTGCTGCCGCTGCGCCTGTTCGCCGACCGCAACCGCGCGGCGGCGTACGCGAACTTCTTCCTCGGGCCGATGGCCGGCATGTCGATGTTCTTCTTCCTCGCGCAGTACCTGCAGGAGGTGCACGGCTACGGCGCGCTCGCGACCGGGTTCGCGTTCCTGCCGATGGCGCTGCTGGTGTTCGGCACGAGCAGGCTCATCCCGCGGCTGCTGCCCAGGTTCGGCCCGAAGCCGGTCGCGCTCGTCGGCACCACGCTGATGGCGTCCGGGCTCGCGCTGCTGACCCAGCTCACGACGACCACCGGGTACTTCCCGCTGCTGTTCCTGCCGATGCTGCTGATGGGCCTCGGCATGGGGCTGGCCTTCTCGCCGCTCAACGTGATCATCATGGGCACGGTGCCCCCGCGGGACGCGGGTGCGGCGGGCGGCGTGCTGCAGACCATGCAGCAGATCGGCGCCACGGTCGGCCTGGCGATCCTCGTCACGATCTTCGGCACCACGACGCGGCACGCGACCGGTTCGGCGCACGAGGTCCTGGTCACCGGCATGACGCACGCGTTCGTCGCCTCCGCGGTGATCGCCGCGCTGAGCTTCGTCGTCGCGCTGACCTTCAAGCGCAGATCATGATCTCTCCTAATCGGAAGTTGAACTCCGGTTCCTATTTGAACCGTAGCGGAAGCGGAACTACGATTCAAGTTATGTCCGCCCCCGACCGCGCCCTCCGTGCCGATGCCCGACGCAGCCGTGACGCGATCGTCGCGGCCGCCAGTGAGCTGTTCGCGCAGCGCGGCAGCGAAGTCCAGATGGACGAGATCGCCGAGCGCGCCGGAGTGGGCATGGGCACGCTGTACCGCCACTTCGCCACCAAGCAGGCCCTGCTCGCCGCCATCGTCGGACTGCGGTTCGCGGCGATGACCGAGCAGGCCCGCGCCGCCGAAGAGGTCGACGACCCCCGTGCGTCGTTCCGGGAGCTGCTGCTCGGCTACCTGGAGGCGGCGGCACGGGACGCCGCGTTCCGGTACGCCATCCTCGGCCCCGAGAAGAAGGAGTGGGCGGGGATCGCCGACCAGAAGGCGCGGTTCGCCGACATCGCACGGCGGATCATCCGGCGCGCCGTCGACGCCGGCCACGTCCGCAGCGACCTGACCTTCACCGACTTCGTCCTCATCACCCGCGGAGCCATGGCCAACATGAACCCGGACGACGATGACTGGCGCCGCCACCTGACGCTCGTGTTCGAAGGCATCGGCGCGGGGGAGCGCTAGTCCCGGCGCAGGTGGCGCGTGAGGGCTCCCTCGTACAGCGTCTCCAAGTACGTGCGGAAGCCCAGCCGTTTGGCGACGTTCATCGACGGCTGGTTCACCACGTTGACGCTGATCTGCACCGGGTACCGCGGCAGCGTCCGGTCGGCCCAGCCGATCACCGCCGCGGCCATCTCCGTCGCGTAGCCGTGGCCCCACGCCTCAGGCAGGAACCGGTAGTACACATTCAAAATCTTCTCGTCGCCGAACGTCCGCAGCTGCAGCCCGCCGACGCCGAGCACCTCTCCCGTCGCCAGTGTACGCACGGGCAGGTAGCCGAAGCCGTGCACCGCCCAGTCCTCCAGCCACGAGTCGAACTTCGCGTCGCTCTCCGCGGCGTCCGGCGGCTCGGGGTGGTACCGGTTCGTGCGCGGGTCGGTCTGGATCCGCACCACGACCACGCGGTCGGCCTCCGTGAGCGGGCGCAGCAGCAGCCGCTCGGTGCGGATCTCGGGGAACTCGACGGCCACGGCAGTACACAATAGGGACCCATGTCGGAACTCCCGCTCGTCCTGCTGCACGCCTTCCCCGTCGACGCCCGGATGTGGCAACCGGTGCGGGCACCCCTGTCCGCCGCGGGCCGGTTGATCACCCCCGACCAGCGGGGCCTCGGCCGCACCGCGCTGCCCGAGACCGACCGCGCGCCCAGCCTCGAGGACGCCGCACGGGACGTCGTGGCGCTGCTGGACAAGCTCGAACTCGACCGCGTGGTGCTCGGGGGCTGCTCGATGGGCGGCTACGTGACCATGGCCGTGCTGCGCCTGGCCCCGGAACGGGTGGGCGGCTTGGTGCTGATCGACACCAAGGCGGCCGCCGACACGCCCGAAGCGGCGGAGAACCGCGAGCGCGTCGCCGCGCGGGCCGAGGCCGAGGGCATCTCGTGGCTCGCCGAGTCGATGCTGCCGAACCTCCTGGCCGAGCGCACCCGCACCGAGCGGCCCGACGTCGTGGAGACCGTGCGCGACCTGATCGGCTCGCAACCCCCGGCCGGGGTGGCGTGGGCGGCGCGGGCGATGGCGGCCCGCCCGGACTCCTTCGACGTGCTCGCTTCGGCCGACGTCCCGGCCCTCGTCGTCGTGGGCGAGGAAGACGGCCTGACCCCGCCGGACGCGGCCCGCGCGATGGCGGACGCCCTGCCGAAGGGGGAGCTGGTGGTCCTGCCGGGTGCCGGTCACCTCACCCCGCTGGAGGTTCCGGACGCGCTGGCCGAGGCGATCGTGGGCTGGTGGCGCTAGGCGAAATACCGGTCGGCGGCGGCTCGCGCCTCGGGTAGCCGTTCCGGGAACCGGCGGGCGATGACGAACCGCCAGCACACCGCGTACAGCTCACGCAGCCGCAGGTACGCGGACAGCCCTTCGACTTCGCCGGGATAGGCGGCCACGGCGCCGGGGCCGTCCGAACGGGCGAGGCAGGCGAGGTCCCACGTCACCGGCCCGCGCCAGGTGTCCTCGAAGTCCAGCCACTTCGGACCGTCCGGGGTGCGCACGAGGTTCCCGGTGTGGGCGTCGCCGTGGAGCGGTTGCGCGGGCAGGTCCGGCAGGGCGGCGAGGCTGCGCGCCACCTCGTCGGGCAGCCGGGGGTCGTCCGAGGACGCCAGCATCGCCGGAAGATCCGTCGCCGGGCCCGAATCGCTGTAGTCGCCCGGAAAGTCCGCCAGTGCGGCGTGCACCTCCGCGAGCAGAACGGCCGCTTCGCCCGGTTCGAACACCGCCCCGGGCTCGTGACGTGTGAAACGCCACAGCGTCACCGGAAGCCCCAGCTCGACGTGTGGTCCGGGGTCTTCGAAGGGCGGGATGACCGGTGCGTCCCGCTCCGCGAGGAACGCCGACAACGCGACGTCCCGCGCCATCCTGGCGGTCGGATCGGGCCACGCGAGGAGGGTCGTCGCGGGCACCCTCGCGACCACCGGACCCAGCCTGACCAGCACGTTCGACCGGGACGCGAGCACCTCGGGCTCGCCGGCGGGTAGCCCGAGCCGCCGGCCGACGGCGACCGCCGCGGCAACGGCCGAGGTCAGCCACGGGTCTTCCATCGCGTGATCTTCCCAGCCGGTGCGCAGGCTCGTCGGACCCGGGGGATACGATCCGATCGGCTGCCCCGGCGGCCGCAGACAGACATCGAGGCAAGTCTTGGAGGCAGGAGTGACAGCCGTAGCCCCGCAGCCGATCGCTACGCGGCCGTACCCGGCGCGTGAGGCGGCCAAGGGTTCGTTCCTGCTGCGGTTGTTCCGCACGACGGACCACAAGCAGATCGGCGTGATGTACCTGGTCACGTCGTTCGCCTTCTTCATGATCGGTGGCGCGATGGCGATGCTCATCCGCACCGAGCTGGCGCGTCCGGGGCAGCAGTTCCTCTCGAACGAGCAGTACAACCAGCTGTTCACGATGCACGGCACGATCATGCTGCTGATGTACGCGACCCCGATCCTGTTCGGGTTCGCGAACTTCGTGATGCCGCTGCAGATCGGTTCGCCGGACGTCGCGTTCCCGCGGCTCAACGCGTTCTCGTACTGGCTGTACCTGTTCGGCAGCACGATCGCGGTGTCGGGCTTCCTGACGCCGGGCGGCGCGGCCGACTTCGGCTGGTTCGCCTACACGCCGCTGTCCGACGCGATCCACTCGCCCGGTGTCGGCGCCGACATGTGGATCGCGGGCCTCGCGGTCTCCGGTCTGGGCACCATCCTCGGTGCGGTCAACATGGTCACCACGATCGTCTGCCTGCGCGCGCCCGGCATGACGATGTACCGGATGCCGATCTTCACCTGGAACATCCTGGTCACGTCGCTGCTGGTGCTGATCGCGTTCCCGATCCTGACCGCCGCGCTGATGGGCCTGCTGGCCGACCGGCACATCGGGGCCCACGTGTTCGACCCCGCCAACGGCGGCGTGATCCTGTGGCAGCACCTGTTCTGGTTCTTCGGCCACCCCGAGGTGTACATCGTCGCGCTGCCGTTCTTCGGCATCGTGTCGGAGATCTTCCCGGTCTTCTCCCGCAAGCCGATCTTCGGTTACAAGGGCCTGGTCTGGGCGACGCTGGGCATCGCGGCGCTGTCGGTCGCGGTGTGGGCGCACCACATGTACGCCACCGGCGCGGTGCTGCTGCCCTTCTTCTCCTTCATGACCTTCCTGATCGCGGTGCCGACCGGTGTGAAGTTCTTCAACTGGATCGGCACGATGTGGAAGGGGCACCTGACCTTCGAGACGCCGATGATCTTCTCGATCGGCTTCCTGGTCACGTTCCTCTT
>NZ_FORP01000061.1 GCF_900114035.1 Amycolatopsis sacchari | reverse complement strand
GTCATCTACGCCATGCTCCGCAACCGCACCTACTACCGAACCCCGCAACCCAAAAACACGCCCGCCGCCGCTTGACAACCACATAGGGACACCCCCCGCCGCGAGTCGCCCCGCCCCCACCGTCACCCCGCCGCCCCGAGGTCCCGGAGTTCCGTCGGGCTGTGGGCCGAGAACGTGCGCACCTCGGGGTGGTCGCGCACCAGTTCCCGCAGCCGCCGCTGGTTGTGCAGCCTGGTGGGCGCCACGGTCTGCACCAGCCTCTCGAACAGCCCCAGCCCAGCCGGGATGTGGGGCGTCGCCGCGAGTTCGCCCGGGTGGAAGTAGGAGTCCCCGGCGCTGAGCAGCCAGCCGTCCCCCGTGTCGACGGCCACCCCGGCGTGCCCCCGCGTGTGGCCGGCCAGCGGGACGAGCAGGATCTCCGGCGGGAGCCCCTTCAGCTCGCGCACGGCCTCGAAGCCGTACCACGGTTCTCCACTGTCCGCATAGGACATCCATTGTGGACCGTGTGCGAACTGCGTGTGCCGGTAGCGGTGACGTTCGGCGACGTCCATCGGCGAACGCAGGGCGCGCAGCTCCTCGGCGTAGACGTGCACCGCCGCGTGCGGGAAGTCCGCCAGCCCGCCGGCGTGGTCGAAATCCAGGTGGGTCACCACGATGTGCCGCACGTCCTCGGGCCGGTGACCGAGCCGCCGCACCTCCGCCAGCGCGGTCTCCTTCAGCGACGGCCGCGCGCCGACGAGCCTGCCGAACCAGCGGCCCATCCACTCGTCCGGCTGGGACACCGCCCTGGCGCCCATCCCCGTGTCGACGAGGACCAGCTCCGTGTCCGTCTCGATGAGCAGGCAGTGGCACACCAGCTCGGCGCGCCGGAACAGACCGCCGCGCCCGTCGATCAGCCTGCCGCCGGGCGGGCGCAGGGTTCCGGCGTTGAAGTGGTGTACGCGCATCAGGTCTCCTTGGTGAAGGTGGTCCTCAGGTACTCGGCGACGGTTCGCAGCGGTGCGACGTCATGCTGGGTTTTCGCGAGCAGCAACGCGCCCTCGATCGCGCTGAGCGCCAGCACGGCCAGCGACGCGGCCCGCTGGTCCGGGAAGCCCTCGCGGACGAGGTAGTCCGCGATCACGTCGCGCCACGACGTGTACCCAGAGGCGCAGGCGTCGCGGATGACAGCGCTTTCTCCCGCGTCCACCGCGACCGTCGCGATAGGACAGCCACGGCGGAAGTCCGACTCGATCAGGTTGTGCGCCAAGGCTTCCAGTACCGAGACGATCGCCGTGCCGGGATCGGGTGCGGCGTGGAGCAGGTCGCGCAGCTGAACCGCCACGCGTTCCCCGGACAACGTGACGGCTTCCGCGGCGAGCTGCTCCTTGCCGCCGGGGAAGTGGAAGTACAGCGAACCCTTCGGCGCCCCGCCCGCGTTGACCAGCTGGTTCAGGCCCGTGGCGTGGTAGCCCTGCGTGTGGAACAGGTCGGCGGCGGAGTCGAGCATGCGCTGCCGGGTGTCGGTGCGGCGGGCCATGGGGGTTACCGTAGCGCAAAGTATGACGACCGGTCTAGTTACTTCGTGGAGCGCTAACCTCCAGTGCATGGCCAACCCCACTGGACAGCAGTTCGAGATCGTCCGCGGCAACGCTCGCGCGGTGGTCACCGAGATCGGCGCCGGGCTGCGTGCGTTCGAGATCAACGGCGTGCCCTACGTCGAGACCTTCCCCGAGGACGCGAAGCCGCCGAAGGGGGCGGGCCAGGTGCTGCTGCCGTGGCCGAACCGGACGAAGGCCGCCGAGTGGACGTATCAGGGCGAAAAGCAGCAGCTCGAGGTCACCGAGGCGGCTCGGGGCAACGCGATCCACGGGCTGACGCGGCATCGCGAGTGGACGCTCGTCGAGCACGCGGAGTCGTCGATCACCTTCGAGATCGAGGTGGAGAAGCAGCAGGGCTGGCCGGTGCCGCTGCACGCGCGCATCACCTACGCGCTCGCGCCGCGCGAGCTGACGGTCACGCATGAGATCCGCAACGAGGGAGAGTCGGCGATCGGTGTCGGCGTGGGCACGCACCCGTACTTCCGCATCGGCGACGTGCCGACGGACGACCTCACGCTGACCCTGTCCGCGACGCGCGTCCGGCCCTACATCGGGGACCAGCAGCTGCCGTACGGGCCGGAGCAGGACGTCGAGGGCACGGAGTACGACTTCCGCGGTGGGGTGCTGGTCGGTCAGGTGGACCTGGACACGGCGTTCGGCGGGCTGACCGCGGGTGCGGACGGGCGGCACCACCACGTGCTGTCGCACGGGGAGCAGAGCGTCGACGTGTGGACGGACGCGGACTTCCGGTGGGTGCAGGTGTTCACGCCGCAGGACCTGGTGGGCCGGGGCCGCGCGATCGCGATCGAGCCGATGACGTGCCCGGCGGACGCGCTGAACTCGGGCACGGACCTGATCGAGCTGGAGCCGGGCACGTCGTGGACCGGCAGCTGGGGTGTCCGAATTTCGGTCTGACCCGCGATTCGTTAGCGTGTCAAACCATGGTGAGCGCGATTGTGGGCGGTTATGTGGTGCCGGTCGACGGTGAGCCGATCGACGGGGGCACGGTCCTCATCGAGGACGGCAGGATCGTCGAGGTGGGTGCGGACGCCGACGTCGACATCCCGGAGGACGCCGAGCTGATCGACGCCGCGGGGTCGTGGGTGCTGCCGGGGTTCTTCGACGCGCACGTCCACCTCGGCGTGCACGAGGAGGGCGAGGGCTGGTCGGGCAACGACACGAACGAGATGACCGACCCGAACGGCGCCCGCTTCCGCGCGATCGACGGCATCGACCCGTACGACGTCGGTTTCGACGACGCGCTGGCGGGCGGGGTCACGAGCGTCGTCGTGAAGCCGGGCTCGGGCAACCCGATCGGGGGTCGCACGATCGGCGTCAAAACGTGGGGCCGGACGATCCTCGACATGGTCTTCGCCGACCAGGTGAGCGTGAAGAGCGCGCTGGGTGAGAACCCGAAGCGCGTGTACGGCGAGAAGAAGCAGACGCCGAGCACGAGGCTGGGCGTCGCCGCGATCATCCGCGAGGCTTTCACGAAGGCCCAGAACTACGCGGCGCAGCGGGATCACGCGCGGGACGAGGGCAAGCCGTTCGACGTCGATCTCACGCTGGAGACGCTCGCCGAGGTGCTCGACGGGGAGCTCTACTGGGACCAGCACACGCACCGGGCGGACGACATCGTCACCGCGATCCGGCTGGCGGAGGAGTTCGGGTACAAACTCGTGGTCAACCACGGCACCGAGGGGCACCTGATCGCGGACTTGCTGGCGGAGAAGGAAATCCCGGTCATCCTCGGTCCGCTGTTCACCACCCGCTCGAAGGTGGAGCTGCGGAACCGGACACTCCGCTCGGCGGGCATCCTGGCGCGGGCGGGCGTCAAACTGGCGATCACCACGGACCACCCGGTCGTCCCGATCAATTTCCTGGTGTACCAGGCCGCGCTGGCGGTCAAGGACGGCTTGGACCCGGAAGCGGCACTGCGCTCGTTGACGGTGAACCCGGCGAGCATGCTGGGCCTGGACGATCGGATCGGCTCCCTGAAGCCGGGTCTCGACGCGGATGTCGTGATCTGGTCGGGTGATCCGCTGGACGTGATGAACCGGGCGCTGAGGGTTTTCGTGCGGGGCAAGGAGGTCTACCACTTCGACGAGTCCACCGGCGACGGCGTAGTGGCAGACCGCCGATACCGGGAGTAGGGAAGCCACCGGAACGAACCTGCGAAGCCAGCACCACCACCACCCCCACACCGCACCCAGCAACGGAACGGAAGCGGCCCCACGCCCCGCTCCTCCCCCGCCTCGATCCCCAGCTGCCTTAGCGGTTGGCTCACCGTGTCAAGGGTGGGCGGAGCCCATCGCGAAGGGACGCCGAAGAAGCTTCTATGTCAAGTGGTGGTGGTCGGTGTGGAGTGCGTGGTAGAGGACGTCGGAGAGGTGGCGTTTGAGGGCGCGGATGGCGGCTTTTCGG
>NZ_FORP01000007.1 GCF_900114035.1 Amycolatopsis sacchari | reverse complement strand
CTGCCTCAAACGCTACCTAGCCCGCGAAATCTACAACACCCTCCACCACCCCACCACCAGCACAAACATCCCTTGACAACCATAGGAGCATCCCGGTGAGCCAACCGCTAAGGCAGCTGGGGATCGACGCGGGGGTGGGTGTGGGCGGTGTGGCCGCTCGCTTCGCCTTGCCGGGGAACACGAACAGATAGCCCTGAGGACACGTTATCCCGGCCGACCACGCGCCCGTCGTCCCCGAGCGGGGGGGCCAGAGCCGGCCGGAGCCTTTAGCCGCAGTGTTCGTACGGGCTTTCGTAGCTCACATCGCCCGCGCTGCCGCCCCATTGCACGCACTTACCCGCCGCAGACGCCAGCACCGGGCCCGCGAAGTACGAGTAGTTCCCCGAGTCCGTCGTCCGGGCCGAGCCCTGGACCTGGAGGAACGCTGACGTGGCGCTGGCCGTGCCGACGTTCGCCTTCTTCATCGTCGAGACGCAGTTCTTGCCCGTGGACGCGTTGTACGACAGGTAGACCGTCGCCGCGTTGCCGAGTGCCTGCTGGTCGACCACGCTGTAACCGGCACCGCAGACCGGCGCGCCCAGCGCCGACTCGGTCACCGTCGAGTACCGGATCGTGGCGTTCGCATTGCCCGCCGGGCCCGCCTCGTACAGCACGCCCACCGAACTCTGGCTCAACTGCACCATGTCCGAGTACGCCGCGTCCTGGTCCCACACCATGACGCCGCCGCCCTTGCTCGTCCAGTTCCCGCCCTCGTCGAACGACGAACTCACGACAAGCTCCTTGCGACGGTCGCAAGTGGATGGTGCGGCGAACAGGATCCGGTCGTACGCCCCGCCCTGGTCGGTCGCGCTCATCCGGACCGTCGAGGCCTGCACGGTCGGCGTGATCAGGTCCGGCTCGTACGTGAACTTTGCCGAGAACGTGGCGCCACCGTCGGAACTGATGGCGTACACGCGGTTCTTCGTGCCGTCGTCGAGGCACTTGTTGCCGTCGTTGGCCTGGTTGCGGGCCGCGGCGTAGATCCGGCCGTCGGCCAGCTCCGTCACGCTGATCTCCTGCGGGTCCAGGGCCGTGGTGGCCGGGGTGTCCGTCGCCCCGCGGTGCCAGGTCGCACCCTGGTCATCGCTGTAGATGAGCGCCCCGGTGTGCTGGCCGTCCGTCGTGTAGTTCAGGCCGGCGACCAGGCGCCCGGCGTGCGCACCCCGCGTCAGCACGATCCCGTGCGACGGGCCCGTCGCGAGCCAGCCCGGCGCCGACGGGAAACCCAGCTCCGTCGTCAGTACCTTCGGGGTGGTCCACGTGGCACCGTTGTCGTCGCTGTACTGCACGCGCGGCACGCGGCCGCACGTCGGGTTCGTGTAGCACTGCATCGTCGACAGCAGCACGATCCGGCCCGTCGACGGGACGACGATCGGCACCGGGTTGCCCTTGGTGTCCCCGTTGGCCTTGATCACCGTCTGCTGCGCGCCCCACGTCCTGCCGCCGTCCGTGGAACGCTTCAGGACGAGATCGATCTTGCCGAGGTCGTTGCAGAAACTAGCACCCTCGTTGCGCGCCTCGGCGAAGGCGAGCAGGTCCCCGTTGTTCGCCTTGACGATCGTCGGGATGCGGTAGCAGTCGTGTCCGTCGGTCTTTTCCTGGAACACCACGGTGTTCGCCACCGCCGCCTGCGCGGGAACGGCCGGGACGGAGAGGGCGGCCAGCAGCGCGAGGCACGCGCCGGCGCCGGTCCGGAGTTTCATGGCGGATCCCTTCCGCGGACAAGCCCGGGCGGCCCCATCGTCGGCAGGGCCCGCACAAAAGCCGGACAAACCTCAGACCGAACCCGGTACGCCGACCCGGTCCGGCACCGCACGCCCCAACCCGCGCAGCCACTCGTCCGGCGGGTCCGGCCACCACCGCCCCGAAGGCAGCCGCGACAGCACCTCGGCCACCGCGCCCGCGCTGGCCTTCGCCGGGATGACGCGGCTCGGCGAGACGCCCGCCAGCACCCCGAGCCACCAGTGTTTCCGGGTCTCCGGCAGGGATTCCGGTTCGAGCACCACGTAGTAGTCCGGCAGCTGCACGAGACCGCGCCGCAGGCCGGCGAGCGCCGACTCGACGGCGACCTCCAGCGTGCCCGGCGTGTCCTGCCGGTCGAAGAACCCCGTCCACGCGTCGGCGACGTCCGCCAGGGGATCGGCGTCGTGCACGACGTACGCGCCGTGCGACTGGGCGACGAGCTCCCGCGCGGCGTCGCCGTCCTTCACGGCCGCGGCGCGCACGTTCGCCAGCCCGTCGAGCCGCGACAGGATGCCTTCCGCGTCGGCACCCGTGAGGACCACCACAGTGCTGTTGGGTCTTGCCACCCCGCCAGTTTATTAACCGCCGGCCATCGCGCCCACCACGAGGAACGGCTCTTCACCCCGCAGTACGCGCTCGGGCAGGGGAGTGTCGGGTGGCTCGTGCGACAGGTCCTCCTCGCACGCGAAGAACCGCACGAACGCGCGCCGCCGGTGGGTGCGCTGGTCGCGGATCGTGCCGCACAGCACGGGGTACCGCGACTCCAGCGCGTCGAGCACCGCGCCCTGCGTGACCGCGCCGTCGAGGTCCAGCACCACCTCGCCGTCGATCCGCGCGAGGGTGCGCAGGTGCGCGGGGAGCCGGACGCGGATCACGGCAGTGTCTGGACTTCGACCGACAGGACGGCGGGCAGGTCCCGCACGATCGGCGCCCACGTGTCCCCGGCGTCCGCCGAGGCGTACACCTGGCCGCCCGTCGTGCCGAAGTAGATCCCGCAGTCCTCCAGCCGGTCCACCGCCATCGCGTCCCGCAGCACGTTGACGTAGCAGTGCTCCTGCGGCAGCCCCGCCGACAGGGGCTCCCACTCGTCCCCGCCGCTGCGGCTGCGGTACACACGCAGCTTCCCGTCCGGCGGGAAGTGCTCCGAATCGCTCTTGATCGGCACGACGTACACCGTGTCGGGGTCGTGGGCGTGCACGTCGATCGCGAACCCGAAGTCCGTGGGCAGGTTCCCGCTGATCTCGCGCCAGTTCTCCCCGGCGTCGTCGGTGCGCATCACGTCCCAGTGCTTCTGCATGTACAGCGTCTCCGGCCGCGCCGGGTGCTGGGCCAGCCGGTGCACGCAGTGCCCGACCTCGGCGTCCGGGTCCGGGATGCCCTCCGAGTGCAGGCCGTGGTTGATCGGCTGCCACGTCTTGCCCGTGTCGTCACTGCGGAACGCGCCCGCCGCGGAGATCGCGGCGTAGATCCGCTCCGGGTTGCCCGGGTCGAGTTTGATGGTGTGCAGGCACATCCCGCCCGCACCCGGCTGCCAGCCCGGGCCGGAACCGTGGGTGCGCAGTCCCGGCAGCTCCTGCCAGGACCGCGCACCGTCGACGGACCGGAACAGCGCGGCGTCCTCCACGCCGGCGTAGACCAGGTCCGGATCGGTGGGCGACGGTTCGAGGTGCCACACGCGGGCGAACTCCCACGGGTGGGGAGTGCCGTCGTACCACTGGTGGGTACCGGGGGTGCCCTCGTAGGTGAACTCGTTGCCCATCGCCGTCCACGTGCGGCCGCCGTCGTCGGAACGCTGGATCAGCTGGCCGAACCACCCGGTGGACTGCGAGGCGAACAACCGGTCCGGCTCCGCGGGGGAACCGGTGAAGTGGTAGATCTCCCAGCCGCCGAAGTGCGGTCCCTCGACCTGCCACTGCCGCCGCGTGCCGTCCGAGGTCAGCACGAAGGCGCCTTTGCGCGTGCCGACCAGAACCCGTACGCCGGTCATGGGTGCTCCTTCCGCCACTGGTGCGTTCACCGTAGGCGGCTGGTCCGGCCGGGGTCTTCTCCAATCTTGCTCAGACCCGGCGCCACGAGTCGTCGGGCAGCCCGCTGGCGCCCTGCGGCCCCATCAGCAGCATCCCGCCGTCGACGACGTAGGACGCGCCGGTCACGTAACTCGCGGCCGGCGTGGTCAGGAACGCGACCACGGCCGCGACCTCGCGGGCGTCACCGGTGCGGCCCAGCGGCACGCCCGGCCGCTTCTGCTCACGCGGGTCGGCGTCGGTCTGCCCGGTCATCGGCGTCGAGATCTCGCCCGGCGCCACGGAGTTGACGGTGATGCCGTGTTCGGCGAGTTCGAGCGCGAGCACCTTGGTGAGCATGCCGAGCCCGGCCTTCGCCGCGCAGTAGGGCGCGGCGCCGACCTTGGGCGCGTGCTCGTGCACGCTGGTGATGTTGACGATCCGGCCGCCGGTGCCCGCCTCGATCATCCGGCGCGCCGCGCGTTGCGTGCACAGGAAAGCGCCGTGCAGGTCCACGTCGATCACCTGCCGCCACGTGTCGAAGTCCATCTCCACCGCGGGCGTGCCGGTGCCGGTACCCGCGCAGTTGACGAGCACGTCGACACCGCCGAGCGCGGCCGCCAGCTCGTCGATCGCGGCGGTGGAGGTGGGCAGGTCGGTCAGGTCGAGGTGGGCGACCTCGGCGCGGGCACCGAGCCGCCGGACCTCCTCGGCGGTCTCGTTCGCGCCCTCGGCGTCCGAGTGGTACGTGATGCCCACGTCGACGCCGCCCCCGCCCAGCGCGACGGCGATCGCCCGCCCGATGCCGGAGTCCGACCCGGTGACGATCGCCGTGCGGGGCCTGCCTGCCTGGTCCTGGGGAAGTGGTGCGGTGTGCGTCATGGCTCCCGCATACCCCGGGACCGGGCCGCCTATCCGACCGGTCCCTCGACGAGGGTCACGGTGGCGTTGTGCTCCTCGCCGGTCGGGCCGGTCCAGGTCAGGGTCACCTTGTCGCCGGGGTGCAGGCCGTCCATCAGCGTGGTGAGGGTGGTCGCCGAGTCGACGGCCTTGCCGTCGACGCCGGTCAGCGTGTCACCGGCGACGATCCCCGCGTCGTCGGCCGGGGCGCCGGACACCACCTGCCGCACGAGGGCGCCGGACTGCGAGTCCGCGACGGAGACGCCGAGGAACGCCGAGGCACCGATGTGCACCGTGCCGGACGCGGTGCCCGCCTGGATCTGCCTGGCGATGCTGAGCGCCTGGTTGACCGGGATGGCGTAACCGGTCCCGCCGCCCGTCTGCGCCTGGCCTTCCGGCCCGCCGAACCGGTACCCGGTCGACGCGGCGGTGTTCATGCCGATGACCTGCCCGCTGCTGTTCACCAGCGCGCCGCCCGAATCGCCGGACTGGATGTTCGCGTTGACCTCGATGAGCCCTCGCAGCTGCTCCGAGCTGCCGCTCGACTCGTCGCTCGCGGTGATCGACCGGTCCAGCGCCGTCACGGTGCCGGGCGCGACGCTCGGCGTGCCGCCGGTGCCGCCCGCGTTGCCGATGCCCACGACCGCCTCGCCGACCGCGACCTTCGACGAGTCGCCGACGGTGACGGTGGCCAGGCCCGAGGCGTTCTTCAGCTTCAGCACCGCCACGTCGTCGCTCCGGTCGTAGCCCACGACGGAGGCCCGGTAGGTCTTCCCGTTGCCGATGTCGGTCACCGAGATGCTGGTGGCGCCCTCGACGACGTGGTTGTTGGTGAGCACGAGCCCGTCGGATGTCAGCACCATCCCGGTGCCCGCCGCCTGTGCGTTCTGGTACCCCAGCGTCGTGTTGACGTCCACGAGCCCCGGGTCGACCTTCTCGGCGATGGCGCCGGGGTCGAGCGACTGCAGGTTGCCGCCGGTGTCCTGGTCCTGGTTCTGGTTCGTCCCCGTCTCCGGGGCGAGACCCAGCGAACGGGCCGTGACGTCGTGGTGCAGGGTGCCCACGAGGAAGCCGGTGCCGACGAGCACGGTGAGGACGACGGCACCCAGCACGAGACCGAGCGTGGCCAGCGGCCCGGGTGACGGCCGCCGCGGCTGCGGGGAGAAGCTCATGCCCCCAGGGAACGCCCGCGGGCTGAGAACCGGCTTCGCCGCGTCCGTGAAAACCCTGAGAACATGCGACGCGTGACGGTGGTGCGCTCGGTGGTGTTGTTCGTGCTCGCGGCGGTGCTGGAGATCGGCGGGGCGTGGCTGGTGTGGCAGGGCGTGCGCGAGCACCGCGGCTGGGCCTGGATCGGCGCCGGGGTGCTCGCGCTCGGCGTGTACGGGTTCGTCGCGACGCTGCAGCCCGACGCGCACTTCGGCCGCATCCTCGCCGCGTACGGCGGGGTGTTCGTCGCGGGCTCGCTCGCCTGGGGCGTGGTCGCCGACGGCTACCGGCCGGACCGCTTCGACGTCCTCGGCGCGCTGCTGTGCCTCGCCGGGGTCGCCGTGATCATGTACGCGCCGCGCTGAGCCGTCAGGACACGCTCGCCAGGTACGCCTCGGCCTTCTCCGGCTCGAAGAACCAGTCCGCCATGTCCGGCGGGTCGTTGAAGCCGTTGGCGAACCGGTTGGCGACGCGCTCGTTCTCCTGCGCCACGCCGAGGATCTTCTGGACGTGCGGGGCGGGCGGCATCAGCATGGTGTTGGTCAGCCGCACCACGTGCTGGGCGTACTCCCAGTACCGGTCGAAGGTAGCCTGCATCCACGCCCGGTCGAACGGCCGGTCGCCGTGCTCCAGGATGCTGCCGAGGTAGGACTCGGCGCACTTGGCGGCGTTGTTCGCGCCCTGGCCGGTGATCGGGTCGTTCGCCACCACCACGTCGGCCATGCCGAGCACGAGCCCGCCCGAAGGCAGCTCGCCCACCGGGTGCCGCACCACGGGCGGGTAACCGCCGACGAGCACGCCCTTGGGGTCGGTGATCTCCGCGTCGCGGTAGCGCTCGTACTCCCACGGCATGTACTGCTTGAACAGCTCCAGGTGCCGCCGCAGCTGCTCGTCGGCCGGGGGCCGGTCGCCGAACACGTCGAACGGCCCGCCGGGGATGCCCGACACGTACAGGATCTGGCACGGCCCGGACAGGGTGTACCCGGGAATGCTGATGTGCTCGGCGATCCCCGGCACGAAGTTGACCCACACGTCCACGGCGCCGGGCGTCTCCGGCCGCGACTCCACACCGTGCACGTAGGACACCGACAACGCCCGCTGCGGCTTGGTGAACGGGGAGCGCGACGGGTCGCGGTCGAACAGCTGCACCAGCTCGCCCTTGCCGGCGGCGACGATCACGAGGTCGTACATGTGCGCCAGCGAGTTCAGGTCGGCGGTGGTCACGCCGTGGATGATGACGTTGCCGCCGCGCTCCTCCAGCAGCTCCAGCCAGGTGGCCATCTTCACCCGCTGGTCGATCGACTGCGCGGGCCCCGCCTCCCACTTGCCCATCCAGTTCAGCACCCGGGTGCCGTCCGGCTCGCCGAGGCTGACGCCCTGGCCACCGGCGCGCGGCGCCACGTCGTCCCACAGGTTCAGCCCGTGCTTGCGCTCGATGCTCAGCGAGTTCGCGAACATGCACTGCGTCGAGGTGACCCACCCGGCCCGGATCTCGTCCGGGGTCTTCGCCGACATGAGCGTCACGTCGTAGTCGTGGTCCCGCAGCGTCAGCGCCAGCTGGAGACCGGACTGCCCGGCACCGACGATCAGGATCTTAGGCATTCGCGCGTACCCTCCCGGACTCCGAAACCTCCGCCAGCGCCAGCGTGTGCGAAACCAGCTCCTGCAGGGTGGCCACCGCGGAGGCGGGCTTGCGCGCGTCGCACGTGATCAGCGGGATCTCCGGGCGCAGCGCCAGCGCCTCCCTGACCTCCTCGAGGTCGTGGGTGAGCTCGCCGTCGAAGAGGTTGACCGCGACGATGAACGGCAGCTCGGAGTCGTTCTCGAAGTAGTTGATGGCGGCGAAGGACTGGTCCAGGCGCCGCGTGTCCACCAGCACGATCGCGCCGAGCGCGCCGCGCGAGAGGTCGTCCCAGAGGAACCAGAACCGCGCCTGGCCCGGCGTGCCGAACAGGTACAGCATCAGGTCCGGGTACAGCGAGATCCGGCCGAAGTCCATCGCGACCGTCGTGGTGGTCTTGCTGCCGTCCGGCGGCAGGTCGTCGACGCCCTCACCGGCTTCGGTCATCCAGGCCTCGGTGTTGAGCGGGGGAACCTCGGACACCGACCCGACGAAGGTCGTCTTCCCGACGCCGAAACCACCGGCCACCACGATCTTCGCCGAGATCGTGAGCAGGCCGGGGTCAGACGGGGAGCTGCTTGAGTCCATTGAGGATCCTCTCGAGCACGTTCCGGTCGTGGTGGTAGGCGTGGGCGGTGGGGTGGATGAAGACCGCGCCCTGGGCCGCGAGGTCGCTGACGAGCACCCGCACCACGCCCAGCGGGATGGTCAGCAGCGACGACAGCTCCGCGATCGAGACCTGCGAGCGGGCCCGCTCGTACAGCGCCTTCGACTCGGGCATCAGCCGGTCGGCGAGCGCGGGGTCGTACCGCGGCACCGAGATCAGCGTCTCGACCAGGAGCTGGTGGCGCCCCCGCGTGCGGCCGCCGGTCAGCGTGTACGGGCGGATCCGCTTGCTGCGCGGCTTCTTCACCGCCTGGCCCCGCCCCGGATCTTGGGACATCGTGATCACTTCCTTGCCGGGTCAGCCGATCGGGCGGCGGGCGGTGAGCACGCGCCGCAGGTCGGCGCGCGTCTCGGGCGTCAGCGCGTGCCCCGCGCTGGTCACGAACTGGGTCATCTCGTAGGCGACGACCTTCATGTCGCAGTCGGGACCGGTGAGCACGGCCAGCCCGGCACCGGTGTCGATGCCCATGAACAGGAAGTAGCCGTGCGAGAGCCGGATGATGATCTGCTCGCACGTGCCCTTGTCGAACAGGGCGGCGCTGTTGCCCGCCAGGCTGAGCAGGCCGCTGGCGATCGCGGCGAGCTGCTCGGCCTCGGTGGTGCTCATCGCGTCCGAAGCCGTGAGCGGGAACCCGTCGGAGGACATGATCAGCGCGTGGCTGACGCCGTGCACCTTGCGGACGAAGTCGTTGATCAGCCAGGTGAAGTCCTGGCCGCGCTGCCGGTGGTTGGCTTCCGTCACTGCTGCTTTCCCTCGCCTGCGTCCGTTTCGCCTGTGCCGTCGGTGTCCCGCCGCTCCTCCCGCGCGGCGCGTTCCCCGTCGGAGAACGCGCCGAGGTCGGCGAGCAGCTTGTCGTGCCCCGCCTGGCGGTCGGCGCCGGGATCGGCCGACGGCGCGGGCGGTTTGGCCTCGTGCCCGTTGGGTGCCTTGATGCTGTGCGAGACCCGGCGCGGCAGGCCGCTCGCCGTGGTCCCGCCGACGGTGGGCTCCGCGGGCGGGCGGGGGCGGGGCGACGGCGGCGCGGGCACCTCCGGGGCGCTGGAACGCTGCGGCAGCACGGAGGTCGCCGCCCTGGCGGGCGCCCCCGGCGCGAACGACGAGGCCCCGTCGGAGCCCGCCGACGGGAAGATCACCGTCTGCGCGCCGGACCAGCTGGCCTCGGGCAGTTCGCTGACGAGCGCGGCGGGCAGCAGCACGGACGCGGTGGTGCCGTGCGGGACGCGGCGGTCCAGCCAGACGCGCAGCTCGTGCCGCGCGGCCAGGCGCCGCACGACGGCCAGCCCCATGTGGCGCACCGCGGAGTCGTCGAGCACCGGCGCGGCCGACAGCCGGTCGTTGAGCTCGCGCAGCCGTTCCGGCGGCAGGCCGATGCCCTCGTCCTCGATGCGCAGCAGCACGCTGCCCTGCTCGGTCAGGTGCGCGCTCACGCGCACCGGAGCGTTGGGCGGCGAGGACTTCGTGGCGTTGTCGAGGAGCTCGGCCAGCAGGCGGCTGAGGTCTTCGGCCGCGAACCCGACGACACCGAGCGAGACCACCCTGCCGATGGTGACGCGCGAGTAGTGGTCGATCGAGGACATGCCGGCGCGGACGACGTCGACGAGCGACGAGGTGTCCGACGTCGAATCGCTCGCGTCGCGCCCGGCGAGCACCCGCAGGTTCTCGGCGTTGCGCCGCAGCCGGGTGGCCAGATGGTCGAGGCTGTACAGCTCGGCGAGGCGGTCGGTGTCCTCCTCCTTGGCCTCCATCTCCTCCAGCTGCGACAGCAGCGAGTCGACGAGGTTGAGGTCGCGCAGCGCCACGTTGGCGCAGATCGCGGCGAGCGTTTCACTGCTCGCGCCGGGATCGGGCCGCACCGGCGGTTCGGGCGCCGGCGCGGCCTCGAGCGCGCGGGGCGGGTGGGACGGAGGTGGGTGGGGGGTGTTGAGGAACTGCGCGGCGGCCTCCCGTGAGCGTTCCAGCAGCGCCCTCGACCGGTTGAGCAGTTCCCGAGCCCGCGTAGCCATGTACTCCCACTGCTTTCTGTCGCATACGGGTCTCTGACACCCGGGCCACGGCCCCCGTCCGCTCCGGGCTGCATCATGCAATCAGAGAGTGGCCGCCGTGTCCACCCAGTGACCGGATCTCGACGCAGCGTGTGGGCCGAAATTACTTACGGCACACGGAGCAAGCGCTTACACCAACTGCACGTCGTGCCGCGTCCGGCCGCCGTCGCCGATCCGCACCGTCGACCGGACCGGGGAGTAACTGGTCGCGACGACGGTGTACGTGCCGGGATCGAGGTCGTGGAAGGCGTACCGGCCGGCCTCGTCGGCGAAGGTCGTGCGCACGACGTGGCCGCCCTCGTCGAGCAGCGTCACGGTCACGGCCGGGCGCGGGCCCTCCGGCAGGCGCACCGAGCCCTGGATGACCGCGCCGTCGTCCAGTTCCACGTCCTGCTGCGCCGTGCCGCCTTCCGCGGTGGTCACGGCGAACGCCGCGGGCCGGTACCCGGGCGCGTTGACCGCGAGGACGTAGGACCCGGGCGGCAGCGCGGTGAAGGCGTACTCGCCGCTCTGCCCGGACAGCCGGGAATCCACCACCTCGCCACGGGAATCCGTGAGCGTGACCGCGGCACCCAGAATCGGCACGCCGGTCACGGCCGCCCGCACCACGCCGCGCAGCCCGCCGGAGCCGCGCAACGTGATCTCCAGGTGCACGGGGGAGGTGGCGACGGTGACCGTCGCGGCCTCGGGCTGGTGCGTCGGCGCGGAGGTGATGAGCACGTACGTGCCGGGGCCGGGCGCGGGCAGCCG
This sequence comes from Amycolatopsis sacchari, assembly GCF_900114035.1. Lineage (GTDB taxonomy): Bacteria > Actinomycetota > Actinomycetes > Mycobacteriales > Pseudonocardiaceae > Amycolatopsis_E > Amycolatopsis_E sacchari. The sequence continues at coordinate 332,871 of NZ_FORP01000007.1, read as the reverse complement.
GAACCGCCCGTCCTGGCCTGCGGTGGTGCGCCCGGTCTGCCGCCCCGCCGTGTCCACGAGCGTGAGGGCGGCGCCCGGCACCGGCGCGCCGTCCTCGCCCGAGATCCGTCCCGAAATCTCCATGACGGCTCCGGTCACGACGCCGCGTCCGCCCGTGCGCCGGAGGCGAGGTCCACGTCCACCGTGGTGGTCTCGCCCGGGTTCAGGTCCACCTGCCGGACCGCGGGTTCGTACAGGCTCGTGACGACGGTGTACTCGCCGGGTTCCAGGTCGTGCAGCTCGTAGTGGCCCTCGTCGTCGGTGAGCGTGGTCCCGGCGGGCTGTCCCTGCGAGTCGCTGATCGTCACCGTCGCGTTGGCCAGTCCCCGCCCGTCCGGGCCGGTGACCGTGCCGTGCAGCACGCCGACGGCCTCGACGACCAGCTCGACCTCGGCGGGTTCGGCCGCGCCCGCCAGCACGGTGACCGCGTGCGGCCGGTGGTTGTCGACGTTCGCGGTGATCGTGACCTCGCCCGCGGGCAGGCCGGTGAGCAGGAACTTGCCGTCGTGCGCCGTGGTCGTCTGGCCGACGACCTGGCCGGTGCCGTCGGTCGCGAGCACCGCGGTGTCCGCGACCGGCGCGCCGCCGGAGCGCAGCACGGTCCCGGCGACGACACCGCCGCCGAGCACCACGAAGTCGTGCACCACACCGAGGCCGTTGACCGTCACCGAAGCTGCCGCGGGCTGGAACCCGGGTGCGGTCACGATCAGCGTGTAGGTACCGGAGGAGACGCCGTCGAGCGCGTACGCGCCGCTTTCGTCGGAGCGGGCACGGCCCACCTGCGTGCCGTCGATCCCGGTCACCGTGACGACCGCGCCGGCCACCCCGGCGCCACCGGGGGTGCGCAGCCGCCCGCTGATCTCGCCCGGCCTGCCCACGGCCCGGCGCGGCCGCTGTGCCGCCGGGGTCTCACCGGCGATGTCGACCAGCTCACCGCCTTCGGCCGCCAGCTCCGAGCCCACCGACTCGCGCGGCGCGCCCGCGGTGGCGGGCTTCGGCTTCCCGACGAGCCACGACGCGACGGCGGCGACGACGCACACGACGATCGCGAACCAGAAGGCCGCGGTCAGACCGTCGGAGAACGGCTGGGAGATCAGGTTGGGGAAGAAGCTGCGGCCGGTCAGGAACGAGGCCTGGTCGGCGGGCAGCTGGTTGAGCACCGGGCCCAGCAGCTGCTGGATCGGGTTGTAGCCGAGGAACGCGGCGAACAGCACGCCGACCGGCGGCAGCTGCGCGATGCCGTTCGCGGAGTCCGCCGGCACGCCGTGCGCGGTCAGGCCCTGCGCCATCGCGGTGGGCAGGTGGTCGGACAGGCCCGCGATCATCAGGCTGAAGAAGAAGCCGATCGACAGCACCATCGCCGAGTTCTGGAAGGTCGCGGTCATGCCGGCGCCGGCGCCGCGGGCGTTGGGCGGCAGGCTGTTCATCACGTCGGCCCGGTTCGGCGAGGCGAACAGGCCCATGCCGAGACCGTTGAGCAGCAGGATCGCCGCGAAGGCCCAGTAGTTGAAGTTGACCGGCAGCACCTCCAGCAGCAGGAAGCTGACCGCGGTCGCGACCATGCCGGTGGTCGCCAGTGCCCGGCCGCCGATGCGGTCGGTGATCACGCCGGAGATCGGTGCCGCGACCAGGAAGCCGATCGTCATGGGCAGCATGTAGATGCCGGCCCACAGCGGGGTCTGCTCGAAGCTGTAGCCGTGCTGCGGCAGCCAGATGCCCTGCAGCCAGATGATCAGCACGAACTGCAGGCCACCGCGGCCGAGCGAGGCGAGCAGGTTCGCCGCGTTGCCGAAGCTGTACGCGCGGATCTTGAACAGCGACAGGTTGAACAGCGGGTTGGCGACCTTGGTCTCGATGATCCCGAAGACGATCAGCACGACCGCGCCGCCGATGAGGCAGCTGAGCACGAACGGGCTCGTCCAGCCCATCGTGTGGCCGCCGTAGGGCTGGATGCCGTAGGTGATGCCGACGAGCAGGGCGATCAGCCCGATGGCGAACGTGATGTTGCCCCACCAGTCCATCTTGGCGCGGTGGCGCTCGCTGGTGTCGTGCAGCTTGAGGTAGGCCCAGATGGTGCCGAAGACGCCGAACGGCACGGACACGAGGAACACCAGCCGCCACTCGACCGGGCCGAGCAGACCGCCGATGACCAGGCCGAGGAAGGACCCGGCGATCGCGGCGACACCGTTGATGCCCAGCGCGAGACCGCGCTGGCGCACCGGGAACGCGTCGGTGAGGATCGCGCTGGAGTTGGCCATCAGGAACGCGCCGCCGATGCCCTGGATCACGCGCCAGCCGATGAGCCAGATCGCGGCCGCGCTGCCGTCCATCCAGGTGACCGCGAGCAGGACCGAGGAAACGGCGAAGACGGCGAAGCCGAGGTTGTACATGCGGACGCGGCCGTACATGTCGCCCAGCCGCCCGAAGCCGACGACCAGCACGGCGGTGACGACGAGGAAGCCCATCATCATCCACAGCAGGTAGCTGGTGTTGCTCGATTCGAGCGGGTTGATGTGGATCCCGCGGAAGATGTCCGGCAGCGCGATCAGCACGATCGACGAGTTGATCGTCGCCATGAGCATGCCGAGCGTGGTGTTGGACAGCGCGATCCACTTGTACCGCGGGCCGAGTTCGTCGACCGACCAGGTGCGCTTGTGCCGGTGCGGTTCCACCGGTGCGTCCACCGTCTGCCGGGCAGACTGCACTTCCATCACTCCAACCAGGGGAAGGTCACGTCGCCGTTGACTGCGAGGGGAAAATTAGTTGACCTATGCTAACTGATTTTCGCCCGAAAAGGCGATCCGGCTCACGCACTGGGACCGCGTGATCCGTATCGCACCCCGTACGCAGCGTCAGGGCTGAGCAGGGGAAATGGGTGTTCTGGGGTGTTTGCCCGATCAGCGGGCGACGCGGCGGAGCAGGTCCCGGAGGGTGTCCCGTTCCCCGGCGTCCAGCGGGGCCAGCACCTCGTCCTCGACCTTCGCGCCCAGGTCCGAGGCCTGGCGGAACGCTTTCACGCCCGTTTCGGTGAGCACGACCAGCCTCGTGCGCCGGTCCTCGGGGTGGGGGTCGCGCCGGACGAGGTCCGCGCGCTGCAGGTCGTCGACGAGGGAGACCACCGCGCTCGGGTCGATGCCGAGCAACTCGCCCAGCTCACGCTGGGACAGCCCGCCGCGCTCGGCCGCCGCCATCAGCACCGTGTAGTGCCTGCTGCGCAGGCCGAACGGCTCCAGCGCCCGGTTCAGCGCGCGGATCGCGCGGCCGCCGGCGCGGGCCAGCAGGAAACCGGTGTCGCTGTCCAGCGTGGGCTCGTGGTCGGGAATGGCTCCTCCTCAGCTCGCGCCCATTGTGCCAGCCCACCCCATGACAGCACCAATCATTGACAACTCCAACCATTGAGGACTACATCTATTCCGCACAGGCACTCGAGGAGGAGGACCGGCGACATGGACTTGACCGGGAAGGTCGCGATCGTGACGGGCAGCGGGCGGGGCCTCGGCCTCGCCTACGCCAAGGCGCTCGCCGCGGGCGGCGCGAAGGTCGTGGTCAACGACGTCGACGCGGGGACGGCGGAAGCGGCCGTCAAGGAGATCACCGACGCGGGCGGCACCGCGGTCGCCGAGGTCGGCGCCGTCGGCAGCACCGAGGTGGCCGAGGCGCTCGTGCGGCGGGCGGTGAGCGAGTTCGGCAGGCTCGACGTGCTCGTCACGAACGCGGGCGTGCTGCGGGACCGGGTGCTGTGGAAGATGTCGGACGACGACTTCGACACGGTGATCAACGTGCACCTGCGGGGCACCTTCACGTGTGCCCGCGCCGCCGTGCAGCACATGCGGGAACAGGGCGAGGGCGGCCGCCTGATCCTGATCGGCTCCCCGGCGGGGCAGCGCGGCAGCTTCGGCCAGACCAACTACTCCGCCGCGAAGGCCGGCATCGTGGGCTTCGCGCGCACCTGGTCGATGGAGCTGGCGCGGGCGAACATCACCGTCAACGCCGTCATCCCGGTCGCCGCGACCGCGATGACCGAAACCATGCCCGCGCTGAAGAAGTACGTGGACGCGTTGCGCGCCGGCGAGCCGATGCCGCCGTTCGCCCGGCGGGCGCTGGCTTTCGGCGCGCCGGAGGACGCCGCCGGGCTCGTCGCGTTCCTCGCCTCCGACGCCGCCGCCGGCATCACCGGGCAGGCCATCGGCATCGGCGGGGACCGGCTTTCGCTGTGGTCGCACCCGCAGCAGGTCGCCGCCGCCTACGCCGACGGGGGCTGGAGCGCCGACGCGATCGCCGAGGCCTGGGCCACCACCGTCGGTGCCGAGCCGCAGTCCGTCGGCGAGAACCTGCCGACGGAATAAGGGGAAAACCGTGGACATCGAACAGCTCGAAGCGATCGACGTGCACGTCCACGTCGAGATCGACACGCACGGGCACCTGTCGCTGCCCGACGAGTTCGTGGAAGCCGCGTCGGAGCACTTCGGGGCCGACGCGAAACGGCCCACGCTGGACGAGATCGCCGAGTACTACCGGCAGCGGCGGCTCGCCGCCGTGGTGTTCTCCGTCGACATCGAGTACTTCAGCGGGCACCCCGCGCTGTCCAACGAGGAGATCGCGGAAGGTGCGGCGAAGCACCCCGACGTGCTGATCCCGTTCGCCAGCATCGACCCGCACAAGGGCCGGGTCGGCGCGCGGCGGCTGCGGCGGCTCGTCGAGGACCACGGCGTGCGCGGCCTGAAGTTCCACCCCAGCATCCAGGACTTCGCGCCCAACGACGGCACGGCCGACGCGCTGCTGGAGGTCGCGCAGGAGTACGGCATTCCCGCGTTGTTCCACACGGGACAGACGGGGATCGGCGCGAACATGCGCGGGGGCGGGGGAATCCGCCTCGGCCTGTCGAACCCGATCCTGCTCGACGACGTGGCCGTGAAGTTCCCCGACCTGACGATCATCATGGCGCACCCGTCCTTCCCGTGGCAGGACGAGGCGCTCGCCGTGGCGACGCACAAGCCGAACGTCTACATCGACCTGTCCGGCTGGTCGCCCAAGTACTTCCCGCCGCAGCTGGTGCGCTACGCGAACTCGTTGCTGCAGGACAAGGTGCTGTTCGGCTCGGACTACCCGCTGATCACCCCGGGCCGGTGGCTGGCGGACTTCGAGAAGCTCGACATGAAACCCCAAGTGCGCCCGAAGATCCTCAAGGACAACGCGGTGCGCGTGCTGAAGCTGGAGGACAAGGCATGAAGGTGCGTTTCGACGATCTGAAGGGCTTGGCGGGGACCGACCTCGGCGTCAGCGAGTGGAAGACGGTGACGCAGGACCGGATCAACACCTTCGCCGACGCGACCGACGACCACCAGTGGATCCACGTCGACGTGGAGCGCGCCAAGACCGGGCCGTTCGGTGGCCCGATCGCCCACGGCTACCTCACGCTGTCGCTGCTCATTCCACTGTGGACGGAGCTGCTCGACGTCGACGACGTGACGACGAAGGTGAACTACGGCCTCAACAAGGTGCGCTTCCCCGCGCCGGTGCCCTCCGGCGCGCGGATCCGCGCCCGCGGCACGCTCGCCGGGGTCGAGGAGGTCGCCGGGGACGGGCTGCAGGTCACGGCGGACCTCGTCGTGGAGATCGAGGGCGGGACCAAGCCGGCCTGCGTCGCGCAGCAGGTCGCCCGCTTCTACCGGTAACGGCCATGATCTACTCCAGTCCCTTGCCGGACATCGAGGTCCCGGACGCCACGCTGACCGAGTACGTGCTCGGCGGCGCGGAGCGGTACGGGGACAAGACCGCACTGGTCGACGGGCGCACCGGCGAAAGCCTCACCTACGCCGGGCTGCGCGCGGCCGTCGACGCCCACGCCGCCGGGCTCGCCTCCCTGGGGGTCGGGCCCGGCGACGTGGTGGCGCTGCTGGCGGGCAACCAGCCCCGCTACGCCGTCGCGGTGCACGCCGTGCTTTCGACGGGCGCCGCGATCACCCCGGTCAACCCGGTGCTGACCCTGCCGGAGATCACCAAGCAGCTGCTGGCCTCGGGGGCGAAGGCCCTGATCACGGCCGACGAGGTCGTGGACAAGGCCCGCGAAGCCGCCACGGCGACCGGGATCCAGCACGTCCTGCCGCTGAGCGAGCTGCCCGCCGGGGACACCCCGCCCCGGCCGCGACTCGACCCTGCGACCACCGTCGCCGTGCTGCCGTTCTCCAGCGGGACGACGGGCACGGCGAAGGGGGTGCAGCTGACCCACCGCAACCTCGTCGCGAACCTCGCCCAGCAGCGGGCGGGGTGGCGCATCGGCCCGGACGACGTGCAGGCGGCCGTGCTGCCGTTCTTCCACATCTACGGGTTCACGATCATCCTCAACTCGGGCCTGCTGGGCGGTGCCACGGTCGTCACGCTGCCGCGGTTCGAACTGCGGGAGTACCTGCGGACGCTGGAACGGCACCGCGTCACCAGGGCCTACTTCGCCCCGCCGATGGTGCTCGCGCTGGCCACCGCCGAGGGCGTCGAGGACCACGACCTGTCGTCGCTGCGGTACGCGCTCTGCGGCGCCGCGCCGCTGGACATCGACGTGACCGAGCGCGCGGAGCGGCGGCTGGGCTGCCTGATCCGGCAGGGCTACGGGATGACGGAGGCGAGCCCCGGCACGCACCAGGTGTTCGACGACGCGTTCACCACCACCCCGCCGGGGTGCGTGGGCAAGCTGTCCCCGAACACCGAAGCGCGGCTGGTGCGGCCCGGCACGGACGAGGACGTGCCGCCCGGTGAGCCGGGGGAGCTGCTCGTCCGCGGCCCCCAGGTGATGCTCGGCTACCTGGGCAACGCGGAGGCCACCGCGTCGGCGATCACCGACGGGTGGCTGCACACCGGTGACCTGGTGCGGGTCGACGAGGACGGGAACTTCTGGATCGTCGACCGGCTCAAGGAGCTCATCAAGTACAAGGGCTACCAGGTCGCGCCCGCCGAACTGGAAGCCGTGCTGCTGACCCACCCGGACGTGACCGACGCGGCCGTGGTGGGGGTGCCCCACGCGGAGGGCGGCGAGGCGCCCAAGGCGTACGTGGTCGCGTCCCGGCCGGTCGCGGCGGAGGACCTGATGGCGTTCGTGGCGGGTCAGGTAGCGCCGTACAAGAAGGTCAGGTCGGTGGAGTTCGTCTCGGAGATCCCGAAGTCGCCCACCGGCAAGATCCTCCGGCGGGTGCTGAAGGGCACTTCCGGCTGACGAAAACTTCGGCCGGGCGGCCGTGCGCGGGCCGGGCGCGGGATGTCACGTTGCAGTGCATGAACGCACTGAAGACGTTGCCGCACACCGAGGTCGAGATCGACGCCGTGCTGGCCGCCAAGGAGGTCCTGGCGGACGGGGTGGTGCGGCTGACCCTGCGCCACCCCGGCGGCGGGCCGATGCCCGAATGGCAGCCCGGCGCGCACCTCGACCTGGTGCTGGGTCCCGGCCTCGTGCGGCAGTACTCGTTGTGCGGCGATCCCGCCGACCGGTCCGTGCTGCGGGTCGCCGTGCTGCGCGAACCCGAGGGCCGGGGCGGCTCGCGGCACGTCCACGATGCACTGTCCGAAGGGGACTGCGTGCTCGTCCGCGGTCCCCGCAACCACTTCCCGCTCGTCGAGGCGCCGCGGTACCTGTTCATCGCGGGTGGCATCGGGATCACCCCTATCGTGCCGATGCTCGCCGAGGTCCAGGCGCGGGGCGTGCCGTGGCGGCTGGTCTACGGCGGCCGGACCCGCGCGTCGATGGCGTTTCGCGAGGAGCTCGTCGAGCGGTACGGCGACCGGGTGAGCGTGTGCCCGCAGGACGAGACCGGGCTGCTCGACCTGAACGCGCTGCTCGGCGAACCCCGCGACGACACCGCGGTCTACTGCTGCGGTCCGGAGCCGCTGCTGAAGGCCGTGGAGGAGCGGTGCGCCGCGTGGCCGTCCGGCGCGCTGCACGTGGAACGGTTCGCGCCCAAGGCGGACCCGGACGCCGGGCCGCACGCGGAGTTCGAGGTCGAGCTGGCCCAGTCGGGTGTGACGGTCACGGTGCCTGCGGACACGTCGATCCTGCACGCCGTCGAGGCCGCCGGGATCGCGGTGGCGTCGTCCTGCCAGGAGGGCACGTGCGGCACGTGCGAGACCGTGGTGCTGGAGGGCGTCCCCGACCACCGCGATTCGATCCTCACCGAGGAGGAACAGGCCGAGAACGAGACGATGATGATCTGCGTTTCGCGCTCCCGCACGCCCCGGCTGGTGCTGGACCTCTAAGCCGTGACGAGGCGGCGGACGTGGGCGATCTCGTCGTCGTTGACGAGGTGCTCGCGGTCGTCGTAGACCTCGAAGGTCACGTCGGCGCCCATCGCGCGCAGCAGGTCCGCCGTCTCCTCCGCCCGCGACAGCGGCACCCACTCGTCGTACCGGCTGGTGCCCAGGAACACCGACATGCCGTCGAAGGAACCGTTGGGGGAGCGGCGATCGGGACCGAGGTACCCGCCCGTGAGCAGCGCCGCGCCCCCGTATCGGCGGGGGTTGCGGACGAGGTGCTCCGACAGCAGGCAAGCGCCCTGCGAGAAGCCGATCAGGTAAGTGCGCTCCGGCGGCACCCCGGCCTCGGCGATGCGGCCCAGCATCGCGTCCACGGTCTCCAGCGCCTGGTTCAGCCGGGGCTGGTTGGCCTCGACCGGCTGCAGGAAACCGAGCGGGTACCAGGTGTTCCCCGCGGCCGCGGGCAGCAGGCACGCCAGGTCCGGCACCGCGACGCGGTCGAGGACGGCCTCCATGTAGTCCGGGGTCTGGCCACGCCCGTGCACGACGAGCGCCGCGCGGCTCGCCCCGGCGAGCGCGGGGCCGGCGGTGACGGGCTGCTGGGCGAGGTGGGGATTGCGCACGCCGCGATCGTATGTCGGCCGCCGCCGACACGTCCCGCTCCTACCGTTCGGGTATGAGTCTTTTCCTGGATCCGCCGCCGGCCCCGCCGGCCGGCGAGGTGGGCACGCTCGCGTGGTTGCGTGCCTCGGCCGCCCGGTTCAGCAGCGGCGCCGAGCACGCCCGCCGCCGGAAGCTGGTCGACGAGCAGCTGGCCGCCGTCGATCCCGCCGGGCTGCGCACGCTCGTGGCCACCGCCGACGTCGGCCCGGACTTCGCGCGGCGGGCCCTGGTGGCGGCGCTCGCCGAGGCGCTCGGCGCACGCGACGACGTGGTCGACGCGGTGCTCACGGTCGCGGGCGGCTACCGGACCGGCGAGCCGTCACCCGGCGCGGAGGACGCCGTCGCGCTGCTGGCGCGCCAGTGGGGCACGGACGAGGCGGCGGCCAACCGGATCAGCCTGCTGGTCCAGGCGTGCGACGCGACGGCCGCGTTGATCCGCGGCGATGACCCACCGGTACCCACGACCCGCCGGGTGGCCGGCGACGGGACGGTGATCACCGTTGACCTGGCCGAGCACCCGTTCGGGGCCGGACCGCACGCCTGCCCCGGCCGGGAGCACGCGCTCGCCATGGCGCAGGGCGCGGCCATCGCCCTGCGCCGCGCGGAGTTCGCGGCGCTGCACCGGGGTGCACGGCCGCTGCTGCTGCCGAACGCGTGGGACCACGCCTCGGCGGCCGCCTTCGTCGCGATGGGGTTCCCGGCCGTCGGCACGACGAGTCTCGGCGTCGCCGCCTCGGCGGGCCTGCCGGACGGCACGGGCGCGACCCGCCACGAGACCCTCGACCTGGCACGACGGCTGGCGGGGCTGCCGTGCCTGCTCAGCGTCGACATCGAAACGGGGTTCAGCACCGACCCGCGGGAGGTCGCCGCGCTGACCGCGGAACTCGCCGCGCTGGGCGTGGCGGGCGTGAACCTCGAAGACGCGGTCGGAGACGTGGACCGGCAGCGGGAGCTGATCGCCGCCGCGCGGTCGAGCGGTCTGTTCGTCAACGCCCGCACCGATACGCACTGGCTCCGCACCGGCGACGACCGCGAGGCGATCGGCCGGTGCCAGTCCTATGTGGACGCCGGGGCACACGCGGTGTTCGTGCCGGGGATGAGGGACGAGCGCTCGATCTCCGCGCTCGTCGCGGCGGTGGACGCGGCGGTGAACGTGCTGTACTCGCCGGACGGTCCCGGCTACCGGCGGTTGGGGGAGCTGGGCGTGGCGAGGGTGAGCTGCGGTTCGCTGCCGTTCCGGGTGGCGCTGGGCGCGGCGGTGGCCACGGTGGAGGCGGTCGCGGCGGGCCGTCCGGTCCCCGGCGGCGCGGTCAGCTACGCGGAGGTGGTGGCCCGCAGCGGGGCGGCTCCTCGATGAGGCAGGCCAGCGCCTCCTTGGGCGTGCGGGCGGGCTCACTCCTCGATGAGGTGGGCCAGCGCTTCCGAGAGTCCGCCCTCGGTGACGCGGGGGAGCCGCCGGTAGACCTCCGCCGCTGCCGCCGCGAAGCCGTCCGGCAGGCCGGCGGCGGCGAACGTCCGGCCGATCTCCTCCAGCTCGAACGCCCAGCGCCAGCCCCGGTCGAGCCCCACCCGCGCCGCCGCCTCGGAGCGCGACGGCAGCTCGGGCCGGCTCAGCCGCCACTCCTCGACAAGCTCGTCCTCCACCCCCAGCGAACGCGCCGCCGCCCGGACGGCCAGCAGCAACGCGGTCGTGCCCTTCGTCCAGGCCGCGTACGTCATCTTCACCGCCGACGCGTCGTCGACCACCCGGGTGCCGAGTGCGGAGCCCTCGAACAGCGCCGCCACCGCCGGGGCTTCCGCGCCCGACAGGTACAGCCGCGTCGTTCCCGGCTCACGCGGGGGAGGGCCGACGATCCCGCCGTCGACGAACCGGGGCACGATCCGCGCGATCTCGCCTGCCGTCGCCGGGCTCACCGCGTTCAGGTCGGCGTACAGCCCCTCGTAGTCGGAGAACGCCCGCGCCGTCTCCACCGCGGCGTGCGGCGGGCACACCGACAGCACCACGGCGCACTCCTCCTTGAGCCGCGCCACCGAGCCCAGGTCCACCAGTCCCTCGGCTCGCCGCCGCGTCGCCTCGCTCCGGCCGTCGGAGGCCCATGCCGCGTCGTCGAGCAGCCGCGCGACGGCCGCGCCCATCTCGCCGGGGTGCACCACACCGATCATGCGGCGACAGTACCGGTCCGCCCCCGCGGACGGTCATGGTCTAGACCTTTGCGGCGCTCCCGGGTATCGTGCTCGCATCGCCGTTCTTCCTCAAGGAGTGTCGTCATGCTCGAACGCCGGGTGATCGTCGGTTCGTCGGTGGGGCTGCACGCCCGCCCGGCCGCCCTGTTCGTCAAGGCCGCCGCCGCGCAGCCGATGCCGGTGACGATCGGGGTCGGGGACGGGGCGCCGGTCGACGCCCGCAGCCTGCTGTCCGTGATGGGCCTGGGCGCCAAGGGCGGCGACGAGGTCGTGCTGCGCGCGGAGGGGCCCGAGGCCGAGGCCGCGCTGAGTGAACTCGCCTCCGTCATCGAAGCCGACCACGACGCCTGACGTCGCGTATGCTCTCCGGTTGAAGATTCAAATTCCAGCCGGAGGTCCTGGTGGAGGTCAAGGAGCTGGGGCACCTCGTGCTCTACGTCCGGGACATCGAGCGGTCCGCCCGCTTCTACCGGGACGTGCTCGGCTGGCGGCAGATCCTGCCCGCGCCGGGAGCCGACAGCAACGCCTTCGCCGTGTTCAACGCCCCCTCCGGCCGCACGCACCACGAACTGCTGCTGATCGAGGTCGGCGAGGACGCGGCGGCGCTGCCCGAGGGGCGGCGCGTCGGCCTCTACCACTTCGGTCTCAAGATCGGCACGAGCGACGACGAGCTGCGCGAGGCGCTGGCGAAGCTGCGTGAAACCGGCACTCCCGTGCTCGGCATGAGCGACCACACCGCCACGCACAGCCTGTACATCGCGGACCCCGACGGGAACGAGATCGAGCTGTACGTGGACGTGCCCGGCGTCGACTGGGAGACGCCGGAAGCGATCGGCTCCCCGGTCAAGCCGCTGCACCTGTAGGTCAGGTGTAGGCCGGCGCGAGCAGCCGCGCCGCTTCGAGCAGCCGCGGGACGTGCGCGAGCAGCTCGTCCTCCGGCAGCTGGAAGGTCAGCGCCGAAACGCTCACCCCGCCGACCGGGCGCCCGCCGGGGTCCAGCAGCGGCGCGGCGACACACCGGACCGTCTCCTCGTTCTCCTCGTCGTCCACCGCGTAGCCGAGCGACCGGATCTCCGCCAGTTCCGCCTCCAGCAAGGCCGGATCGGTGCGGGTGCGGGCGGTCCGCGGCGGCAAACCAGTCTCGGCGAGCAGCGCGGCGCGCTCGGCAGGCGCCAGGTGCGCGAGAACCGCCTTGCCGATCGCGGTGCAGTGCAACGGGATCTGGCCACCGACGCGGGAGGCCATCCGGTACGGCCGGTCGCTGTCCAGCTTCCGCACGTAGACCGCGCGCGTGCCGCTGCGCAGCGCGACGTGCACGGTCTGACCCGTCTCGTCGCGGAGCCGCCGCAACACCGGTTCGCCGTGCTGCGTGGGGGAGAACTGGGCCGACAGGGCGTACGCGCGCGGACCGGGGCCGTAGGTGCCGTCGCCGTCGCTGACCACGTAACCCGCTTCCGCGAGCCCTTGCAGGATGCGGTGTGTGCTGGGCTTCGTCACGCCCGCCTCCCGCGCGATCCGGCCGAGCCGGTGCGGCCCGCCCGGCGCGCCGACGGCTTCGAGCACGCGGAGCGCCCGGAGCGCGCTGCCCTCCGCACTGACCGGCATTGACGCCCCTTCCGCCCGGGTCCTAGGCTGGCCATTCGGTTCAGCGAAATACTATTCCGTTCTCCGGAACGTCCAGGAACAGGGGCAGGCAAGGTGACGACCCGCGTGCTCGCCGTCGGCGAGTGCATGATCGAACTCACGCACACCGGCAGCCGGACGCTTTCGCTCGGGTACGCGGGGGACACCTTCAACACCGCGGTCTACCTGGCCAGGCTCACGCGCCCCGAGGACGTCGAGGTGGACTACCTGACGCGCCTCGGCGACGACGAGTACAGCGCCGGGATCCTCGCCGCGATGCGGGCGGAGGGCATCGGCACCGGGTTGATCGACCAGGTGCCGGGCGCGCACCCCGGCCTCTACCTCGTGCGGACCGACGAGCGCGGCGAGCGCAGTTTCACCTACTACCGCTCGGAATCGCCGGCCCGCCGCCTGTTCGACGGCGAGCACGCGCCGGACGTGACCGGTTACGACGTCCTCTACCTGTCGGCCATCACCTTGCAGCTGCTCACGCCCGCCGCGCGGGAACGCCTCTGGGACACGCTGTCCGCCGCGCGGGCGCGCGGGGCCCACGTCGTGTTCGACAGCAACTACCGCCCGATGGGCTGGCCTTCGGAGGACGTGGCCAGGGACGCGGTGCGCCGGACGTGGGAGTTGACCACGATCGCCGCGCCGACGTTCTCCGACGAGCACGCGCTGTTCGGCGACACCTCCCCGGAGGCGGCGCTCGCACGCCTGCGGGACGTCGGCGTGCCCGACGTGGTCGTCAAGGACGGGGGCAACGGGTGCGTGGTGTGGGACGGCACCGCGGCACGGCTCGTCCCCGCGCTGCCCGTTGAGTCCACAATGGACACGACGGCGGCCGGGGACGCCTTCAACGCCGGGTACCTCGCCGCGAGGCTCTCGGGGCAGGACCCGGTCGAGGCCGCGGGCGCCGGGCACGCGGTCGCCGCGAAGGTGATCGCGCACCCGGGCGCGATCATCACCGATCCGTCGCTGCCGCCCCGCGCCTGACCAGCGCTTCGAGGACGTCCACGGCCACCGGCAGCGCGGCCTCGTCCACGTCGAAGTGCGGGTTGTGGTGCGGCGCCGGGTTGCCGCCGCCGACCACCATGTAGGTGGCCTGCCCGCCCGCGCGCTGGACCGCCTCGGCGAACAGGCTCGCGTCGTCGCTGCCACCCATCTCGTGCAGCCGCACCGCTTCGTGCCCGGTCGCCCCGGCCGCGGCGAGCACCGCGTCGAGCAGTTCGCCGTCGCAGTCCAGCGACGTCGAGCCGCCGGTCTCCTCGATGTCCACCTCGACGCCCTGCGCCAGCGCCGCCCCGCGCAGCACCTGCTTGACCCGCTCGGTGAGGTCGGCGTTCACCGCGCCGTCCTTCGACCGCGCCTCGCACGTCAGCTCCGCGAGCGCGGGCACGATGTTCACGTTCCCGTCCGCGCGCAGCGTCCCCACGTTGACGCGCGTGTCGGCGGTGGAAAACCTCGGCAGGCCGTGGATCCCGAGCACCGCGGTCGCCGCGGCGAGCAGCGCGTTGCGGCCGTCCTGCGGCGCGGCCGCCGCGTGCGAGGCGGTGCCGGTGAACCGCGCACGCATCTTGGTGGTGGCGAAGATCCCCGTGATGCCCGCCGCGACCACCCCGGTGGGCAGGTCGAGGCCCAGGTGCACGGCGGCGAAGCGGTCCACGCCCTCGACGACGTCCGCGCCGAGCATCGCCCGCGCGCCGCGGCCGCCCTCCTCGGCGGGCTGGAACAGGAACCGGACGGTGCCGGGGAAGTCCCGGTCCGCGAGCCGCCGCGCGAGCGCGAGGCCGATCGCCACGTGCCCGTCGTGCCCGCACGCGTGCATGAACCCCTCGTAGGAGGAGCGGAACCCTTGTGCCGCCGGGAAATGCGTGCCGTCGGAGGCCTCCGTGACGGGCAGCGCGTCCATGTCGAACCGGAGTGCCCACGTCGGCCCCGGCCGGTCACCGCTCAGCTCGGCGACGATCGCCGTGCCCTCGGCGGCCAGCTTCGCGACGTCCGCCTCGTCCGCTCCGCTGCCGACCGCCAGCCCGGCGAAGTGCTCCAGTGTGACGGCATCCGGGTACGCGGGGATGCCCTCCAGGCGCATCGCGCCGGTGCGGACGGTCACCGGGAGTTCACGCAGGTGGGACAGCACGAGCGCGGCCGTGCGCAGTTCGCAGAACGCGGGCTCGGGGTGGGCGTGCACGTCGCGGCGCAGGTTGATCAGATCCACTCGATCGACGCTAACACGGTGGTAATGCGGGCGTGGGATTGTCGGAAGATGGCAGAGACCGCGACGCACCCGCTCGACCCGCTGTCGCCGGAGGAGATCGCCGAAGCGAGCGCGATCCTGCGGCGCGACAAGGGCCTCGCGCCCAGCGCGCGCTTCGTCTACATCGAGGCGCGGGAACCGGACAAGGAGTTCGTAACCGGGTTCGCGCCCGGACGGGAATGGGACCGGTGCGCGGCGGTCGTGCTGCGCGAACGCGCCGAGCGGCGCACCTACGAGGCGGTGGTTTCGCTCAGCCGCGCGGAGGTCGTGTCCTGGCGCGAGGTCCCCGGCGTGCAGCCGCCGATCACGCTGGAGGAGTTCCTCGCGTGCGAGGAGCTGGTCCGGGCGGACCCGCGCTGGCGGGAGGCGATGGCGCGGCGCGGGATCACCGACTTCTCGCTGACCATGATCGATCCGTGGGCGTCGGGTTACCGGGGCGCCGAGGACGATCCGGCGCGGCGGCGGCTCGCGCGCCCGCTGACCTTCGTGCGGGCGAAACCGGACGACAACGGCTACGCGCGGCCGGTCGAGAACGTGATCGTCACCGTCGACCTCGACGCGATGGAGGTGCTCGACGTCGAGGACCACGGCGTCGTACCCCTGCCGCCGCAGCCGGGGAACTACGACCCGGAGCTCGCGTTCGAGGACGGCAACGTGCCGGCGTTCCCACACGCACGGGAGGCGCTGAAGCCGGTCAGCATCACGCAACCGGAAGGGCGCGGCTTCACCGTCGACGGGCATGCCGTGTCGTGGGGCCCGTGGCGGCTGCGCGTCGGCTTCACCCCGCGCGAAGGGCTGGTGCTGCACGAGATCGGCTACGTCGACCGCGGGACGCTGCGGCCGGTGATCCACCGCGCGTCGCTGTCGGAGATGTACGTGCCCTACGGCGATCCCGGTGCGACGCACTGGAACAAGAACGTGTTCGACATGGGCGAGTACGGGCTCGGCGTGCTCGCGAACTCGCTGCGGCTGGGTTGCGACTGCCTCGGCGAGATCCACTACTTCGACGCGTGGGTCAACGACCAGGACGGCGGTGCGCTGCATCTGCCGAACGCGATCTGCCTGCACGAGGAGGACTTCTCGATCGGCTGGAAGCACACGGACTTCCGCACCGGCAAGGGCGAGGTGCGGCGCAACCGGCGGCTGGTGGTGTCGTTCTTCGCGACCGTCGGCAACTACGACTACGGGTTCTACTGGAACCTGTACCTGGACGGCTCGATCGAGTTCGAGGTCAAGCTGACCGGCGTCATCTCCACCGGCGCGCTGCCGCCCGGCACCGCGCCGGAGCACGGCACGCTCGTCGCGCCCGGCCTGTACGGGCCGCACCACCAGCACTTCTTCAGCGTGCGGCTGGACATGCGCGTGGACGGCGACCGCAACAACCTGTACGAGGTGGAGTCCGTCGCGGTGCCGGCGGGGGAGGGAAACCCGTACGGCAACGCGTGGCGGCAGGTGAAGCGGCAGCTGACGAGCGAGGCGGAGGCGCAGCGCGTGATCGACCCGCTGGCGGGCCGCGCGTGGCTGATCACCAGTGCCGACAAGCGGAACGCGCTGGGGCAGGAGGTCGCGTACAAACTGGAACCGGGGGCGAACGTGCTGCCCTTCTTCCAGGAGGGCTCGCAGCAGTACGCGCGCGGGCAGTTCGCGACCAAGCACCTGTGGGCCACGGCGTACGCGGCTGAGGAGCGCTTCGCGTGCGGGGACTACGTGGCGCAGAACCCGGGCGGAGACGGCCTCGTCCGCTACACGGCGGGAAACCGCTCGCTGCGCGACGCGGACCTCGTGCTGTGGTACACGCTCGGCGCGCACCACGTCGTCCGCCCGGAGGACTGGCCGGTGATGCCCGTGACGCGCGTGAGCGTGCACCTCAAGCCGTCAGGTTTCTTCGACGGCAACCCGATGCTCGACCTGCCACCGGATGCCGCCGGAGATCATTGCCACGGCTGAGGGCGCCCGCCGGCCGTCGGCTCAGCCGTACTCCCGGTCCTCCTCGTCGAGCACGTCGGGGTCCGCGACCGGGCGCTGCTGCTCGGCGTAGTCCGCGGGATCGGCTTCGGCGGGCAGCGCGGGGTCGACGTCCACCGCCGGGTCGCTGACCTCCTGGCGCTGCTCCAGCACGTCCTCCACCGGCTGCTCGGTGCCGAGGGGATCGCTCACGGGAACTCCTTTCCGGGGCGTTCAGCCCAGGTCGGCGATGGACTGCTGGACGGCGGCGACCACGTCGGGGTGCCCGAGCGGCAGCGGGGCGGGGATCCGGTCCCGCGGACCGCCCGTGCTGTGCGCGACGACCCGGACGTCCACCCCCGACCGGGTGAGCGCCCAGCGCCGCTGTTCGGTCTGCTCCTCCCAGTGCTCGTCGGCGGCCTCGCCGTCCCCGGCCTCCACGTACCCGGAGGCGCCCGGGTCGACGAGCAGCACCGAGCGCACCGTCCCGGAGTGCGCCTCCGCCAGCCGCAGCGCTTCGTCCGTGCAGGGACCACTGGTCACCACGTGCACCTTCCCGGTGCCGGGCGGGTCGCTGAGGAGTTCGTCCGCCCCGGTCAGCGCGCCGTCGGCGGGCACCCGGCACCACACCACGCGCCAGCTGCCGAGCTGGTCGCGCCACGTCGCGGGCAGCCCGTCGTGCTTGGCCTCACCCGCGGGGTCGAGCACCAGCACGATCGGCCCGTCAGGGGTACCTTCGGTGACGACGGCGGGGCCGTCGGCCCGCACCGGATCGGGGGAGTAGCTCATTTACCGCTCCTTTCTCCGGTGACCGGCTACCCCGGGTGCCCGGCCGTTACACGGTTTCGCGACCAGGTGGAGGGGAACGCATGCGAGAGAACGGTTTTTCGGTGATCGCCCAGCCGCACGACGTCCTCGACGACTCCGCGGCGGTGCTCGACCAGCGGCGCCGCGCGGTACGGGCGGTCGCGTCGGCGGCCGCCGACGCGGACGACTGCGCGCTGCTGCTCGACGCGCTGGGCCTCAAACCCGCGGAAGGCCTGACCACGGTCCCCGGCCCGCGCACCGCGGACTGACCGGGTGTTCGCCACTCTGCCGCTGCGCACGCTGTCCGGGGAACCGGCGACGCTGCGCGAACTCGGCGCAGACGTGTTGCTGGTGGTCAACGTGGCTTCACGCTGTGGCCTGACGCCGCAGTACGAAGGGCTGGAGCGGTTGCAACGGCGTTACGGGGACAAGGGTTTCTCGGTCGCCGGGTTCCCGTGCAACCAGTTCGCCGGCCAGGAGCCGGGCAGCGCGGAGGAGATCGCGGAGTTCTGCTCGGCCACCTACGGGGTCACGTTCCCGATGTTCGCCAAGATCGAGGTGAACGGGCCGGGGCGGCACCCGCTGTACGAGGAGCTGGTGCGCACGCCGGACGCGGACGGCCAGGCGGGCGACGTGCAGTGGAACTTCGAGAAGTTCCTGGTCACCGCCGACGGCGAGGTGCTCGCCCGCTTCCGGCCCGCGACCGATCCGGAGTCGCCGGAGGTCGTGGCCGCGATCGAGGCCGCGCTCACCCGCTGAACGGGTCAGAACCGGCGCTTGGCCTCGTTCGCGGCGGAGCTGGTGGCCAGCTTCTCCAGCAGTCCGATGAGGACGGTGCGCTCGGACTCGGTGAGGGCGTTCGCCCACGCCTGCTCGCGCTCGTTGTGCGCGGTGTAGGCGCTGGTGATCGCCCGGTGCCCGTCCTCGGTGAGCGACAGCAGCACGGCCCGCCGGTCGTGCTCGGCCTGGGTGCGCGACACGAGCCCGTCCCGCTCGAGCGTGTTCACCAGCGCCGACACGGCGGCCCGGCTCATCCCGGACAGCTGCGCGACGCGCTTGGCCTCCATCGGGCCCGCCAGCCACAGCACGAACAGCACGCGGAAGCCGCCCCAGCTCCAGCCCCGCGGCCGGTGCACGGTCGACTCCCAGTCATAGACCAGCGCGCTCGTGAGCCGGTGCAAGGTGAGCCCCAGCCGCATCGCGACGGGGTCCACGTCGGGCAGCTCCTCGGTCGTCCTCGCGACCGCGTACTCGACGAAGCCCAGGTAGTCGAGGTCCCCGGTGGTGGTCGGTTCGGCGGTCATGCGCCCAGGGTAGGCGCGCCCGCCGGGCCCGGCGCCAGCGCCACCAGCAGCCCGGCGACCAGCGCCGTGCGGGCGGGGACGGGGGCGAGCAGCACGTGCTCGTGCCGCGCGTGGGCACCCCCGCCGAGCGCGCCGAGGCCGTCGAGCACCCCGCGGCCGAGCGCGGACACGAAGTTCGCGTCGCTGGCGCCGCCGACGGACACGTCGGAAAGCCGCAGGCCCAGCTGCTCGCCGACCCGCGCGGCGAGCGTGAACAACCGCCGGGTGGGCGCGTTGGGCACCATCGGCGGCCGGTTCCACTCCCCGCGCACGCTCAGCAGCGCCCGCGCGTCGGACGGCCGCAGCGCGGCGAAATCCGCGTCGAGCCGGGCCGTTTCGGCGGCCTGGGCGACCCGGACGTCCACCCCGCAGCTCGCCTCGCCCGCGACGACGTTGAGCGCGGTACCCCCGCGGACCAGCCCGACGTTGACGGTCGTCCCCTTGCCCGCGTCGCCGAACGCGGAGATCATGCCGATCAGCTCGGCCAGCTGGTGGATCGCACTCACCCCGGCCGCCGGGTCGAGCCCGGCGTGCGCCTCGACGCCCCGCACGGTCACGTCGAACAGCCCGACACCCTTGCGGCCCGTCTTCAGCGCCCCGTCGAGCGAGGCCTCGAACACCAGCGTCGCCAGCGCTCCGTCACTCGACCGCTCGATGTGCGGCCTGCCCGCCGGACTGCCGATCTCCTCGTCCCCGGTCAGCAGCAGCCGCACCGACGGCACCCGCAGCCCGAAGGCGCGCACCGCCCGCAGCGCCCACACCGCCTGCACGATGCCGAGCTTCATGTCGAAGGTGCCCGGCCCGCTCGCCCGGCCGTCCGTCACCCGGAAGGGCCAGGTCTCCAGCGTGCCGCGCGGCCACACCGTGTCGTAGTGGCACAGGAACAGCACGTGCCCGGGCGCTGTTCCGGGAAGGGTGACCTCCAGGACGTCCCCGTGCCGCCCGCCGTCGTGCCGGGTGAAGCGCGCCCCCGCGAGCCTCCCGGCGAGCCACCGGCCGAGCACCGTGAGCCCCGTGTCGAGCAGGGTCTTGTCGTCGCTCGGTGTCTCCAGCTCCACGAGCAGCCGGAGATCGGCGGTCATCGCGGGCAGGGCGCGCACCGCCCACGCCAACAGCGCCGGCGGCACCACGGGCTCTCCAGCCGCCGCGCCGGATATCCTCGTCACCACCCGGATGTACGACCCGGCAGCACCCCTGACCACGGAGGCCTTTTCCTCCGCACTACTTCCTGAAACGGGCTCATGCAGCTAGCCACCCAGATCATCGGCCTGGTCGTGGCGGTCCTGGTGGTCACCGGGATCGCCCGGCGGTTCGACTGGTCACCGCCCCTGTGCCTGATCATCGCCGGCGTCGCCGCGTCGTTCGTCCCGGGCGTGCCCGCCTACGAGCTCGACCCCGAACTCGTGCTCGTCGGGCTGCTGCCGCCGCTGCTGTACTCCTCCGCGCTGCGCACGTCGCTGGTCGAGATCCGGGCCAACCGCACCCCGATCGCCCTGCTGTCGGTGGGCCTGGTCGTGTTCACCACCTTCGCCGTGGGGCTCGTGACCTGGCTCGTCATCCCGGGGCTGCCGCTGGCCGCCGGGTTCGCGCTCGGCGCCGTCGTCGCCCCGCCGGACGCGGTGGCCGCGTCCGCGGTCGCCCGTCGCGTGGGCATGCCCCGCCAGATCGTGCGCGTCCTGGAGGGCGAGAGCCTGCTCAACGACGCCGCCGCGCTGGTCGCGCTGCGCACCGCCATCGCGGCGATCGCCGGTTCGGTCGCGATGTGGGAGGTCGGGCTGGACTTCCTCGTCGCGGCGGTCGGCGGCGTCGCGGTGGGGCTCGCCATCGGCTGGGCGGCGGTCCTGCTGCGGCGGAGGCTGCTGGACTCGGTGCTCGACACCGCCTGGTCGTTCGTCGTGCCGTTCGTCGCCTACCTGCCCGCCGAGGCGATCCACGGTTCCGGGGTGCTCGCCGTCGTGGTCTCCGGGCTCGTGCTGGGGCAGCAGACGCCGCGGCTGCTGTCGGGCCCGTCCCGGCTGGCGAGCCGCATCAACTGGCGGACCGTGCAGTTCCTGCTGGAGAACCTGGTCTTCCTGCTGATCGGCCTGCAGCTGCGCCGCATCCTCGGCGAGGTCGCCGACAGCAGCCTCTCCGCGTGGGCGATCGTGGGCATCTGCGCGGCGGTGCTCGCCGCGACGATCGTCAGCCGCATCGTGTGGGTGTTCGCCTCGGCGCTGGCGCGCAACCTGCTGCCCGCCTGGGTCTACCCCTGGCGGTTTTCGGCCGCGATCGCGTGGGCCGGGATGCGCGGGGTGGTCACGCTGGCCGCCGCGTTCGTGCTGCCCGCCGACACCCCGGAACGCGGGGTGCTCGTGCTCTCCGCGTTCGTCGTCGTGGCGGGGACGCTGGCGCTGCAGGGCACGACGCTGCCGCGGCTCGTGCGGCGCCTCGACCTGCCCGCCCCCGATCCGGGCGAGGACGCGCTGCAGCAGGCCGCGCTGCTGCACGACATGACGCAGGCGGGGCTGGAGCGGCTCAAGGAGATCCGCACCGACGACGACCCGCCCGACGTCATCGCGCGCCTGGAGGACAAGCAGGCCTACCGGTCGGATTCGGCGTGGGAGCGGCTCGGGTTCGCGAGCAGCCTGCAGGAGACGCCGAGCGCGGCGTACCGGCGGCTGCGGTCGGAGATGCTCGCGGCCGAGCGTGAGGTGCTGCTGACGGCCCGCGACCGCGGCACGGTCGACGACGAGGTGCTGCGGCACGTGCTCGACACCCTCGACATCGAGGAGTCGATGCTGGAGCCCCACGACGAGCCCACCCGCGCCACCGCGGCCGAGCTGCGGACCCCCGCGAACACCGCGGGCCAGTGCGCCCACCTCGCCGACCCGGGCGACGCGGAGTCCACTGTGGAGGGTTGCGAGGACTGCCTGCGCGAGGGGACGACGTGGGTGCACCTGCGGCTGTGCCTGACGTGCGGCCACGTCGCCTGCTGCGACTCCTCGCCGCGGCGCCACGCCACCCGGCACTACCACGAAACCGGCCACCCGGTGATCCGCAGCTACGAGCCCGGCGAGGACTGGCGCTGGTGCTACGTCGACCGCCTGGTGGGTTAGAACCTGTTGCCGGCTGGGCTAGAACGGGTAGCTCGCCACGTCACCGCGGGCGGTGATCCAGCGGGCCTCGGTGAACGCCTCGATGTTCGCCGCCGGGCCGCCGAAGCGGGAGCCCGTGCCCGAGGCGGCCACGCCACCGAACGGGGCGAGCGCCTCGTCGTTCACCGTCTGGTCGTTGATGTGCGCGATCCCCGTCGGGATGCGCTCGGCCAGCCGCAGGCCGCGGTGCACGTCCGCGGTCAGGATGCCCAGCGACAGCCCGTACTCGCTGTCGGAGGCCAGTTTCGCGGCTTCGTCCAAAGTGGAGAACTTCGTCACCGGGGCGACCGGGCCGAACACCTCCTGCTCGTAGGCGGGCACCGACGGGCCCGCGTCGGCGAGCACGGTGGCGCGGTAGAACAGGTTCTCGTACGTGCCCCCGGCCACGACCTTCGCGCCCGCGTCGGCGCTGGCGGTGACCAGCGCGTGGATCTTGTCCCGCTGCCCGGCGTCGATGATCGGGCCGAGCGCGACGTCCTCGGTGGCCGGGTCGCCCACGCGCAGTGAGTCCGCCTTCGCCGCGAGCCGCTCGACGTACTCGTCGTACAGCGACGCGTGCACCAGGTGCCTGCCGGTCGTCATGCAGATCTGGCCCTGGTGGAAGAACGAGCCCCACGCGGCGGCGCTCATCGCCTCCTCCAGGTCGGCGTCCTCCAGCACGACCAGCGCCGAGTTGCCGCCCAGCTCCAGGTGCGCCCGCTTCAGGTGCCGCCCCGCGAGCTCGCCGACCGACCGGCCGGCGGCCGTCGACCCGGTGAACGAGATGACCCGGACGTGCGGATCGGTGACCAGCGCCGCGCCCGTCTCCGCGCCGCCGGGCAGGACCTGCAGCACCCCGGCGGGCAGCCCCGCCTCCTCGAACACGCGGGCCAGCGCCACCCCGCCGCACACCGCGGTACGGGGGTCCGGCTTGAGGATCACGGCGTTGCCCAGCGCGAGCGCGGGGGCCACCGAGCGGATCGACAGGATCAGCGGCGCGTTGAACGGCGAGATCACCCCGACCACGCCCGCCGGCACCCGCCGGACCATGCTCAGCCGGGGCTCCTCGCTGGGCAGCAGCTCGCCCATCGAGTGCGAGGGCAGTGCCGCCGCCTCGTAGCACTCCTGCCCGGCGACGTGCAGTTCGAAGTCCGCCTTGCCGCGCACGCTCCCGGCCTCGCGGACCAGCCAGGTCCGCAGCTCGTCGGCGTGCCTGCGCCACAGGTCCCCGGCGCGGCGCAGCACCGCGGCGCGTTCCTGGAACGGCGTCGCGGCCCACTCTCGCTGCGCCACCGCCGCCCGCGCGGCCGCCGCGGCCAGGTCCTCGGGGGTGGCGACGCCGATGCGGCCCAGCTCGGCGCCGGTGGCCGGTTCGACCACGGGGGCGTCACCCCCGGCCGCGCGCGTCCAGCTGCCGGTCCAGATCCGGCCGGTCCACTTCTCGTCGTCGAGGAAGCTCAAGTCGTCTCTCCTGGCTGGGGGTGCGGTCCGGCGGACAGTCTGGGAAACCGCGGGCGGCGCTGCCCAGTGGGCCTTCCACTGAGCGGGAGACCGAAAGCCGTCGGACGGCACTGGCAGGATCGCGGTATGGACCCCACCCGCATCCGCCGTTCGCTCGCCCTGCACGCCCCGATCCGCCGCAGGCCCGCGGCCCTGCTGCGCGAGTGGGCGGCACTCGTCGACGAGGACACGCTGCCCGAGGAGCCGGTGGCGCGCCTGGAGGAGCGGATCGCGGAGCTGCTGGGCGCCGAGGCCGCGCTGTTCTTCCCGAGCGGCACGATGGCTCAGCAGGCCGCGCTGCGCGTGCACGCCGAGCGCAGCGGGCGGCGCGCGTTCGCCGCGCACCCCCAGTCGCACCTGGACGCGTGGGAGCTGCAGGGCTACAACGCCGTGCACGGGCTGCGGTTCCACCCGGCGGGTGACCGCAACGAGCTGCTGCGCACGGACGACCTCGCGGCGGTGGCCGAGCCGCTCGCGGCCGTCGTCTGGGAGCTGCCGCAGCGTGATCTCGGCGGGGTGCTGCCGGAGTGGGACGAGCTGACCGAGCAGGTGCGGCTGGCCCGCGCACGTGG
Source organism: Amycolatopsis sacchari (assembly GCF_900114035.1). Lineage (GTDB taxonomy): Bacteria > Actinomycetota > Actinomycetes > Mycobacteriales > Pseudonocardiaceae > Amycolatopsis_E > Amycolatopsis_E sacchari. Next base: position 308,594 of record NZ_FORP01000007.1, on the reverse strand, counting down.
GGCGGCGGCCCACCTCGACGGCGCCAGGCTGTGGGAGGCGCAGCCGTTCTACGGCCGCCCGTTCGCCGAGATCGCCGGGCTGTTCGATTCGGTGTACGTCTCGCTGTACAAGGGGATCCAGGGCACGCGCGGCGCGGTGCTGGCGGGCGGTGCGGACGTGGTCGCCGAAGCCGGGGTGTGGCGGAGGCGGCTGGGCGGGGCGATCCCCGACGCGTGGCCGCTGGCGCTCGGCGCGCTCGCCGGGCTCGACCGGCTGGTCCCGCGGATGGCGGAGTTCCGCGACCACGCCGTGGCGATCGCGGCGGCCGTGAACGCCGACGGCGTCGCCCGCGTGTTCCCCGATCCGCCGCAGACCCCGCTGTTCCACGTCCACCTGCCGGTGTCCCGCGCGGCGGCGCAGCTCGCGGGGGAGCGAATGGTGGAGGAGCGGGGGATCCAGCTGTTCCTCCGAGTGCGCTCCTCGCCCGACCTGTCGAGGTGCGGTTTCGAGGTCACGGTGGGGGAAAACGCGCTGGAGTTCAGCCCGGCCGAGGTCGCCGAGCTGGTGCGGGAGCTGGTCAAGCGCGCCGGATGAGGGTTGACAGTCGATCGAACACGTGTTCGACTGAGGGTATGAGGTGGGACAGTCAACGGGCGGACAGTGATCCGCAGCAGGCCCTGCTGGGGCTCGACGGGCTCGTGCGGTCGGTGCGGTCGCCGGAGTTCGCGGGGGTGACGTTCCACGAGGTGCGGGCGCGCTCGGTGCTCAACCGCGTGCCCGGCCAGTCGGCCGTGCCGTTCAGCTGGACCGTCAACCCGTACCGCGGCTGCAGTCACGCGTGTGCCTACTGCTTCGCGCGCAACACCCACACGTACCTGGAGTTCGACGCGGGGCGGGATTTCGACACGCAGGTCGTGGTCAAGATCAACGCGCCGGAGGTGCTGGCGCGGCAGCTGAAGCGGCCGAGCTGGCGGCGGGAGCACGTCGCGATGGGCACCAACACCGACCCGTACCAGCGGGCGGAGGGGCGGTACCGGCTGATGCCCGGCATCATCCGCGCGTTCGCCGAGTCGGGTACGCCGTTCTCGATCCTGACCAAGGGCACCACGATGAGCAGGGACATCCCGCTGCTGCGCTCGGTGGCGGGCGATGTCGAGGTGGGGCTCGGGGTGTCGATCGCGCTGCTGGACCGTGAGCTGCAGCGGCGCGTCGAGCCGGGCACCCCGAGCCCGCAGGCGCGCCTGGAGCTGGTCCGCCGCCTGCGGGACGCGGGGCTGCCGTGCGGGGTGATGATCGCGCCGGTGCTGCCGGGCCTCACGGACTCGACCGAGCAGCTGGACGCGCTGCTGGCCGAGGTCGCGGAAGCGGGAGCCACGAGCGCGACCGTGCTCGCCCTGCACCTGCGGCCGGGCGCGCGCGAGTGGTACGCGCAGTGGCTGGCGCGGGAACACCCGGAGCTGGTGGACGGCTACCGGAAGATCTACGGCAGAGGCTCCTACGCGGCGGCGGGCTACCGCCGGGTCCTCGCCGCGAGGGTCGGCCCACTGCTCCGTCGCCACGGCTTCGCCCGCGACCGCGGCGAGGCGTCCCACCGCATCCCCACGCCCCGGGAAGCGGAGGTGGTCCCAGAGCAGATGACGCTGCTGTGACGGCCGGGGTCGGTGGCGGGCTTTCCGCGGGCGCTGGGTCAGGTTTTTGTGCGGGCGGCGGGTCGCTCGTGCCGCCTGGCCGCCACTGCACGCCAGTCCCACGTGCTCGCACCGCTCGCGCCGCCGAGCCGTCCGCTGCGCTCGCCCAGCATCCGCCCAGCTGCCGCCGCTCGCTCGCGCCGCCGTGTGCACTCGGCCCGTCCTGCGCGCTTGCGCCGCCTTGCGCGACGGCCCGGTGCGCTCGCGCTGCCCAGCACTCGGTGCGCACTCGCGGCGCGTGCTCGTGCCTTGCCGCGCCCGTCCCGTCCCACCCCGCGCGTACTCGCGCCTCGCTCGTCCCGCTCTCTCGCGACACCCCGCGCGCCCCCGGCGCCATCCGCGCCACCGCGCGCCATCCGCGCCACCGCGCGCCATCCGCGCCACCCCCGCTCACCGCAGACGCCAGCCCCCGCGCCACCCCCGCCCACCGCGCCACCACCCCGCACCCACCAACCGGTAGGAGAAACCTGCTCGCGCCGCCCCGGGGTGCGTTCGTTAGCCTTGACGGGCAGCAAATCCCCTGCTAGCCACCGTGCCTTTTCAAGGAGAGCAACCGCAGTGCTTCGCACCCACGACGCCGGCACCCTGCGTGCCGAGCACGCCGGCCAGATCGTCACGCTCACCGGGTGGGTCGCCCGGCGGCGCGATCACGGCGGGGTGATCTTCATCGATCTGCGGGACGCCAGCGGGGTCGCCCAGGTCGTCTTCCGCGAGGGCGAGATGGCCGAGCGCGCGCACCAGCTGCGTTCCGAGTACTGCGTCAAGGTCACCGGCGAGGTCTCCCGCCGCCCCGAGGGCAACGAGAACGCCGAGATCGCCACGGGCGCGATCGAGGTGCTCGCCACCGAGCTGGACGTGCTGTCCGAGTCGGCGGTGCTGCCCTTCCCGATCGACGACCGCGTGGACGTCGGCGAGGAGGTGCGCCTCAAGTACCGCTACCTGGACCTGCGCCGCAGCGGCCCCGCCTTCAACCTGCGCCTGCGCAGCGAGGTCAACCGCGTCGCGCGCGAGGTGCTGCACGCGCAGAACTTCGTCGAGATCGAGACCCCGACGATGACCCGCTCCACGCCCGAGGGCGCGCGGGACTTCGTCGTCCCGGCGCGGCTCAGGCCCGGCTCGTGGTACGCCCTTCCGCAGTCGCCCCAGCTGTTCAAGCAGCTGCTGATGGTCGGCGGCATGGAGCGCTACTTCCAGATCGCCCGCTGCTACCGCGACGAGGACTTCCGCGCCGACCGGCAGCCCGAGTTCACCCAGCTCGACATCGAGATGAGCTTCGTCGAGCAGGACGACGTGATCAAGGTCGGCGAGGACATCGTCGCGGCGCTGTGGAAGCTGATCGGGCACGACGTGCCCCGGCCGATCACGCGCATGACCTACGCCGACGCCATGGCCCGCTACGGCACGGACAAGCCCGACCTGCGCTTCGGCCTCGAACTCACCGACCTCACCGAGTACTTCGCCGACACGCCGTTCCGCGTGTTCCAGGCCCCCTACGTGGGTGCCGTGGTGATGCCGGGCGGCGGCAGCCAGCCGCGCCGCCAGCTCGACGCGTGGCAGGAGTGGGCCAAGCAGCGCGGCGCGAAGGGCCTCGCGTACGTGCTCATCGGCGAGGACGGCACGCTGTCCGGCCCGGTCGCGAAGAACATCTCCGAGGCCGAGCGCGAGGGCCTGGCCGAGAAGGTCGGCGCCAACCCCGGTGACTGCGTGTTCTTCGCCGCCGGCACGCCGAACGGCGCCCGCGCCCTGCTCGGCGCCGCGCGGGTCGAGATCGGCCACCGCCTCGGGCTGATCGACGAGGACGAGTGGTCGTTCGTGTGGGTCGTCGACGCGCCGCTGTTCGCACCGGTCGAGGAGATCGGCGACGACGTCGCGGTCGGCTCCGGCAAGTGGACCGCGGTGCACCACGCGTTCACCTCGCCCACCCCGGAGTGGATCGACAAGTTCGAGCAGGACCCGGGCAACGCGCTGGCCTACGCCTACGACATCGTCTGCAACGGCAACGAGATCGGCGGCGGCTCCATCCGTATCCACCGCGCCGACGTGCAGAAGCGCGTCTTCGAGGTGATGGGCCTGTCCGAGGAGGAGGCGCAGGAGAAGTTCGGCTTCCTGCTCGACGCCTTCCAGTTCGGCCCGCCGCCGCACGGCGGGATCGCGTTCGGCTGGGACCGGATCACGATGCTGCTGGCCAAGGCCGAGTCGCTGCGCGAGGTCATCGCGTTCCCCAAGACCGGCGGCGGTTACGACCCGCTGACCGGGGCGCCCGCGCCGATCACCGCGCAGCAGCGCAAGGAGGCGGGCATCGACGCCAAGCCACCGGTGAAGCCGGCCGAAAAGGCGTGAGCCGGTGCTGCACCTGCGGGTGATCAGCCCGGCGGGCAGCACGGACGAGGCGCTGGCGCGGCTGCGGTCGCACCCGGGCACGGCACACATCGTCGTGCACCGGGGCGCCGCGCTCGAGCCGGCGGGCGACCTCATCGAGGCCGACGTCGCGCGTGAGGCGGCGGACGAGATCCTCGACCTGCTGTGCGGGCTGGACCTCGACCACCACGGCGGCATCACGCTGGAGTCGCTCGACACGGCGCTGTCCGACTCCGCCGACCGGGCCGAGGAGGCCGCGCCGGGGGAGAGCGCCGACGCGGTGGTGTGGGAGGAGCTGCTCAGCCGCACCGGCGAGGAGTCCCGCCTCAACGGGACGTTCCTGGCGTTCCTGGCCATCGCGTGCCTGCTGGCGTCGGTGGGCGTGATCACCGACTCGCCGGTGACGATCGTCGGGGCGATGGTCGTGGGGCCGGAGTTCGGGCCGCTCGCGGCCCTCGCCGTGGGGCTCGTGCTGCGGCGCGGTGACCTGATGCGCCGCGCGGGCGCCGCGCTCGGCATCGGCTTCCCGGTCGCGATGGCGGTCACCGCGGGGGTGACGCTGCTGAGCGAGCTCGTGGGGCTGCTGGACGTGTCGGCGTTCCGTTCGGGGGAGCACCCGCAGGTCGACTTCGTCTACGAGGTCGGCTGGTACTCGCTGATCGTCGCGCTGCTCGCCGGTGCCGCGGGCATGCTCGCGATGACCTCCGCCAAGTCCGCCGCGCTGGTGGGCGTGTTCATCTCGGTGACCACGGTGCCCGCCGCCGGGTACGCCGCGGTCGCGGCCGTCACCGGGGACTGGCGCCGCTCGTTGGAGTCGGTGGCGCAGCTCGTGGTGAACCTCATCGGCATCGTGGCGGCCGCCGCCGTCGTGCTGGCACTGCGCCGCAGGGGACAGCGGGTGCGCACGGGTGGCCGCCCGCTGTCCGCGGGCTGAAATGGTGGTGGAGTTGGCCCTCGGGCCGCTAGTAGGGTCGAAGACGATGACCGTGGAGACTTCCGAAGACAACACCGCAGGCACAGCAGGTACTCCCGTGGACCCGGCCGTCGCGGCGGCGGTCGCGGCCGGGGAGGCGGTGCTCGAACACCGCTTCGGCAGTGCCATCGCCCTCGTGGACCCCGAGGCACTGCCGGGCAGCGGCCCGGCGACGGTGGTCAGGGCGAAGATCGCGTCCTCGCCCTTCGGCCTGCCGCGCACCCTGGTCATCAAGCACTACCCCGAGGCGAAGCCGGAGGCCGCGCCCGACCCGTTCGCCCAGGAGGCGGTGAGCTACCAGCTGTTCACGGCGCTGCCGCCCGAGGAGCGGATGTGCCCGGAGCTGCTGGCGCACGACGGTGCCCGCCGGGTCCTGGTGATCGACGACCTCGGCGCCGCACCGACGTTGCGGGACAAGCTGCGGGGGCGCGACGCCCGTGCCGCTGAGCGGGCGCTGCTGTCGTGGGCGCGCTCCCTCGGCCGGATGCACGCCACGACCGCCGGGCGCGAGGCGGATTTCGACGCGCTGCTGCGCAGGCTCGGCGGCCCGGTCAAGCACGAGGACAGCACCCCCGGCGCGGCGTCCGCCCAGCTCTCCGCGCTGCTGTCCGAGCACCTGGGCGTGGACACGCCGGAGGAGGTGCGGGAGTTCGCCGCGGCGGCGCTGGAGCGCGCGAGGTCGCTGGCCTACCGCGCGTTCAGCCCGGTCGACCTCAGCCCGGACAACAACCTCGTGACCAGCGGTGGAGTGCGGTTCCTCGACTTCGAACGCGGACGCGTGCGCAACGCGCTGATCGACGCCGCGCACCTGCGGGTGCCCTTCGCGACCTGCCCCGAGCCGCTCGCGCTGCCCGCGGGCATGAGCGAGGCGATGGTCGCCGCGTGGCGGTCGGAGGTCATCGCGGTCTGGCCGGGGCTGGCCGACAACGACGTGTTGTTCGCGCACCTGCTGGACCACCAGCTGCTGCTGGTCTGGGTCAGCACCTGGACGGTGCTCGCGGGCGGCGGCGACAAGCCCGCCGCGCTGGTCACCTGGTGGCGCAACCTGGCGGTGGACGCGGAGCGGCTGGGGCGGCGCGAGGTCGCCGGGCACGCCACCGCCGTCGCCGCGGCGCTCGACGCGCGGCACGGGCCGGGGCTCGAGCTGCCGCTGTACCCAGCATTTCGGTAGAACATCCCGGCCTCGTTACCCGGCGCTCACCCGCGGTGAGCCTGCGTGTCCGAGCCTCTGTAGGCGTGACCGCGCTGAGCGAGCAGATCCCCCCGACCGAAGCGATGCCCCGACGGGTGCGGCGCCTGGCCGTGCTCGGTGACTCGACCGCCGTGGGGCTCGGCGACCCGGTGCCCGGCCGCGGCTGGCGCGGTGTCGGCCCGTTCGTCGCGCAGGCGCTGGCCGTGGCGCCCGAGGGCTACCTCAACACCTCCTTCACCGGTGCGCGCCTGCGGTGCGTGCGCTACGAACAGGTGCCCGCGGCGGCCGCGCACCGGCCCGACGTGGCGGTGGTGATCGCCGGCATGAACGACACCCTGCGCTCGGACTTCGACGCCGCCTCGGTCGCCGCCGACCTCGACCACGTCGTGACGACGCTGACCGCGGCCGGGGCGGTGGTGGTGCCCGTGCGCTTCCACGACCACGGCCGCGTGTTCCGGCTGCCCGGCCCGCTCCACCGGGCGCTGAAGTCCCGCATCGACGAGCTGAACGCCGCCGTGGACGGGGTCGTGCGCCGGCACGGGGTGCCGTGCCTCGACCTGGGGGCGGTGCCGGGCGCCTACGACCTGTCGGCGTGGAGCGTGGACCGCCTGCACCCCTCGGAGCTGGGGCACCGCCTGCTCGCGCGCGGGCTCACCGAGCTGCTGGCGGGCGCGGGGATCGCCGTGCCGGAGCCGGTCAGCCTGGTGTGCTCGGGCGGCGTGCGGCCGCGCACGATCGACCACGTGGGCTGGCTCGTGGTGAAGGGGGTGCCGTGGCTGTGGCGGCGGGGCCGCGACCTGCTGCCCTACGCCGCGGGCATCATGGCCGCCTCGGCCAAGCAGTCGTACCTGACCTGGCGCTCGCAAACAGTGTCGGAGGTCCCCGTTAACGTGGAGGAGTGCAGGACGAACTCTTCACTGTGAACCCGGATCTGGAGCGCCCCGATCCGGTCGGGGCGCCGCCGGAGCCGGTCGTGCCGCCGGGTTCCCCGCTCGCGGTGCGCATGCGGCCGCGGACGCTGGACGAGGTGGTGGGCCAGCAGCACCTGCTGCGCGAGGGCGCGCCGCTGCGGCGGCTCGTCGAGGGTGCCGCACCGGCGTCGGTCCTGCTCTACGGCCCGCCCGGCACGGGCAAGACGACGCTGGCGAACCTGGTCTCCACCGCCACGGGCCGCCGGTTCGTGGCGCTCTCGGCGTTGTCGGCGGGCGTCAAGGAGGTGCGCGGGGTCATCGAGGAAGCCCGCCGCCGCCGGATGTACAACGCCGAGAACACCGTGCTGTTCATCGACGAGGTGCACCGGTTTTCCAAGACCCAGCAGGACGCGCTGCTGGGCGCGGTCGAGGACCGCACGGTGCTGCTCGTCGCCGCCACCACGGAGAACCCGTCGTTCTCGGTCGTCTCGCCGCTGCTGTCGCGTTCGCTGGTGCTGCAGCTGCGCCCGCTGACCGACGACGACGTGCGTGAGCTGATCCGCCGCGCACTGGCCGACGAACGCGGCCTGGGCGGCGAGCTGGAGCTGACCGAGGAGGCCGAGGAACACCTGGTACGGCTGGCCTCCGGGGACGCGCGCCGGGCGCTCACCGCGCTGGAGGCCGCGGCGGACGCGGCGGCGGCCACGGAGCACCGCACGATCGACCTCGCCACCGTCGAGGCGACCGTGGACAAGGCCGCGGTGCGCTACGACCGCGACGGCGACCAGCACTACGACGTGATCAGCGCGTTCATCAAGTCGATCCGCGGGTCCGATGTGGACGCCGCGCTGCACTACCTGGCGCGGATGATCGAGGCCGGGGAGGACCCGCGGTTCCTCGCGCGCCGCCTCGTCGTGCACGCCAGCGAGGACATCGGCCTCGCCGACCCGACCGCGCTGCAGGCGGCCGTCGCCGCCGCGCACGCGGTGCAGTTCATCGGCATGCCCGAGGGCCGTCTCGCGCTGGCGCAGGCCACCATCCACCTGGCCACCGCGCCGAAGTCGAACGCGGTGGTGACGGGGATCGACGCGGCGCTGGCGGACGTGCGCGCCGGCCGGATCGGGACCGTGCCGCCGCACCTGCGCGACGGGCACTACGCGGGCGCCGCCAAGCTCGGCAACGCCCAGGGGTACCGCTACCCGCACGACGTGCCGGAGGGCGTGCTGCCGCAGCAGTACCCGCCGGACGAGCTCGTCGGCCGTGACTACTACCACCCGACCCAGCGCGGGGCCGAGCGAACGCTCGCGGAACGGGTACCCCGGCTGCGCCGGACCGTTCGCGGGGAGTGATCCCCGTATAACGACCTATACGCGAGGACTTGAGGAGGCGCTGGATGACCGACACCGTGGCCGTGCTGGGAACCGGGATCATGGGCGCGCCGATGGCGGCGAACCTCGCCGCCGCCGGGCTGCGCGTGCGTGCCTGGAACCGCAGCCGCGAGAAGGCGGAACCGCTCGCGGAGCACGGCGTCGAGATCGCGGACACCCCTCAGGACGCGGTGGCCGGAGCCGACTTCGCGCTCACCATGCTCGCCGACGGGCCCGTCGTGCACGAGGTGGCCGAGGCCGCGCTGACCGACGTCCCGGTGTGGATCCAGGCCAGCACCGTGGGTGTCGAGTGGACCGAAAGGCTCGCCGCGCTCGCCGACAAGGCCGGGGTCGCCTTCGTCGACGCGCCCGTGCTGGGCACGAAACAGCCCGCCGAGCAGGGCAAGCTCGTCGTGCTCGCCTCAGGTCCGGAGGAGCTGCGCGAGCGTTGCGCGCCGGTCTTCGACGCCATCGGCTCCCGCACCGTGTGGCTCGGCCCGGCGGGCGCGGGCAGCAGGCTCAAGCTCGTCGCCAACGCGTGGGTGCTCGCCCTGACCAACGCGACCGCGGAGAGCGTGGCACTGGCCGGGGAGCTGGGGGTGGACCCGAAGCTGTTCCTGGACGCCATTTCCGGCGGCGCGCTCGACTCCCCGTACGCCCACGCCAAGGGTGGCGCGATGATCTCGGGGGAGTACCCGCTGTCGTTCGCCGCCCGGCACGCCGCGAAGGACGCGCGGCTGGTCCTCGACGCCGCGGGCGAGGGGGTCGACCTCGGCAGCGTGCGCGCGGCGCTGGCGCACCTGGAGGCCGCGGTGGACGCCGGGCACGCGGACGAGGACATGGCCACCCTCTACTACGGGACACGCCAGGGGTAGCCCGGGCCGGAAGCGCGGCAGCACGGTAGCCTGACCGGCATTCACGCCGTCGCCCCTTGAAGGAGGTCCTGTGTCGGCAGGGCAGATCGCCGCGCTGATCGCCGCTGGTGCATTCGTGCTGTTGGTGCTGCTGCTGGCGATCCCGTTGCTCAAGCTCGGCCGCACCCTGGACGAGGCGACCATCGCGATCCGCAAGGCGCACGAGAACTCGGACCCGATCCTCGTCGGGGCCAACGAGACCATCACCCACGTGAACACGCAGCTGGAGCGCGTGGACGGGATCACCGCGAACGCGCAGGCGGTCAGCGGCAACGTCTCGGCGCTGTCGTCGGTGTTCACCGCGACCCTCGGCGGCCCGCTGGTGAAGACCGCCGCGCTGTCCTACGGCGTCAGCAAGGCCATCCGCGCCCGCCGCAAGGCCAAGGGCGAGGTGGACGGCAAGCACTCGCGCCGCCGCAACCGGGGGAGCGGCAGGTCATGAAGCGGCTATTCTGGCTGGGAGTGGGTGTCGCGGCGGGTGTCGCGGTCACCCGCAAGGCGGGCCGCACGGCCCGCCAGGCCACGCCCGCCGGGCTGGCCGCCAACCTCGGTGACGCGGTGCAGGAGCTGGCGGGCGCCATCGGTTCGTTCGGCGCCGACATCCGCGCCGGGATGAGCGAACGGGAACAGGAGCTGCGGGACATGGTGGAGCAGCGGTCGGGTGTGCCCGCCCCGCGGCCGGCGGCGGGCCGGCACGCCGCGCGCCCGGCGCGAGCGCGCCGGGCGGAGGGCTGAGCGCTTTCCCGCACTTCCGCTCTCCGCCGTCGCCGCGTCCCGGAAACTCCGGCGGGGTCCCGCCCCGCCGCCCCAGCCTTCGTAGGAAAGACAGTGGAAACACACGAGATCAACAAGCGGTTCCTCGAGCACTTCGAGCGCAACGGGCACACCAGGGTGCCCAGCGCGTCGCTCATCCTCGACGACCCCACGCTGCTGTTCGTCAACGCCGGCATGGTGCAGTTCAAGCCGTACTTCCTCGGTGAGGCCCCGCCGCCGTACCCGCGGGCGACGAGCATCCAGAAGTGCGTGCGCACCGGCGACATCGACGAGGTCGGCAAGACCACGCGGCACAACACGTTCTTCCAGATGGCGGGCAACTTCTCCTTCGGGGACTACTTCAAGGAGGGCGCCATCTCCTTCGCCTGGGACTTCATCACGAAGTCGCAGGCCGACGGCGGCCTCGGGCTGGACCCCAGCCGGATCTGGGCGACCGTCTACGAGCACGACGCGGAGACGACCGCGTTGTGGCGCAAGGCCACCGACATCCCCGAGTCCCGCATCCAGCTGCGCGGCGCGGACGACAACTACTGGGACATGGGCGTGCCCGGCCCCGGCGGCCCGTGCTCGGAGATCTACTACGACCGCGGCCCGGAGCACGGCCGCGACGGTGGTCCCGCCATGGACGAGGACCGCTACCTGGAGATCTGGAACCTCGTCTTCATGCAGGACGTCCGCGGGGACGTGAGCCCGAAGAAGGGCGGCCCCGTCCTCGGTTCCCTGCCGAAGAAGAACATCGACACCGGCATGGGTGTCGAGCGCGTGGCGTACCTGCTGCAGGGCGTGGAGAACGTCTACGAGACCGACCTGGTGCGCCCGGTGATCGCGAAGGCCGAGGAGTTCTCGGGCCGCCGCTACGGCACGGACCACGCCGACGACGTGCGCTTCCGCGTCATCGCCGACCACGCCCGCTCCGGCGTGATGCTGATCGGTGACGGCGTGACCCCCGGCAACGAGGCGCGCGGGTACGTGCTGCGCCGCCTGCTGCGCCGCATCGTGCGCTCGGTGCGCCTGCTGGGCGTGCACGAGCCGGTGCTGCCCGAGTTCGCCGCCGTGGTGCGCGACGCGATGGCGCCGTCGTACCCGGAGATCGCCCGCGACTTCGACCGCATCAGCGAGGTCATGCGCGTGGAGGAGGAGGCCTTCCTCGCGACGCTGACCAGCGGGGTGCGCATCTTCGACCTCGCGGCGGAGGAGACGAAGAAGGCCGGCGGCAACGTCCTGGCGGGCGACCGCGCCTTCCAGCTGCACGACACCTACGGCTTCCCGATCGACCTGACCCTGGAAATGGCGTCCGAGCAGGGCCTGGAGGTCGACGAGGCGGGCTTCCGCACGCTGATGGAGGAGCAGCGGCAGCGCGCCAAGGCCGACGCCGCGGCCCGCAAGAAGGGCCACGGCGACCTGTCGGTGTACCGGGAGCTGCTGGAGCGGCACGGCGAGACCGACTTCCTCGGCTACACCGACCTGCAGGCGTCGGCGAAGGTCATCGGCCTGCTCAAGGACGGCCAGGGCGTGCGCAGCGTGCGGGCCGGGGACAAGGCCGAGCTGGTGCTCGACCGGACCCCGTTCTACGCCGAGAGCGGTGGCCAGGTCGCGGACACCGGTGTGCTGGTCGGCGACGGCGGCGAGGCGAAGGTCCTCGACGTGCAGAAGATCGTGCCGGGCCTGTGGGTGCACCGGGTCGAGGTGACCGAGGGCGAGATCGGCCTCGACACCGAGGTGACCGGTTCGGTCGACGCCGCCCGCCGCGGCTCGATCGCGCGCTCGCACTCGGCGACGCACCTCGTGCACGCCGCGGTCCGCGGCGCCTACGGCAAGCGCGCGGCGCAGGCGGGTTCGCTGAACTCGCCCGGCCGCATGCGGTTCGACTTCACCACGCCGGGCCCGGTGTCGGCCGACGTGCTCACCGAGGTCGAGGAGGAGGTCAACGACTACCTCCAGAGCGACGTCGAGGTGCAGAGCTACATCACGACCAAGGACAAGGCGCTCGAGCTGGGCGCGGTCGCGCTGTTCGGCGAGAAGTACGGCAACGACGTGCGCGTGGTCGACATGGGTGACTACTCGCGCGAGCTGTGCGGTGGCACCCACGTGGGCCGCATCGGTGAGCTGGGCCTGGTCAAGCTCGTCGGCGACTCGTCCATCGGTTCCGGCGTGCACCGCGTCGAGGCGCTGGTGGGCAACGACGCGCTGCGCCACGTGCGCAAGGAGCAGCTGCTGGTGTCGCAGCTCGCGAGCACCTTCAAGGTGCCCAGCGACCAGCTGCCCTCGCGCATCGAGGACGTGCTGACGCGCCTGCGCAACGCGGAGAAGGAGATCCAGCAGCTGCGCACCCAGCAGGTGCTCGGCTCGGCCGGTGCGCTCGCGGACAAGGCGCAGGACGTGAACGGCGTGCTGCTGGTGGCGGAGAAGCTCGACGGGGACGTCGACGCGGGCGCGCTGCGCTCACTCGCCGGTGAGGTGCGCACGCGGCTCGGTTCGCGGCCCGGGATCGTGGCGTTGTTCGCGCCGCAGGGCGACAAGCTGAGCTTCGTCGTGGCCACCACGGCCGAGGCCAGGGACAAGGGCTTCGCGGCGGGCAAGCTCGTGCCCTCGTTCGCGCCCGAGATCGGCGGGCGCGGCGGCGGCAAGCCGGACATGGCGCAGGGTGGCGGCAGCAACCCCGCCGGCATCGAGCAGGCCATCACCGCGCTGCGGGCCGCGGTCGCCGCGGGGTGACCGCCCGCACCGCCGACCGGCCCGGGGAGTCCGATCCCGGGGCCGGCCGCCGTCTCGCCGTGGATGTCGGGTCCGTCCGGGTCGGGGTCGCGCTGAGCGATCCCGCCCCGGTGCTCGCGTCCCCCCTCGTTACCCTGTCGCGTGATGCGCACAGTGACAGTGACCTCGACCAGCTGGCCGGCCTCGTCTCCGAGCACGAGGTGGTGGAGGTGATCGTGGGCCTGCCGAGGACGCTCGCGGACCGGCACGGCCAGGCCGCCGAGATCGCCGTTGCCTACGCCGGAAAGCTCGCCGGGCGGATCGCCCCGGTCCCGGTACGGTTGGCCGACGAGCGCTTGACCACGGTCAGCGCGGCCCGCATGCTGTCGCAGCGAGGCGTCAAGGGACGCAAGCAGCGCGCGGTGGTCGACCAGGCCGCCGCGGTGGAGATCCTGCAGGGCTGGCTCGACGGCCGGGCCGCACACCTGGCGCGGGAGGGCCGATCGTGAGCTCCGAGCTTCCGCCGTTGCCGCCCGGCGGGCGCCGGCGCCGCCCGGGGCCGCCGCCTCCGCCCCTGCCCCGCAACCTGCCGCCGCGGCACGCCCGGCCGGTGCCGCAGGAGCCGCCGCCCGTGCGCCGGCCGCCGGTGCGCCGTCCTCCGCAGGCCGACCACGGGCTGGACCTGTTCGACGACCGCCCGGTGCCCCCGCGGCGGCCGCGCCCGCGGCAGATCCCGCCGGACGACACGCCGACCGACGTCATCCCCGTCCAGGACTACGAGTACTACGAGGACGACTACGACGGCGAGGAAGCCGAGGAGTACGCCGAGGACGACTACGACGGCGATTACGCCGACGACTACCCGGAGGACGAGCGGGCCGAGCCGGAGTACATCGAGCCGCCCGACGACGAGGACGAGCGGCCGAAGCGGGCCGGCCGGGGCCGCCGGATGTTCCGGTGGGTCGCCGCGCTGGCCGTGATCGCGTTGATCGGCGCGGGCGCCTGGTACGGCATCGACAAGGTCTTCGGCTACGCCGACTACGACGGCAGCGGCGAAGGCGACGTCGTGATCGAGATCGGCCAGGGCGACTCGACGAACGCGATCGGCGCCGAGCTGATGAACGCGGGCGTGGTGGCGAGCGCGAAGGCGTTCGTGAAGGCCAGCGAGGACAACACGAAGGTGCTGAGCCTCCAGCCGGGCTACTACGTGATGAAGACGAAGATGTCCGGTGCGGCGGCCGTCGCGAAGCTGACGTCGGCGGACGCACGCGTGGGTGTGCTGCAGGTCCGCGCCGGCACCCAGCTCGACGACATCACGCAGCCCGACGGCACTGTGACCCCGGGCGTGTTCAGCCTGCTGTCCAAGGCTTCGTGCGCGGACCTCAACGGGAAGAGCACGTGCGTGTCCACCGACGACCTGCGTAAGACGGCGGCGTCGGCCGACCTCGCGGCGATGGGCGTGCCGGACTGGGCCGCGAGCGTCGCGGGCAAGAGCACCGATCCGCGCCGGATCGAAGGTCTCGTGGCGCCGGGCGTGTACGACGTCAAGCCCGGCTGGAGCGCGCAGGAGCTGCTCGGGTTCGTGCTGAAGAGCTCGGCGACCAAGGTCCAGGCGGCGGGCCTGGCGGCGTCGACCTCGGTGCAGGGGGAGAACCCGTACCAGGTGCTGACGATCGCCTCGCTGGTCGAACGGGAGGGCGTGAGCGCGGACTTCGGCAAGATCTCCCGCGTCATCTACAACCGGCTCGGGCAGAACCAGCGGCTGCAGCTGGACTCGACGGTGAACTACCTGCTCGACAAGCCGGTCGTGACCACCACGGACGCGGATCGCCAGCGGCCCGGGGCCTACAACACCTACACGACGAACGGGCTGCCTCCCACCCCGATCGGTTCGCCGAGCGCGGACGCCATCCAGGCGGCGCTGCGCCCGACGGAGGGCGACTGGTTCTTCTTCGTCAAGTGCGAGAAGAACGGGTTGTCGTGCTTCGCGGCGACGCTGCCGGAGCACAACCGGAACAAGGACCTGGCGAGGCAGCGCGGTGCGTACTAGGGCGGCCGTACTGGGCAAGCCGATCGCGCATTCGCTGTCCCCGGTGCTGCACGAAGCCGCGTACCGGGCGCTCGGGCTGACCGGCTGGAGCTACGAGCGCATCGAGGTGGACGCCGAGGCGCTGCCCGGTTTCGTGTCGGGACTGGGGCCCGAGTGGGCTGGGCTGTCGGTGACGATGCCGGGCAAGCGTGCCGCGCTGGAGTTCGCGGCGGAGGCGAGCCCGCGTGCGGTCGCGGCGGGTGCCGCGAACACGCTGGTGCGCCGGGATTCCGGGTGGTTCGCGGACAGCACGGACGTCGACGGCGTCGTAGGCGCGGTGCGCGTGGCGGGCGGGTTCGCGGCGGAGCCCGGGTCGACGGGGCTGGTCCTCGGCGCGGGCGGCACGGCGGCGGCGACGGTGGTGGCGTTCGCCGAACTGGGCGTGGCCCGGGTGCGGCTGGTGGTGCGGGATCCCGCACGGGCGGCGGAAGCCGTGGCGGCGGCGGAGCGTGCCGGGGTCGAGCCGGAGGTGCTCGCGTGGTCCGAAGTGGACTTCGCGAAGGTCGTGTCGGACGTGTCGGTGCTCGTGAGCACCGTGCCGCCCGCGGCGGTCGCGGGCAGCGCGGCCACGCTGGCGGCGGCGCCGTGTGTGCTCGACGTGGTCTACCACCCGTGGCCCACCCCGCTGGCGGAGGCGGTCGCGGCCCGCGGCGGCCGGATCGCGACGGGGCTGGACATGTTGCTGCACCAGGCTTTCGGCCAGGTGGAGCACTTCACGGGCCGCCCGGCCCCCCGCGAGGCGATGCGGAACGCCCTCCGCGCGGCGACGGAAAACGTGTTGCCGCTGCCGATCGCCTGAGCTACGTTGGCCGACTGCCTTCCAGAAGGGACAGTCATGCCGAACGCCGGACGCGTCAGCTATGCCGAGGGTGAGATCCAGGAAATCTGGGTCGCCGGGGCACCGGTCCTGAACTCGACCGTCACCCTCGCCGACTACGATCCCCGCTGGGCGCAACTCTACGAACGTAAGGCTAGCCGCATCCGCTCGGCCCTGGGGAAGCGGGTCGTGCCGCTGGACCACGTCGGTTCGACGTCGGTGCCGGGCCTGTGCGCCAAGCAGATCATCGACGTGCTCCTCGTCGTCCCCAACTCTGCCGACGAACCCGCCTACGTGCCCGCGCTTGAAGCCGCGGGCTACCGCTTGGTCATCCGCGAACCGGGCCACGACGAGCACCGCGCCTTCAAGGGGCCGGACACCGACGTCAACCTGCACGTCTATTCGCGCACCTGGAAGTACAGCCAGAACTACGCCGACGCGAAGAACGACGTCATCGACGAGATCCTGGGGTGCGCCTGATGGCCGAGACGCAGTACGACGAGCTCGGTCACCTCTACGACGAGCATTCCGCCACGAACGCCACCAACGCCTACTACGACCGCCCCGCCATCCTGGAACTCGCCGGGGACGTCGCGGGCAAGCGGGTGCTCGACGTCGGCTGCGCGGGCGGCCACCTCGCCCGGCAGTTGGTCGAACGGGGTGCGAAGGTCACCGGGATCGACCTCAGCGCCACCATGATCGGGCTCGCGCGGAGACGCTGCCCCGAGGCCGAGTTCCACCAGGCCGACCTCGCGCGGCCGCTGGACTTCCTGCCGTCGGACGCGTTCGACCTCGTCACCGCGTCACTGGTGCTGCACTACCTCGAGGACTGGGGTCCGCCGCTCGCCGAGCTGCGGCGGGTGCTCGAACCCGGTGGCGTGCTCGTGCTGTCGGTGCACCACCCGGAGGACTGGCACTGGTTCGACCGTCCGGACTACTTCCGCACCGAGCCGGTGCACGAAGTGTTCACCGTCGCCGGGCGACCCATGCCGGTGCGGTTCTACCGGCGCCCGCTCAGCGCGAGCTTCCGCGCGCTGCGGCAGGCCGGGTTCGCCGTCGACCAGCTGGTCGAGCCGATGCCGCTGCCCGGGGCGAAGCAGGCCGATCCGGACTTCTACCCGCTGCTGACCACGGCACCGCGCTTCCTGTACTTCCGCGCGATCAGCGAGGAGGTACCGTCGGGCACGTGAAGATCGCCATCCTCGACGACTACCAGAACGTGGCACAGGACTTCGCCGACTGGAAGTCCCTCGACGCCGAGCTCGAGGTGTTCACCTCCCACATCGACGACCCCGACGAACTGGTCGCCCGCCTCGCCGGCGCCGAGGTCGTCGTCGCGATGCGCGAGCGCACCCGGTTCCCCGCCGAGCTGCTGGCCCGGCTGACCGACCTGAAGCTCCTGGTCAGCACCGGCCACCGCAACGCCGCGATCGACCTGAAGGCCGCCGAGGAACACGGCATCCTCGTGTGTGGCACGGGCTACCTCCCGCACCCCACCGCCGAGCACACGTGGGCGCTCATCCTGGCCGCCCAGCGGCACCTCGGCGTCGAGCTGCCCGCGATGCGCCAGGGCCGCTGGCAGACCACCGTCGGCGTCCCCCTGCACGGCCGGACCCTGGGCCTGCTGGGCCTGGGCAGGCTCGGCTCGCGCGTGGCGAAGGTGGGGCAGGCGTTCGGCATGGAGACGATCGCCTGGAGCCAGAACCTCACCCCCGAACGCGCCGCCGAGCACGGTGTCACCGCGGTGCCGAAGGAGGAGCTGTTCCGCCGCTCCGACGTGCTGTCGGTGCACCTGGTGCTCAGCAAGCGCACGCGCGGCCTGGTGGGCGCGGCGGAGCTGGCGCTCATGAAACCCGATTCGCTGCTGGTCAACACCTCCCGTGGACCCATCGTCGACGAGGCGGCCCTCGTCGACGCCCTGCGCCGCCGGGCGATCGGCGGCGCCGCGCTCGACGTGTTCGACGTCGAGCCGCTGCCCGCCGACCACCCCCTGCGGACGCTGGACAACGCGGTGCTCACCCCGCACCTCGGCTACGTGACCCGTGACGTCTACGACGTCTTCTTCCGCGACGCGGTCGAGGACATCGCCGCCTGGCGGGCGGGCAGCCCGGTGCGGGTGATGAGCCTTACCTGACGACCGTCCCGCTGGAGCTGATCCGGGCCT
Source organism: Amycolatopsis sacchari (assembly GCF_900114035.1). Taxonomy (GTDB): domain Bacteria; phylum Actinomycetota; class Actinomycetes; order Mycobacteriales; family Pseudonocardiaceae; genus Amycolatopsis_E; species Amycolatopsis_E sacchari. The sequence continues at coordinate 290,673 of NZ_FORP01000007.1, read as the reverse complement.
TGATGTTGTCCGAGAAGGACTGCACCTCCCCGTACACCCCGGGGTAGCCCGGTTCGGCACAGCCCTCGCCCCAGCTGACGATGCCGACCTCGACCCAGTCACCCGCGGAATCCCGCTTCACCATCGGACCGCCCGAGTCACCCTGGCACGTGTCCACGCCGCCCTGCGGGTAACCGGCGCACAGCTCGTACGCCGGCTGCAGTTCACTGCCGTAGGACTGCTGGCACGACGCGTCGGAGACGAACGGGACCGTCGCGTATCTCAGGTACCGGGACTGGCCGCCGCCCTCGGTGGTGGCACCCCAGCCCATGATCGTGAAATCGCCGCTGTTGAGCGAAGTCTGGCCCTGGGCGGCGATCGGCAGCAGCGGGGCCGACGGCGCCGACGCCAGCTCGATCAGCGCCCAGTCCTGCGCGCCCGTGCTGGCGTACTGCGGGCTGCGGTAGACGTACGTGGAGCGGATCGACTGCCCGCCGCCGGCCTGCAGGTCGACCTTGCCGATCGTGGCGGTGATGCTCGAGTTGCTGCCGGTGCGCGTGACGCAGTGCGCGGCGGTGAGCACCACCTTCGACGCGACGAGCGCGCCGCCGCAGCCCATCGACAGCCGCACCATCCACGGGAACTGGCCCTGTGCGGCGGTCTGGCCGCCGACGACGAACGGTGTGGCGGCCTGTGCGGTGCCGGTGGCGAGCGTGACCACGGCGGTGGCGAGCACGCCGAGGCCGACGAGGCCGCGGCGAAGACGGGAAAAGCGCATGACGAACAAACCTCCGCAGGATGAGGGGACCGTGCGCGAGGATTCCGCGCAGCGAAACAAAAACTAACCGCCGCGGAGGGGGGTGCGAATCCGACTAAAGTCTAGTTCGCGGAAAGACACCCCGATCGGGTCACGCCGTGAGTTCTGCCAGTACCCGATCGGTGAAAGCGGGCCACACCTCGGCCGCCCAGGGGCCGAACGCGCGGTCGGTGAGCGCGACGCACGCGGCCCCCGCGTCGGGGTCCACCCAGAGGAAAGTGCCGGACTGCCCGAAATGCCCGAACGTCCGGGGCGACGACGCCGCACCTGTCCAATGTGGACTCTTCGAGTCGCGGATCTCGAACCCCAGGCCCCAGTCGTTCGGTTTCTGGTGCCCGAACCCCGGCAGCACCCCGGTCAGCCCGGGGAACGCGACCTGCGTCGCCGTGCTCAGCGTCGCCGGGTCCAGGAGGGTGGGCCGTTGCAGCTCGGCCGCGAACGCGAGCAGGTCGCGGACGCACGAGACGGCGCCGGAGGCGGGGGAGCCGTCCAGTTTCGTGGCAGCCATGCCCAGCGGCACGAACAGCGCCTCCGACTGGTACTCGGCGAACGGGATGCCCGAGTGTTCCGCGAGCGTGTCGGCGAGGACCTCGAACCCGGCGTTGGAGTACAGCCGCCGCGTCCCGGGCGCGGCCATCGCCCGGTGTTCGTTGAAGGCGAGGCCGGACGTGTGGGCGAGCAGGTGCCGCACCGTCGAACCCTCCGGGCCCGCGGGTGTGTCGAGCTCGACGACGCCCTCTTCGATCGCGATGTGCGCCGTGTAGGCCGTCAGCAGCTTCGTCACCGACGCGAGGCGGTACGTGCGTTCCGGGTCACCGTGCTGCCCTAGCACGGTCCCGTCGGCGGCGACCACCGCCACCGACGCGTTGTCCACCGGCCACTCGTCGATCGCGCGCAGGCTGTCCACCCCGCCACCCTACGACGAGGGCCCGGCGCGACCGCGTCGCACCGGGCCCTCGTCGTGCGGTCGTCAGACCTTGGTGGTGTCGTTGAGCTCGGCGCCCTCCTCCTCGCGGCCCGGGGTGCGCAGGTTCCACTTCGTGATGACCCAGCGGAACACGAAGTAGTAGATCACCGCGTACACCAGGCCGATCGGGATCAGCAGCCACGCCCGGTTCGCGGCCGGGGCGCTGAAGTTCAGCAGGTAGTCGATCGCGCCCGCCGAGAACGAGAACCCGAGGTGGATGTCCAGCGCGTTGCAGATCGCGAGCGAGACGCCCGTGAGCACCGCGTGGATGAGGTACAGCGGCCACGCCACGAACATGAACGCGAACTCGATCGGCTCGGTGACGCCGGTGAGGAACGAGGTCAGCGCGGCGGAGATCATGATGCCGCCCGCCACCTTCCGCTGCTCCGGCCGGGCGGTGTGCCAGATGGCCAGCGCGGCGGCGGGCAGCGCGAACATGAAGATCGGGAAGAACCCGGTCGTGAACGCGCCCGCGTGCGGGTCCCCGGCGAAGAAGTTGTTGATGTCGCCGCCCTTGAAGATGAACCACACCGGCACGTTGATCAGCTGGTGCAGGCCGATCGGCAGGAGCAGCCGGTTGACCAGACCGTAGATCCCGCCACCGATGACCGCGTCCCCGGTGACCGCGTTGCCCAGGTGCTGGATGACGTTGTCCACGGCGGGGAAGATCAGGCCGAAGATGACGCCGAGGACCAGCAGGGCGAGCGAGTTGATGATCGGCACGAACCGGCGGCCGCCGAAGAAGGCCAGGTACGGGGGCAGCTTGATGCGGTGGAACCGCTGCCACAGCACCGCCGTCACGAGACCGACGATCACACCGCCCAGCACGCTGTAGGGCCACTTGATCGGCTGGAGGTACCAGCCCTCCTTGAACCCTTCCAGGTCGCTGATCGGCGCGAAGACCTGCACGACCTTGTTGAACACGACGAAGCCCACGACGGCGGCGACGCCGGTCGAACCGTCGCCGCGCCGGGCGAAGCCGACGGCGATGCCCACCGCGAACAGCAGCGGGAGCCAGTCGAACAGCCCACCGCCGGCCGCGGCGAGCACGGCCGCGACCTTCTTCGTCGCGTCCCAGCGGCCGAGCAGGTCGTCCTGGCCCAGCCGGCTGAGCAGACCCGCGGCGGGCAGCGTGGCGATGGGCAGCATGAGGCTGCGGCCGAAGCGCTGCAGCCCCGCGACCCCCCTGCCCTTCCCTCTGTTCGTTCCTTCGGCGGTGGTGGTACTCACGGCATACCTCCGTGTTCGGCGGGGAGTGTCGGGTCCAGATCCATGGTCACCTGGTACCGGTCGCCCCGGTACCAGGAGGTGATGTCCTCGACCGGATCTCCGGCGGTGGTGGAGATCCGGCGGAAGACCAGAAGCGGGTCGCCGGCGCGGATGCCCAGCAGCCGCGCGGTTTCCCGGTCCGCCGCCTCGGCCCAGACGATCTGCCTGCCGTGGTCGAAGCGGAGGTCGTAGTGCCGGGCGAGGAGCTCGTACAGGGACTGCGTGAGGTCCTGGTCGAGCAGTCCGGGCAGCGGCCCTGGGTGGTACCAGCCCCGCTCGAGCGCGAGCGGTACCCCGTCGGCGCACCGCAGCCGGGTCAGCCGGTAGGCGCTGCTGCCCGGGGCGAGACCCAGTGCGTTCGCGGTGGGCGCCGGCGGGACCTCGGCCGCCAGGCCGAGCACCTTCGTGGTGGGCACGAGCCCGCGCCGCCGCATGTCGTTGGTGAACGACGACAGGTACAGCTGCAGGTCCATCCGGCGGGTCGCGGTGAAGGTGCCCTTGCCCCTCGCCCTGGTCAGCAGGCCCTCCTCGACCAGCTTCCCGATCGCCGACCGGACGGTCAGCCGCGAGACGCCGTAGCGCTGCGCCAGCTCCCGTTCCGACGGGATGGGGGAGCCGGGCGGGAGCTCCCGTTCGATCGTGCGCCGCAGGATTTCCCGCAGCTGGGCGTGTTTCGGCGTGGGGCCGTCCACCACCCGGCCGGCGGCGACTTCGGATCCAGCCAACGTCGCCACCTTCCCTTTGTTTCGGCTTCGTTGCCGGGCTCGCTCCCGGCGCCGAAGATTGGTACGTTCCGGTCTAGACCATTTCTTGATGGGGCAGAATGCTCCGCCTACCGTTGGGGTGTCAACCACCGTTACGGGAACGTGTTCAGCCGACTAGGAGAGGGAGGCCGCCGTGGCCGACGACAGGCCGGAAAAGATTCTCGCGGCGCTCGGAGGCGCCGGGAACGTCATCGACATCGAAGGGTGCATCACGCGGCTGCGCTGCGAACTGCAGGACGGTTCCGTGGTGGACGAGGCGGCGCTCAAGCAGGCCGGTGCCCACGGGGTCATGAAGATGGGATCGGTCGTGCAGGTCGTGGTGGGGCCGGAGGCCGACACGATCGCCGAGGACATCCAGGACCTGCTGTGAGCACGGTCGTCGCGAGCCCGGTGCCAGGCCGGGCGGTGCCGATGAGCGAGGTGCCCGACCCGGTGTTCGCGCAGGCGATGGTCGGGCCGGGGGTCGCCGTGGAGCCCGGCGGCGGGGAGCAGGAGGCGGTGGCGCCGATCGACGGCACCGTGGTCACCCTGCACCCGCACGCGTTCGTCGTCGCGGGGGAGGACGGCAAGGGCGTGCTGGTGCACCTGGGCATCGACACGGTCAAGCAGAAGGGTGAGGGCTTCACCCTGCACGTGGTGAAGGGCGAGTCCGTGCGGGCGGGGCAGCCGCTGATCCGGTGGAACCCGGACGCGGTGCGGGCCGCCGGCTACTCGCCGGTGGTGCCGGTGGTCGCGCTCGACGCACCGGCGGACGGGCTTTCGGAGCTGCTCACCGACGGCCCCGTGGCCGCCGGTGAGCAGCTGTTCGTCTGGGGCTAGGCGGTCACGACGTTGCTGCCGTCGACCTTCACGGGGATGGACGGCAGCGGCGTCGAGGCCGGGCCCTTTTCGACGGCGCCGGTCAGCGCGTTGAACACCGAGCCGTGGCAGGGGCAGCTGAGCTTGCCGCCGTCGGGGTTGACGGTGCAGCCCTGGTGCGTGCAGATGGCGCTGAAGCACGCCGCGGTCGTCTCGGTCGGCCGGGCGACGATGGCCTGCTGGCCGTTGACCTGCACGGATTTGCACTGCCCGACCGGGATGTCGGCGAGCGCCGCGACGGTCGTGCCCGACGGCGCGGGCGCGGGTGCGGCGCCCCCGGACGAGCCGGACGAGCCCGAGTCGGTGCCGCAGGCCGCGAGCGCGACCGCACCGGCCGCAGCGCCGGCCACGGCGACTCCGGTGGTCAGGACGGTACGACGGGTGGGTGTGTCAGCAGTCATGCCTTTTTTCACGGGATAGCCGCCGATCCGGTTCAAAGTTGTTGCACATTGAACCGGATCGGGGGTCGTCTCGTGGAACGGTTATAGGTTTGCCGTCGAGGGAAGGGGTGCGGCCATGGTGGCGTGGGTGCTGCGGGTCCTGGTGGTGCTGGGGCTGCTCGGCTCGGCCTGGGTGCACTACGACCTGTACGCGAACGAGGGGTTCGCCGACATCGACACGATCGGCCCGTTGTTCCTGGTGAACGTGATCGCGGGGGTGGCGATCGCGCTCGCGGTGCTGCTTTGGCACCACTGGCTGCCGGTGCTGGCGGCGGTCGGCTTCGGCGCGGTCACGCTGGCCGCGTACCTGGTCTCGCTGACGCCGGGCGGGTTGTTCGGGGTGCACGAGCAGTTCGTGATGCAGTCGGAGATCTGGGGCGTGGTGACCGAGGCGGGCTGCGTGGTGTTCGGGGCCGCGCTGCTGTTCGCGCAGACGCGGACGCGGCAGGCCCTCCGCGTATGAAGGAGGGTGCGGAAGACCAGTTGATGCGCGCGCTGCACGACGAGCACGCGGCGGCGCTGTGGTCCTACGCGCTCAGGCTGACGAACGGTGACCGCGCCCTCGCCGAGGACGTGGTGCAGGAGACGCTGCTGCGGGCGTGGAAGCACCCGAAGGTGCTGGACCAGACGCAGGGCTCGGCACGGGCGTGGTTGTTCACGGTGGCCCGCCGGATTGCGATCGACGGGTGGCGTTCGGCGGCGTCGCGGTCCGAGGTGAGCACGGACGCGCCGCCGGAGCTGGCGCTGCCGGACGGGACCGAGCGCGCGCTGCAGGGCTGGCTGGTGGCGGAGGCGGTGCGCGAGCTGTCCGACGCGCACCGCGAGGTGCTGGGATTGTGCTACTTCCAGGGGTTTTCGGTGGCTGAGGCGGCGGAGCGGCTGGGGGTCGCGCCCGGGACGGTGAAGTCGCGGACGCACTACGCGTTGCGGGCGTTGAGGCTCGCGTTGGAGGAGAGGGGGGTGACCCGGTGAGCCGGCCTGCGGACGAGTTCGAGACCTATGACGCGGCGTATGTCCTCGGCGCGCTGTCCCCCGAGGACCGGGCTGCCTTCGAGGCGCACCTGAAGGACTGCGCGGAGTGCGCGCGGTCGGTGCAGGAACTGGCGGGGTTGCCGGGGCTGCTGGCCCAGGTCGGCCCGGAGATGGTGGAGCCGCCCGAGCCGCCGCCCGGCGTGTTGCCGTCGATGCTGGGTGCCGTGCGCAAGGCCCGGAGGCGGCGCACGCTGACGACCACGGTGGTCGGGGTGGCCGCGGCTGCCGCGGTGGTGGCGGCGGTGTTCGTCCCGCAGGCCGCCGGGCCTGCCGGGACCGCCATGACGCCACTGGTGTCGGCCCCCGTTCAGGCGACGGCCGCGGTGGCCGCCGTGTCGGGCGGTTCGCGGGTGGACATGTCGTGCCAGTACAAGGGGGCGGAGTACGGGGCGGACTACCGCCTGGTCGCCCTCAGGGCGGACGGGACCGAGACGGATCTGGCGAGCTGGTGGGCGGACCCGGACCACACGGCGAAGATCACCCTGGACACGGCGATGTCCCCGGACGACATCCAGGCCCTGGAGATCCGCACAGCATCGGGGACGCCGGTGCTGCGCTGGCAGCCCTGAGGCTGCGCCCCCGGCGGCTTTTGCCTGGGCGGCGGTTTCGGTGGGACGGCTTTGTCTGAGCGGCGTCTTCGCTGGGACGGCTTCACGGGGCATCATGGCCGTTCCACTCGGGCTCAGTTCTGAGGCAGTCGGTGCGGTGGTCCCGCTACGGTCCCTGCTCCATTTCCTGCTCGGGGCGAGGTCGGCTGTCCGTACCGGATATCCCGCTCCATATTTCGGTTTTCCCTGAGCCTCGCTACTCATTTTTATCTCCCCGGCGCGGCCGTTCATGAGATGAATTCCGCGCGCCAGTTCGCGGTGACACTATTTTCCGCCCGTTACCGCTGTGGGACCACGTCGACGTGCCTACTTTCCCCATCCGGCGCAAGCACCGCCCAGTCCCATTCCGATCATCGCGCGAACCACTACCCCGGCCATGCCACCAATCGCATGTGACCGCCTCATTCCGGCTCACTTGATCACCGAGCGAGCTACCACCGACCACGCCGCCCCTTCTTCCGCCGAAACCAAACCGGGTCTCGGACACTTCGGCGGAATCCTTCCCGCACGCGGCTTCCTTCTGGCCCATCGCCATTGCTTGGACTCGGCTCCCCAGTCACCTTGGCCGTTCGATCGCCACGCCCACCCCTACCGTTTGATAGCCCCGCTTTCCGGCTTGCGCGACCCCCGACCCCCCCGGCCGCCCAGTCCTCCCGCCAACCCTGGCCGCTCAATCCCCCTGCACACCCGTCTCGTTCGATCCGCGCTCACGGTGGCCGTTCGCTCAACCGCCCACCCCGTCCTGATCACACCACCGGTCGTGCACCCCATCGCCCTACCTGACCCCCACCCGCGCTTCCACCCACCCCACCCCGCGCTTCCACCCGCTCCGCCCCAAACCCGCTGCCCCATCCGCTCCGCCTTCGCCCCAGCCGCAAACCGCCCACCGGCACCACAATTCGCAGCGCAACTCGACCCCAATTCACCCGACCGAAGGAATTCCTCCGAATTTCCGCACGAGTGGTCCACTCGTAAAAACTCTTCCTTGCCGAATACCGCCCACCCCGGGAAAAGTAGAGGCATGACCAACGCACTCCACCCCGTTCTCGCCATCCTCCTCACCGCCGCGTTCGCCGGAGCGGGCGCCACGCTCGCGATGCTCGCCTCAGTCGTCCTCGCCCGGGCCCGTGCGCCCGCCCCGGTCCCGACGCTTCCCGTCGCCGTCGGCACGGCCGTCCTGTGGTCGTTCGCGGGCTGGCGCTGGCTTGCGGGCGCCTGGCCGGGCTGGTGGCTGCCGGTGCCACTCGCTCTTGCGACCTTCGCGGTCCCGCTGGCGGCCGCTGATCTGCGCCACCGCCGCCTGCCTGACGCGCTCACGTTGCCCGCGTACCCAGCCCTCGCGACTGCGCTCGTGACAGCGGCGGCAGCCGGTCCCGGCCCGCCGCTGGCGATTCGAGCGGCCGCTGCCGCTGTCCTCTTCGGCGGCGCACACATGCTGGTGCACGCGTTGTCTTGCCGCTCGTTAGGCGCGGGCGACGTGAAGCTCGCAGGTGTCCTCGGCGCGGTGGTGGGCGCCGTGCACTGGATGGCGCTCGTCCTGGCGGCCGCACTCGCGTCGGTGGTCACGGTGGTGCTCGCGCTGGTCCGGCATTGGAGGCGCGGAGTACCGCACGGGCCCGGCATGCTCGCCGCGACCTGGCTGGTCGCGGTGTTCCCGGGAACAGGTATGGGCACTTGAGTCCCGCAGGGTGGGACGTGACAGGATCGTGAGGTGTTGCGCTGGATAACCGCAGGTGAATCGCACGGGCCCGCGCTGGCCGCCGTGCTGGAAGGGATGGTGGCCGGAGTCGAGGTCACCACCGCCGAAGTGAGTGAGCAGCTCGCCCGCCGGCGGCTCGGGTTCGGCCGCAGCCCGCGCATGGGCTTCGAAACCGACCACATCGAGTTCCTCGGCGGTGTCCGGCATGGCGTGACCCAGGGCGGCCCCATCGCGGTGCACATCGAAAACGCGGAATGGCCCAAGTGGGAAAAGGTCATGGCCGCCGACCCGGTCGATCCGGCCGAGCTCGCCGGTCTCGCCCGCAACGAGCCGCTGACGCGGCCCCGGCCCGGGCACGCGGACCTGCCTGGCATGCAGAAGTACGGCTTCGACGAGGCCCGGCCCGTGCTCGAGCGGGCCAGCGCGCGGGAAACCGCGTCCCGCACAGCACTCGGCACGGTGGCGCGCGCGTTCCTGCGTCAGCTGCTCGGTGTGGAGATCATCAGCCACGTGATCTCGATCGGCGGTGCCGAGGCACCGGAAGGCCCGCTGCCGGGCCCCGGAGACCTCGCCGCCATCGACGAGAGCCCGGTGCGTGCCTTCGGTCAGGAGGCCACGGACCGGATGGTCGCCGAAGTCGACGCCGTGCGGAAGGCGGGGGACACCGTCGGCGGCGTGATCGAGGTGATCGCCTACGGGCTGCCGCCGGGGCTCGGTTCCCACGTGCACTGGGACCGCCGCCTGGACGCGCGGCTCGCGGGTGCGCTGATGGGCGTGCAGGCGATGAAGGGCGTCGAGGTGGGTGACGGCTTCACCACGGCCCGCCGCTGGGGCAGCCAGGCGCACGACGAGATCGACCCGGGCTCCGGGCCGGTCGGCGTCACGCGCCGGTCGAACCGTGCGGGCGGACTGGAAGGCGGCATCACCAACGGGGAACCGCTGCGGGTGCGCGTCGCGATGAAGCCGATTTCGACCGTGCCGAAGGCGCTGTCCACTGTGGACGTCACGACCGGCGAGCCCGCGGTGGCCATCCACCAGCGGTCCGACGTTTGTGCGGTGCCGCGGGCCGGGGTCGTGCTGGAGTCGGTGGCCGCGCTCGTCCTGGCTGACGCGGCGTTGGAGAAGTTCGGTGGTGACTCGCTCGCCGAAACCAAGCGCAACGCCGAGGGCTACCTCAAGGCGCTGGAGGAACGGTGGTGAAGCCGTGCGTCGTGGTCGCCGGGCCGCCCGGGTCCGGTAAGAGCACGGTCGGCCCGCTGCTGGCCGCGGAACTCGGTGTCCCGTTCCGGGACACCGACGACGACATCGTCGCCCGCACGGGGCGTTCGATCGCCGACATCTTCGCGACCGACGGCGAGCCGGCGTTCCGCGAACTGGAGGAGGCGGTGGTCGCCGAGGCGCTCGCCGAGCACGACGGCGTGCTGTCCGTCGGCGGCGGGGCCGTGCTGGCCGCCGCCACGCAGGAGCGGCTGAAAGGCCATCCCGTGGTGTTCCTGAAGGTCGGCTTCGCCACCGGCGTGCAGCGTGTCGGGCTGTCGACGGCCCGGCCGCTCCTCGCCGGGGTGAACCCGCGCGCGACCTACCGCAGCCTCCTCGAAGCGAGGCTGCCGGTGTACCGCGCGGTCGCCACGATCGAGGTCGACACCGACGACCGCACGCCCGAGGAGATCGTGTCCGCCATCGCGACACGGCTGACCGACGAACTGGAGAAGACGCAGTGACCGAGCCGGTGCGCATCCGGGTCGAGACCAGCCAGCCCTACGACGTCGTGATCGGCAAGGGGCTGCTGGGCGAACTGACCGACGTCCTGCGCGACGCGTCGAAGGTCGCGCTGGTCCACCCGCCCACGCTGACCGCCACGGCCGAGGCCATCCGCGAGGAACTCGTGGAGGCGGGCCTGGACGCGCACCGCGTCGAAATCCCCGACGCGGAGGACGGCAAGGCGCTGAGCGTCGCGAGCTTCTGCTGGGAGGTGCTCGGGCGGATCGGGCTCGACCGGCGTGGCGTGGTCGTGGGCCTCGGCGGCGGGGCGGTCACCGACCTCGCCGGGTTCGTGGCGGGGACGTGGCTGCGGGGCGTGCGGCTCGTCAACGTGCCGACCACGCTGCTCGGCATGGTGGACGCCGCGGTCGGCGGCAAGACCGGCATCAACACCGAGGCCGGCAAGAACCTCGTCGGCGTGTTCCACGAGCCGGCCGCGGTGCTCGCCGACCTGGCGACCCTGGAAAGCCTGCCGCCCAACGAACTCGTCGCCGGCATGGCGGAGGTCGTGAAGGCCGGGTTCATCGCCGACCCGGTGATCCTCGACCTGATCGAGGCCGATCCGGCCGCGGCCGTGGACCCGCAGGGCGAGGTGCTCGGCGAACTGGTCCGCCGCTCGATCCAGGTCAAGGCCGACGTCGTCGCCGCCGACCTGCGTGAGTCCGACCTGCGCGAGATCCTCAACTACGGCCACACCCTCGGGCACGCCATCGAGCGTCGCGAACGGTACCGCTGGCGGCACGGCGCCGCTGTCAGCGTCGGCCTGGTTTTCGCGGCTGAGCTGGCCAGGCTCGCCGGCCGCCTTGACGACGCCACCGCCGAGCGGCACGCCGCCGTGCTGAAGCTGCTGGGCCTGCCCACCACCTACGACCCGGACGCGCTACCGCAACTGCTGGAAACCATGCGTGGCGACAAGAAGACGCGGTCCGGCGTGCTGCGGTTCGTCGTGCTCGACGGGCTCGCCAAACCCGGACGCCTCGAAGGCCCGGACCCCGCCTTGCTGGCCGCCGCGTACTCGGCGATCGCCAGGGACAAGCCCGCTGAGGGCGGGAGCGTGCTGCTGTGAACCCGGCCCCCGGAGCCGGTGGATGTGACGAGGGGAGCGCAACGCGGTGAAGGTCTTCGTCCTTAATGGACCAAACCTGGGGCGGCTCGGCAAGCGGGAGCCGTCGGTCTATGGCTCGACCACGCACGCGGACCTGGCCGAACTGTGCGTGAAGACCGGCGGAGAACTCGGCCTGGACGTCGAAGTGCGGCAGACGGACCACGAGGGTGAGATGGTCGGCTGGTTGCACGAGGCGGCAGACAGTGGTTTCCCCGTGGTGCTCAACGCCGGGGCCTGGACGCACTACTCGATCGCCGTCCGCGACGCCGCCGCCCAGCTGACCGCGCCGCTCATCGAGCTGCACATCTCCAACGTGCACAAGCGCGAGGAGTTCCGGCACCACAGCGTGCTTTCCGACATCGCCACGGCGGTCATCGCCGGTCTCGGCGTGCCCGGTTACCCCCTGGCGCTGCGCTGGCTCGCCGAAAACGCCCGCTGACGCCACTGCCCGGAAGTCGCGGGGCAGACCGGAGCCGCGGGAGGCGTCCCGCGAGCACTCGGCCGCGCCCCGTGGCGCGGCAACGACGGCATCGGCCCGCGATGCGGCTATGCGCGGGGGTCCGTTGCGTGGCAACGGTGGGGCCGACACCCGCAGCGCGGCAAAGGCGGGAGCAGCCTGTGGCGCGGCGGCGGGACCAACCGGCGGCGCGGGACCGGCACGCCCACCACAACACCGCCCGAGAACAACCACCCACACCCGCCCGAGAACAACCACCCACACCCACCCGAGCAGCGAGGTGAGCATGAAAGTCCCCGTGCTGCGGACCCCGCGGCTCACCCTGCGGAGCCTCCGGCCGACCGACACCGAGGCGATCCTGCGGATCTTCGCCGATCCTGGGCAGAGCCGCCACCTTGCCGTCGACTACAGCGATCCTGAGCGCTGCCGCGAGATGGTCGGGCGCCGGCTCGCGTATGACGGGCCGGATGGGCTGGGGCACTGGGTGATCGAGCACGACGGCCGCGTCATCGGGCTCGCGCACCTGCGGCCCTCCAGCGACCTGCCTCCGGGCACGGCCGAGATCGGCTACTTCCTCGACCCCGCGCACGGCGGACAAGGCTTCGCGACCGAGGCCGCCACCGCGTTGCTCGACCACGGGCTCCGCACTATCGGCGTCAGCGCCGTCTGGGCGCTCGTCCACGAAGCCAACACCGCCAGCCGCAGGCTCGTCGAGCGGCTCGGGTTCCAGGACGTCGGCGGCGAGGAACACTACGGCGGCCCCCACCGCGTCTACATCGCGCTTCCCGGCCACCACGGCCACCTGCACCACGTCGAGCTGTGGGTGCCCGACCTCGCCCGCGCCGAAGCCAGCCTGGGGTGGCTCCTCACCGAACTGGGCTGGCACGAGTTCCAGCGCTGGCCCGCCGGCATCAGCTGGAAACAAGGCCCCACGTACGTCGTCGTCGAGGTGTCGCCCGCGCTCACCGCTTCCGAGCACGACCGCTGCCGGCCCGGGCTGAACCACCTCGCCCTGCACGCCGGCTCACCACACCGCGTGGACGAACTCGCCCGCGAGGCCGGGCGGCACGGCTGGCGCCCGCTGTTCCCCGACCGGTACCCGCACGCGGGCGGGCCGGACCACTATGCGGCCTATCTGGAAAACGCGGACGGTTTCGAGGTGGAACTCGTCGCGGAGCGGCCTGGCGTCACCCAGGAGGGTTAACGACCTCCTACACTGACGCAGCTACCGACGGAAGGTCACCACCGAACATGCGCGGGTTCCGACAGCGGCTCACCGCTGCCCTCCTGGCGATCGTGCTGGGCACGGCGACCGCCGCCTGCACACCCGGCAACGCGCAGACCCAGGCCGAGGGCGACGGCGGCCTCGGCGGCTCCCCGGCGAACGGCCACGCCAAACCGGCCCAGGTCTCGCTCACCACCACCGGCAATCGCGAAAGCGCCGGTGTCGTCGCGGCGGGCGGCCCCGGCGCGCCCTACAACTACGGCCCCACCGTCATGCTCGACGGCGGCACGACCCGCATGTGGTGGTGCAGCCAGTATCCGACCGCCCCGCCGCCGGGCGACGACATCCTCTACGCGGAGTCACCCTCCCTCGACGGCCCCTTCACCGGGCCGGGTGGCGCCGTTCCGCCCGCCGTGTTGTCCGGCAACCCCGGGCAGTTCGACGGGGCGCACACGTGCGATCCCTCGGTTATCCGCGTCGATGCGACGTACTACCTCTACTACACGGGCGCCGCGGGCGATCACGCGCTCGGCAACGCCATCGGTCTCGCCACCAGCACCGACGGCCTCACCTGGACCCGTCGGCCCGGCCCGGTCGTCGGCCCGTCCCACGACGTCCACCGCGACAACCTCTACGGCGCGGGGCAGCCCTCGGCCGTCTACCTCGACGGCTGGTTCTACCTCATGTTCACCGACACCACGGGCCGCGCCGCGGGCTGGAACGGGGCCGGGCAGTTCGTGCTGCGCGCCAAGGACCCCGCCTTCAGCAGCGGGGTGGAAGCCTTGACAGACAAGGGTTTCGCCGCGGTGCCCGGAACCGGCGCGCCCCGCACCGCCTCCGTGGTCGACGCCTTCAGCGCCGACCTCGAATGGGTCGACGGCCTCGACGCGTTCGCCATCGCCCACGAAACCGATGGCGGCACGAGCGTGACCTTCTGGAACCGCGACTTCACCGCCCACCCCTACCGGGACGTGCTGCTCCCCGGGCCGTGGCGCGAGGGGCCGGGCCTGGTCCGCAGGCCCGACGGGCACGCGCCGGCGTCCACTTCGGACCCGTGTGGCCGCGTCCCGTTCGACGTCGTGCGCGCGACCAGCCTCGGCGAGGCGAACGCGCCCACCGACCTGCGGCACTACGGGCTCGACGTCACCGGGGTCAACGCGTGCGCGACCCCGCAGCGTGCCCTCGGCGTGCTCGACGGGTTCGCGATGCCCTCACCGGTGCGGACCATGGACCTCGTCTCGGACGGGAAGCTCGTCCGCGTCGACCGGCGGTCCGTCGCCGTGCAACTGGCTACGCACGTGCTCGACGAGCGCCTGCCCGCGCTCGACCAGGTCCGGCCCGCCGCGCACCTCGCGACCGGCGCCCGCGCGATCCAGGCCGCCGGGCTGGGACTGGGTTTCCTGCTCGACGACGGCAACCTGTGGCCGGTGCAGCCCGGCACGGTCGCGCAGCTCAACGGCTCGCCGGTCGAAACGGTCAGCGCCGCCGAGTGGCGCGCCCACCCGCAGGCCGGGCCGCTCGGCCGCTGACCGACGACGTGCCGCGCGGTGTGGGGGACGGCGCGCGCCGTCGCCGCGGTGTGGGGGAGGGGCGTTCCTCCTCCGGCTCTGCTTCCTCAGGCTGTGGCTTGTTCAGCCGGGCGCCCACGAGCAGGCCGAGCCCGGCGGGGATCAGCACGAGCAAGGCGGTGAACGCGGCGCCGCCGGTGAGCGCGGGCCGCAGTTCGGCCGTGCCCGCCTGGTCGACGAGGATCCCGCGGCCGATCACGTACAGCACGCCGGAGCCCCAGCCCGCGACGAGCGAGGCGAGGAGCCACGTGCGCCCGGCGTCCTCCCGCCGCAGCCACGCGTCGAGCGCACCCCACAGCGCCGCCGCGCCGACGAGCAGCGCGATCACGACGATCCGGACCGTGAGCAGGCCCGTGGGGTGGTACACCGCCGCCTTCGCCAGCGCCGTGTCCGCGATGCCGTGCAGCACCGCCATCCCGAGTCCTCGCGTCAACCAGGGCCGCATCGTGTCACTGTAAGGCAACCCGTCAGTAAGGTGAGGGCGTGCCCGATCTCCATGCCGCCCGCCGGGACGCGCTGCGTGCGCTGGTCCGCCAGGCCGGGGCCGACGCCCTGCTCGTCACCGACCTGCTGAACATCCGCTACCTCACCGGGTTCACCGGGTCGAACGCCGCGCTGCTGCTGCACGCCGACGGCGAGCCGAAGACCCTGTTCTGCACCGACGGCCGCTACGTCACGCAGGCCGCCGCGGAGGTGCCGGACCTCGAGCACGTGATCGACCGGGACAGCGCCGCCGCGCTCGTCAAACGCGGCTCGGGGCGGACGGGCTTCGAGAGCCAGCACGTCAGCGTCGAGCAGTACGAGGCCCTCACGTCGGTGTCAGCGGAGGTGGACCTCGTGCGCGCCCCGGGCCTGGTCGAGCGGCTGCGGCTGGTCAAGGACGAGCACGAGATCGAAGCCGTGCGCCGCGCCTGCGCCGCCGCCGACGCCGCCCTCGCCGAGCTGCTGGAGCGCGGCGGGATCCGGCCCGGCCGCACCGAGCGGGAGGTCGCGCGGGACCTCGAGAACCTGATGCTGGACCACGGTTCGTCGGCGCCGTCGTTCGACTCGATCGTCGCCACGGGAGTCAACTCCGCGATCCCGCACCACCGGCCGACCGACGCGGTGCTGAGGCAGGGCGACTTCCTCAAGCTCGACTTCGGCGCGACCGTCGACGGCTACCACTCCGACATGACCAGGACACTGGTGCTCGGCAAGGCCGCGGACTGGCAGCGCGAGCTGTACGAGCTGGTGCGGCAGGCGCAGGAAGCGGGCCGGAAAGCGGTCCTGCCGGGTGCCCGCACGGTCGACGTCGACCGCGCCGCCCGTGCCGTGATCGAGGACGCCGGGCACGGCGAGGAGTTCTCCCACGGCCTCGGGCACGGGGTGGGACTGGAGATTCACGAGGCACCCAGTCTGGCGAAGAAGGGCGACGGTACACTGTCCGTCGGTATGACGGTCACCGTCGAGCCCGGTGTCTACCTCGCCGGCCGTGGTGGCGTCCGCATCGAGGACACGCTGGTCGTGCGGGACGAGGCTCCCGAACTCCTCACCCTGAGCAGCAAGGAACTCGTGGTCGTCTAGCGCGGCCGCGCCACAGAACACAACAGGAGAACTGGACTACCCGTGGCCACCACCAACGACCTGAAGAACGGCCTGGTGCTCAACCTCGACGGCCAGCTCTGGTCCGTCGTGAACTTCCAGCACGTCAAGCCGGGCAAGGGCGGCGCGTTCGTGCGCACCACCCTCAAGCACGTGCTGTCCGGCAAGGTGGTGGACAAGACGTTCAACGCCGGCACCAAGGTGGAGACCGCGACGGTCGACCGCCGGAACATGACGTACCTGTACAACGACGGCGCCGACTTCGTGTTCATGGACGGCGAGACGTACGACCAGATCACGGTCCCGCGCGAGGTCGTCGGTGACGCGGCGAACTACCTGCTGGAGAACACCGAGGTCCAGGTCGCCGTGCACGAGGGCGCGCCGCTGTACGTCGAGCTGCCCACGTCGGTCGAGCTGGTCATCCAGCACACCGACCCGGGCCTGCAGGGCGACCGCTCCACCGGCGGCACCAAGCCGGCGACGCTGGAGACCGGCGCCGAGATCCAGGTGCCGCTGTTCGTCACCACCGGCGAGAAGGTCAAGGTGGACACCCGCGACGGCCGGTACCTGGGCAGGGTCTCGTCTTGAGTTCCCCGGTATCGCGGCGCGGCGGCTCTCCGAGCCGCCGCGCTTTGCGCAGGCGTGCCGTCGAAATGCTCTACGAGGCCGCTCAGCGTTCCCTCGACCCGGTGACGCTGCTGGCGGACCGGGTCGGCTCGCCCGAGGTGGATCCGGTCGGGGACTACACGATTTCCCTCGTCGAGGGCGTGACGAAGCACCGCGAGCGCATCGACGAGCTGCTCGCGGAACACGCGCAGGGCTGGACGCTCGACCGCATGCCCCCGGTCGACCTCGCCGTGCTGCGCGTGGGCGTCTACGAGCTGCTGTGGTCGGCGGACGTGCCCGACCCGGTCGCGATCGACGAGGCCGTCGGCCTGGCGAAGGAGCTGTCGACCGACGACTCGCCCCGCTTCGTCAACGGCGTGCTGGGGCGCATCGGCAACATCGCGGACCGGCTCCGCGCGGTGCTCTGAGGCACCCGCGGGGGCCCGGCGGGCGCCGGGGGAGGGTCAGTCCTCCTTGGCGGGCCGGGCCTCCGGCGGGAGCACGCCCCACTCGATGAGCTGCTCGGTCAGCTCGCCGGGGGTCATGTCGTAGATGATCGCCAGCGACCGCAGGTCCTCGGTGCGGATCGAGAGCACCTTGCCGTTGTAGTCGCCGCGCTGGCTCTGGATCGTCGCGGCGTAGCGGGCGAGCGGGCCGACCTTCTCGGCGGGCAGCTGCTGCAGGCGCTCGAGGTTGATGACGATCTTGGTGGCCGGCTCGGCGCCCGACGGGACGCGGCCCTCGGGCAGCAGCTCGACCACGGGTACGCCGTAGAAGTCGGCCAGCTCGGCCAGCTTCTGGACGGTCACCGCCCGGTCCCCGCGCTCGTAGGACCCGACCACGACCGCCTTCCAGCGGCCGCCGGACTTCTGCTCGACCCCGTGCAGGGACAACCCCTGCTGCTGGCGGATCCCGCGGAGCTTGGCCCCAAGCGCCTTGGCGTAATCGCCCATCTGGTGGTTCTCCGTTTCCTCGCCCAGCCGGTCGGGAGGACCGCCGTGGGACTGCTGCGCTGAATACTCAGAGTAATGGTTACGCATTGTCGTCACCAGGTCAAGCAATTGCTGCCGCGGGAGGGGGCGTACCACCGGGTCACCCGCCTGGGCCGACTTGTTATGGTTGCCGGAGATCTCCTGGCCAAACAGCAGATCGACGTCCTTTAAGGACCCGTCCCGTGAGGCGGGGAAGGAGTCAGCCGTGGCGTCACGCCCTCGTGGCGCGGCGGAGCCGGGTGGCGAGCGTGAACTGCTCTCCTCCGGCGATGTCGCGCGCACCATCGCCCGAATGGCCCATCAGGTCATCGAGAAGACCGCGCTGGGTGCCGGACCGGGCCCGCTCCCGGTGCTGCTCGGGATTCCCACCCGGGGCACCTCACTGGCCGGCCGGCTGGCCGGCCGCATCGCCGAGTTCGCCGGTGTGGAACCGCCGACCGGCGCGCTCGACATCACCCTGTACCGCGACGACCTCCGCCGCCGCCCCACGCGGCCGCTGGCCTCGACGCAGCTGCCGGACACCGGGATCGACGACCGCGTCGTGATCCTGGTCGACGACGTGCTGTTCTCCGGGCGCACGGTCCGCGCGGCGCTCGACGCCCTGCGCGACCACGGCCGCCCGCGCGCGGTGCAGCTCGCCGTGCTCGTGGACCGCGGCCACCGCGAGTTCCCGATCCGCGCCGACTACGTGGGCAAGAACGTGCCCACGTCGCGGGCGGAAGAGGTGCTGGTGCTGCTGTCCGAGGTGGACGGGCGCGACGCGGTGGTCCTGCGCGGCAAGGGGGAGACCGAATGAAACACCTGCTGGCCACCGAGGGGCTCGACCCCGCCGTGGCGACCGCCGTGCTCGACACGGCCGACGAGCTGAAGAAGACCCTGCTCGGCCGCGAGGTGCGCAAGCTGCCCACGCTGCGCGGCCGCACCGTGATCACCCTCTTCTACGAGAACTCGACCCGGACCAGGGTGTCGTTCGAGATCGCCGGGAAGTGGATGAGCGCCGACGTGATCAACGTCTCGTCGGGCGGCTCCTCGGTGGGCAAGGGCGAGTCCCTGCGTGACACCGCGCTGACGCTGGCCGCCGCCGGTGCCGACTGCGTGATCATCCGCCACCCCGCCTCCGGCGCCGCGCAGCGGCTGTCCGGCTGGCTGGCCGAGGCGGGCACGGCCGTGGTCAACGCGGGCGACGGGATGCACGAGCACCCCACGCAGGCGCTGCTCGACGCGGCGACGCTGCGGGAACGGCTCGGCACCCTGCGGGACCGGCGGATCGCGATCGTCGGGGACGTGCTGCACAGCCGCGTCGCCCGCTCCAACATCCACCTGCTCACGGCGCTCGGCGCCGAGGTCGTGCTGGTCGCGCCGCCGACCCTGCTGCCGGCGGGGGTGGAGAGCCTGCCGGTCACCGTGTCGCACGAGCTGGACGCCGAACTGCCGGGCGTGGACGCGGTGATGATGCTGCGCGTCCAGGCCGAGCGCATGCACGGCGGCTTCTTCCCGTCGGCGCGGGAGTACTCGATCACCTACGGGCTCAGCGAGAAGCGGCTGAAGCTGCTGCCCGAGCACGCCGTCGTGCTGCACCCGGGGCCCATGCTGCGCGGCATGGAGATCGCGTCGGCGGTGGCCGACGCGCCCTCGTCCGCGATCACCGAACAGGTCCGCAACGGGGTGCACGTGCGGATGGCCGTGCTGTACCACCTGCTGGCGGGGGAGGAAGAGAAGTGAGCTTGCTGATCAGGGGCGCCCGGCTCTACGGCGAGGGCGAGCCGGTGGACGTCCTGGTCGCCGACGGCGTCATCGCCGAGATCGGCTCCGTCCGGGCGCCGGAAGATGCCGAGGTGGTCGAGGCACGAGGCCAGGTGCTGCTGCCGGGTTTCGTGGACCTGCACACCCACCTGCGGGAGCCGGGCCGCGAGGACGCCGAGACGATCGAGACCGGTTCGGCGGCCGCCGCGCTGGGCGGCTACACCGCCGTCTTCGCCATGGCCAACACCGATCCGGTCGCGGACAACGCCGTCGTCGTCGAGCACGTGTGGCGCCGCGGCCGCGAGACCGGGCTCGTCGACGTGCACCCGGTGGGCGCGGTGACCGTCGGGCTCAAGGGCGAGAAGCTCGCCGAGCTGGGCACGATGGCCAAGTCCGCGGCCGGGGTGCGGATGTTCTCCGACGACGGGCACTGCGTGGCCGACCCGCTGCTGATGCGCCGCGCGCTGGAGTACTCGACGGCGCTGGACGTGGTGATCGCGCAGCACGCCGAGGAGCCGAGGCTGACCGTCGGCGCGCAGGCGCACGAGGGCGAGACCGCCTCGCGGCTGGGCTACGCGGGCTGGCCCGCCTCCGCCGAGGAGTCGATCGTCGCGCGTGACTGCCTGCTCGCCGAGCACGCCAGGGCGCGGCTGCACGTCTGCCACGTCTCGACCAAGGGCACGGCCGACGTGCTGCGCTGGGCAAAAAACCGGCAGAGCACCGGGGTCATCTCGGCCGAGGTCACGCCGCACCACCTGCTGCTCACCGACGAACGGCTGAGCACGTACGACCCGGTGAACAAGGTCAACCCGCCGCTGCGCACCGCGAGCGACGCCGCGCACCTGCGGGCCGCGCTCGCCGAGGGCGTCATCGACTGCGTCGCGACCGACCACGCGCCGCACGCCGTGCAGGACAAGGACTGCGAGTGGGCCGCCGCCCGGCCCGGGATGCTCGGCCTGCAGACGGCGCTGTCGGTGGTCACCGAGACGATGGTCCGCACCGGGCTGCTCGACTGGCGCGGTGTCGCCCGCGTGATGAGCGAGCGGCCCGCCGAGATCGCGGGGCTGGCCGACCACGGCCGCCCGATCGTCGCCGGGGAACCGGCGAACCTGACGCTCGTCGACCCCGACGCGGAGTGGACGGTGCGGGGCGCCGAGCTGGCGAGCCTCGCCACGAACACCCCGTACGAGGGCATGCGGCTGCCGGGCGTGGTGACCCTCACGCTGCTGCGCGGGCAGATCACCGCGCGCGAAGGGAAAATTGTCTGATGGAACGTTTCGTCCTGGTGCTCGTCCTGCTGGCCGTCTTCGCGCTCGCCCTGTGGGGCATGCGGGTGGGCTGGCGACGACGAGCCCGCTCGCAGAGCGTTCTGGTCCCGCCGTTCCCGCAGGTCCCTGCTGACCCGGGGGAGCCGCTGCTGGAGGCACCCGGCCTCTACGTCAGCACGACGACGGCGGGCAACTGGCAGGACCGCATCGTGACGCGCGGCATGGGCCTGCGCGGCCGGGCGGTGCTGCGCCGCTACGCCGGCGGGATCGAGGTGGACCGGGCCGGTGCGCCCGGCTTCTGGATCCCGGACGAGGCGGTCACCGGTGTGCGGCGCGGCAGCGCGATCGCCGGGAAGGTGATGGGCAGCGACAGCCTGCTGATCGTCACCTGGCGGCTGGGGGAGGTGGAGCTGGACACCGGGTTCCGCGGCGACGACCACGGCACCTACGACCAGTGGATCGACAGCTTGAGCAACAAGATCGAAGGAGGGGCGCAGTGACGGGGAAGACACCGGCCGCGCTGGTACTGGAGGACGGCCGGGTGTTCCGCGGCTCGGCGTACGGGGCGCAGGGACGGACGCTCGGCGAAGCGGTGTTCTGCACCGGCATGACCGGCTACCAGGAGACCCTGACCGACCCCTCCTACCACCGGCAGATCGTGGTGCAGACCGCGCCGCAGATCGGCAACACCGGCTGGAACGACGAGGACGACGAGTCGGCCCGCATCTGGGTCTCCGGGTACGTAGTCCGCGACCCCGCCCGCACCCCGTCGAACTGGCGCTCGCGCCGCACGCTCGACGAGGAGCTGACGCGGCAGGGCGTGGTGGGCATCGCCGGGGTCGACACCCGCACCCTGACCCGCCACCTGCGGGAGCACGGTGCCATGCGGGCCGGGGTGTTCTCCGGTGACGCGCTCACCGACGAGGCCGCGATGGTCGACCAGGTGCTGGCGAGCCCGCCGATGAAGGGCGCGGACCTCGCGGGCGAGGTCACCACGCCGCAGCCGTACGTCGTGCAGGCGCAGGGTGAGCGGCGGTTCCGCGTCGCCGCGCTGGACCTGGGCATCAAGTCCAACACCCCGCGGCAGATGAGCGCCCGCGGCATCGAGGTGCACGTGCTGCCCGCGGCGAGCACGATCGACGACCTGCTGGCCGTCGAGCCGGACGGGGTGTTCCTGTCCAACGGTCCCGGCGACCCGGAGACGCAGGCGCACGCCATCGCGCTGACCGAGGAGACGCTGCGCCGGGAGATCCCGCTGTTCGGCATCTGCTTCGGCAACCAGATCCTCGGCCGCGCGCTGGGGCTGGGCACGTACAAGATGCGCTACGGCCACCGCGGCATCAACATCCCGGTGATCGACGTGGAGACCGGCAAGGTCGCCATCACCGCGCAGAACCACGGGTTCGCGCTGGAGGGCGAGCCGGGCCAGACCTTCGACTCGCCGTTCGGCACCGCGAAGATCAGCCACTACTGCCCCAACGACGACACGGTGGAGGGCGTCCGCTGCTCGGACGTGCCCGCGTTCTCGGTGCAGTACCACCCCGAGGCGGCGGCGGGCCCGCACGACGCCAGCCCGCTGTTCGACGAGTTCGTGACCTTGATGGAGGCCCGCGCGAGGCACAATCGCGCAGCCCAGCCCGCGGGGGCCGACCGGGTGCGGGTGTCCCGCATGACACAGGAGAAGAAGTCCTAACAATGCCCAAACGCACAGACATCGAACACGTGCTCGTCATCGGGTCCGGCCCGATCGTGATCGGGCAGGCCGCCGAGTTCGACTACTCGGGCACGCAGGCCTGCCGCGTGCTGCGGCAGGAGGGCCTGCGGGTCAGCCTCGTCAACTCCAACCCGGCGACGATCATGACCGACCCGGAGTTCGCCGACGCCACCTACATCGAGCCGGTGACGCCGGACTTCGTGGAGAAGGTCATCGCCCACGAGCAGGCGCTGGGCCGGCCGATCGACTGCCTGCTCGCCACCCTCGGCGGGCAGACGGCGCTCAACACCGCGGTCGCGCTGCACGAGCGCGGCGTGCTGGAGAAGTACGGCGTGGAGCTGATCGGCGCCGACATCGACGCGATCCAGCGCGGTGAGGACCGGCAGAAGTTCAAGGACATCGTGCGCGCGATCGGCGGCGACGTCCCGCGCAGCCGCGTGTGCCACTCCATGGACGAGGTCCGCGAGACCGTCGCCGAGCTGGGCCTGCCGGTCGTCATCCGCCCGTCGTTCACGATGGGCGGGCTGGGCTCGGGCATGGCGCACACGCCGGAGGACCTGGAGCGGCTGGCGTCGGTCGGGCTGGCCGAGTCGCCCGTGACCGAGGTGCTCATCGAGGAGAGCGTGCTCGGCTGGAAGGAGTACGAGCTCGAGCTGATGCGCGACCGCCACGACAACGTCGTGGTGATCTGCTCGATCGAGAACGTCGACGCGATGGGCGTGCACACCGGTGACTCGATCACCGTCGCGCCCGCGATGACGCTGACCGACCGCGAGTACCAGCGCATGCGGGACGTCGGCATCGCGGTGCTGCGCGAGGTCGGTGTGGACACCGGCGGCTGCAACATCCAGTTCGCGATCAACCCCGACGACGGCCGCATGGTCGTCATCGAGATGAACCCGCGCGTGTCCCGCTCCTCGGCGCTGGCGTCGAAGGCCACCGGCTTCCCGATCGCCAAGATCGCCGCGAAGCTCGCCATCGGCTACTCGCTGGACGAGATCCGCAACGACATCACGGGCGAGACCCCGGCGTCGTTCGAGCCGACGCTGGACTACGTCGTGGTGAAGGTGCCGCGCTTCGCGTTCGAGAAGTTCCCGGGCGCCGACCCGGAGCTCACCACGACGATGAAGAGCGTCGGCGAGGCGATGGCGATCGGCCGCAGCTTCCCCGAGGCGCTGGGCAAGGCGATGCGGTCGATCGACACCAAGGCCGCCGGCTTCTGGACCCGCCCCGACCCGGAGGGCGCGACGCTGGAGAACACCCTCGAAGCGCTGCGCACCCCGCACGACGGGCGGCTCTACGCGGTCGAGCGGGCGCTGCGGCTGGGCGCCACCGTCGAGCAGGTGCACGAGGCCAGCGGGCTCGACCCGTGGTTCATCGACCAGATCGCGCTCATCGGCGAGGTCGGCGCCCAGGTGCGCGACGCGCCCGTGCTCGACGCGGACCTGCTGCGCGAGGCCAAGCGCACCGGGCTGTCCGACCAGCAGATCGCCGCGCTGCGGCCGGAGCTGGCGGGGGAGGACGGCGTGCGGGCGCTGCGGCACCGCCTCGGCGTGCGCCCGGTGTTCAAGACCGTGGACACCTGCGCGGCCGAGTTCGCCGCGAAGACGCCGTACCACTACTCGGCCTACGAGTCCGACCCCGCGGCGGAGTCCGAGGTGACGGCGCAGGGCGACAAGCCGAAGGTGCTGATCCTCGGCTCGGGCCCGAACCGGATCGGCCAGGGCATCGAGTTCGACTACTCGTGCGTGCACGCCGCGGTCGCGCTGCGCGAGGCCGGGTTCGAGGCCGTCATGGTCAACTGCAACCCGGAGACCGTCTCGACGGACTACGACACCTCCGACCGCCTGTACTTCGAGCCGCTGACGTTCGAGGACGTGCTGGAGGTCGTCAACGCCGAGCGCGAGTCGGGCACGGTCGCCGGGGTGATCGTGCAGCTGGGCGGGCAGACCCCGCTGGGGCTGGCCAAGCGGCTGGGCGACGCGGGGGTGCCGATCGTGGGCACCCCGCCGGAGGCCATCCACCTGGCCGAGGACCGGGGCGCGTTCGGCGAGGTGCTCGGCGACGCCGGGCTGCCCGCGCCGCGCTACGGCACGGCGACGTCGTTCGAGGGCGCCAAGCGGGTCGCCGACGAGATCGGCTACCCCGTGCTGGTCCGCCCGTCCTACGTGCTGGGCGGGCGCGGCATGGAGATCGTCTACGACGAGTCGTCGCTGGCGAACTACATCCGCCGCGCCACGGAGGTCACCCCCGAGCACCCGGTGCTCGTGGACCGCTTCCTCGACGACGCGATCGAGATCGACGTGGACGCCCTGTTCGACGGCGAGGAGCTGTACCTGGGCGGGGTCATGGAGCACATCGAGGAGGCCGGCATCCACTCCGGTGACTCCTCGTGCGCCCTGCCGCCCATCACGCTCGGCCGCCACGACGTCGAGACCGTGCGTGCCTCCACCGAGGCCATCGCGCGCGGTGTCGGGGTGCGGGGCCTGCTCAACGTCCAGTACGCGCTCAAGGACGACGTGCTGTACGTGCTGGAGGCCAACCCGCGTGCCTCCCGCACCGTGCCGTTCGTGTCCAAGGCGACCGGAGTGCAGCTCGCCAAGGCCGCGTCGCTGATCATGACCGGCACGAGCATCAAGGAGCTGCGGACGCGCGGCATCCTGCCCGCCGAGGGCGACGGGGGGCACCTGCCCGCCGACGCGCCGGTGGCGGTCAAGGAGGCCGTGCTGCCCTTCCACCGCTTCCGCACGCCGGAGGGCAAGGGCGTGGACTCCCTGCTCGGGCCGGAGATGAAGTCCACGGGCGAGGTCATGGGGGTGGACACCTCGTTCGGCGAGGCGTTCGCCAAGTCCCAGGCCGGGGCCTACGGCTCGCTGCCGACGTCGGGCAAGGTGTTCGTGTCGGTCGCCAACCGCGACAAGCGGGCGATGGTGTTCCCGGTCAAGCGGCTGGCCGACCTCGGGTTCGAGATCCTCGCCACCTCCGGCACCGCCGAGGTGCTGCGGCGGAACGGCGTGACCTGCACGGAGGTGCGCAAGCATTCCGAGGGTTCCACGCCTGAGCAGCCCAACATCGTGGACGTGATCCTCGACGGCGGCGTGGACATGGTCATCAACACGCCCTACGGCAACAGCGGCCCGCGGATCGACGGCTACGAGATCCGCACCGCCGCGGTGTCGCGCGACATCCCGTGCATCACCACGGTGCAGGGCGCCGCGGCGGCGGTGCACGGCATCGAGGCGCTCATCCGCGGCGACATCGGGGTGCGCTCGCTGCAGGACCTGCAGGCGGCGTTGCGGGCCCGCTCGTGACCGCGCCGGTGCCCGGACGGGCAGTTCCCGCTGCTCCGTTCGGGCGAAGGTTGGCGGAGAAAATCCGCGAGCGCGGCCCGCTGTGCGCCGGGATCGACCCGCATCCGGGCCTCCTGGACGCCTGGGGCCTGGAGCGCACCCCCGCCGGCCTGGAGAAGTTCGCCCTTTCCGCGGTCGAGGTGCTGGCCGCGGAGGTGGCCGTGGTCAAGCCGCAGTCGGCGTTCTTCGAGGCCCACGGGGCCGCGGGGATCGCCGTGCTGGAGCGCGTGGTGACCGAGGCCAGGCTGGCCGGCGCGCTCGTCCTGCTGGACGTCAAGCGGGGTGACATCGGCTCCACGATGGGCGCCTACACCGCTGCGTACCTGGACGGTCACAGCGCGCTCGCGGCGGACGCCGTGACCGTGTCGCCGTACCTCGGGTTCGGCTCGCTCGCGCCCGCCGTCACGGCGGCGCGCGAGCAGGGCCGGGGGGTGTTCGTGCTGGCCCGAACGTCCAATCCGGAGGCTGCCGGGCTGCAGAACGCCTTGCTGCCCAACGGGAAGACGGTCGCCCAGTCCATTGTGGACGAGGTGGCCGCGCTCAACGCCGGTGCCGAGCCGCTCGGGGACGTCGGCGTGGTCGTCGGCGCCACCGTGGCCCCCGGCGAGCTGGACCTGAGCGCGCTCAACGGGCCCGTCCTGGCACCCGGTTTCGGGGCCCAGGGCGCCACTGTGAGCGATCTTCGGGCGCTGTTCGGGGCAGACCTGCGGGGCGTGCTCCCGGCATCGTCGAGGGACCTCCTGAGGCGCGGACCGGACCCCGCGGCGCTGCGGGCCGGGGTCCGGGAAGTTCGGGCATTGATCGGGCAATCGTTGGATGAACCAGGTGTGACACAGCAGCGCGAAGCGTTTCCTTGAGCGGGTGGGGGTGGGCGACGGGAGGGTTAATATCAGGCCCCTGACCGCGTACGCAGCGGCCACCCCCGCATTGTGGCGGGTGCCCGGGGGTGGGTACCGTCGCGTCACCCACCCGGAATTTTTGAGTACTACGGAGGAAAACGTGGCACTTCCCCAGCTGACCGAGGAACAGCGCAAGGCGGCGCTGGAGAAGGCCGCTGCCGCTCGTCGTGCCCGTGCCGAGCTCAAGGAACGCCTCAAGCGGGGCGGCACCACCCTGACCGAGGTGCTCAAGCAGGCCGACGAGGACGAGGTCCTCGGGAAGATGAAGGTCTCCTCCCTGCTCGAGTCGCTCCCCGGCGTCGGCAAGGTGCGCGCCCAGCAGACGATGGAGCGCCTGGAGATCGCCCCGAGCCGGCGGCTTCGCGGCCTTGGTGACCGGCAGCGCAAGGCGCTGCTGGCCGAGTTCAGCGGCGAGTGAGCAAGACAGGCGACGACCACGTGGTAGCGGCCGGTCTCCCGACCGGCCGGACGACGCACGGTGAGCCGGAGCAGGGGCGTCGTCCCCGGCGCCGGCTCACCGTCGTCTCGGGTCCGTCCGGGGTCGGCAAGTCCAGCGTGGTCGGTGAGCTGCGGCGGCTGGACCCGGACATCTACTTCAGCGTCTCGGTCACGACCCGGCCCCCCAGGCCGGGCGAGGTCGACGGCGAGCACTACCACTTCATCGACCGGGCCGTGTTCGACAAGATGGTCCGGGCCGGCGAGCTGCTGGAGCACGCCGAGTTCACCGGCAACTGCTACGGCACCCCGCGGGAACCCGTGGAGCGGGCGCTCGCGGAGGGCCGCCCGGCGGTGCTGGAGATCGAGCTGCAGGGCGCCCGGCAGGTCCGCAGGGCCATGCCGGACGCGCGCCTGGTCATGCTGATGCCACCCTCCTGGGAGGAGCTGGTGGGCAGGCTGACCGGGCGCGGCACCGAGGAGAAGGCCGCGGTCGAGGCCCGGCTGGCCGAGGCGGAGCGCGAACTGGCGGCCGCGGGCGAGTTCGACGCCCGCGTCGTCAACGCCGACGTCAGGACGGCCGCCCGGGAGTTGTTAGACTTGATGAACACGGACTTCGAATGATTCGGGAGCGACACGAGTGACCGCAGCGCTGGGTATCCACGGTGAAGAGCTCGAGGGCATCACCAACCCGCCGATCGACGACCTGCTGGCGAAGGTCAGCTCCAAGTACGCGCTGGTGATCTACGCCGCCAAGCGCGCCCGCCAGATCAACGACTACTACGCCCAGCTCGGCGAAGGCCTGCTGGAGTACGTCGGCCCGCTCGTCGAGCCGGGCCCGCGCGAGAAGCCGCTGTCGATCGCCCTGCGCGAGATCCACGGTGGCCTGCTCGAGCACACCGAAGGTGAGTGACAAGCCCCGCGTGGTCCTGGGCGTGGGTGGCGGGATCGCCGCCTACAAGGCCTGTGAGGTGCTGCGCGGGCTGACCGAGTCCGGTCACGACGTCCGCGTGGTGCCCACCGAGGCCGCGCTGAACTTCGTCGGCGCGGCCACCTTCGAAGCGCTGTCCGGGCACCCGGTGCACACGGGTGTGTTCACCGAGGTGCCGCAGGTGCAGCACGTCCGGGTCGGCAAGGAGGCCGACCTCGTGCTGGTCGTCCCGGCCACCGCCGACCTGCTGGCCCGTGCCGCGCACGGGATGGCGGACGACCTGCTCACCAGTACCCTCCTCACCGCCCGGTGCCCGGTCGCGTTCTTCCCGGCCATGCACACGGAGATGTGGGAGCACCCCGCCACCCGCGACAACGTCGCGCTGCTGCGTTCGCGCGGCACGTTCGTGGCGGAGCCGTCCTCGGGGCGGCTGACCGGCGCCGACACCGGCAAGGGCAGGCTGCCCGACCCCGCCGACATCGTCGACCTGGCGAAGCTGCTGCTGGCCCGCGCCGACGCGCTGCCCCGCGACCTGGCAGGCCTGCGGGTCGTCGTGTCCGCGGGCGGCACGCGGGAGCCGCTGGACCCGGTGCGGTACCTGGGCAACCGGTCGTCGGGCAAGCAGGGCTACGCACTCGCGCGCGTCGCCGCCCAGCGCGGGGCCGAGGTCACGCTCGTCGCCGCGCACACCGTCGCACTGCCCGATCCGCCCGGCGTGACGCTGCGCCGCGTCTCGACGGCGGAGGAGCTGCGTGGCGCGGTGCACGAAAGTGCCGAAAACGCCGACGTGGTGGTCATGGCTGCCGCGGTGGCCGATTTCCGCCCCGCGAACCGCGCCGACTACAAGATCAAGAAGTCCGACGACCAGCCTGACCCGACGGTCGTGCTGGAGCGCAACGCCGACATCCTCGCCGAGCTCGTCGCGAACCGCCGGCCTGGCCAGACGGTCGTCGGGTTCGCCGCCGAGACCGGTGACCACCACGGATCGGTGCTCGACCACGCCCGCGCGAAGCTCAAGCGCAAGGGCTGCGACCTGCTCGTCGTGAACGCCGTCGGCGAGGGCCGCGCGTTCGAGGTCGAGGACAACGCGGGCTGGCTGCTGGCGGCGGATGGTGCGGAAAGTCCGATTCCGCTGGGATCGAAATCGCAGCTGGCCGCCACAGTGTGGGACGCGGTGG
The DNA here is from genome assembly GCF_900114035.1 of Amycolatopsis sacchari. Lineage (GTDB taxonomy): Bacteria > Actinomycetota > Actinomycetes > Mycobacteriales > Pseudonocardiaceae > Amycolatopsis_E > Amycolatopsis_E sacchari. The sequence goes on along the minus strand of NZ_FORP01000007.1, from coordinate 261,427 downwards.
CACACTTCATCCAGCGAAGCGGGTCCCCTCAGTAGGCTGGACCCCGTTGTCCGACCGGAGATGGGAAGTGGCGAGCACCGTGACCGATTCGACCCGCAGGTTGTTCACGTCGGAGTCCGTGACGGAGGGGCATCCGGACAAGATCTGCGACGCGATCAGTGATTCGGTGCTGGACGCGCTGCTGGAGAAGGACCCGCGGTCGCGGGTGGCCGTGGAAACCCTGATCACGACGGGTCAGGTGCACGTCGCGGGTGAGGTCACGACCGAGGCGTACGCGGACATCCCGACGATCGTGCGGGAGAAGATCCTCGAGATCGGTTACGACTCGTCGGCCAAGGGGTTCGACGGCAACTCGTGCGGCGTGAACGTCGCGATCGGCTCGCAGTCCCCGGACATCGCGCAGGGCGTCAACGCCGCGTATGAGGCGCGGCTGGAACAGGCCATGGACGACCTGGACCGCCAAGGCGCCGGTGACCAGGGCCTGATGTTCGGTTACGCCTGCTCGGACACCCCGGAACTCATGCCGCTTCCCATCGCGCTCGCGCACCGGCTTTCGCAGCGGCTGACGCGGGTGCGCAAGGACGGCGTGCTGCCGTACCTGCGGCCGGACGGCAAGACGCAGGTGACGATCGAGTACGCCGGGGATCAGCCGGTGCGCCTGGACACGGTGGTGCTCTCCACCCAGCACGCGGAGGGCATCGACCTGGAGTCGATGCTGGGCGTGGACATTCGCGAGCAGGTCGTGGCGCCGGAGCTGGCGGGGCTGGAGCTGGACACCAGTGATGTGCGCCTGCTGGTGAACCCGACGGGCCGGTTCGTGATCGGTGGTCCCATGGGGGATGCCGGGCTGACGGGCCGGAAGATCATCGTGGACACCTACGGCGGTATGGCGCGGCACGGTGGTGGCGCGTTCTCGGGCAAGGACCCGTCGAAGGTGGACCGTTCCGCCGCCTACGCCATGCGCTGGGTGGCGAAGAACGTCGTGGCGGCGGGGCTGGCCACGCGGGTCGAGGTGCAGGTCGCGTACGCGATCGGGAAGGCCGCGCCGGTGGGTCTTTTCGTGGAGACGTTCGGGACGGAGACGGTGGATCCGTCGAAGATCCAGGGTGCGATCACGCAGGTGTTCGACCTGCGGCCGGCGGCGATCATCCGGGACCTGGACCTGCTGCGCCCGATCTACGCGCAGACCGCGTCCTACGGCCACTTCGGGCGTCCGGAGCTGACCCTGCCGTGGGAGAACACCGACCGGGCCGAAGCACTCCGCAGCGCCGCCGGTGCCTGAGGGGACCGAAACCACCCCCCTCTGGGACCTGCCCAAGCCGAAACGTCCGGCGGGGCGGCCGAAAGCCGCCCGCAAGGGGCAGCAGCAGCCCGCCGCGCACGACCCCATCGCGCGGATCGTCGTCGACGTGCCGCTCGCGCACCTGGACCGCACGTTCGACTACCAGGTGCCCGACAAGCTCGACGCGGACGCCGTGCCCGGCTGCCGGGTGCGGGTCCGCTTCGCCGGGCAGCTGGTCGACGGTTTCCTGATCGAGCGCGCCGCCACCACCGAGCACACCGGGCGGCTGGCGTTCCTCGAACGCGTCACGTCGAGCGAGCCCGTGCTGAGCCCGCGCCTGGCGGCACTGGCCAGGACGGTGGCGCAGCGCTACGGCGGCACGATGATCGACGTGCTGCGCCTGGCCATCCCGCCCCGGCACGCCAAGGCCGAGGGAGAGCCGCCCAGCGACCGGGCACAGGTGACCGCTCCCGTCGACGGCGCCGGCTGGGCGCGTTACCAGCGTGGTGAGGCGTTCCTCGACGCGCTGCGGAGCAACAGGCAGGCGCACGCCGTGTGGCAGGCACTGCCGGGGGAGGACTGGCCCGCCCGGCTCGCCGAAGCGGCGGCGGTCGTGGCGGCGAACGGCCGTGGTGCCGTGCTCGTCGTGCCGGACCAGCGCGACCTGACGCGGGTGCACGCCGCCTGCGCGGCGCTGGCCGGGGAAGACGCGGTCGTGGCGCTGTCGGCGGAACTGGGGCCGGCCGAGCGGTACCGGCGGTGGCTCGCGGTGTCACGCGGCACCGTGCCGATCGTCGTCGGCACGCGGGCGACGATGTTCGCGCCCGTCGCGGACCCGGCGCTGTACGTGGTGTGGGACGACGGCGACGACCTGCACGTGGACCCGCACATGCCGTACCCGCAGGTCCGTGACGTGCTGACGCTGCGCGCGCACGCGGACGGGGCGTCGCTCGTGGTCGCGGGGTTCGCGCGTACGGCGGAGGCGCAGCTGCTGGTGGAGACCGGCTGGGCGCACCCGGTGGTCGCGTCGCGGGAGGAGCTGCGCAAGGCGGCGCCGCGGGTGACCCCGGTGGGCGAGGACTTCGACGTGGCGCGGGACGAAGCGGCGCGCGCGGCCCGGTTGCCCGCTGTGGCGTTCGAGGCTGCCCGTCAGGCGCTGGCCGCCGGGGCGCCCGTGCTGGTGCAGGTGCCGCGCCGCGGGTACGTGCCCGCGCTGGCGTGTGCGCAGTGCCGGACGCCGGCGCACTGCCGCCACTGCGCGGGGCCGCTGGCGCTGAGCGGCGGGCCGGGGCATCCGCCGAGCTGCCGGTGGTGCGGGGCGCCGGAGGGCAACTTCCGGTGTGTGGCCTGCGGTTCGCCGCGGTTGCGGGCGATGGTCGTCGGCTCGAAGCGGACGGCGGAGGAGCTGGGGCGGGCGTTCCCCGGGGTGCCGGTCCGGACGTCGGGGGCGCAGGAGGTGCTCGCGACGGTGCCGGGGCGGCCCGCGCTGGTGGTGTGCACGCCGGGCGCGGAGCCGGTCGCCGAGGGCGGGTACGGGGCGGCGCTGCTGCTGGACGGCTGGGCGTTGCTGGGGCGCCAGGACCTGCGGGCGGCGGAGGAGACGTTGCGGCGGTGGATGGCGGCGGGGGCGCTGGTGCGCCCGTCGTCGGAGGGCGGGCGGATCGTGGTCGGCGCCGAGGCGTCGTTGACGCCGGTGCAGGCGCTGATGCGCTGGGACCCGGCGTGGCACGCGGAGCGCGAACTGGCCGAGCGGCGCGAACTGGGCTTCCCGCCGGCCGTGCGCATGGCGAGCCTGGAGGGGACGCCGGAGGCGGTGGCGGCGCTGCTGGAGGAGCTGGCGCTGCCGGAGTCGGGGGAGGTGCTGGGCCCGGTGCCCCTGGGCGAACCGGACGAGGAAGGCCGCACGGAGCGCGAGCGGGCACTGGTCCGCGTCCCGCGCTCGGACGGCCGCACCCTGGCGTCCGCACTGGCGGCGGCGCAGGCGCGGCGGGTGGCGCGGAAGGAACCGTCACCGGTCCGCGTACAACTGGACCCGCTGGAGCTGATCTAGGGGCGAGGAGGAGCGATGGCGGTCTTCCGGAATTTTGTGAAATGCACTTGTGGTTATCGTCGTCGACGGCGGACTGAGCTGCTGCAACGCCTCAAGCCGGTACTCATCGGTGGTTTGGTCGTTCTTGCCATACTAGCCGCGGTTCGATTCGCGAAGGGCGGAAATCTTGTCGACGTCAATTTTTCTGCCCTTGTCACGTCGTCGACGCTGGTCTTGGGTTTCGTGGGGTTCGTTGCTGGAGTCATGGGAATCCGGCTTGATCATCAGTCGAGGTGGCGAGATCTGGACGCTCCGGCTTGGCTCGGCATCCTCGTCTTCGCATTCTCATTCAGCAAAGGCTGGGCTCAGTACTTCGAGAGCGAGATCAGCGGGGTGACCCGTGTGGTAGCCGTTTCTGTCATGGTCGTGCTCGCGGCGGTGACAGTGGGTGTTGTTCTTGTGCGCGCGCCGACCCGGATGCGGGAGTTCCGCCGTGACTACCTCACCATAAGAACGAGTTCAGCGCAGCCGTTCAATCTGAAGGCTATGCGCTACCAGCGGGAGGCGATGGTGCACCTCATTGCGTGTATTGAGCCACAGTGCCCCAAGCGTGCGGAGAAGATACGTGAGAAAAAGGTTCGGGAGACCGTGCGTTCGCGCTCGCTCAAACACCTCGCACTGCGTCGCTACTCGGGTAGGCAACTTGTGGCCGCGCCTGATCGAAACGTGCGGGTGGCCTTCGCGGTTCTGATGATTGCCAGGGCGCTTGTGTCGCCCTACGAACAAGTTGGCGCGTGGACTGCGGCCTTCTTCGGGAGTTCGACGATCCTGCTCACATTGTTCGGTAGGGTGCCACCTTCTCTGCTGAGCAGTGGCCTTGTGTTCCTCCCCTTCGTTCTGGTGCCGGTGATCCACGCTGTGAGGGAGATGCTCCTGCGGATCCTCAGCATGCGGAAGCCGGATGGACCCCCGGTCCCGTAACTAGAGGACTGGTCGTGCACCCCTCCGTCGCCGGCAGGCCCCGGGCCGCCGCATAGACTGGTCCCCGATGTTCATCCACCTGCATTCCCGCCGGGCCTGTTGATGCGCCTGGTGTTCGCCGGCACGCCGGAGGCCGCGGTGCCCTCCCTGCGTGCCCTCATCGACTCCCCGCGCCACGAGGTCGTCGCCGTCGTGACGAGGCCCGACGCGCCCGCCGGCCGGGGGCGCAAGCTCCTGCGTTCGCCCGTTGGGGCGCTCGCCGACGAGCACGGCATCGAGGTGCTCACGCCCGAGAAGGCCGGGGCGCCCGAGTTCCTCGACCGCCTGCGTGAGCTCGCACCCGACGCCTGCCCCGTCGTCGCCTACGGGGCGCTCCTGCCGCAGCGGACCCTGGACATCCCGCCGCACGGCTGGGTGAACCTGCACTTCTCCCTGCTGCCCGCGTGGCGGGGCGCGGCTCCCGTCCAGGCGGCGATCCGCGCGGGTGACGAGATCACCGGCGCGTCGACGTTCCGCATCGTGAAGGAGCTCGACGCCGGGCCCGTCTACGGCGTGGTCACCGAGCCGATCGCCCCCACCGACACGGCGGGCGCGCTCCTGGCGAGGCTGGCCGACTCCGGCGCACGGCTCCTGCTGTCCACTATGGACGGTATCGAGGACGGCAGCCTCCGCGCGGTCCCGCAGCCCGAGGACGGCGTGACGTACGCGCCGAAGGTCACCGTGGACGACGCACGCGTGTCGTTCGCCGACCCCGCCGTCGCCGTCGACCGGCTCATCCGCGCGGTCACGCCGGACCCCGGCGCCTGGACGCTGTTCCGCGGCGAACGGTTCAAGCTCGGCCCGGTGGAGCTCACCGACGAAACCGGGCTGGCGCCCGGCGAACTGCGGGTGGAGCGCAAGCGCGTCCTCGCGGGCACGGCCACCCAGGCCGTCCGCCTCGGCGAGGTGCAGGCGCAGGGCAAGAAACGGATGGCGGCCACCGACTGGGCGCGCGGAACGAGGATCGAGCAAGGAGAGCGCCTGTCATGAGCCCGGATCGTGAGCGCAGGCCGTCGCGGCCGTCACGGGGGCGCCCGGCGCCCCGCAAACAGGGTCCGCGCCGCCCGCCGCCCTACGAGGACCCCGCCCGCCGCGTCGCGTTCGAGGTGCTGCGTGCCGTGCGCGAGCGCGACGCCTACGCCAACCTCGTCCTGCCCGAGCTGCTGCGCGAGCGCCGCCTGGACGGGCGTGACGCCGCGCTGGCCACGGAACTCGCGTACGGCACCAGCCGCGCGGTGGGCCTGCTCGACGAGATCATCGCCGCGAACCTCGACCGGCCGCTGTCCAAAGTAGACGGTGTGGTGCTGGACTGCCTGCGGCTGGGCGCCTACCAGCTGCTGCGCACCCGCGTGCCCGAGCACGCCGCGGTGGACTCGATGGTGAACATGGCCCGGCTGGAAGGCGGTTCGCACGTCGCCGGGTTCGTCAACGCCGTGCTGCGCAAGGTGTCCGAAAAGGACGAAGCGGCGTGGCTCGACGAGCTGGCGCCCGACCCCGAGACCGACGCGATCGGCAACCTGGCGCTGCGCACCGCGCACCCGCGCTGGGTCGCCCGCGCGTTCGCCGAAGCGCTGGGGGACAAGGGCCCCGAGCTGAAGGCCGCCCTCGAAGCCGACGACGCCAGGCCCGCCGTGCACCTCGTCGCGCGGCCCGGGGAGATCAGCGCCGACGAGCTGGCCGCCATCACGGGTGGCGACGTCGCGCCGTACTCGCCCTACGGCGTGCACCTGCCGCCCGGCGCGGGCGACCCGGGCGACGCCGAACCCGTCCGCGAGCGGCTCGCCGCCGTGCAGGACGAGGGCAGCCAGCTGTGCGCGGTCGCGCTCACGAAGGTGCCGCTGGCGGGTAGCGACGAGCGCTGGCTGGACTTGTGTGCCGGACCCGGCGGCAAGGCCGCGCTGCTCGGCGCGCTCGCCGGGCTGTCCGGCGCCCGCGTGGACGCCGTCGAGCAGGCGCCGCACCGCGCGCGCCTGGTCGAGAAGGCCACCGAGGGCCTGCCGGTCACCGTGCACGTCGCGGACGGCCGGGAGTCCGGCCTGGAACCGGGCTTCGACCGCGTGCTCGTCGACGCCCCGTGCAGCGGGCTGGGCTCGCTGCGCCGCCGCCCGGAGGCGCGCTGGCGCCGCAAGCCGTCGGACGTGGCGGACCTGACGAAGCTGCAGGGCCAGCTGCTCGCCTCCGCACTGGAACTCGTCCGGCCCGGCGGCGTTGTGGCGTACGTCGTGTGCTCGCCGCACCTGGCCGAAACCGAGGGCGTCGTCGGTGACGCGGCGCGCCGCACCAAGGCCGAGGTGCTCGACGCGCGCGAGTTCTTCCCCGGAGTCCCGCAGCTCGGCGACGGGCCGTACGTGCAGCTGTGGCCGCACCGGCACGGCACCGACGCCATGTTCTGCGCGGTCCTGCGCCGCCCGTGAGGGTCCTCGGGCTCGTCGCCAGCTCGTGCGGCGGACTGGACACGCGGTTCCGCACGGAGCTGGCGGAACCGGCGGCGGCGCGCGGCTGGCGGCTGGCGATCACCCTGACGCCGACCGCCGCGCGCTGGCTCACGCACACCGGCGAGCTGGCGCGGCTGCAGGAGCTGACCGACCTGGAGGTGCGCAGCGAGTCCCGGCTGCCGGGGCAGCCGCGCCCGCACCCCGACCCCGAGGTGTTCCTGTTCGCGCCCGCGAGCGCGAACTCGGTCGCCAAGCTGGCGCTGGGCATCGCGGACAACCAGGCGCTCACCGTGCTCGGCGACGTGCTGGGCGACCCGCGGGTGACGGTCGCGGTGGCTCACCAGGTGAGCCCCGCGCGGCTGCGGCACCCGGCCTGGCGGGCCCACACCGAGGCCCTGACCTCCGCCGGGGTACGCCTTTCCCAGCTGTCGGAACCGTGGTCGACGGCACTGACCGCGCTACCCGATTGACCTTCTACACTGCGTAATCATGACCGCCCGACCTCTCATCGCACCGAGCATCCTGTCCGCCGACTTCGCCCGGCTGGGCGAGGAGATCCGTGCCGTGGCGGGCCCGGGGGAGACGCGGGCCGACTGGGTGCACGTCGACGTGATGGACGCGCACTTCGTGCCGAACCTGACGCTGGGCCTGCCGGTCGTGCAGTCCCTGCGCGAGGCCACCGACCTGCCGCTGGACTGCCACCTCATGATCGAGGACCCGGACCGCTGGGCGATCGGGTACGCCGAGGCCGGGGCGTACAACGTCACCGTGCACGTCGAGGCCGCGAAGGACCCGGTGAAGATCGCGAAGGACCTGCGGGCCGCCGGGGCGAAGGCCGGGCTGTCGGTCAAGCCGGGCACGCCGCTGGAGGACCACCTCGACACGCTCAAGCACTACGACACGCTGCTGGTGATGTCGGTGGAGCCGGGCTTCGGCGGCCAGTCGTTCATCCCCGAGGTGCTGGACAAGGTCCGCACCGCGCGGCGGCTGGTCGACACCGGGCACCTGAAGGTGCTGGTCGAGATCGACGGCGGGATCAACGCCGACACCATCGGGCAGGCCGCCGAGGCCGGGGTGGACTGCTTCGTCGCGGGCTCCGCCGTCTACGGCGCCGAAGACCCGGGCAAGGCCGTCGCCGCACTGCGCGACCTCGCCGCCCACGCCCAGAACTAGAGACCTTGGAGGCACCCCAGTGTTCACCGGCATCGTCGAGGAGCTCGGCGAGATCACGGCGGTGGAGCAGCTGCCCAACGCCGCCCGGCTCACCGTGCGCGGGCCGGTGGTCACCTCCGACGCCAAGCACGGCGACTCGATCGCCGTCAGCGGGGTGTGCCTGACCGTCGTCGAGGTGTCCGCCCAGGAGTTCACCGTCGACGTCGTGCAGGAGACGCTGGAGCGTTCACGCCTGGCGAAGATCGCTCCCGGCGACCGGGTCAACCTGGAGCGCGCGACGGCGGTCGGCGACCGGCTCGGCGGGCACATCATGCAGGGCCACGTGGACGGCACCGGCGTGTTCCTGTCCCGTGACGCCAACGGGCTGACCCGCTTCTCGCTGCCCTCGCACCTGGCGCGTTACGTGGTGGAGAAGGGCTCGATCGCGGTCGACGGCATCTCGCTCACGGTGGCGGGTGTGACGAACGACGAGTTCACGGTGGCGCTGATCCCCACCACACTGGAGTTGACGACGCTCGGGCACGCCGAACCGGGCGACCTGGTCAACCTCGAGGTCGACGTAGTCGCGAAGTACGTCGAGAAGCTGGCCATGCCGCACCTGTCCGGTCCCGCGGCGCACAATGGAGTCAGGGCCGAGGAGGACGCGTGACAGCAGGAACGCCGTGTGGCGCCGGGGTGCCGGTGGACGCCGCCGGGATCGAGCGGGCGATCGCGGACATCGCGGCCGGGCGCCCGGTGGTCGTCGTCGACGACGAGGACCGGGAGAACGAGGGCGACCTGATCTTCGCCGCCGAGAAGGCGACGCCGGAGCTGATGGCCTTCATGGTGCGCTACACGTCTGGTTACGTCTGCGCCGCCCTCACCGAGGCGGACTGCGACCGGCTCGACCTGCCGCCGATGTACCACACGAACCAGGACGCCCGCGGCACCGCGTACGCCGTCACGGTGGACGCCGCGTCGGGCATCTCGACGGGGATCTCGGCCGCCGACCGGGCGCACACGGTGCGCCTGCTCGCCGACCCCGACTCCAAGCCCGCCGACTTCCGCCGCCCCGGCCACGTCGTGCCGCTGCGGGCGAAGGAGGGCGGCGTGCTGCGCCGGCCGGGGCACACCGAGGCGGCGGTGGACCTCGCCAGGATGGCGGGGCTGCACCCGGCGGGCGTGCTGTGCGAGATCGTCTCCCAGAAGGACGAGGGGGACATGGCGCGGCGCGACGAGCTGCAGGTGTTCGCCTCCGACCACGACCTCCAGGTCATCACGATCGCGGACCTCATCGCCTACCGGCGCCGCCACGAGAAGCAGGTCGAGCGGGTCGCCGAGGCGCGCATCCCGCTGGCCGCCGGCACGTTCCGCGCGGTCGGGTACGACAGCCTGCTGGACGGCATCGAGCACGTCGCGTTCGTCTACGGCGAGATCGGCGACGGCGAGGACATCCTGGTCCGCGTGCACTCCGAGTGCCTGACCGGCGACGTGTTCGGCTCGCTGCGCTGCGACTGCGGCCCGCAGCTGGAGGCGGCGCTGCAGGCCGTCGCCGACGAGGGCCGTGGTGTGGTGCTGTACATCCGCGGGCACGAGGGCCGGGGCATCGGCCTGCTGCACAAGCTGCAGGCCTACCAGCTGCAGGACCTGGGTGCCGACACGGTGGACGCGAACCTGGCGCTCGGCGTGCCCGCCGACGCCCGTGACTACGGCACCGGGGCGCAGATCCTGTGCGACCTGGGCGTGCGCTCGATGCGGCTGCTGACGAACAACCCGGCGAAGCGGGTGGGCCTGGAGGGCTACGGGCTGAAGGTGACCGGCCGCGTGCCGCTGCCGATCTCGCCGAACCCGGAGAACCTGCGGTACCTGCGCACCAAGCGTGACCGGATGGGGCACGACCTGGCGAACCTCGAGCAGTTCGACCAGGTGGGTGCCGACGTGGCGAAGAACGGGAACGGTTCATGAGCGGTGAGGGACGCCCGGACGTCGAACTCGACCTGAGCGAGTGCGAGAACCTGCGCCTGGCGATCGTCGCGACGCGCTGGCACGCGAAGATCACCGACAGCCTGCTGGAGCGGGCGGTCGCCGCGGCGCGCGAGGCGCACCTCAAGGAGGAGCCGACGGTCGTGCGCGTGGCGGGGGCCGTCGAGCTGCCGGTCGTGGCGCAGGCGCTGGCCCGCCAGCACGACGCGGTGGTCGCGCTCGGCGTCGTGATCCGGGGCGGCACCCCGCACTTCGAGTACGTGTGCGACGCCGTGACGGCGGGCCTGACGCGGGTGGCGCTCGACGAGGGCACCCCGGTGGGCAACGGCGTGCTCACGTGCGACACCGAGGAGCAGGCGCTGGACCGCGCCGGGCTGCCGGGGTCGAAGGAGGACAAGGGCCGCGAGGCGACGCAGGCCGCGCTGGACGCGGCGTACCAGCTGCGCTCGCTGCGGCAGCCGTGGACCGATCGGAAGTTCCAGTGAGCGTCGTGACCGAGGACAGCGCCGTCGTCATCCGCCCGAGGCGGGCCACGTGGGTTTCGGTGGTGCTGGCGGCGTGCCTGCTCGTCGCGTTCGTCGTGGTCGCGCTGCTGCTGCGCTCGTCGAACACCGGCGTGATCTTCGAGGTCTCCGACCAGATCGCGATGGTCGGCGTCGGCATCGTGCTCGCCGGAGGGGCGCTGCTGTTCGCGACGCCGCGCGTGCGCGCCGACGCCCGCGGGATCGAGGTGCGCAACGTCATCCTGCTGAAGCGGCGCTTCGACTGGCTGGACGTCCTCGCAGTCAGCTTCCCCGACGGCGCGTCGTTCGCGCGGCTGGAGCTGCCGGAGGACGAGTACCTGGGGGTGCTCGCCATCCAGGCGGTGGACCGCGAGCACGCCGTCGAAGCCGTGCGGGCGCTGCGGCGGCTGCACAAGCAGGCCTGGGCCGACCAGCCGTGACCGCGTTCCCCGCCGAGCGGACCGCCATCGTCACCGGTGGCGCGTCCCGGCGGGGGATCGGCCGGGTCACCGCGGACCGGCTCGCCGCGCAGGGCTGGCACGTGGCCGTGCTGGACGTCGACGCCGAGGGCGCCGAGGAGGTCGCGGCCGAGCTGGTGCGGCGGCACGGGGTGCGGGCGATCGGTGTCGGCGTGGACGTGGCGGAGCCGGAGGAGGTCTTCGCGGCCGTCGACCGCGTCGAAGCGGAGCTGCCGCAGGTCGTGGGGCTGGCGAACATCGCGGGAGTCGCGTCGCCGGTCCCGTTCTTCGAGCTGGACCTGGCGGAGTGGGACCGCGTGTTCGCGATCGACATCCGCGGGGTGTTCGTGCTGACGCAGCGGGTCGCCCGCACGATGGTGGCCCACGGGATCGGCCGCATCGTGAGCGTGTCTTCGGTGTCGGCGCAACGCGGGGGCGGCACCTACAGCAGGGTGTCGTACTCGGCGGCGAAGGCGGCGGTCCTGGGCTTCACGAGGGCGCTGGCGCGGGAGATCGGCGAGCACGGGGTGACGGTCAACGCCGTCTCGCCGGGCCCGATCGACACCGACATCATGGGCGGCACGCTGAGCGAGGAACGCAAGCGGGAGCTGGTGCGTGACCTGCCCGCCGGCCGGGTCGGCACCCCGGAGGACGTGGCGGCCGCCATCGCGTTCCTGCTGAGCGAGGACGCGGGTTTCATCACCGGCGCGACGTACAACGTCGACGGCGGCCTGCACATGCACTGACGCTTCAGCCGGCGGGTTCGAGCACGACCACCGGGATCTGACGCTGGGTGTAGGTGGCGTAGGCCGCGTACGGCCGGTAGATCGCGACCAACCGTTCCCACAGCGCCGCCCGCTCGTCCCCCTCGGCGACGCGCGGACGGACCCGGCGGCGTTCCCCGCCCGGGAGTTCGACCTCCGCGGACTCCATCGCCATCAGGTTGTGGAACCACGCCGGGTGCGCGTCCGTACCGCCCTTCGAAGCGACGATGACCAGCCTGGGTGCGTCGTCGAGGTAGATCAGCGGGCTGGTGCGGGCCTGGCCGGACTTGCGGCCGACGTGGTTGAGCAGCAACACGGGCGCCTTGCGGAACGTGCTGCCGGCCTTGCCGCCGGTCGTGCGGAACAGCCAGGTGTTGAAGCGCGTCATCTGGCGCTGGAGCTTCCAGTACGGGGACGTCGGCGCGGGAGCTTTCGGCATACCGCGATTCTGGCACAGACTGACAACTGTCATCAACTGACAAATTTCACCTCATGCCAGACGGGCCTAGACTGCGGGCATGCCCGAACCCGGCCTGCGTGAGCGGAAGAAGCACCGCACCCGCGAGATGCTGATCGACGCGGCGCAGGAGTTGTTCTGCGCCAACGGTTTCGAGGCCACGACGGTGGACGAGATCGCGGCGGCGGTCGACGTCTCGCCCCGCACCTTCTTCCGGTACTTCACCTCGAAGGAGGACGTGGCGCTCGCGTTCGCGGACGAGCAGATCACCGCGATGCTGGACAGGTTCGCCGCGCAGCCTGCCGGCACGCCGGTGCTGACGGGGCTGCGGCAGGCCGCGGTCGAACTGGTGCGGGCCTCCGAAGCGGCGGCCGGCTCCGCTCGGGCGCGGCACCAGCGGATGCGGCAGCTGGTCTCGGCCAGCCCGGCGCTGGCGGCCGCCCGGACCGAGCGGGGCGTCGCCCGACTGGACGAGGTCGCGCGGCTGGTGGGCGCGAGGATGGGCGTCGACCCGGCCGTGGACCCGCGGCCGCACCTGGTGGCGTCGGTCGCGCTGTGTGCGGTGCAGACGACGATCACGGCGTGGCGCGCCGCCGGCCGCGACGCCCCGGACTCCGAGCTGATCGGGCAGGCCTTCGACCTGTTGTCCGCCGGTCTCGACTACCCGGGCGCGTGATCCGCGCCTACAGCGTCAGATCCACCACGACGGGCGCGTGGTCGGAGGCGCCCTTGCCCTTGCGCTCCTCGCGGTCCACGTACGCATCGGACACCGCGCCGGCGAAGGAAGCGTTGGCGTACACCAGATCGATGCGCATGCCGTTGTTCTTCGGGAACGCCAGCTGCCGGTAGTCCCAGTACGTGTAGGGCTTGTCGTACTTCAGCGCACGCGGCACGACGTCGGTCAGGCCCGCCTCGCGCAGGGCCGCCAGCGCGGCCCGCTCCGGCTCGGTCACGTGGGTGGACTCGGTGAACAGGCTGATGTCCCACACGTCCTCGTCGGTGGGGGCGATGTTGAAGTCACCGAGCACCGCGAACGGCCGGTCCGCCGCCGATTCCGCCACCGCCGTCCTCCGCAACGCTTCCAGCCACCGCAGCTTGTACGCGTAGTGCGGGTGGCCCGGCTCGCGGCCGTTGGGCACGTACACCGACCACAGCCGGACGCCGCCACACGTCGCGCCGATCGCGCGGGGCTCGGCGGCGTCGTCGAACGTCGGCTCGTCCACGAGGCCGCGGCGCACGTCCTCCAGCCCCACGCGGGACAGGATCGCCACGCCGTTCCACCGCCCGAGCCCGTAGGCGGCGACCTCGAAGCCCAGCTCGCGCACCTCCGGCGGGAAGGCGTCCGTCGCGCACTTCAGCTCCTGCAGGCACACCACGTCCGGCTTCGCGGACTCCAGCCAGGCGAGCAGCCGCGGCAGCCGCGCCGCGATCGAGTTGACGTTCCAGGTGGCGATGCGCATGACCCGAGAATGGCACACCGGCCGGACGGGGGATCGGGGTGTGTTCCGCGGGCGCCCCGCCGGTGCGCCGCACAGCCGGTCCGCCCGCGTGAGTGCCGGGGGTGCGCGGAAGTGTCGGAGGGGAGCCATAGGCTGGGGATGTGGCTGACCCTTCGACCTACCGACCCGCTCCGGGGAGCATCCCCGACCAGCCCGGGGTGTACAAGTTCCGTGACGCGACGAAGCGGGTCATCTACGTCGGGAAGGCCAAGAGCCTCCGCAGCAGGCTGAACTCCTACTTCGCCGACCTCTCGGGCCTGCACCCGCGCACGCGCCAGATGGTGACCACGGCGGCGAGCGTGGAGTGGACGGTCGTCACCACCGAGGTCGAGGCGCTCCAGCTCGAGTACAACTGGATCAAGGAGTTCGACCCGCGGTTCAACGTCCGCTACCGGGACGACAAGTCGTACCCGGTGCTCGCGGTGACGATGAACGAGGAGTTCCCGCGCCTGCACGTCTACCGCGGCCCGCGCAAGCGGGGCGTGCGGTACTTCGGCCCGTACGCGCACGCGTGGGCGATCCGCGAGACGCTCGACCTGCTGCTGCGCGTGTTCCCCGCCCGCACGTGCTCCAACGGCGTGTTCCGGCGGCACACGCAGATCGGCAGGCCCTGCCTGCTCGGCTACATCGACAAGTGCTCGGCGCCGTGCGTCGGCCGCGTGACCGAGGAGCAGCACCGGTCGATCGTCGAGGACTTCTGCGACTTCCTCGCCGGGCGCACGGATCTCATGATGCGCCGCCTGGAGAAGGAGATGGCGGAGGCGTCGGAGCAGCTGGAGTTCGAGCGCGCGGCCCGGCTGCGTGACGACCTCGGCGCGCTGCGCCGCGCGATGGAGAAGCAGGCCGTGGTGCTCGGCGACGGCACGGACGCCGACGTGGTCGCGTTCGCGCACGACGAGCTGGAGGCCGCGGTGCAGGTCTTCCACGTCCGCGGCGGCCGGGTGCGCGGGCAGCGCGGCTGGGTGATCGACAAGGTCGACGAGATGGACGTGCGCGACCTCGTCGACCAGTTCCTCACCCAGTTCTACGGCGAGCAGGTCGAGCTGGCCGAGCAGACGGCCGACACCGGGTCGCCGGTGCCGCGCGAGGTGCTGGTGCCGGAGCTGCCGACCGACGCCGACGCGGTCGCCGAGTGGCTGTCCGGGCTGCGGGGCTCGCGCGTGCAGCTGCGGGTGCCGCAACGCGGGGACAAGCGCGCGCTCGCGGAAACCGTGCAGCGCAACGCGGAAGAGGCTTTCCAGCAGCACAAGCTGCGCCGCGCCGGTGACCTCACGGCCCGCTCCGCGGCGCTCGCCGAACTGCAGGAGCAGCTCGGGCTGGACAGCGCGCCGCTGCGCATCGAGTGCGTGGACATCAGCCACATCCAGGGCAGTGACGTCGTCGCGTCGCTCGTCGTGTTCGAGGACGGCGTGCCGCGCAAGTCGGAGTACCGGCGGTTCGCGTTGCGGGAGGCGGCGACCGAGGGCGATGTCGCCTCGATCGCGGAGGTCGTGCGGCGGCGGTTCCACCGCTACCTGAAGGAGAACGAGGAAGCCGCCGTCGAGGAGGCGAAGCCGGGCATCGACCCGGAGACCGGGCGCCCGCGCAAGTTCGCGTACCCGCCCAACCTCCTCGTCGTGGACGGCGCGGGCCCGCAGGCGACGGCCGCCGCGGACGTGCTGGCCGAGCTCGGCATCACCGACGTCGCCGTGATCGGGCTGGCGAAGCGGCTGGAGGAGGTGTGGCTGCCCGCCGACCCGGACCCGGTGATCCTGCCGCGCACCTCCGAGGCGCTGTACCTGCTGCAGCGGGTGCGCGACGAGGCGCACCGCTTCGCGATCCGCTACCACCGCGAGAAGCGCTCCAAGCGCCTGCAGGTGTCCGCTTTGGACGGTGTGCCCGGGCTGGGGCAGACTCGGCGTGCCGCGCTCATCAAGCACTTCGGGTCGGTGAAGAAGCTCCGGCAGGCGGGCGTCGACGAGATCGCGCAGGTGCCGGGGGTGGGCAGGCGCACGGCCGAGGCCGTGGTCGCGGCACTGCAGGCAGCGCAAGCAGGGGAGAGGGAGTCATGACGGGAAACGAAGACGGCCATAAACCCGGGATCGAGGTCGCCGTCGTCACCGGGTTGTCGGGGGCGGGGCGCAGCACCGCCGCGAAGTGCCTGGAGGACCTGGGCTGGTTCGTGGTGGACAACCTGCCCCCCGAGCTGATCGCGACCATGGTCGAGCTGGGGGTGCAGGCCAGGGGAGCGGTGACGCGGGTCGCGGTGGTGATGGACGTGCGCTCGCGCGCGTTCACCGACGACCTCGCCTCGGTGATCAAGGACCTCGACGCGCGGGGCTACAAGCCGCGCGTGCTGTTCCTGGAGGCCACGGACGCGGTGCTGGTGCGCCGGTTCGAGCAGGTGCGGCGCAGCCACCCCCTGCAGGGCGAGGGCAGGCTCGTCGACGGCATCAGCGCCGAGCGCAAGCTGCTGGCGCCGCTGCGCGAGGAGGCCGACCTGGTGCTGGAGACCTCCGCCCTGTCGGTGCACGACCTGCGGGCCAAGATCGAGGACGCGTTCGGTTCCGAGTCGGCGACGCAGACGCGGGTCACCGTGCTGTCCTTCGGCTACAAGTACGGCCTGCCGATGGACGCGGACCTGGTGATGGACGTGCGGTTCCTGCCGAACCCGTTCTGGATCCCGGAGCTGCGCGACCACACCGGGCTGGACACCGAGGTCCGCAACTACGTGCTCTCGCAGGAGGGCGCGGAGGAGTTCCTCGACCGCTACCACCAGCTCCTGCGGCTGATCGGCGCCGGGTACAAGCGCGAGGGCAAGCGGTACCTCACGCTCGCCGTGGGCTGCACGGGCGGCAAGCACCGGAGCGTGGCCATCTCGGAGGAGCTGGCGCGCCTGTTGTCCAATGAGGACGGAATGGCGGTGAAGGTGATCCACCGGGACCTGGGACGCGAGTGAGCCTGAAAGCGGTTGCACTGGGGGGCGGCCACGGGCTGCAGGCGACGCTGACCGCGCTGCGGCGCGTCACCACGGACGTCACCGCCGTCGTCACCGTCGCCGACGACGGCGGCTCGTCCGGCCGCCTGCGCCGCGAGCTCGGCCTGCTGCCGCCGGGAGATCTGCGCCAGGCGCTCGCGACGCTCGCGGACGCCGAGCACGGCGAAAGCCTGTGGGCGGAGGTGTTCCAGCACCGGTTCGGCGGCAACGGCGCGCTGACCGGGCACGCGGTGGGCAACCTCGTGCTGGCCGGGTTGTTCGAGGTGCTGGGCGATCCCGTCGCGGCGCTGGACGAGGCGCGGCGGCTGCTCGGCGTGTCCGGGCGCGTGCTGCCCATGTCGTGCGAGCCGCTCGACATCGAGGCCGAGGTGACGGGCCTGAGCAACGACGACGAGCCCACCACGATCAGGGGACAGGTCGCCGTCGCCAGCACCCCCGGTCAGGTGCGCCGGATCGAACTGCGCACGCCGGGGCGGCCGGGGGGTGAGCCCGCCGCGTGCCCGGAGGCCGTGGACGCCGTGCTGGGCGCGGACGCGGTGTTCCTGGGGCCGGGGTCGTGGTTCACCAGCGTGCTGCCGCACCTGCTGGTGCCCGGGCTGCACGACGCGCTGCTGCGCACGCGGGCCCGGAAGGTGGTGATCCTCAACCTGATCCCGCAGCCGGGGGAGACGGCGGGCTTCTCGCCGGAACGGCACCTGCACGTACTCTTCCAGCACGCGCCCGAACTGAGGGTGGACGTGGTGATCGCCGACCGCGGCTCGGTGCCGGCACCGGCCCGGCTGCGGGACGCGGCGGGACAGCTGGGGGCGCGGGCGCTGCTCGCGGACGTGGCTGACCCGAACGAGCAGGGTTTGCACGATCCGGATGCGCTGGCGGCGTGCGTGCGGGAAGCTCTCGGTCGCCACGCGGGCGCGGAGGACCGGGACGGCAGAGATAGCAGGGAGGGGCCATGGCGATGACCGCCGCGGTGAAGGACGAGCTGAGCCGGCTGCAGATCACGAAGATCGGGCCGCGCCGCGCGGAGGTCGCATCGATGCTGCGGTTCGCGGGCGGGCTGCACATCGTGGGGGGCAAGGTCGTGGTGGAGGCCGAGCTGGACACCGGCTCGGTGGCGCGGCGGCTGCGCCGCGAGATCCACGAGCTGTACGGGCACCACTCGGACGTGCACGTGCTGTCCGCGGGCGGGCTGCGCAAGACCACGCGGTACCTGGTGCGCGTCGTCAAGGACGGCGAGGGGCTGGCGCGCCAGACGGGGCTGATCGACAACCGGGGGCGCCCGGTGCGCGGGCTGCCCGCCGCCGTCGTCTCGGGCGGCATCGCCGACGCCGAAGCCGCGTGGCGGGGCGCGTTCCTGGCGCACGGTTCGCTCACCGAGCCCGGCCGGTCGTCCTCGCTGGAGGTCACGTGCCCCGGCCCGGAGGCCGCGCTCGCGCTCGTGGGTGCCGCCCGGCGGCTGGGCATCCAGGCCAAGTCGCGTGAGGTCCGCGGCGCGGACCGCGTGGTCGTGCGGGACGGTGACGCGATCGGCGCGCTGCTGACCCGGCTGGGCGCGCACGCGAGCGTGCTGCAGTGGGAGGAGCGGCGCATGCGCCGCGAGGTGCGTGCGACGGCGAACCGGCTGGCCAACTTCGACGACGCGAACCTGCGCCGCTCCGCGCGGGCGGCGGTGGCGGCGGCCGCGCGGGTCGAGCGCGCGCTGGAGATCCTCGGCGACACGGCGCCGGACCACCTGCTCGCCGCGGGCAGGCTCCGGCTGTCCAACCGGCAGGCGTCGCTGGAGGAGCTGGGCCAGCTGTCGGACCCGCCGATGACGAAGGACGCCGTGGCCGGCCGCATCCGCAGGCTGCTCGCGATGGCGGACAAGCGGGCGAAGGAGCTGGACATCCCCGACACCGAGTCCGCCGTGACCGCCGAGATGCTGGAGGAACAGGCCTGACCGGCGTTTGTACCCCTGGTGTTACCGGCGGCAAGGCCGCGCCGGGGAGCCGTAACGTGCCGGTAGCGCCAGTGCATGATGGGCGAAACCCGCGGCACGGACTCTGAACTCGCGGATCTTGCTATGTCCGGTTCGGGGAAGGGGATGGTCGTGCGTTCCGAGAGGGCGAACGAGAAGGTGGAGCTGAAGGTCTCCGCCGACGTGGGCAGCTGGCTCCCCCGGCGCAGCAGCCACGCCGCCGACTGGCGGCGCGAGGACCTCCTGGCCGCCAAGGGGGCGACGACGGTGAGCGTCGTCATCCCCGCGCGGGACGAGGAGGAGACCGTCGGGGACATCGTGCGCACCATCCGCCGGGACCTGGTCGAGGCGATCCCGCTGGTGGACGAGGTGCTGGTGGTCGACTCGCGCTCGCAGGACGACACCGCCAGGGTCGCGGCGGAGGCCGGCGCGACGGTCGTGGCGCAGGACTCGGTGCTGCCGATGCTGCCCGGGATGGCGGGCAAGGGCGAGGCGCTGTGGAAGGGCCTGGCCGCGACGAAGGGCGACCTGGTCGTCTTCGTGGACGGCGACCTGTACGACTTCACCAGCGACTACGTGACGGGGCTCCTCGGCCCGCTGCTCACCGACGAGTCGGTGGCCTACGTCAAGGGCTTCTACCACCGGCCGCTCGTCGGCGCGGGCGGCACGGACGCCGACGGCGGCGGCCGCGTGACCGAGCTCGTGGCGCGGCCGCTGCTCAACATGTACTGGCCGGAGCTGGCGGGGTTCGTGCAGCCGCTGGCGGGGGAGTACGCCGGGCGCCGCGAGGTGCTGGAGCGCATCCCGTTCGTCGTGAACTACGGCGTCGAGGTCGGGCACCTGATCGACATCCTGGAGGCGCACGGGCTGGACGCGCTGGCCCAGGTGGACCTCGGCAAGCGCACCCACCGCCACCAGTCCACGCAGGCGCTGGGCCGGATGTCGGGGCAGATCATGCAGACCATGTTCGACCGGCTGGCGCGCTACGGCCGCCTCGTGTCGGCCCAGCCCCCGGCGACGCTGCTCGCGCAGTTCCGCCGGGGCGAGTCGGGGCACGGCGTGGAGCGCGAAATGGTGCTCACGGACGTGTCGTGCCAGCAGCGCCCGCCGCTGGCCGAGCTGCTCGCCGAGGTGCGTGAGATCGCCTAAGTCGCGTCGTGGAAGACGAGGCCGAGGGTGTGGCGGCGGCCGGTCCGGACGGTGCTCACGCCGTGCCGGACCGGGGCCGCCGACCACCCCCGGCTTGAACGCACCGGCCGGTCTCGCGTCGTGAAGATCAGCGCGTGGCCCTGCTTCAGCGCCGTGGCCGTGCCGCGGGACTGCGCGCGCGGCCGCTGCTCCACGAGCAGGAACTCGCCGCCCGTGTAGTCGGTGTCCAACCCGAACACCACCTGCAACGGGAAGACAAGGTCCCCGTAGAGGTCCCGGTGCAACGCGTTCCAGTCGCCGGGGCCGTAGCGGAGCAGGATCGGCGTGGGCCGGGTCTGCCCGGCGTCGTGGCAGCGGGCGAGCCACTCCTCCAGGTCGTCCGGCCAGGGCGCCGGGTGACCCAGCCGGGCCGCCCAGTCGCGGGCGATCGGCAGCAGGTGCGGGTAGAACGCCGCCCGCAGCGCGGCGACCGGTTCCGGCAGGGGGTAGCGGAAGTACCGGTACTGCCCCGCCCCGAACCGGTACCGCGCCATGTCGATCGTGGCGCGGAAGTGCCGCGGTTCGTCGTACAGCGCGGCCAGCTCGCGGCATTGGTCAGGGGTGAGCAGGCGCGGCGTCAGCGCGCACCCGTATTCGTCGAGTTCGGCCGCGAGCGCGGCCCAGTCCAGTTCGTCGGGCTTCACGACCGCCAGTGTGCGCACCCCGGGGCGGGGTGCGCTGGCGGAAATCAGCCGGCCAGATCGGCGTGCGCGATGACCTTGGTGATCTTCGCGCGCACGAGCAGCTCCCCCGGCACGGCGTTGCGCCTGCCGAACTCCTCCCCGCGGTCCTGGCCCATGTAGCGGGCGCCGATCGCGATCGACCACGGCAGCATCTCGTCGAGGTCCTCGCTCAGCGTCGCGACCGCCGTGAACTGCACGTACGAGTAGGGCGGCTCCTGGTCGTCCACCGTCACCGACAGGCGCGGTTCCCGGCGCAGTGCGCGGCCCTTCACGGACTCGGCGCCGGTGTTGAAGATCAGCTCGTCGCCGTCCCCGGTCTCGTTGAGGACGAACCAGATGGGCGTGACGTGCGGGGAGCCGTCGGCGCGGACGACCGCCGCCTTGCCCGTGCGCGTGCCCTCGCTCGCGAACTTCCACCACTGGTCCCTGCTCATCTCGTACATGGCTACCGAACCTACACTGACTCCTCGTGCAACAAGGCGAGCTGATCAGCGGTGGGCTGGTGGACGAGGGCCTGGCCCGCCGGCTCAAGGCGCTCGCGTGCACCGCGCCCCTGCACGACCTGGACGCGCGCAAGGCGAAGCTGGACTGGGCCGACGCGACGGTCTACCAGATGGCCGAGATCGCGCTGCACACGATCGACCAGGTCACGATCGCGATGGACTTCGACACCGGCGCCGACCACGAGGACATCGTGCGCCGCCTGCAGCCGTTCATCGCCGCGCAGGCGCCCGGCCGCGGCGCCGAGGAGCACCTGCGGGTGGCGCGCTGGGTGCTGGACAACCTGATCAACGTCGGCACCGCCGACCGCGGGTTCCGCCGGGTGTACGGCAGCGTCGACGAGCACGGCGTGTACCGGCGCCGGGCGTTCGACTTCAAGCTGCTGGTCGAGCTGGCCGCGCCCGACGGCGAGGTGTACCTGCGCGCCAGCGACGAGGCGATCAACGTGCTCGTCGGGGCGCTGGACACCGACGTCGAGTCCGCCCAGATCGCGGCCGAGGTGAAGCTGGAGAACCTGATCAGCCGCGGCCGCCTGGCGGACGCGAAGCTGGCCGCCGAGCAGGCCCGCTACCGCACGGTCCAGTACGGCGAGACGCTGCGCGCGAAGCTCGACGCGACCCGGCGTGACGTGCGGGCGGTCGACTGGGCGGAGGAGATGCCGGAGCTGCTGGACTCCGCGCTGTCCCACATCGAGGCCCGCTTCCGCGCCGAGAACGCCATCCTCCGCAACATCACCCGTGCGCGTGACGAGGCGGAGGATCCCGACCACAAGCGCCGGGCCGCCGAGCTGGTCGACATCGTCAGCGACTGCATCAGCAGGCACACCCAGCTCCAGGCGCGGCTGCAGGCCGCGGGCGCGATCTTCCGCGCCGAGCAGGACCGCCAGCAGTTCTCCGGGCCGCCGCAGCGCGCCACGATCGACCTGTTCGGGCAGCTGCTGGTGCCGACGCTGGAGCTGCCGATCGCGGACGCCGTGGCCCCGGTCGAGCGGTTCTTCTCCGCCGCGGCCGGGTTCGACGTGCCGACCGTGCCGTCGCTCCCGTCGCTGGTGTCGCTGCTGCTGCGGCCCGCACCCGAACGCGAAGAGCTGGTGGGCGAGGTGCCGGAACCGGAGCTGGTCCCCGCCGAGGCGGCCGACTACTACAGTGACGAGCAGTGGCGGCGCGCCGACGAGCTGCTCGACCTGCCGGAGGTGCCCCGGCGGTTGTCCGGGCTGCTGGCGGAGGCCCGTGAGCTCGATCCGCGGCTGGCCCGTCTGGTCGCGCTGCGGGCGCTGCACTCGTACAGTCCGGAGGTCGGCGCGGCGATCCGGCAGGGGGACGACCGCGCGCTGCTGGCGGTCGACGACGGCACGCCGCTCGACGACGAGGAGTTCGGGGGCGCGGACCTGCTGCTCGCGACGGCGCGCATCGAGCGAGGGGACGAAGAACGTGAACACGGCTGACGTGGAGGCCGCGGCGCGGCTGGTGTCGTACGGCATGCGGCCGAAGCAGCTGCCCGGCCGCGACGTGGTGTACGCCGACCTCGTCCGCCGGTACCGGGAGGACAGCGCTTTCAAGCAGCTGGCGAACTCGGTCGCGGCGGGGCTCGGGCTGCTGGTGCTGGACGTCAGCACGCAGGCCGGTGCGGTGCTCGCGGCCACCGACGAGTCGGTGTTCGAGATCAAGATGGACTCCTACGCGCGGCAGAGCAAGATCCGCGAGCGCCGGGACACCGAGAAGGTGCTGCACGGGCTGGTGCACCTGGCGACCGCCGCGCTGGGCTACCCGAGGCCGGACGACCTGGCCAACGACACCTACATCGGCCGGGTGAGCGTCGAGCAGGTGGACAGCGTGGTCCGCGAGGCGTGCCGGATCCTCGACGAGCGCGCGGCGAAGGCGGAACGCAACAACGACCCGCTGTCGGACGCGCCGGAGCTGGAGCAGGCGTGGCGCGCGTACGCCCGCCGCCCCGCGGCCGCGGCGACGAAGGACGGGCGCCTGGCGTCGGACACGACGCGCGGCATGGTGTCGCGGGCGCTGCGGTTCCTCGCCGACCAAGGGTTCCTGGTGCAGGTGAGCGGCGAGCAGGGCGGCACCTACCGCACGACGCCGCGTTACCAGGTGCAGGTCAGGGAACTCGCGGCGGACAGCGCTTTCGAGGAGTTGCTGGAACTGGGTGTCGTCGCGGTGGGGGATTCCGCAGGCACCCTCCGTCCGTCCATTTCGGACACTCTGTAGGGGGAGCATGTACGAGCTTTCGCGGGTGCGGCTGCACTCGGTGGGTCCGGCGGGCGCGCGGTACCAGGACGTGCTGCTCGACTTCAGCGGCGTCGGGCCGCTGGTCAAGGCGCCGGCGCAGGACGCGTTGTTCACCGCCGGGATCCACTCCGCCGAGCAGGGGCTGCCCCGGCGCCCGTCCCCGGCGAGCGTGCTGTTCCTCGAGAACGGCGGCGGCAAGTCCGTGCTGATCAAGCTGATCTTCTCCGTCATGCTGCCCGGCCGCCGCCAGGTCGTCGGCACCACGAACACCCGCGTGCTGGAGAAGTTCGTCTCCGCCAAGGACGTTTCGCACGTCGTGCTGGAGTGGCAGCACACCGAGACCGGGCAGCGCGTCATCACCGGCAAGGTGTCGGAGTGGCGCGGGCACGTCGTGTCCAACGACCCGGCGAACCTCGTCGACGCCTGGTTCTGCTTCCGGCCCAGCGCCACCACGGGCCTGGACACGCTGCCGTTCACCGCCGACGGGCGCCTGCTGACGATGTCGGCCTTCCAGGAGCGGCTCGACGAGGCGCACCGCGCCGAACCCGAGCTGGAGCTGTCGTGGACCCGCCGCCACCACGAGTGGACCGAGCGCCTCGACGCGCTGGGCCTGGACACCGAGCTGTTCCGCTACCAGCGGGCGATGAACGCGGGGGAGGGCGAGGCGGCCGACGCGTTCGCCTTCACCTCCGACGAGGCGTTCGTCGAGTTCCTGCTCAAGGCCGTGATCCCCGAGGACGACCCGCGCGACCTCGCCGACGTGGTCCAGACCTATGCGCACAACCTGGGGCAGCGCGGCGAGCTCATCGCCGAACGGGACTTCGTCGCCGGTGCGCTCGACCTGCTCACGCCGCTGGTCGACGAGGAGTCGCTCGCGGCCGCGTCCCGCAAGCTCGCCGTGGCCGCCCGTTCCGACGCCCAGGCGTTCGCCGGATCGGTGCTGGCGCGGCACAAGCTGGAGTCGGACCGCCTCGCCGGGCTGGCCGCGTACGTGGACGAAACGCGGGACGCGGAGAAGCTCGCCGAAGGTGACCACCGCCGGTTGTCGGCCGTCGTAACGGAACTGCGCCGCGTCGTCGCCGAGTTGCGGCTCGCCCGCGCCACCGAGGACAAGCAGCGCCTCGACAGCGAACTGGCCGACGCCCGCCGCGCGGCCGAAGCCTGGCGCGAGACGGGAACCGTGCTCGCCCACGTCAACGCCGTGCGCAAGGCCGACGGCATCCGGCAGCTGGTGGGGGAGCGCGAGCAGACCGCGAAACCCGCGCTGGAAGCCAAAAACGCCGCCGCGAACGCGCTCGCCCGCGGCCTGCTCGCCCTCGCCCGCGAGGCGGGGGAACAGGCGCAGGCGGCCGAGGAACGCGCCGCCGCTGCCCAGGACGCCGCCGCCGCGGCACAGCGGGAGCGGGACGAGGCGACCGGCCGGGCGGCTCAGCACCGCGCCGAGGAAGCCCAGCTGAGCGCGCGGATCGAGGAGGTCCGCGCCCAGGTGCAGCAGGCCGTGCGGGACGGGCTGCTCACCGACGGCACGCAGGTCGCGAGCGCGGCGCAGGAAGCCCGTGCCCGTGGCGAGAACGCGGCGAACGAGCTGGCGTCCCGTGAAGCCGAGCTGGAACGCGTGGCCGAGGAACACGCGGACGCGCAGCAGGCCCTGCACACCGCCCAGCAGCGTGCCGCCGCGGCGCAGACCCGTGCCGACCGGGCGGCCTCCGAGCTGGCGAAGGCCAACCGCCGCACCGACAGCCTCGCGGCGCACCCGCGTCTGCTGGAGCTGCTCGGCGGCGACAACGTCCAGCTGGAGACCGACACGCCCGCGTTGCTCAAGCGCCTGCGGGAGGCCCGCGCGAGCGCGGAACGCGAGCAGACCGCGTTGCGCATGGAGGAGTCGGTCGACGAGCGGGCGCTCGCGGCGCTCGGCGACGGCGGCCTCCTGCCCGAGCCGCCCGAGGTGCAGGCGGCGCTGGAGGTGCTGGAGTCCGCCGGGGTGCCCGCGCGGTCGGGCTGGCGTTACCTGTCCACAATGGACGCCAAGGAGCGCGAGCGGGTGCTGGCGGAGCTGCCGCACCTGGTCGGCGGCATCCTGGTCAACGACGCCGCTCAGCTGCCGAGGGCCCGCACGGCGCTGGCGGAGGCCAAGCTGCTGCCCAATGCGGTGCTGCCGGTCGGGACGACCGAGGCGGTCCGCCGCGAAGGCGGTACACCCGGGGTGGAGTTCCTGGTGTCGCCCAACCCCGCGATGTACGACGAGGAGGCCGCCGACACCGAACGCCAGGCGATCCTCGCCCGGCATTCGCGGCGGCAGAAGCAGCTGGAGGCGCTGGCCACCGCCATCGGTGACGACGCCGCGCTCGAATGGAAGCTCACGACCTGGCGTGAGGACTACCCGCCCGGCGCGCTGGCCACGCTCGCCGAGGAGGCGGAGGCCGCGGCGAGCGAATTCGCCGAGTGCCAGGAAGCCGTGGCGGTGGCCGAACGTGAGCTGGCCGAGCTGGCCGCGCGCCGGGCCCGCCTGCGGGAAGCCGTGCCGGCGTTGCGCGCCGAAGCGCGCTCGGGTGAGGAGCGGGCCCGCCGTCTCGGCGAACTGGCCGAGCGCGTCGCGCGGATTCCACAGTGGACGGACGAAGTGGAGCGTGCCCGCGAGATCGTGACGCGGGCCGAGGCCGAAGCGGAGCAGGCGACCGCGAGGGCCACCCGTGCGCGCGAGGAAGGGGCCGAGGAACAACGCACGGCCGACGGTCACCGCCGGACCGTCAGCAGCGCCCGCGCCGAACTCGCCGAGGTGCCCGGCGGCGGCTCGGTGTCCGAAGAGGACCCCGCCCCGAAGGAACCGGTCGACGCCCTGCGGCGCGCGTTCGCGGCCGCGAGCGACGCCTACGCCAAGGTGGAGGTGGGCAGCGACCTGCGCGCGGAACTGGACCAGGCCGAGTCGGCCGAATCCGCCGCCCGCGCGGCGCTGGAGGCGCTCGACCCGGCGGTGCGCGAGCAGGCGGGCCGCCTGCTGGAGACCGCGGACGGCGCCGACGCCGCGACGCGGGCGGCGGCGCTGGCCAGGGCCGGGCGCGCGGTGGCGGCGCTGGAGGCCGAGCACAGCGAGGCGATCGGCGCGGTCGCGACGTGTAAGGCCGAGCTGGACCAGCTGCCCCGCCAGAACGTCACGCTGGACACCCGGCCGCGCGACGTCGAGCACGGCCGTGAGCTGATCGACGAGGCCGCCGAGGAGGCCAGTGCCGCCGCCCGCGCGTGGGAGGAGGCGCAGGCGCGGCGTGCCGAGGCCGAGCACGCCGCCGAAACGGCGAACACCTCCGCCGCGGGCTTCCGGCTGCTCGCCGAATCCCTCGCGCACCTGGCTCCCGAGGGTGAGCCGGAGTCCGTGTTCGACGGTGACGTCGAGGCGGCGCAGGCCCGCCACCGCAAGCTGACGGCCGCGCTCACGGACGCCGAAACCGCGGTGGACCAGGCAGAGAAGCGGGTCCGGGCCGCCGCCGACGCGCTCGCCCAGTACGCCACGGACAAGCGGTTCGAGAGCCTGTCGAGCCCGGTGCGGCAGCAGATCATCTCGGTCCGGCGGGACAGCCTGCCCGCGAGCGCGGCCGAGTGGGCCAAGGCGCTGCGGCCGCGGCTGCGGACGCTCACCGACGACCTCGCGCAGATCGACCGGCACCGCTCGGGCATCGTCGCGCGGCTGCAGGGCATGGTCGAGGGTGCGCTGCGGATGCTCCGCTCCGCACAACGGCTTTCCCGGCTGCCGGAGGGCCTCGGCGACTGGTCGGGGCAGGAGTTCCTGCGCATCCGCTTCGCCGACCCCGAGGAGCCCGAACTGGTCGAGGCGCTCGGGCAGGTCGTCGACGAAGCGGCGGCGGGCAAGACGAGCGACGGCCGCGACGTCAAACGGGACGGTATGACGCTCGTGCTGCGCGGCGTCCGGGCGGCGGTGCCCAAGGGGTTCCGGGTGGACATGCTCAAACCGGACTCGGTCCTGCGCACCGAGCGGCAGCGGGTGTCGGAGATCCGGGACGTGTTCTCCGGCGGCCAGCAGCTCACCGCGGCGATCATCCTGTACTGCACGCTCGCCGCGCTGCGGGCCAACAACCGCGGCAAGCTGCGGAACCGGCATTCGGGCGTGCTGTTCCTGGACAACCCGATCGGCCGCGCGTCGGCGGGGTACCTGCTGGAGCTGCAACGGGTCGTCGCCGAGGCGCTGGGCGTGCAGCTGATCTACACCACGGGCCTGTTCGACGCCGGTGCGCTGTCGGAGTTCCCGCTGATCATCCGGCTGCGCAACGACGCGGACCTGCGGGCGGGGCGGAAGTACCTGTCGGTGGACGCGACGATCCGCAGCCACCTGGACGACCTGCCGGAGCCGGACGGCACCTCCCACCTGTCGGCGACCCGCCTGTTCAGCCGGGCCGCCGACGAGCCGGGGGGCTAGACGGTCACCACGACCTTCTTGCCGCCGTGGAGGCCCTTTTCGACACGGCGGTGCGCCTCGGCGACGTGGTCGAACGAGAACACCTCGTCCAGGGCCGGGCGCAGCGTGCCGAGGCGCACCCCGGCGTCCAGGAACGCCGCCATGCGCCCGACGACCACGGGGTCGAGCGTGTGCTCGAAGCCGCGGTAGCCGATGACCGTGACGTCGGTCCCTTCCGGCGAGGGCGTGGGCCGGGGGTCCAGGAAGCCCGCCGCGAGGAGCGTCCCGCCGGGCCGCGTCGCTCGCAGGAGCTCCTGCTGGCCGGGTCCCCGCACGAGGTCGAGGACGAGGTCGGCACCGGTCCCGCCGGTGTGGGCGCGGACGGCTTCGGCGACGTCCTCCCGGTCGGTGGCGACGACCGCTTCGGCGCCGGCGGCGAGCAGCTCGTCCGTCCGCGCGCTGGTCCGCGTCACCGCGAGCGGGACGGCCCCGAGGTGGCGCGCGACCTGGATCGCCGCGCGGCCGACGCCGGAGGACGCGGCCGTGATCAGGACGTGGTCGCCGGGCCGCATCCCCGCCTTCTCGACGAGCGCGCCGTAGGCCGTGGAGAAGCTGACCCAGATGGCCGCGGCCTCCGGGACCGTGAGCCCGGCAGGCCGGGGGATGAGCTGGCTCGCGGGGAGCGTCGTGTGCTCGGCGTAGCTGCCCCTGGCGTTCGCGTCGGGGATGGCCGCGATGATGACCGGATCCCCGGTCTCCAGCCCGGTGGTCCCCTCGCCCAGCGCCTCGACGACCCCGGTCCCCTCGATGCCCAGGCGCGCGTGCGGCAGGGGGACGGGCGCCGGTGACGTGCCCGAGCGCATCATCAGGTCGAGCGGGTTGACGGCGAACGCCTCGATCCTGACCCGCACCTCGCCCGGCCCGGGCTCGACGACGGGTTCCTCGACGACGTGCAGCACTTCCGGCCCGCCGAACTCGTCGAACACGACGGCTCTCGACATGGTGACTCCTCCGCATCCGGTGGTTTCGTTCCTCATCCCGGACGTTACGGGTCGATGGGTTACCTACTGGTACCTTTGGTTTTCATGCGGAACGCGGCCGATCCGGTCTTCCTCGCCGACTGCCCGACCCGGCTCACGGTCGAGATCATCTCGGACAAGTGGGCGGTGCTCGTGCTCTTCGGGCTCAGCCGCGGGCCCCGCCGCCACGGCGAGCTCGTCGACCTGATCGGCGGCGTCTCCCGCAAGGTCCTCACCCAGACGCTGCGCCGGCTCCAGCAGTACGGGCTGGTCGAACGCCGTGCCGAGACGTCGCGGCGGGTCGAGTACGACCTCACCGACCTCGGCCGGACCCTGGTCGAGCCCATCGAGGCCCTGACCGACTGGGCGCGGAAGCACGGTGGCGAGATCGTGGAGTTCCAGGAGGCCGCCGCGGCTCATGAGGGCGCGGCCGAATAGCACCGGCGGGCGCCGTGGGGGCGGAGGCGCGCCGCGGTGGGCTCGACCTGATGTCACCTCTATGGAGTGACTACCCCCGTAACGGATACGACATCCGCTATACCCACTGAGGTGGGTTACTGCCGTCGCCCGTACGGGTTCGCGGCCCGGAACCCCGCGTCACGGCCGCCGCCGGCTCCGGAGGAGATCCACTCGAAGGGGATTCAGCCGGAAAGGGGGTGTGTGCGATTCGTGAATGCGCCTCGGGTATTTCGCGTTAACCCGACCGGATGGAGGCTGCGTGAATTTCTGCTCTATTGGGTAAGGAGTTGCAGGCAGACAGCCCACTCTTTCGAGGAGCCCACAATGAAGAACCGATTCGCGCGACTCATCTCGGTCCTCGTCGCCGGCACCGTGCTGAGCCTGACCGGCGCCGGCATGGCGGTGGCGTCGACGTCGGCCCCCGCCGGCAGCGGCACGTCGAGCACCGAGAGCGCCGCGGCACAGGTCCAGACCGCGCACGACAACCTCGTCCAGGACGCGAAGGCGGGCAACGCCCCGGCCGCGCGGTCCGAGCTGACCCAGCTCGAGCCGCTCCTGTCGGACCTGGCCACCAGCGACCGCTACTCCATCCAGGCCGACACGCGGCAGACCGCCGCGACGGCGCACGACGAGGCGGTCGACGCCGCGAACAAGATCGCGCAGCTGCCGGCGGACCAGGCGGCCCGCCAGGACGTGCCGTCCGTGGCGACGCTGCTCGACGCGCTCCTGCAGCGCGTGCTGCTGAGCCTGTCCGCGCTGCTGGCCGGCCTGCTGGGCTGACCGCCCCCACCCCGGTCGCAGGCCCGTGCCGGCACGGGCCTGCGACCGGGCTTCTTTTCCCGTCCGAAATCGAACTGAGAAGGAGCACGATGTTCCGGTCCGGTCTCGCGGTGTTCACCGGAATCGTCCTCACCCTGGCGCTCGCGGTGGCGCCCTCGGCGGCGGACGAGGCCCGTGCCTCGAGATTCGAACCGGTGTGCGGGGGGAAATACGCGCGACTGGCCTGCCAGGTCCAGAAGCTCGTCGGCAGCTCGTACCAGGCGCCGATGGGCTGGGGCGCGACCGATCTCCAGGTCTCCCACGGCATCCCGGCGAACTCGCCGGGCTCGGGCACGGTCGCGATCATCGACGTCGGGGCCTACCCGAACCTGGAAAGCGACCTGGCCACCTACCGGCAGCAGTACGGCCTGCCGCCGTGCGCGAGCGCCACCGGCTGCTTCCGGCAGATGGACTTCCGCGGCGGCCCGCCGCTGCCGCCGAGCCCCGGTGCCGACGGGGCGACCGTCGACGAGCAGATCGCCGTCGAAACCTCGCTCGACGTCGACATGGCCTCGGCCGCCTGCCCGAACTGCAAGATCCTGGAGGTGCAGATCCCGCTGTCGGAGGTGCCGACGACGGACGACTCGGGCAACGTCAACTACGACCGCTACGCGTCGGCGTTCGGCACGGCGGTGCAGACCTCGATCGCCAACGGGGCCACCGCGATCAGCATCAGCTACGGGCTGCCGGGCAACGACGGCATGATCCGGGGGCCGGTGGCCCAGCAGTTCGCCCACCGCGGCGTCGCGATCGTGGCGTCCAGCGGGGACAGCGGTTTCCAGGCGACCCGGTTCCTGTGGCCGCAGGCGCTGCCGACGGTGACGGCCGTCGGCGGCACCGAGCTGGTGAAGCAGGGCAGCACCTACAGCGAAGGCGCCTGGAGCGGGGCCGGGTCCAGCTGCGTGCCCGGCGCCACCCCGCCGCCGGGGCAGCCGGGGGAGGTCACCGCCCCATGCAACGGCGCGCGGACGGCCGTGGACGTTTCGGCGGTGGCGGACAACCTCGCGATCTACACGACGTACAGCCCGGCCAGCAACCACCCGCTCGGCTGGACGGTGGTCGCCGGCACGAGCGCGTCGGCGCCGTTCATCGCGGGCGTGTACGCGGCGAGCGGCAACCTCGGCGCCGTGGACGGGCCGAACCTGCTGTACCAGGCCGGGCCGCCCGCGTTCAACGACATCATCTCGGGCACGAACGGCGGCATCAGCAACGGCCGCTGCCTCGCCCCGGGCAGCGGCGGCGGCGCGACGTTCGACGGCCGCCTGTGCGGCGCCGCACCGGGCTGGGACGGGCCGACCGGCCTCGGCAGCCCCAAGGGCCTGTTCCGGTTCTAGTCCTTGCGGCCGGATGCCTCGCGGTGTGGCTGGCGGCCCACCCCTCGCCCGCCGCCACCCTCAGCGGGCGCGTTCCGGGCGGCAGCCTGGTCTGGTGAACGCGGTGGCTCCACCGCTCAGGAAACGCGAACTCAGTCCTTGCGGCCCGTCACCGCGACGCCGACGCCGAGGCCGATCATCACGAGCCCGCCCGTGCCGCCGATCAGTTCGAGCCGCCGGGGCGAGCGCGCGAACCACGTGCGCGCCGCGCCCGCGGCCAGTGCCCACGCGCTGTCCGACAGCACCGCGATCACCGGCAGGCACACGCCCAGCACGAGCATCTGCAGCGGCACGTGCCCGGCCCCGGTGACGACGAACTGCGGCAGCACCGCGGCCAGGAACACGATGGACTTCGGGTTGGCGAAGCCGACCACGAACCCGTCCCGCAGGACGCGCAGCGTCCGGCCCGGCGTGGTGCGCACCGCCCCGGCGAGCGCGTCGCTCAGCCGCCGCCGGTGCCGGAACGCCTGCACACCCAGGTAGACCAGGTACGCGGCGCCGGCCAGCTTGATCACGGTGAACACCGTGGCCGAGGCCTGCACGAGCACCCCGAGCCCGAACGCGACCGCCACCACCTGCGCGTACACGCCGACGGCGTTGCCCACCACCGTGAGCAGCGCGTCGCGCCGCCCCACGGTCAGCGCGCGGCTGACGGTGAACAGCACGCTCGGACCCGGCACGACCACCATCAGGAACACCAGCGCGGCGAACGCCGCGAAGGAACCAGGGGACACCATGCGCCGACCCTAGCCACGCCGCCGTGGGCCGCCGAGGGATTTTTCGCCGGAATCGTCGGTGGCTGCTGGTACGAAGAGCACGTGCACAGCATCGGAACGGCCCAGCGCCGCGCACGCCTCGTGGCCCGGCACCACCTCGCCGCCCCCGCGGACCACGTGACCGAGGTGGCCGAAAGCCTGGTCGCGCTGCACGCCACCGACCCCGCGACGGTCCACCTGTCGGCCGCCGTGCGGCTCCGCGAGCCCGGCACCGCGGAGCACGCGCTGTACGAGGAGCGGTCACTGCTGCGCATGCTCGGCATGCGGCGCACGATGTTCGTGGTCCCGGCCGCGCTCGCGCCCGTCGTGCAGGCGGCGTGCGCCGACGACATCGCGCGCAAACAGCGGAAACTGCTGCTGCAGCACCTGGAGACCGCGGAGCTGGGCACCGACCTCGACGCGTGGCTCGCGGAGGTCGAGGAGGGCGCGTACGCCGCGCTGCGGGAACTCGGCGCGGCCCACGCCCAGCAGATCGCCGACGCCGAGCCCCGGCTGCGCACGGAAATCGTGGTGGCGCAAGGGAAACCGTACGAAGCACGCGGGTACATCACGAACCGCGTGTTGTTCCTGCTCGCCGCCGAGGGCCGGATCGTGCGCGGCCGGCCGCGCGGGTCCTGGCTGTCCACGCAGTACTCGTGGGCGACCGCCGAATCCTGGCTCCCGGACGGGATTCCCGCCCTGCCGCCGGAGGAGGCCAGGGCCGAGCTGGCGCGGCGGTGGCTGCGTGCGTTCGGCCCGGCGACGGCCGAGGACCTGAAGTGGTGGACGGGCTGGACCGCGGGCCAGGTGAAGAAGGCCCTGGCCCAGGTGGCGCCCGCCGAGGTCGACCTCAACGGCGAGCCCGGCATCGCGCTGGCCGAAGACCTCGAACCGGTGCCGGCACCGGAACCGGTCGCCGCGCTCCTGCCCGCGCTCGACCCCACGCCGATGGGCTGGGTCCGGCGTGACTGGTACCTCGGCGAGCACCGGGAGCAGCTGTTCGACCGCACGGGCAACGTCGGCCCCACGGTGTGGTGGGAGGGCCGGGTCGTGGGCGGCTGGGCGCAGCGGGCGGACGGCGAGGTCACCTGGCGGCTGCTGGAGGACGTGGGCGCCGACGCGGAGGCCGCGGTCGAGGCGAAGGCGGACCAGTTGCGCGAGTGGCTCGGCGACGTCAGGGTGACTCCGAAATTCCGCACGCCGCTCGAGAAAACGCTGGTCTCTTGATCGATTCCCCTGGGTGGCGGATCTCTCGTCGGTCCATGTCAGTCCGTGCAGGCCAGCACGCTAGGGTGAGGCTCGAGCCCGAAGACGTGTAGCCCGGTTTTCGCAAGCCGGGTACGGACCCGAGGAGAGACGAGCAGTGACGGTTCGCGTAGGTGTGAACGGCTTCGGCCGGATCGGCCGCAACTTCTTCCGCGCGGTGCAGGCCACGGGCCACGACATCGAGGTGGTGGCCTTCAACGACCTCGGTGACGTCAAGACCATGGCGCAGCTGCTCAAGTACGACAGCGTGCTGGGCCGCTACCCCGAGGAGATCTCCGTCAGCGACGAGGGCATCGTCGTCGGCGGCAAGACCGTCAAGGCGCTCGCCGAGCGCGACCCGGCGAACCTGCCGTGGGGCGACCTCGGCGTCGACGTCGTCGTCGAGTCGACCGGCTTCTTCACCAACGCCGACGCGGCGAAGGCCCACATCGCCGGTGGTGCCAAGAAGGTCATCATCTCCGCGCCCGCCAAGGGCGAGGACCTGACCGTCGTGCTGGGTGTCAACGACAACCTCTACGACGGCTCGCAGACGATCATCTCGAACGCGTCCTGCACCACGAACTGCCTCGGCCCGCTCGCCAAGGTCCTCCACGAGGCCTTCGGCATCGAGAAGGGCCTGATGACCACGATCCACGCCTACACGCAGGACCAGAACCTGCAGGACGGCCCGCACAAGGACCCGCGCCGCGCCCGCGCCGCCGCGCTGAACGTGGTGCCGACCTCCACCGGTGCGGCGAAGGCCATCGGCCTGGTGCTGCCGGAGCTCAACGGCAAGCTGGACGGCTACTCGCTGCGCGTGCCCGTGCCCACCGGCTCGATCACCGACCTGACCGTCGACCTGCAGAAGAAGGCGACGATCGAGGAGATCAACGCCGCGTACAAGGCCGCCGCGGAGGGCCCGCTCAAGGGCATCCTGCGCTACAGCGAGGACCCGATCGTCTCCTCGGACATCGTCAACGACCCGGCCTCGTGCATCTTCGACGCGCCGCTGACCAAGGTCATCGACAACCAGGTCAAGGTGTTCGGCTGGTACGACAACGAGTGGGGTTACTCCAACCGCCTGGCGGACCTGGTGAACCTCGTCGGCTCGAAGCTGTCCTGAGGCCATGGCCGTCAAGACGCTCGAAGACCTGCTGGCCGAAGGCGTCGCGGGGCGGCACGTCCTGGTCCGCTCGGACCTGAACGTGCCGCTCGACGGTGCCCGCATCACCGACGACGGACGCGTGCGCGCGGCGCTGCCCACCATCCGGCGCCTGGCCGAGGCCGGCGCGAAGGTGGTCGTCGCCGCGCACCTCGGCCGCCCCAAGGGCGCGCCGGAGGAGAAGTACTCGCTGCGGCCGGTCGCCGCGCGGCTCGGTGAGCTGCTCGGCGCCGATGTGCGGCTGGCCTCGGACGTGGTGGGCGAAGGCGCGAAGGCCGTCGTCTCCTCGCTGGCCGACGGCCAGGTCGCGCTGCTGGAGAACGTGCGGTTCGACCCGCGCGAGACCAGCAAGGACGCCGGGGAGCGGGACGAGCTGGCCCACGCGTTCGCCGCGCTCGTCGGTGAGGACGGCGCGTTCGTCTCCGACGGGTTCGGTGTCGTGCACCGCAAGCAGGCGTCGGTCTACGACGTGGCGCGCGTGCTGCCCGCCTACGCGGGCGGCCTCGTGCTGGCGGAGCTGGACGTGCTCGGCAGGCTCACCGGCAACCCGGAGCGGCCGTACGTAGTCGTGCTCGGCGGTTCGAAGGTCTCCGACAAGCTCGCGGTGATCGAGGCACTGCTGCCGAAGGTGGACAAGCTGCTCATCGGCGGCGGCATGGCGTTCACGTTCCTCGCCGCGCAGGGCCACTCCGTGGGCTCCTCGCTGCTGGAGCAGGACTTCGTCGAGACCGCGCGCAAGCTGCTGGAGACCGAGGGCGACAAGATCGTCGTTCCGGTGGACGTCGTCGTGGCGGACCGCTTCGCCGCCGACGCCGCCACCGACACGGTCGCCGCCGACGCGATCCCCGAGGGCTGGATGGGGCTGGACATCGGCCCGCGCACGGTCGAGTCCTTCGCGGCCGCGGTCGCCGGGGCGAAGACGGTGTTCTGGAACGGCCCGGCCGGCGTGTTCGAGATGGCGCCGTTCGCGGCCGGTACCCGCGGGGTCGCGCAGGCGATCGCGGACTCGGCGGCGTTCAGCGTCGTCGGCGGTGGCGACTCGGCCGCCGCGGTGCGCCAGCTCGGGCTGCCCGAGGACGGCTTCTCGCACATCTCCACCGGTGGCGGTGCGTCGCTGGAGTACCTGGAGGGCAAGGAGCTGCCGGGCGTGGCGGTGCTGGGAGAGGAAGGCTGATGGCGCGCAAGACGTTCGTCGCCGGCAACTGGAAGATGAACCTCAACCACCTCGAGGCCATCGCGCTGGTGCAGAAGATCGCCTTCTCGCTGCCGGAGAAGTACTACGCCAAGGTGGACGTGGCGGTGCTGCCGCCCTTCACGGACATCCGCAGCATCCAGACCCTCGTCGACGGGGACAAGCTCCTGCTCACCTACGGGGCGCAGGACCTGTCCCCGCACGACTCGGGCGCCTACACCGGTGACGTCTCGGGCCCGATGCTGGCCAAGCTGGGCTGCAAGTACGTCACCGTGGGGCACTCCGAGCGCCGCGAGTACCACCACGAGGACGACGAGCTGGTCAACAAGAAGGTGCGGGCCGCGATCAAGCACGGCATCAGCCCCATCCTCTGCGTGGGGGAGCCGCTGAACGTGCGCGAAGCGGGCGAGCACGTCGACCACGGGTGCGCGCAGCTGCTCGCCGGGCTCAAGGGCCTGAAGGCCGAGCAGGTCGCCGAGCACGTGGTCGTCGCGTACGAGCCGATCTGGGCGATCGGCACCGGGCGGGTCGCGACGCAGGCCGACGCCGAGGAGGTGTGCAAGGCGCTGCGGGCCACGCTCGCGGAGAAGTACGGCGCCGAGGTCGCCGACAAGGTGCGCATCCTCTACGGCGGCTCCGTGAAGTCGGGCAACATCGCCGAGCTGGTCGCGTGCGACAACATCGACGGTGCGCTGGTCGGCGGGGCGAGCCTGCAGGCCGACGAGTTCACCAAGCTGTGCGCGCTCGCCGCCGGGGGACCGCTGCCGTGACCCTTGCGGTCGGCGAGTAGTCTGGCAACCTCAGACCGTCACACCATCAGGGAACACCCTTTGCGGTGCCGTACGATCGGGGCCACCCGCCCGCCGGGTCGTCCGGCACCCCGAGGACCACAGAGGATGAGATGAAGCTGTTCCTGCAAATCCTGTTGATCGCGTCCAGCGTGCTGCTGGTGATCGCGGTACTGCTGCACCGCGGGCGCGGCGGCGGGTTGTCCTCGCTGTTCGGCGGTGGGATGCAGTCCAGTCTCGCGGGGTCGAGCGTGGCCGAGAAGAACCTCGACCGCATCACCCTCCTGCTCGGTGCCGTCTGGTTGATCAGCATCGTGGGCCTCGGCCTGTTGCTGAAGGTCTGAGTGCACGGGCGTGCCTATGGGGGGCGCGCCGCCGAATGAACTGTGAGGATTCATGGTTGGCGGTAACGCGATTCGAGGCACCAGGGTCGGTGCCGGTCCTTCCGGCGAGTCCGAGCGCGGCGAATCCGCGCCGCGGCGCCGGGTCTCCTACTGGTGTGCCAACGGCCACGAGTCACGTCCGTCGTTCGCGATGGACGCGGAGGTCCCGGAGGAGTGGGATTGCCCGCGGTGCGGGCTGCCCGGCGGCCGTGACTCCGAAAACCCGCCGGCCGCGCCCAGGACCGAGCCGTACAAGACTCACCTGGCGTACGTGAAGGAGCGGCGCAGTGACGCCGACGGCGAGGCCATCCTCGCCGAGGCGCTCGAGCGGTTGCGGCAGCGCCGGCAGATCTGAGCTGCCGCAGGGTCCCTTGCGATGGGGCCGGTCCTCCCCTGGAGAACCGGCCCCATCGGCCTTTTCACGACTTCACGGGATAGGTGGCCCGGACCCGGAACCCGCCGTCCGAGGTGGGGGCCGTTTCGAAGCTGCCGCCGAGCAGCCGCGCCCGCTCGGCGAGGCCCGTCAGCCCGTGCCCGCCCGAGGGCAGCGGGGTCGCCGGGCGGCTGGGGCCGTCGTTGCTCACCTCGATGTTCAGGCGGTCGCCGTCCCCGAGGATGACGATCTTCGCCCGGGCACCCGGCGCGTGCTTGCGGACGTTCGTCAGGCACTCCTGCACGGTCCGGTAGGCCGCGGCGGACACCTTCGCGGGCAGCTGGTCCGGCACGCTGTCGACGGTGAGCTGGACGGGCACCTCGCAGCCGCGGACGAGCTGGTCGAGCTCGCCGATGCCGGGGTGGGGGCCGTCGTCGGGGGCACCGGAGCGCAGCACCCCGACCAGTGAGCGCAGCTCTTCGAGGGTGCGGGTGGACAGCTGCCGGATGACCTGCGCGGTCTGCTGGGCGTTGGCCGGGTCGCCCGCGGCGGCGAGCACCCCGGCCTGCATCGCGATGAGCGTGATGTCGTGGGAGACGACGTCGTGCATCTCGCGGGCCAGCCGGGCGCGTTCCTCGGCCCGCACCGCGTCGTCCCGCAGCTGCTGCTCGCGGTCGCGGCTGGCGGCCAGCTCGACGAGCTTCTGCGCGAGCTGGGCCCGCGCGCCGATGAGCAGCCCGATCGCGATCGGCATGCCGGCGACGAGGACGCCGTAGATGGCGTCGAGGACGTGTTCGCGCCAGCTCAGCTGCGCGAAGTCGGACAGCGGCCACTGGATGAAGCGGCAGGCCCACACCAGTGCCGCCCCGACCCACACCTGCCAGTGCGTCTGCCTGCGGGTGGCGAGCATGCCCAGCGCGATCATCGCCGCGAGCTGGGACCAGCCGGTCAGGAACCCGGGCACGGTGCCGAGGACGACGGCGAACGGCAGCCACCGCCGGGCGGCGAGCGCCAGGCAGGCGAACGCCGAGAGGTAGATGGAGTACGGCTCGGCCTTCTCGGGGATGACGAGCCACACGTCGAGCGCCGCCAGCAGGATGGCGGCGGCGTCGAGTGCGAGCGGCGCCCAGGTCGCCCGTCTCGTCAGCACTTCCCAGCGCGCGCCGTGGCGGCCGGAGGTCCGCTCGGCGGTCTTGGCTCCACCGACCGCAATGCCGATGGAGAGTCCCTCAGTGCTCATGGAATCGGCCCTCACTCGTCTCGTGGACTTGA
This sequence comes from Amycolatopsis sacchari, assembly GCF_900114035.1. Classification (GTDB taxonomy): domain Bacteria; phylum Actinomycetota; class Actinomycetes; order Mycobacteriales; family Pseudonocardiaceae; genus Amycolatopsis_E; species Amycolatopsis_E sacchari. The sequence continues at coordinate 223,057 of NZ_FORP01000007.1, read as the reverse complement.
CGGTGAGATGGCCGAACATGCCGTCCGGGACGCACGCAAGTGAATTAATGTGCGGATGCTAACGGGAAACGCCGCACTGCGGGGAAATTTCACCCAGCGTCACGGAAATCCTGCCCGGTGACGCGGTCCGGAGGGGCCTCTGGTGCAGACCAATCGCACCAGAGGCCCCTCCGGCGGCGTCAGGCCGTGGGCGGCAGGTAGACGTTCGACAGCTTGCCCGCGGCGGCCCGGTCGACGAGCCACAGCGTGCGCCGCTGCCCCCGCGCACCCGCGACGGGCAGCTGCACCTCCCCGGCACCGGACAGCGCGAGCGCGACGGCGTCCGCCTTCGCCTCACCGGTGGTCAGCAGCCACACGTCGTGCGCGCGGCGGATGGCAGGCAGCGTCAGCGAAATCCGCGTCGGCGGCGGCTTGGGGCAGTTGCGCACCGCCACCACCGAGCGCTCGGTCTCGTAGACCGCGGGCGACTCCGGGAACACCGAAGCGGTGTGCCCCTCGCCGCCCAGACCGAGCAGCATGATGTCGAAGCCCGGCACGTCGCCGTGGTCCTCCGGCCGGGCGTTGTCCGCCAGCACGCGGGCGTACGCCGCCGCTGCGGCGTCCACGTCGTCGCCGAACTCGCCGTCCGAAGGCGCCATCGCGTGCACCCGCTTCGGGTCGACGGGCACGTGGTCCAGCAGCGCCTCGCGGGCCTGCTTCTCGTTGCGCTCGTCGTCGTCCGCGGGCACGAACCGCTCGTCACCCCAGTACACGTCCAGCCGAGACCAGTCCACCGCGTCCCGCGCGGGGGAGCGGCGGAGCTGGTCGAGCACGGCGATGCCGGTGCCGCCACCGGTGAGCACCAGCGAAGCCGAGCCCTTGGCGGCCTGCAGGTCCACCAGCCGGGTCACCAGCCGCGCGGCGACGGCCGCGGCCAGCAGCTCCGGATTGGCGTAGACCACGACCTCGGTCTTGCCGCTCACGACGCCGCCTTCGCGGTCTTCTTGCCGTTCTTCGCCTTGCCGTTGGTCTTGGCGGCCGCGGGCTTGCCGGCCCCGGCGGACAGCTTGTCCAGACCGTGCAGCGCGGCCTCGTACACCTCGTCCGGGTCGAGCCGGCGCAGCTCCTCGATCAGGCAGTCCTTGGTGTTGCGCCGGTGCAGGGCGATGCGGCGGGTCGGCTGGCCCGGCTGGGTCAGCGTGCCGACCTTGCCGTCGGGGCGGTGCAGCTCGATGACGCCGGAACGCCGCTCCAGCGACACCGACACGATGCCCTGCGCGGACGCCGTCTTCACCCGCTTCACCGGGATCTTCAGGTACTCCGCGAGCCAGCCCGCGAGCAGCTCCGTCGACGGCGAGTCCGCCTCGCCGGTGACGGTGGCGCCGGTGACCGCCTCGTACGGCGGCAGGTCCAGCGCCGCGACCAGCTGGGCACGCCAGTTGGTCAGCCGCGTCCACGCCAGGTCGGTGTCGCCCGGGGTGTAGGACTTCCGCCGCGTGGCGAGCGCCCGGATCGGGTTCTTCTCGGCCGCGGAGTCGGTGATGCGGCGCTGCGCGAGCTGGCCGATCGGGTCCTCCGCCGGCGACTTCGGGCCCGCGGATGGCCACCACGTCACGATCGGCGCGTCGGGCAGCAGCAGCGGCACGACCGCGCTCTGGCCCTGCGCCGCGAGCGGGCCGTACAGCCGCAGCACCACGACCTCGCTCGCCCCGGCGTCGCCGCCGATGCGGATCTGGCCGTCGATGCGCGCGGCGGCGGTGCGGGAGCCGCGGGCGATCACGATGACCCGGCACGGGTGCTCCCGGCTGGCCTCGTTCGCCGCGTCGATGTGCTCCTCGAGGTGCTCGCCGTCGTCGTCGACGATCACCAGCGTGAGCACGCGGCCCAGCGCGACGGCGCCGCCCTGCTCACGCAGCTCGACGAGCTTGCGGTTGACCTGCGAGGTGGTGGTCGAGGGCAGGTCGATGATCACGGACGCCTCCAGTTCCGGCCCGAGCGGGCGAGCACCTCGTCGGCCGAAGCGGGACCCCAGCTGCCGGGCGCGTACGGCTCCGGCGCGCCCTGCTTGGCCCAGTGCTCCAGGATCGGGTCGAGGATCTCCCAGGACAGCTCGACCTCTTCGTTCACCGGGAACAGCGACGGCTCGCCGAGCAGCACGTCCAGGATGAGCCGCTCGTAGGCCTCGGGGGAGGACTCGGTGAACGCGTGCCCGTACCCGAAGTCCATCGTGACGTCGCGGACCTCCATGGTCGTGCCCGGCACCTTCGAGCCGAACCGCATGGTCACGCCCTCGTCCGGCTGGACGCGGATGACCAGCGCGTTCTGCCCCAGCTCCTCGGTCGAGGTGTAGTCGAACGGCAGGTGCGGGGCGCGCTTGAACATCACCGCGATCTCGGTGACGCGGCGGCCCAGCCGCTTGCCGGTGCGCAGGTAGAATGGCACGCCCGCCCAGCGGCGGTTCTGCACCTCCAGCGTCACGGCGGCGTAGGTCTCGGTGGTCGAGTCCTTGGCGAACCCGGCCTCCTGCAGCAGGCCCGGCACCTTCTTGCCGCCCTGCCAGCCACCGGCGTACTGCCCGCGCGCGGTGGTCTCGTCGAAGGGCTGCAGCGGCTTGGTGGCCCGCAGGACCTTGATCTTCTCCGCCCGGAGCGCACGCGGCTCGAACGACAGCGGCTCCTCCATCGCGGTGAAGGCCAGCAGCTGCAGCAGGTGGTTCTGGATCACGTCGCGGGCCGCGCCGATGCCGTCGTAGTAGCCCGCGCGGCCGCCGAGGCCGATGTCCTCGGCCATGGTGATCTGCACGTGGTCGACGTAGTTGGCGTTCCAGATCGGCTCGAACAGCTGGTTGGCGAAGCGCAGCGCCAGGATGTTCTGCACCGTCTCCTTGCCGAGGTAGTGGTCGATGCGGAACACCGACTCCTCGGGGAAGACGTCGTTGACGATGCCGTTGAGCTCCCTGGCGCTGGACAGGTCGTGCCCGAACGGCTTCTCGATCACCACGCGGCGCCACGACCGGTCGTCGGACTGCGCCAGCCCGGAACGGGCAAGCTGCTTGGTCACGACGGGGAAGGCACCCGGCGGGATCGACAGGTAGAACGCCGTGTTCCCGCCCGTGCCGCGCTCGGTGTCCAGGTCGCGCACCGTCTGCGCGAGCCGGTCGAACGCGTCGTCGTCGTCGAAGGTGCCCTGCACGAACCGGATGCCCTCGGCGAGCCGGTGCCAGACCGACTCGCGGAAGGGCGTGCGGGCGTGCTCGGCCACCGCGTCGTGCACCAGCTGGCCGAAGTCCTCGTTCTCCCAGTCGCGCCGGGCGAAGCCCACCAGCGAGAAGCCGGCGGGCAGCAGCCCGCGGTTGGCCAGGTCGTAGATCGCGGGCATCAGCTTCTTGCGCGACAGGTCACCGGTGACACCGAAGATGACCATGCTCGACGGCCCCGCGATCCGGGGCAGGCGTTTGTCGCGAGGGTCCCGCAGCGGGTTGCTCCACTGCTCACTCACCGTTCGCTGACCTCCTGTACAGCGCGGACGAGTTGTGCCAGGCCGGCGGCCCGGTCGGTCAGGTGCAGGCGCAGGACCGGGCGGCCGTGCTCGCGGAGCACCTGGCCGTCGCCGAGCGCCTGGGCGTGCTGCAGCTTGCCCAGCGTGTACGGGCGGTCCGGCACGTCGAGGTCCTGCTCGACGGCGCCGGTGATCTGCAGGAAGATGCCGTTCTGGTGGCCGCCCTTGTGGTACTGGCCGGTCGAGTGCAGGAAGCGCGGGCCCCACCCGAAGGTGGTCTGCAGCCCGGTGCGCTTGGCCAGCTCCGCGCGGAGGATCGACGCCGAGGCGTCGTCGAGCCGGTCGAGGTAGGCCTGCACCGCGAGGTAGCCGCCCTCGGGGGCGGTCGCGAGGAACGACCGGAGCACGTCGGCGAGTTCGCCGTCGGTGCTCATCCCCTCCGGCGCGAACACCTCCACCGTGTCGTCCACAGTGGACGGCTGCTCGCCGCCCTCCAGCGCCGCCGGGTTGTCCAGCAGCGACCGCGCCGCGGCCTTCGCGGCCTCGACGTCGGGCTGGTCGAACGGGTTGATCTCCAGCAGCCGCCCGGCGATCGCGGTCGCGAACTCCCACAGCAGGAACTGCGCGCCCAGCGGGCCCTCGGTGGTGATCTTCGCGGCACCCACCTGCGGGCCCACCGCGACCGGGGTCGCGTCGGCGCCCGCGTCGGCGAAGCCGGGGGCCGTCGGCCCCTCGACCGCGACGGGCAGCAGGCCCGTGCCCCGCTTGCCGGTGGACTCGGCGATCAGCTGCTCCGCCCAGTCGGGGAAGCCGGTGATGCCCGAGCCGGTGTCGGCGAGCACGACCTTCTCGGCGCCGTCGGCGTGTGCCGCGGCCCAGGCCGCGCCCAGGCGCAGCGCCGGGTTGTCCGCGCTGTCCTCGCCGAGCACCTGGGCCGCCGCGGCGGCCTGGTCGAGCAGGCGCGCGACGTCGGCACCGGCGAGCCCGGCGGGCACCAGCCCGAACGCGGTCAGCGCCGAGTAGCGGCCGCCGACGTGCGGGTCGGCGAGGAACACCTTGCGGTAGCCCTCGTTCTCCGCGAGCTCGGCCAGCGGGGAGCCCGGGTCGGTGACGACGACGATGCGGCTCGCCGCGTCGATCCCCGCCTCGGTGAACGCCTTGGCGAAGATGCGGCGGTGGCTGTCGGTCTCGACGGTGCCGCCGGACTTCGACGACACCACGATGACCGTGCGCTGCAGGTCACCCGCGAGCGCGTCGGCCACCTGGCCGGGGTCGGTCGTGTCGAGCACCGTCAGCGGCGTGCCCTCGGTGCTCGTGATCACCTCGGGCGCGAGCGAGGAGCCGCCCATGCCGGCGAGCACGACGCGGTCGATGCCCTCGCCACGCAGCTCCTCGCGCAGCGCCTCGATCTCGCCGATCAACGGCCGCGAGCTCTTGTGCAGCGTGGTCCACGACAGCCGGATCGACGCCTCGGACTCCGCGTCGGGACCCCACAGCGTGGGGTCCTGCGCGGCGAGCTTCGAGGCGACCTGGTCGGCCACCAGCTTGTCGACCAGCGGCGCGGCCTTGGCCGCCAGACCGTCGTCGACGATCGTGACTGTGGTTCCGTCGGGGGCCATGGTCAGTTCTTCGCCTTCCCGAGCTGGCCCTCGACGGTGTCGAGCAGCTCCTGCCAGGACTTCTCGAACTTCTCCACGCCCTCCTCCTCCAGCGTGCGGAACACGTCGGAGATGTCGATGCCGACGGCGGCCAGCTTGTCGAAGACCTCCTGCGCCTGGCCCGCGGTGCCGGTGACCTTGTCACCGTCGATGGTGGCGTGCTCGGCCACCGCGTCCAGCGTCTTCTCCGGCATGGTGTTCACCGTGTTCGGCACCACCAGCTGGTCCACGTAGCGGGTGGGGGAGTACTGCGGGTCCTTCACGCCGGTGGAGGCCCACAGCGGCCGCTGCGGGTTGGCGCCCTCGGCCTTCAGCGCGGCCCACCGCTCGCTCGCGAACAGCTCCTCGTAGGCGGCGTAGGCCAGGCGGGCGTTGGCGATGGCGGCCTCGCCGCGCAGCGCCTTGGCCTCGTCGGTGCCGATCCTGTCGAGGCGCTTGTCGACCTCGGTGTCCACACGGGACACGAAGAACGACGCCACGGACTCGATCGTGCGCAGGTCGTGGCCGTTGGCCTTGGCCTGCTCCAGCCCGGCGAAGAACGCCTCGATCACCTTGCGGTAGCGCTCCACGGAGAAGATCAGCGTGACGTTGACGCTGATGCCCTCGGCCAGCGTGCGCGTGATCGCGGGCAGGCCCTCCTCGGTGGCCGGGATCTTGATGAAGATGTTCGGCCGGTCCACGGTCTTCCACAGGTCCTGCGCCTCGAGCGCGGTCTTCTCCGCGTCCTTGGCCAGCCGCGGGTCGACCTCGATCGACACGCGGCCGTCGGTGCCGTTCGTGGCGGTGTAGATGTCGCGGAACAGGTCCGCGGCGTTGCGCACGTCGGTGGTGGTCAGCTCGCGGACGGTCGCGTGCAGGTCGGCGCCGCGGGCGGCCAGCTCGCGGACCTGCTCGTCGTAGGCGTCGCCGTGCGACAGCGCGTTCGCGAAGATGGTCGGGTTCGTGGTGACCCCGACGACGTGCTTGTCGCGGATCAGTGCGGCGAGGTTGCCGGAGTTGAGCCGCTCACGCGACAGGTCGTCGAGCCAGATCGATACGCCGGCGTCGGACAGCTGAGCAAGTCGGTCGCTCATGAGGAGTCATCCCCTTCTGGGTTCAGGAGTTCTTGGTCTTGGCGAGCGAGCTGCGCGCGGCGTCGACCACGGCGTCGGCGGTGAACCCGAACTCGCGGAACAGGGTCTGGTAGTCGGCCGAGGCACCGTAGTGCTCGATCGACACGATCTCGCCGGCGTCGCCGACCCAGCGGTACCAGGGCTGGGCGATGCCGGCCTCGACCGCCACCCGCGCCTTCACCCCGGACGGGAGCACGGACTCCCGGTAGGCCTCGTCCTGCGCCTCGAACCACTCCACACACGGCATGGAGACCACGCGGGTTCGAACGCCGTCGGCTTCGAGGATCCTGCGGGCCTCGACGGCCAGCTGGACCTCGGAACCGGTGCCGATCAGGACGACGTCCGGCTCACCGCCGGTCGCGTCGGCGATGACGTAGCCGCCCTTGGCGACCCCGTCGATCGTCGTGCCCTCCAGCACCGGCACGTTCTGGCGCGTCAGCACCAGACCGGACGGGTGGTGCTTGTCGTCCAGCGCGGCCTTCCAGGCACCGGCGGTCTCGTTCGCGTCCGCGGGGCGGACGACGTTGAGGCCCGGGATGGCGCGGTTCGCGGCCAGGTGCTCGATCGGCTGGTGCGTCGGGCCGTCCTCGCCGAGACCGATCGAGTCGTGCGTCCAGACGTAGATCACCGGCACGTGCATCAGCGCGGCCAGGCGCACCGGCGGGCGCATGTAGTCGCTGAAGGTGAAGAAGGTGGCGCCGTAGGGGCGCGTGCCGCCGTGCAGCGCGATGCCGTTGAGGATCGAGCCCATGGCGTGCTCGCGGACGCCGAAGTGCAGCGTGCGGCCGTAGGGGTTGGCGTTCCACATGTCCGTGGAGGCCTTCTCCGGGCCGAACGAGTCGGCGCCCTTCATCGTGGTGTTGTTGCTCTCGGCCAGGTCGGCCGAGCCGCCCCACAGCTCCGGCAGCACGTCGGCGAGCGCGTTCAGCACCTCACCGGAGGCCTTGCGGGTGGCGATGCCCTTGGCGTCGGGCTCCCACGTCGGCAGCTTGTCGGCCCAGCCCTCGGGCAGCGTGCGGGTGGACAGGCGGTCGGCCAGCGCCTTGCGCTCCGGGTTGGCCGCGGCCCACGCGTCGTAGCGCTCCTGCCACTCGGCGCGCCACTGCTTGCCGCGGTCGAGCGCCTTGCGGGTGTTGGCGAGGACCTCGTCCTCGATCACGAAGCTGCGCTCCGGGTCGAAGCCGAGGATCTCCTTGACCGCGGCGACCTCCTCGGCGCCCAGCGCGGCGCCGTGGGCCTTGCCGGTGCCCATCTTCTTGGGGGCCGGGTAGCCGATGATCGTGCGCAGCAGGATGAACGAGGGGCGCGGGTCCGCCTTCGCGGCCTTGATCGCCTCCTGGATCGCCACGACGTCCTCGCCGCCCTCGACGACCTGGACGTGCCAGCCGTAGGCCTCGTACCGCTTCGCGGTGTCCTCCGACAGGGCGATGTTCGTGTCGTCCTCGATGGAGATCTTGTTGTCGTCGTAGAAGACGATCAGGTTGCCCAGTTCCTGGCGGCCCGCGATCGACGAGGCTTCGGAGGTCACGCCCTCCTCGATGTCACCGTCGGAGGCGATCACGTAGATCCAGTGGTCGAACAGGCTCTCGCCGGGCGCGGCGTCCGGGTCCAGCAGACCGCGCTCGCGCCGGGCGGCCATCGCCATGCCCACGGCGTTGGCCAGGCCCTGGCCCAGCGGGCCCGTGGTGACCTCGACGCCCTTGGTGTGCTGGTACTCGGGGTGGCCGGGGGTCTTCGAGCCCCACTTGCGCAGCTGCTTGAGGTCCTCCATCTCCAGGCCGTAGCCGGCGAGGAACAGCTGGATGTACAGCGTCAGGCTGGAGTGCCCGGCCGAGAGGACGAAACGGTCGCGCGCGGGCCACTCCGGGTCGGACGGGTCGTGCCGCATCTCGCGCTGGAACAGCGTGTAGGCCAGCGGGGCCAGGCTCATCGCCGTGCCCGGGTGGCCGCTGCCACAGTTCTCCACGGCGTCCGCGGCCAGCACGCGGATGGTGTCCACGGCGCGGGTGTCGAGGTCGGTCCAGTCGGCGGGCACGTTCCGCCGGAGCAGAGGATTGTTCTCGCTGGTAGAGGCGGTTTCGGACACTGAACTCGAACTCCCGGTACTCGTCGTTGGTCGGTTACGTCACCCGGCGTGTTCGCGCGCGCCGGTGCCACTTATCTCAATCGATCCCGAAGGGACAATATTCCTGGTTGGCGGCCATGCGCGCGCGGGCGCCGAAGCCTTTCGGGGGCAGCCTAGTAGGTCGGGTACCCGTGGCGCTGAAGTGCGACACACCGGGGCGGCCGCCGGACGGGCGAACCCCCGGCAGGCGTCAGGGCGAACCCCGTGACTACGATCAGTGGCGGTGTCACGCGTACCGCGCGGGCACCACCCCGAACCGACCCTGGGAGCGAAATTGTCGTTGGTGAACGCTGCGCACGGCCGCAGTGACCGCACCAGCGCCGACCACCCCGGAGGCGAACCGCCCACCGGTGGCCTGCGACGGCTGACGGGCCGCGCGGCCGCGTACCTCGCGCTGACCAAGCCGCAGGTCATCGAGCTGCTGCTGGTCACGACCATCCCCGCGATGTTCCTCGCGGCCCGCACCATCCCGTCGCCGTGGCTGATACTGGCCACGCTCGTCGGCGGGGCGATGGCGGCCGGCAGCGCCAACACGCTGAACTGCGTGATCGACGCCGACATCGACAAGGTGATGAACCGCACCAAGCGGCGCCCGCTCGTGCGTGACTCGGTGCCGCGGCGCAACGCCCTGGTGTTCGGCCTCGTGCTCGGCGCCGCGTCGTTCGTGATGCTGTACTTCACGGTCAACCTGCTGTCCGCCGTGCTCGCGATCGCGACGATCCTGTTCTACATCTTCGTCTACACGCTGGGGCTCAAGCGCCGCACCGCGCAGAACGTGGTGTGGGGCGGGGCCGCCGGCTGCATGCCGGTCGTGATCGGCTGGGCGGCGGTGACCGGCACGGTGCAGTGGCCCGCCTTCGTGATGTTCGGCGTCATCTTCTTCTGGACGCCGCCGCACACGTGGGCGCTGGGCATGAAGTACCGCGAGGACTACGAGCGCGCCGGCGTGCCGATGCTGCCCGTCGTCGCGACGCCGCAGCACGTGGCGCGGCAGATCGTCATCTACTCGTGGGTGATGGTCGGCTGGACGCTGCTCCTGCTGCCCGTGACGAGCTGGCTGTACGCCACGTTCGCCGTGCTGGCGGGCGGCTGGTTCCTCTTCTACGCGCACTCGCTGCAGCGGCAGGTCCGGCGCGGTGTCGAGACCAAGCCCATGGCGTTGTTCCACCGCTCGAACACCTACCTGATGGTCGTGTTCTGCGCGCTGGCCGTCGACTCCGCCATCGGGCTGCCCACCCTCGGCCTGCCGTTCTAGCCCGCGAAAAAACCGCCGCACCGGGAATTCCCCGGGGGGCAGGGTCGTTGGTTCGCACGCTGACCATCCACCCCTGAAAAGTGAAGGCGGGTTGTTCTTGTCCGTGTCCCCGCAACGGGAACCCGACAGCGCACGAGACCTCGCGGCGGAGCAGGACTACGTGTCGTTGCTCTACCGCAAGCTGGACGCCGAGCGGGAGGCCGCCCAGCGGCGGCTGAGCTCGGCACTGGAACAGGTGGGGAGCACGCCGCAGGCCCGCACCGAGCGGGACGTCGCCACCACCACCTACTCCGACCGGCTCGCCCAGCTGAGCTCGGTCGAGCAGGGCCTGTGCTTCGGCAGGCTCGACTTCCACGAGGGCGAGACCCTCTACGTCGGGCGCCTCGGCCTGTTCGACGAGGACGGCGACTACGAGCCCCTCCTGCTGGACTGGCGTGCCCCGGCGGCCCGGCCGTTCTACCTCGCCACGGCCGCCTCGCCCGAGGGCGTCCGGCGGCGACGGCACATCCGGACGCTGAGCCGCAGGGTCGTCGCCCTCGACGACGAGGTCCTCGACCTGCGTGCCGCCGACCAGGGCCACGACCTCGGCCTGGCGGGCGAGGCCGCACTGCTGGCCGCGCTGGAGCGCCGCCGCACCGGCGAGATGGGCGACATCGTCGCCACGATCCAGGCCGAGCAGGACCGCATCATCCGTGACGAGCTCGGTGGCGTGCTCGTCGTGCAGGGCGGGCCCGGCACCGGCAAGACCGCCGTGGCGCTGCACCGCGCCGCGTACCTGCTCTACACCTACCGCCAGCAGCTCGCGACGCGCGGCGTGCTCGTGGTGGGGCCCAACAGCACGTTCCTCCGCTACATCGGCCAGGTGCTGCCGTCCCTGGGCGAGACCGGCGTGCTGCTGTCGACCGTCGGTCAGCTGTTCCCCGGGGTCCGCGCCACCGGCGAGGACACCCGCGAGGCGGCGGAGGTCAAGGGCCGTGCGGTGATGGTGGACGTGCTCACCGACGCCGTCGCCGACCGGCAGCGGGTGCCCGACGAGGTCCTGCGCGTGGAGTTCGAGGACGACGTGCTCGAAGTCGACCGGGAGACGTGCGAGCGCGCCAGGGCCAAGGCCCGCGCCACCCGCCGCCCGCACAACCTCGCCCGCCGGGTCTTCGTCGACCAGCTGCTCGACGCGCTCGCCGAGCGTGCCGCCGGGCGGCTCGAAGTGGACCTGTTCGAAGGGGTCCCGGAGATCCCGCTCGACGAAGGCGAGACCGCGGACGCCCCGGTGCTCGACGCCGGCGACCGGGCCGACATCCGTGCCGAACTGGCGAGCTCGCCCAAGGTGCTGGCCGCGCTCGACGAGCTGTGGCCGAAGCTGACCCCGCAGCGGCTGCTGCGTGACCTGCTGGCCTCGCCCGAGCGGCTGGCGTCGGCGGCGGGGGACCGCCTGACCGAAGCCGAGCGGGCCGCGCTCGTCCGGCCCCCGAAGTCCCGCTGGACGCCCGCCGACGTGCCGCTGCTCGACGAGCTGGCCGAACTCCTCGGCGAGGACGACACGGAGGAACGCGCCGAGCGCGAGCGCCGTGAGCGGGAAGAGCGGGCGTACGCCGAGGGCGTGCTGCACATCCTCGAGCAGGACGACGAGCTCGCCGACGAGGAGATCCTGCGGGTCGGCGACATCCTCGACGCCGAGCTGTTCGCCGAGCGCCAGCAGGCCCGCAGCGAGCTGACCGCCGCCGAGCGCGCCGCCCGCGACCGCAAGTGGACGTTCGGGCACGTGATCGTCGACGAGGCGCAGGAGCTGTCCGCGATGGACTGGCGGCTGCTGATGCGCCGGTGCCCGAGCCGGTCGATGACGCTCGTCGGGGACGTGGCGCAGACCGGGGCCGCGGCAGGGACCTCGTCGTGGGACGACGTGCTCGCTCCGCACGTGGGGGACCGGTGGCGGCTGCGTGAGCTGACCGTCAACTACCGCACCCCCGCCGAGATCATGGAGCTCGCCGCGGGTGTGCTCGCCAAGGTCGACCCCGCGCTGCGGGCACCCGCCTCGGTGCGCGAGAGCGGCATCGAGCCGTGGCAGCGCCCGCTGGCGGAGGTGTCGCTGCGGACGCTGGCGGAGGAGGAGCTGCGCGCAGCGGACGGTGGCACTGTCGCGGTCCTGTGCCCGGCGGCGCGGCTCGCGGCTCTGCGTGCCGAGCTGCCCGACGACGAGCGCTTGTCCGTGCTCGCGGTGGACGAGGCCAAGGGGCTGGAGTTCGACGGCGTGCTCGTGGTGGCGCCGGAGGAGATCGTGGCGGCCTCCCCGCGCGGCTGGAACGACCTCTACGTGGCGCTGACCCGCGCGACCCGGCGGCTGGGCGTCGTCTACACCGAACGCGCGCTGGAACCACTCGTGGGTGCCGGATAAGAACTGGTCACGGCCGATTAAGGTGAGCGCCATGCGTAACGCTGGCAAGATCGTGATCGGGGTGGCCGCCGCGCTCGCCCTCGCCGCCTGCTCCAACAGCCAGGAGCCCGCGGACGTCCCGCCCGGTGGCGGCCCGACCTACCCCGCGCCGAACCCGGCCGCGGCCTCGTCCGCCGCGCAGCCTTCGGCGCAGCCGCAGCGCGAGTGCACCGTGGACGACGTCCAGGTCGCCGGCGCGTTCGGCAGCAAGCCGACCGTGACCATCCCGGACACCTGCGCCGCACCGACCAAGCTGCTGAGCAAGGACCTGGTGCCGGGCACCGGCGCCGCCGCGAAGACCGGCAGCCAGCTGCAGGTCGACTACGACCTCTACACGTGGTCGGACAAGGTGGACCAGCAGAACTCCTTCGGCAGCGGCGGGTTCCCGCTGACCCTCGGCGACGGCAGCGTCATCCCGGGCTGGGAGGAGGGCCTCGTCGGCATCAAGCAGGGCGGGCGCCGGCTGCTGGTCATCCCGCCGGACAAGGGCTACGGCGCGCGGGGCAACCAGTCGATCAAGCCGAACGAGACGCTGGTGTTCGTGGTCGACGCCGACCGGGTCACCGGCTGAGCCGCGGCCATGCGGTTGCGCGGAGCGGTGGCGGTGGTGACGGGCGCCTCGTCCGGCATCGGGGCCGCCACCGCGCTCCGGCTGCACGAGGCCGGTGCGCGGCTGGTCCTGCACGGCAGGGACACCGGCAGGCTGGCGGCGCTGGCCGAGCGCACCGGCGGTGCCGTCGTCGCGGGTGACCTCGCCGACCTCGACGGCATCCCCGCACTCGCCGACGAGATCACCGGCCGCTTCGGCGAGGTCGACGTGCTGGTCAACAACGCCGGGATCGGCTGGGCGGGCCCCTTCGGCGAGATGACCGCGGCCGACGTCCGGCGCGTCGTCGACGTGAACCTCACCGCGCCCATCGAGCTGACCCGCGCGCTGCTGCCCGCTCTGCGTGGCCGCCCCGAGGCCGGCGTCGTGTTCGTCACGTCCATCGCGGGCCGCACGGCGGTGGCGGGGGAGTCGGTCTACTCGGCGGTCAAGGCCGGGCTGGACGTGTTCGCCGAAAGCCTCCGCTTCGAACTCGCCGGTACGGGAGTGAGAATCGGGGTCGTGGTTCCCGGGGTCGTGGACACGGAATTCTTCGCCCGCCGCGGACGCCCTTACCAAAGGCGTTCACCGCGGCCGATCCCCGCGGACCGCGTGGCCGGCGCGGTGCTGCGGGCGGTCCGCGACGGCCGTGCTGAGCAGCACGTTCCGGGGTGGCTCCGCCTTCCGGTACTCGTGCGCGGCACCCTTCCCGGGGTGTACCGTGCATTGGCGACCCGATTCGGTGGTTCGGGTTGAGCCGTCGGAATCTTTCTCGCCTGGGGAGCGCTGCAACTTGATGTGTTGATCCCGGTTCTCCTCGGTTTCGCAGCCGCGTTCCTGTTCGCCGCCTCCGCCGCGCTGCAGCGGAGCGCGGTGCTCGTCGTGGCCGACGCCGACACCGAGCACCGGGCCAACCGGCACCGCCTGCCCGTGCTGTGGCTCATCCGCAAGCTGCTCCGGCAGCGGGTGTGGCTGGCCGGCTGGGCGACCAACCTCCTCGGCTTCGTCAGCCAGGCCGCCGCGCTGCACTTCGGCTCCATCGCGCTGGTCCAGCCCCTGCTCGTGACGCAGCTGCTGTTCGCGCTGCCGATGGCCTCCGCCGTCGTCCGGCAGTGGCCGGCCGCCCGGGACTGGCTGGCCGCGCTCGCGATCAGCGGCGGGGTGGCGTGCTTCCTGGCGGTCGAGGGGGCCGCGCCGCTGGACGGCTCCCCCGACCGGGGGAGATTGGTCGTCGCGGTGCTCGTGGCCGTCGTGGTCGTCGTGGTCCTCGTCCAGCTGGCCCAGCACCGGGGCCCGCTGCTGCACAGCGCGCTCATCGCCAGCGCCGCCGGCATGTGCTACGCGATCAGCGCCGCGCTGATGAAGCTCACCACCGACGACCTCCTCGTCCGCGGCGTGCTCGCCACCGCGATCGACTGGCCGGGGTACGCGCTGGCCCTGTCGACCCTCACCGGCCTGCTCCTGGGGCAGCAGGCGTACGGCTCGGGCTCGCTGTCGGCGGCCATCGCGGTGATGTCGATCGTCAACCCGGCTGTCAGCTACGTGCTCGGCATGCTCGCGTTCCACGCCACGCTGTCCACCGAACCCGGCCCGCTCGCGGCTTCGGCGGGGGCGGCGGTGCTGCTCGTGGCCGGCGTCTTCGGCCTCGCTCATTCACCGACGGTGCAACGCGAAACCACCCGCACCGCAACACACGGCGTTTACCCTGTCACGGATAAGGTCCCCGGCAAAGTTGCGGCCCCCGCGCAACCCCCGGACACTTGTGCCCAGGAGTGATCTGAGCCCGTGAAGCAAGCTGACGCGCACCCCGAGCGCCACCTGGTGATCGAGATCCCGCACCTGAAGGGCACCCTGGCGCGGGCGCTCGTCATGGCCTTGGAAACCGTCGTGGTCCCGAGCGTGCTGCTCGCCGTGCTGCTGCACTTCGCCGGCCTGGTGCCGGGGCTGTGCGCGGTGCTCGGCTGGGCTGTGTTCGTGATCGGCGCCCGCCGCCTGCTGCGCCGGGACCTGCCGGGCACGCTGCTGCTGTGCACGGGCATGCTGATCAGCAGGGCGTGCATCGCGCTGATCACCTCCAGCGCCGTGGTCTACGTGCTGCAGCCCGCGCTCGGCTCGGTGCTGATGTTCCTGATCTTCGTGGGCAGCGCGGCGCTCGGGCGCCCGATCACGGCGCGGCTGGCCCGCGACTTCGTGCGGCTGCCCGCGGAGCTGTTCGCGCACCGCACGGTGAACCGGGTGTTCGTGCAGGTCGCGCTCATGTGGGGCGGCTCGCGGCTGATCGACGCGGGGATGACCATCGGCTTCCTGCACTGGGGCGTCGAGGCCGGGCTGCTCTCGCGCGGCATCCTCAGCGGCCTGCTCACCGCGCTGACCATCGCCGTGTGCGCCGGGCACGGCTGGCGCAAGCTGCGCCGGGTGCCGGGCCTGACCCTGCGGATGCGCTGGCACCGCGCCGACGACACGGCTCCCGCCTCCGCCGCCTGATCAAGCGGCCGCTCGCGCGTTCGTGTTATATCACGGAGTGTGCTCACAGCCGGGTCGTCAACCAACAGCTCGTTAACGGTGCCCCACCGGCTCGGGCCGGTGACCCGGCCCCGGTGGTGGGGTGAGCTCCTCGGCGGGCTCGTGTTGTTCGGTGTCTACCTGCTGATCGAGGCGAAACCGCTGCCGTCGCGGGAGGCGCGGGCACTGGACCACGGTGACGCGATCCTGGCGTTCGAGCGGTTCCTGCACCTGGACTTCGAGCTGCCGATGAACACCTGGCTGGCGGGTCAGGGCTGGCTGCGCACGGCGGCGAACTACGAGTACGCGATCACCTACATCGCCAGCGCGCTGATCCTGCTGGTGTGGGTGTACGCCCGGCACCCCGGGCAGTACCGGCAGGTCCGAAACTCCTTCGCGTGGGTGAACCTGCTCGCGCTGGCGTGCTTCTGGCTGTTCCCCGTCGCGCCGCCCCGGATGCTCGCGGGCGCGGGGTTCGTCGACACCGTCCGCCTCGGGCACACCTGGGGTTCGTGGGGCTCGCCGATGGTGGAGAACGCCAACCAGCTCGCGGCGATGCCGTCGCTGCACGTGGGCTGGGCGCTGTGGGTTTCGGTGGTGCTGGCCCGGATCTCCGGCGGGCGCGTGGTGCAGGCGGTGAGCGCCGTGCACGTGCTGGTCACGCTCGCGGTGATCCTCGCGACGGGCAACCACTACTGGCTCGACGCGGCGGGTGCTGTCGTCGTGGTGTGGGCTGCTGTCATGATCGCGGACGTGGCGAGACGAGACAGCGACCGCATCCCCGCGTCCGACGCGTTCTTCCTGCACGTCGAGACCCCCGCGGCACCGCAGCACGTCGGCGGGCTCATCATGCTGGACACCTCGAAGGCCGGCACCGTGCCGACCGCCGAGCTGGCCAGGGCCAAGATCGCCGCGAAGCTCGCGGGCCGGCCGGAGTTCCGCAAGAAGCTCGCGCCGCCGACGCGCTGGCGGCCGTGGCGCTGGGTGGAGCACACCGACCTCGACTGGAACTGGCACGTGCCGGCGTTCGACCTCAGCCGCGACGGCAGGCCCGGCGGGATGTCCGCGCTGCACGCGCTGGTCGCCGACCTCGCCGGGCAGCAGCTCCCGCGGGACCGGCCGCTGTGGCGGTTCTGCGTGGTCACCGGCGTCGAGGAGGACACGGCCGCGGTCGTCTCGCTGGTGCACCACTCGGTCGCCGATGGCATCGGCACGATCAACCTGATGCTCGACCTGTTCGACTCGCCCGACCTCACCTCGGCGCTGGGCGAGGTGCGGCGGCCGGGGCGGCTCAAGCAGCTGGCCGCCGGGGTGGCGGGCATCGCGCAGCTGGCGACCGACGCGCGGCCGGAGGGGCAGCTCGTCACCTCGGGCACCGCGTCGCGGGCGTTCAGCAGCCTCCAGCTCGACCTGGACGACGTGCGGGAGATCGCGCGGCGGCGGGACGCGCGGGTGACGGACGTGCTGCTCGCCGGCACCGCGGCTGCGGTGCGCCGGCTGGCCACCGGGCCGCTGCCGTCGAAGCTGCTGGCGTCGGTGCCGCTGATGGCGGCCGAGCCGAGGGCGGGCATGGCGGGCAACGTGACGGCCGCCGTGATGGTCGAGGTGCCGCTGGGCGACATGCCGGAGACCGAGCGGCTGGCGGCGGTCGCGAAGGCCAGCGCCCGGCTGCGGACCGGCACGCGGGCGATCGCGTCGCGGTTCGTGCAGCACACGGTCGCGAACCTGATGCCGCCGTGGTTCCACTCGTGGTTCGCGCGCACCGTGTACGGCGGCCGGTTCTTCAACGGCACCGTGTCGAACATGCCCGGTGCCACGTGGCAGGTGGTGGCGTTCGGCGACTTCCCGCTGCGCACGGCGTTCCCGATCATCCCGATCGCGCCGGGCACGCCGTTCGTGGTGGGCGTGCTGGGCTGGCACGGCTCGTTCTCGATGACGGTGGCCACCGACCCGGCGTTCGTCGCGGACGCCGACGCCTTCCTCGGCGAGTTCCGCAAGACGCTGGACGAGTACCGGCGCTGATCAGCCCTCGGCGGGGAAGCCCCAGGCCAGCGCGAGGGTGAGGCGGCGGCGGTTGTCGGGGTCGTCCAGGCTCTCGCCGAACAGCTCCCGCAGCTGCGCGAGCCGGTAGCGGACCGTCTGCGGGTGGATGTGCAGCTCCTCGGCGACGGCACGCCGGTCGCCGAGGTGCCGCAGCCACGAGGCGAGCGTCTCGCACAGCCGGTGCCGGGTGACCGGGCCGAGCTGGTCGAGCGGGGCGAGGCAGCGCGCCCGGAACGCCTCCAGCAGCCGCGGGTCGCGGTGCACGATGATCGAGTCCAGGTGCTCGTCGACGAACACCGGGTCGTCGTCGAGGACGTGGGTCCGGCGCAGCTGCGCGGCCACCTCGGCGACCCGCATGCTCGCCGGCAGGTTCTCCAGCGGCACCGTGTGCCCGACGACCGCGCCCGCGCCCCGCAGCGCCGACGCGAGCCGCTCCCGCCGCTGCGGGCCCGCGGGGTCGGGCACGATCGCGCACACCATCCGCTGGCGGCGCACCTGCAGGCACGACTGGTCGAGCCGGGCCAGCAGCGCCCCGCCGACCGGGTTGTCCGGTTCGACGAGCACCACCGCCGCCTCGCGCGGCAGCGGCCAGTCCACGCGGGAGGCCGCGGCCCGGACGGCGGTGGAGTCCGAGCGGTCGGACAACAGCATGTTGCCCAGCTCGTCCCGCAGCCGCTCCCGCGCGGCGGCCGCCTCGGACTGTTCGAGGACGTACCCGCGGGCGGAGGCCGACGACAGCTGGTCGACGAAGATGAACACCGCCTCGGCGAGCGCGGCGAAGACGTCGGGGGGCACGCCGATCTCCAGCGCGGCCTCCGCGACGTGGTGCCACGCGACGCGCGCGCCGATCTGGTAGGCCGACAGCAGGCTCGTGAGGTCCCGGCCCTGCTGCCACTGGGCTCGGCCGATCTCCTCGAACAGGGGCTGCTCGGTCAGCGTTTCGGGCGGGGGGTCGGAGACGTCCGGAAGCTCCGTTATGTCCCATTTCGCCATCTTCATCAGGCGGTGCAGGAACATGTTCGCCGAGACGAGCACCTCGTCCCGTTCGGTGACGATGAAGTCGGCGTAGTCGGGCCAGTCGTGGCTCAGCAGCCGGGTGACGTCGTCGAGCATGCGGGGCAACCGTTCGGCGGTCGCGGCCGCGAGTTCTTCGAGTTTCGCGTCCGCGGAGTCCGCTCTGTTGCCCGTGTCCACCCGGTTACCTCCACCCTTACGTCGTAAGCCGTCCTTCGATCGGGTTAAGACTGTGCGCTCGTGATAACCCGTGCTTCCCGGAATTTGTTTCCTGTGCGAAGAACCGCTGTCCCCTCCCGATGGATTATGGGCCGGTGACACCAGCACCGACAGGTTCCGACACGGTCGGCGACCCCGGGCTGCCCAGGTTGCCACCGGAACAGGTGGCCGCACTACGCGAAAAGGAGCGTGCGGAGAACTTCCCGGTGGCGCTGCGCGTCCTGCCGCGTGCGCTCCGCCGCGATCTCGGCGCGCTGTACGACGTGGCGCGGGTGATCGACGACCTGGGGGACGAGGCCGAGGGGGACCGCACCGCCGCCCTGCTGCGCTTCCGCGCCGACCTGGCGCGCGCGTGGGACGGTGAGCCCGAGGAGCCGGTGCTGAAGGCCCTCGTGCCGACCATCCGCGAGCGTGACCTGGACCGGGAGCCCTTCGACCGGCTCGTCCAGGCCAACCTGCAGGACCAGCGGGTCAAGCGCTACGCCACGCAGGCGGAGCTGGCGCGGTACTGCACGCTGTCGGCCGATCCGGTCGGGCGGATCGTGCTGCGGATCTTCGGGGTGCGCTCGGCCGAGGCGGAGCGGCTGTCGGACCGGGTGTGCACCGCGCTGCAGCTCATCGAGCACTGCCAGGACGTCGCCGAGGACCGGCGGGCCGGCCGGGTGTACCTGCCGCAGGAGGACCTCGCGGCCTACGGCGCCACCGAGGCGGACCTCGACGCGCCGCACGCCAACGAGGCGGTGCGGCGGACGGTGGCCGCCCAGGTGCGGAAAGCACTCGATCAGTTGACCGAAGGTGCGGCGCTGGTCGGGCTGCTGCAAGGTTGGGCGCGCCTGGCCATCGCGGGGTACGTCGCGGGAGGCCTGGCGACCGTCGACGCGCTCCGGCGAGCCGATTGGGACGTGCTCGCCGGCACACCCAGGCCACGCAAACGGGACGTGCTCATCCACCTGTCGAAGTTGCTGCTGCGGGGAGGCCGCCGTTGACCGACATCGATGCCGCGTACGCCGAGTGCGAACGGATCACCAGGACGGAGGCCCGCAACTTCTACTACGGCATCCGCCTGCTCACCAGCGGCCGCCGCAAGGCGCTGTGCGCCGTGTACGCGCTGGCGCGCCGCGTGGACGACATCGGGGACGGCGACCTGCCCATCGAGGAGAAGTCGGTCCAGCTGGAGGAGGTCCGCAAGTCGCTGGCCGAGCTCGACACCACGAGCGACCCGGTGCTGGTCGCGGTCGCCGACGCCGCGAAGCGGTACCCGATCCCGCTCGGCGCCTTCGACGAGCTGCTCGACGGCGTGTGGATGGACATCGAGGGCCGCCGGTACGCCACGTTCGACGAGCTCACCGAGTACTGCCGGTGCGTCGCCGGGTCGATCGGGCGGCTGTGCCTCGGCGTGTTCGGCAGCAAGCCGCACCCGGACGCCTCCCGCTACGCCGACGCGCTGGGCATCGCCCTGCAGCAGACCAACATCCTCCGCGACATCCGCGAAGACCTGGTCAACGGCCGCGTGTACCTGCCGAAGCAGGACCTCGACGCGTTCGGCGTCGAGCTGGCGCTGGACGAGCGGGGCCGGCTCGAGGACCCCGACGGCGGGCTGACCGCGCTGGTCCGGCACAGCGCCGCGCGCGCCCGCGAGTGGTACGCCGACGGCCTGCGCCTGGCGCCGCTGCTCGACTGGCGCAGCAAGGCGTCGTGCCTCGCGATGGCCGGGATCTACCGCCAGCTGCTGGAGCGCATCAACGACCAGCCCTCGCTCGTGTTCGATCGCCGGCTTTCGCTGTCCGGCCGGGAAAAGCTGGGAGTGGCGGCGCGAGCGCTGTCGGGGCGGCTCACGTGAATGCCAGGGTGGCGGTGCTGGGTGGGGGGCTGGCCGGGATCACCGCCGCGTTGCGCTGCGCGGACGCGGGCCTCGACGTCACCCTCCTGGAGTCCAAGAACCACCTCGGTGGCCTGACCCACTCGTTCCGCCGGGGCGAGCTGGACGTCGACAACGGGCAGCACGTGTTCCTCCGCTGCTGTACGTCCTATGTGGACTTACTGCGGCGGCTCGGCGTGCTGGACAAGGTGTTCCTGCAGCCCCGGCTGGCCATCCAGGTCCGTTCACCGCGGCTGCGGCAGCCGGTGTGGCTGCGGCGCAACGCGCTGCCCGCACCGCTGCACCTGGCCGACTCGGTGCTGAAGTACCGGCCGTTGCCGGTCGCGGACCGGCTCAAGTTCGCGGGCGCGGCGCTGGCGTTGCGCGGCGTGGACCGGGAGTCCGCGGCCGCCGACGGACAGTCCTTCGCGGACTGGCTGCGCCGGCACGGCCAGAGCACCGCCGCCATCGAGAAGCTGTGGGACCTGGTGGGCATCGCGACGCTCAACGCGCCCGCCACCGGGGCCTCCCTGGCGCTGGCCGCGACCGTGTTCCAGCTCGGCCTGCTCACCGAGGCGGGGGCGGCCGACATCGGCTGGTCGAAGGTGCCGCTGCGGGAGCTGCACGGCGAACCGGCCAAGGCCCGGCTCACCGAGGCCGGCGCCCAGGTGCTGCTGGGCACGAAGGTCACCGGGCTGGCGCGGGAGGACGGGCGCTGGCGGATCACCGCGGGGGAGACGGAGCTCACCGCCGACCGCGTCGTCGTCGCCCTGCCGCCCGAGGTCGCGGAACGCCTGCTGCCCCCGGGCGCGCTGTCGCTGCCCGAGGGCTGGGCTAAGCGGCTCGGCAGCTCGCCGATCGTCAACGCCCACGTCGTGTTCGACCGGGAGGTCCTCGACGAACCGTTCTTCGCCGCGGTCGACTCCCCGCTGCAGTGGGTGTTCGACCGCACCTCACAGTCCGGTGTGGACGGTGGCCAGTACCTGGCCGTCTCGCTGTCCGCGGCCGACGACCTCATCGACGTCCCGGTGCGGGAGATCCGCGAGCGGATCCTGCCCGCGCTGAGGCAGGTGGTGCCGGCGGCCGCGACCGCCGGGGTGCGTGACTTCTTCGTCACGCGCGAACGCACCGCCACCTTCCGGCCGGCACCGGGCAGCGCGGCGCTGCGCCCCGGGCCCGTCACCGCGGCCGAGGGGGTGGTCCTCGCCGGTGCGTGGACCGCCACCGGCTGGCCCGCGACGATGGAAGGTGCCGTGCGCAGCGGCGAAGCGGCCGCGTCAGCCCTCATCGCCTCCGACGGACGACCCACTTCGCCCCACGGTAAGGACATCCCATGACCGCTGTACTCGACTCTCTCGCCCAGGGCCGCCAGGCGATCATGCCCGCGATGCGGGCGGCGCTGGAACGGCTGGACCCCACCAGCCGCTCGATCGCCTACTACCACCTCGGGTGGACCGACCTCGACGGCAACCCGACCGACGGCGGCGGGAAGGCCGTGCGGCCCGCGCTCGCGCTGCTGTCGGCGGAGGCGGCCGGCGCGGAGCCCTCGGTGGGCCTGCCCGGCGCGGTCGCCGTCGAGCTGGTGCACAACTTCTCCCTGCTGCACGACGACCTGATGGACGGCGACACCGAACGCCGCCACCGGCCGACGGTGTGGGCGGTGCGGGGCGCCGCGAGCGCGATCCTCACCGGCGACGCGATGCTGTCGCTGGCCCAGGAGGTGCTGCTCGACGGTGACGGGCCGGGCGCGGTGGCCGCGGCGCGGCTGCTCGCCGACGCCACGAACGAGCTCATCCGCGGCCAGGTGCTCGACGTCGCCTTCGAGCAGCGCAACGACGTGGGCCTGGACGAGTGCCTCGACATGGCGGCGGGCAAGACCGGTGCGCTGCTGTCGGCGAGCACCGCGATCGGCGCGGTGCTGGCCGGCGCCCCGCAGCCCGTCGTGGACGCGCTCGCCGGGTTCGGCGCCGACCTCGGGCTCGCGTTCCAGCTCGTCGACGACGTGCTCGGCATCTGGGGCGAGGCCGCGGTCACCGGCAAGCCGGTGTTCTCCGACCTGCGGGCCCGCAAGAAGAGCCTGCCGGTCACCTACGCCATCACCCACGGCGGCGCGCTCGGCCGCGAGCTGGCGGAGTGGCTCGCGCGGCCCGAGGCGCCGGGGGAGGAGTCCGTGCGGCACGCCGCCGGGCTCGTCGAGCAGGCGGGCGGGCGCAAGTGGGCGCTCGACGAGGCCTACCGGCGGATGGCGGCGGGGAGGCAGAAGCTCGAGGACGCCCGCATTCCGGACCGCGCGCGGGAGGAGCTGCTGTCACTCGCGCAGTTCATCGTCACGAGGGAGGCCTGATGACGCAGATCGCCGAACCCCCGGCCCCCGTCCGCAGCACCGCCGACACGCTGGCCCGCGCGGTCGCGCACCTGAAGGGGCTGCAGCAGGACGGCGGCTGGTGGAAGGGCGAGCTGGAGACCAACGTCACGATGGACGCCGAGGACCTGCTGCTGCGGGAGTTCCTCGGCATCCGCACCGCGCGGGAGACCGAGGAGGCCGCGCGGTGGATCCGGTCGCAGCAGCGCGAGGACGGCACCTGGGCCACCTTCTACGGCGGCCCCGGCGACCTGTCCACCACGGTGGAGGCGTGGGTCGCGCTGCGGCTGGCCGGCGACTCGCCCGAGGCGCCGCACATGCGCGCCGCGGAAAGCTTCGTGCAGGCCAACGGCGGCCTGGAGGCCACCCGCGTGTTCACGCGGATCTGGCTGGCGCTGTTCGGCCTGTGGTCGTGGGACGACCTGCCGAACATGCCCCCGGAGCTGATCTTCCTGCCGTCGTGGTTCCCGCTCAACGTCTACGACTGGGCGTGCTGGGCGCGGCAGACCGTGGTGCCGCTGACGATCGTGTCGACGCTGCGCCCGGTGCGGCCGCTGCCGTTCGGTGTGGACGAACTGCGCACCGGGGTCCGGAAGCGGAAGAACCTCAAGCCGTGGACGTGGTCGGGCGCGTTCGAGTACCTGGACAAGGCGCTGCACACGTACGCGAAGCTGCCGGTGAAACCCCTGCGGGGCTTGGCGATGCGCACCGCCGCCGAGTGGATACTGGCCCGCCAGGAGGCGGACGGGTCGTGGGGCGGCATCCAGCCGCCGTGGGTGTACTCGCTGCTGGCGCTGCACCTGCTCGGCTACTCGTTCGACCACCCCGCGGTGAAGGCCGGGTTCGAAGGGCTCGAAGGGTTCGTCATCCGCGAGGAGACGCCCGACGGCTGGGTCCGGCGGCTCGAAGCGTGCCAGTCCCCGGTGTGGGACACGGGACTGGCGGTGACCGCGCTGCTCGACGCGGGCGTGCCGGCGGACGACCCGGCGGTGCTCAAGGCCGCGGACTGGCTGCTGGGCGAGGAGGTCCGCGTGCCCGGCGACTGGGCGGTGAAGCGGCCGACGACCCCGCCGGGCGGCTGGGCGTTCGAGTTCGCCAACGACATCTACCCCGACACCGACGACACCGCCGAGGTGGTGCTCGCGCTGCGGCGCGTCGCGCACCCCGACCGGCCGCGCGTGAAGGAGGCCATCGGCCGCGCCGTGGTGTGGCTGCAGGGCATGCAGTCCGGTGACGGGGGCTGGGGCGCCTTCGACGCGGACAACACCCGTGAGCTGACCACGAAACTGCCGTTCTGCGACTTCGGCGCGGTGATCGACCCGCCGTCGGCGGACGTCACGGCGCACGTCGTGGAGATGCTGGTCGCCGAAGGGCTCGCGGGCACCGAGGAGTGCCGCCGCGGCGTGCGGTGGCTGCTGGACGCCCAGGAGGACAACGGTTCCTGGTTCGGCCGGTGGGGTGCCAACCACCTCTACGGCACGGGTGCCGTCGTGCCCGCGCTCGTCGCGGCGGGGGTCTCGTCCGCCGATCCGGCGATCCGGCGGGCGGTGGAGTGGCTGGAGTCCTGCCAGAACCCCGACGGCGGCTGGGGCGAGGACCTGCGCTCCTACCGCGACCCGGCGTGGATCGGCAAGGGCGACTCCACGGCCTCGCAGACGGCGTGGGCGCTGCTGGCGCTGCTCGCGGCGGGGGAGCGGAACTCGTCCACTGTGGAGCGTGGCGTGCGGTGGCTGACGGAGACGCAGCGGCCGGACGGCACGTGGGACGAGCCGCAGTTCACCGGCACCGGCTTCCCCGGCGACTTCTACATCAACTACCACCTGTACCGGCTCGTGTTCCCGGTGTCGGCCCTGGGTCGTTATCTGGAGGCGGCATGAGCGGAGTCGTGTGCGCGCCGATGCACCTGGAGGCCGCGGCGCTGCGGGTCCCCGGGGTGCGGGTGCTGCACACGGGCATGGGGCCGCGGCGGGCGGCGGAGTCCGCGCAGCGGTTCACCGGTGCCACGCCGGTCCTGCTCGCGGGCATCGCGGGCGGGGTGACCGACCACGTCCGGCCCGGCGACCTCGTGGTGGCCACGGAGATCGACGGCCCGGACGGGCCCGTGCCGCTGAAGTCCGCGCCGTTGCTGGCGGCCGCGCTGCGGCGGCTCGGGCTGACCGTCCACACCGGACCGGTCGCGTCGGCGGAGAACCTCGTCGACGGTGTCGAACGGGAGGCCTACGCCCGGCGCGGGGCGCTCGCGGTGGACATGGAGTCGGCGCAGTTCGCGTCGGTACCGGGGCCGCTCGCCGTCGTCCGGGCCATTGTGGACACACCGGGGCACCCGCTGTGGCGGCCTGGCACCGTGTGGCGCGGCATCACCGGGCTGCGTTCGCTGCGGGCGGCCGCCCCGGTCCTGCGTGAGTGGTGCGACGCGGCGGGGCGCGGGGAGATCCTGCGGGCCAGTCCGCGGTCGTTCTGCGCGGGGGTGGACCGGGCGATCGAGATCGTCGAGCGGGCGCTGGAGCGGTACGGCGCGCCGGTGTACGTGCGGCGGCAGATCGTCCACAACGCCCACGTCGTGCGGCGGCTGGAAGGCCTCGGCGCGGTGTTCGTGCAGGAGGTCGACGAGGTGCCCCCGGGGGCGACGACGGTGCTCGCCGCACACGGCGTCGCGCCGTCGGTGCGCCGGGCCGCCGCCGCGCGGGACCTGCGGGTGATCGACGCGACCTGTCCGCTGGTGACCAAGGTGCACAACGAGGTCCGGCGGTACAGCTCGCGGGGCGACACGGTGCTGCTCATCGGCCACTCCGACCACGAGGAGGTCGAGGGCACCGTGGGCGAGGCCCCCGAGCAGGTGATCGTGGTCGAGGACGCGTCCGCCGCCCGGCACGTCCAGGTGCGCGACCCCGAGAAGGTCGCGTACGCGATGCAGACGACGCTCGCGGTCGACGAGGCCGAGGAGATCGCGTCCGTGCTGCGCGAAAGGTTTCCCACGATGTCGGCGCCCCGGCGCGACGACATCTGTTACGCCACCACCAACCGGCAGCGGGCCGTGCGGGCCGTCGCCGACCACGCGGACCTGGTGCTCGTGGTCGGTTCGGCGAACTCGTCGAACTCGAAGCGGCTGGTGGAGGTGGCGCGACGCCAGGGCCCGAGGGCGCACCTGGTCGACGACGTGTCCGAAGTGGACATGCGCTGGCTCGCCGGTGCGCGCAGGGTGGGGATCACGGCGGGCGCCTCGGCTCCGCCGCACCTGGTGGAGGAGCTGACCCAGTGCCTGGCGGGGCTCGGCCGGACCACGGTGCGGGACAGCCAGGTGGCCGACGAAGACGTTCGATTCACGTTACCTCGGGAGGTGGGGTAGTCATGGCGATGCCGTTGCGGCAGTCGATCCGGCTGGGTGCTTACCTGGCCAAGCAGAAGCTTCAGCGCAAGGAGAAGTACGCGGTCCTCGTCGAGCTGGAGCCGTTGTTCGCGTGCAACCTCAAGTGCGGTGGCTGCGGCAAGATCCAGCAGCCGGCGCACCTGCTCAAGCAGCGGATGCCGGTGCAGCAGGCGGTCGGCGCGGTGGAGGAGAGCGGCGCGCCGATGGTGTCCATCGCCGGCGGCGAGCCGCTGATGCACCCGCAGATCGACGAGATCACGCGGATCCTGCTGGAGCGCGGCAAGATCGTGTTCCTGTGCACGAACGCGCTGCTGCTGCCCAAGCACATCCACAAGTTCAAGCCGCACCGCAACTTCGCGTGGATGGTGCACATCGACGGGCTCGAGGAGAAGCACGACGCGTCGGTGCGCAAGGAGGGTGGTTTCCAGGCGGCGGTCGACGCGATCAAGCTCGCCAAGGAAAAGGGCTTCCGGGTGATGACGAACACGACGTTCTTCAACACCGACACCCCGCAGGACGTCATCGACGTGCTGGACTACCTCAACGACGAGGTCGGCGTCGACAACATGCAGCTGTCGCCGGGCTACGCCTACGAGAAGGCGCCCGACCAGGAGCACTTCCTCGGCGTGCAGCAGACGCGGGAGCTGTTCAAGAAGGCGTTCGGCGACGGCCGCCGGAAGAAGTGGCGCCTGAACCACTCGCCGCTGTTCCTCGACTTCCTCGAGGGCAAGCGGGACTTCGAGTGCACCCCGTGGGGCATCCCGTCGTACTCGCTGCTGGGCTGGCAGCGCCCGTGCTACCTGCTGGACGACGGCTACGCCAAGACCTGGCGCGAGCTGATCGAGGACACGGACTGGGACAAGTTCGGCCGCGGCAAGGACCCGCGCTGCGCCAACTGCATGGCGCACTGCGGCTACGAGCCGACCGCCGTGATCGCCACCACCAGCAGCCTCAAGGAGACCATCCGCGCCGCCGTGGGCGCGTAGGTTCGGCACCCCTTTCGGCCCGGGACCCCGAGTGGGTTCCGGGCCGAAGTGCTGTCCGGGCTGCGTTTGACACGAACACTGTTCGTGTGTAGAACGGTGTTCGTGACTAATGACGTGACCGTGGTCGGAGCCGGGCCCGTGGGCCTCCTGCTCGCCGCGGAGCTGGCGCTTTCCGGGGCCACCGTGCGGGTGCTCGAACGGCGGGACGAACCGGACAAGGCGATGAAGGCGCAGTCGATCAACGTGCCGACAGCCGGTGTGCTCGACCGCCGCGGCCTGCTGCCCGCCGCCGAGCAGGTGCACCGGGAGGTGGTCGAGCGGATGGGCTCGGTCGTCGGCGCTTCCCGCTTCACCGGGCACTTCGCGGGCGTGGTGCTGGACCCAGGCAAGGTGGACTGGGCCGATCCCGACCTCGCCGCCTACGCCTCGGCCGACCGCGCCAGGCTGGTGCCGCAGCCGCAACTGGTGTCGCTGCTGACCGGCCACCTCGCGCGTCTCGGCGTCCAGGTGCGCCGTGGGGTGGAGGTCACCTCGCTCGAGGACACCGGCGACGGCGTGCTCGTCGGCACGAGCGCGGGCACCATCCGCACCGGGTGGCTCGTCGGCTGCGACGGCGGGCACAGCACCGTGCGCCGCCTCGCGGGCATCGACTTCCCCGGTACCGACCCGGAAATGACCGGCTACCAGGCGATCGCCGACATCGCCGACCCCGGGCAGCTCGCCGACGGGTGGACCTGGTCGGAGCGCGGGGCGTACCGCTACGGACCCCAGCCGGGGCGGATCGCCACGGTGGAGTTCGACGGCGGCCCCGCCGACCGCTCGGCACGGGTCACCCTCGAAGACGTGCAGGCCAGCCTGCGCCGGGTTTCGGGCACCGACGTGACGCTGACCGCGCTGCGCGGTGAGCCGACCCGCTGGACGGACAACACCCGCCAGGCCGCGACCTACCGGTCGGGGCGGGTGTTCCTCGCCGGGGACGCCGCGCACGTCCACCCGCCGTTCGGCGGCCAGGGGCTCAACCTCGGTGTCGGTGACGCGGTGAACCTGGGGTGGAAGCTGGGCGCCGTGATCGCCGGGTGGGCGCCCGAGGACCTGCTCGACACCTACGACGCCGAGCGCCGGCCCCTCGGCGCCTGGGTGCTGGACTGGACCCGCGCGCAGATCGGGGTGCTGCGCGGGGACCCCAAATCGGCGGCACTGCGGCAGGTCGTCGCCGACCTGCTCGGCACCCGCGACGGCACGACCTACGCCGTCAAGATGATCTCCGGGGTCACGCAGCGGACCGACCTGCCCGGGGACCACCCGCTGGTCGGCCGCTTCCTGCCCGACCTCGCGCTGGCGGACGGCACGCGGCTGGCCGACCACGCCCACGGCGGCGGGTTCCTGCTGCTCGACCGCACGCCGGACGGCGCCTTCACCCGCCTCGCCGCCCCCTGGGGCAAGCGGGTGACCGTCGTGGCCGACGACCAGGCGACACCGGTGGGGGTGCTGGTGCGCCCGGACGGGGTGATCGCCTGGGCCACCGGCGCCACCGGCGCGGACGGGCTCGAAACCGCGCTGCGCCGGTGGGCCGGAGCGCCCGGCAGCTGAACTACGGCAGCAGCAGGAGCTTCCCGGTCGTCCTGCGACCCTGGAGGTCCTCGTGTGCCTGGCGCGCCTCGGCCAGCGGGTAGCGGTGTCCGATCCGGACGGTCAGCGAACCGTCCACAACGGACGAGAACAGCTCCTCGGCGCGCCAGTCGAGCTCCTCGCGCGTGCGGACGTAGTGCACGCTCGTCGGGCGCGTCAGGTACAGGGAGCCGCCGCGGTTGAGGATCTGCGGGTCGATCGGCGGGACCGGGCCGCTCGACGCGCCGAAGAGCGCCAGCACGCCGCGCACGCGCAGGCTCGCGATGCTGCCGTCGAACGTGCTCTGGCCGACGCCGTCGTACACCACGGCCACGCCCTCGCCGCCGGTGAGCTCGCGGGTCCGCTCGGCGAAGTCGACCTGGTCGTAGCGGATCACCTCGTCCGCCCCGGCTTCGCGCGCCAGCCGCTCCTTCTCCTCTGTGGACACGGTGCCGATGACCCGCGCGCCCCTGGCCTTCGCCAGCTGCGTCAGCAGCAGGCCGACCCCGCCCGCCGCCGCGTGCACCAGGACCGCGTCGCCCTCCTCGACCTCGTAGGTGGAGCGGACGAGGTAGTGCGCCGTGATGCCCTGCAGCATCAGCGCCGCCGCGGTCTCGTCGGACACACCTTCGGGCACGCGCACGGCGATCGCGGCGGGCACCCTGATTCGGCTCGTGTAGCTGCCGAAGTGCCCCTGCCACGCGACGCGGTCACCGACCGAGAACCCGGTCACGTCGGGACCCACCGCCGTGACCGTGCCCGCGCCCTCCATCCCGAGCGTGGCGGGCAGCTCCACCGGGTAGATCCCGCTGCGGTGGTAGGTGTCGATGTAGTTGACGCCGGCCGCGCGCACGTCCACGAGCAGCTCCCCGGGACCCGGATCGCCGACCTCGACCTCGCCGACCTCCAGCACTTCCGGGCCGCCGGTCCGGTGGATCTGCACTGCCGTGGGCATGAAGTTCTCCTCGTCTCCTTCGACTGCCTGCGCCGGGTACCGAGTCTAGGATGCTGCACGTGGCTGAACAGACCGAGAAGACCCAGGAGCCGACCGCCAAGCAGCTGGCCGCCGCCCGCCGGTTCGTGGCCGAGCACGGCAAGCCGAGCAAGGGCGTGGTGGAGAACATCGGCCGTGCCGGGGCGCGGGTCGTGCTCGTGGGCGCCGACGGCGCGCTCGGCGACGTCGTGGTGCCCTCGACCGCGACGGGTGAGGCGCTCGTCGAGGCCGTCGAGGACCTGGAACCGGCCGAATGGGACGCCGCGACCGTCGGTGCCGTGAAGATCGGCCCCGGCCACCGGCACCGCATGGCGGGGCCCGCCGGCCGCCGGTACTGACGCCGAACCCTGCCCTTTCGGGAACCCCCCGGCGGCGGTCCGAGGACTACCGTCGCGATCATGGATGACAGTGCTGAGCTGCCGGACAACTGGGGCCGGTGGGGCGAGGACGACGAGCGGGGCACGCTCAACCTGATCACTGACGAGGTCCGCGAGCGGGCCGCGCGGGAGGTGCGCACGGGCCGCGCCGTGTCGCTGGCCGTGCCGGTCCGGCCCGCACCGGTGCTGAGCGGTCCGTTCGCGCCGACCACCACGACCGACGCGTCTCCGGTGCAGCAGCTGATGGTGTACGCGGGAAGCCCGGCGACGGCGACGGCCGACGTGCTGCTGGTCACCACCCACCATCCGGAGATGACGCACCTGGACGCGTTGAGCCACCAGGTGCAGGGGGACCAGGTGTACCCCGGAGAGCCGCTCGCGCGGAGCGTGACCCCCGCCGGGGTCCGGCACGGCTCCACGACCGCCTTCGCCGAAGGGATCGTCACCAGGGGAGTGCTGCTCGACCTCGCCGTCGACGGCCCCGTGCCGGCGGATCACTCGGTCACGCCGGAGGACCTGGAAGCGGCGGAGAAGCGCCAGGGGGTGCTCGTCGAGTCCGGTGACGCGCTCATCGCGCGGTTCGGCTGGGTGCAGACTCGCTACCGCGGGAACCCGATGCCCGGCATGAGCGTGGCCGCGGCGCGGTGGATGCACGAGCGCGGGGTTTCGTTGTACGGCGGGGACCTGGCGGACTCCCATCCGTCGCTGGAACCGGACCTGCCCTCGGCGATGCACCGCGTGGCGCTGCCCAGGATGGGCCTGCCGCTGATCGACGCCGTGGACGCCGACGAACTGGCCGCGGTGTGCGCCGAACTGGGCCGCTACCGCTTCCTGCTCAGCGTCGCACCACCCCGCGTCCACGGGTTGACGGGCGTGCCCGTCAACCCGGTCGCGATCTTCTGATCAGGCGGCGCCGATGCGCTTGGCCGCGAGGCGTTCCGCCTTCGGCCAGCGCACGTCCCGCGCCCACCGGAGCTTCTCGAACAGCCAGATCACCCGCGCCGACACGTCGATCTGCCCGCGCAGCACCCCGTGCCGGGCGCACGTCGGGTCGGCGTGGTGCGAGTTGTGCCACGACTCGCCCATCGACAGGATCGCCAGCGGCCAGAAGTTGGCCGCCTTGTCCCTGCTGGCGAACGGGCGGTCGCCGACCATGTGGCAGATCGAGTTCACCGACCAGGTCACGTGGTGCAGGAACGCGATCCGCACGAGGCCGGCCCAGAAGAACGCCGTCACCGCGCCCTGCCACGACCAGCTGAGCAGGCCGCCCAGCGCCGCGGGCAGCGCGAGGCTCAGCGTGATCCACAGCCAGAAGTACCGGTTCACCACCCGCAGCGCAGGGTCGGCCACCAGATCGGGGGCGAACCGGTCGTAGTTGGTGACCTCACGCTGGAACATCCACCCCATGTGCGCGTGCCAGAACCCGCGCAGCAGCGCCCCCGGTGACGTGCCGAACAGCCAGGGGGAGTGCGGGTCGCCCTCGCGGTCGGCGAAGGCGTGGTGCCGCCGGTGGCTGGCGACCCAGAAGATCACCGAGCCCTGCACGGCCATGCTGCCCGCGATCGCGAGCGCCACGCGCAGCGGGCGGTTCGCCTTGAACGCGCCGTGCGTGAAGTAGCGGTGGTACCCCACCGTGACGCCCAGCGTCGCGACGACGTAGAACACCGCCGCGAGCGCGAGGTCGAGCCAGCTCAGGCCCCAGCCCCACGCCAGCGGGAGCGCGGCGACCAGTGCGACGAACGGGATCAGCAGGAAGGACTTCAGCACGAGCATCTGCCCGGCCGACCGCCGGTGGGAGATGAGGGGCTTCGCGCCGGGACGGACATCGGTGGCACTCATGGAGCAGGTACCTCACTCAGGTTCCGGGGCGGAATCCGGACTTTCCGCCCCCGCCGTGGCCGAGACTAGCCGCAGCGGCTGGCGCGCACATCGCTACGGCGTTACAGCGGCATGTCCGGTTGTGGTAGAGGACACGACCGCCGGTGCCGGGGGCAGCCCGCGGTCCCGCGCCCCGCACCACAGCGCCGCGGTCGAGACGATCACCAGCGCCGAGCCGAGCACGTGCAGCGACACCAGGGCTTCCGGCACGCCCAGCGCGTACTGCACGACCCCGAGGACGCCCTGCGCCAGCGCGACCAGCCAGACGGCGCCGTACCGCCGCCACAGGGACCGTGGCGCGCCGGTGCGCAGCAGTGTCAGGCCGAGGACGGCGAGCACCACGAGGTACACCACGAGCACCCCGCTGTGGACGCGGGCGAGCAGCTCGATCGGCGCGTCGAGGCGGTGGGTCTCCGGGTCCCCGCCGTGCGGGCCCGCGCCCGTCACGGTGGTGCCCGCGACGAGGATGCCCCACATCGCGACGGCGAGGACGACGAGGAAAGTCTTCGCGATCGGCGGCACGAGCCAGCGCGGGGTCTCGTCGCCCTCGGTGAAGGCGTGCAGCAGCACCACCGCGAGCCAGATCAGGGGGGTGGAGGCGAGGAAGTGGATCGCGACCGTCCACCACTCGAGCTTCGCGAGCACCGTCATCCCGCCGACGACGGCCTGCAGGACCACACCGCCGGGCATGGTCCAGGCCAGCGCGAGGAGCCGCTTGCGCGGGGTGGCGAGGTGCACGCGCCACGCCGTGAGGACCGCGATGGCGGCGACCAGGATGACCACCCCGGTCAGCAGGCGGTTGCCGAACTCGATCCACTGGGTGACGGCGTGCAGCTCCTCGTGGGCGACCGGCACCATGCTGCCCGGCTGGCACTCCGGCCAGGTGCGGCAGCCGAGGCCGGACCCGGTGACCCGCACGACCGACCCGGTCACGCCGATCCCGGCCTGCGCGACGACCGCGGCGATGCCGACGGCTTTCTGGACCGAGCGCGAGGGGAGGGGCAGCCGGGCGACGAGGGAGTTCAGAGCCACGGATGTGAGGATAGGCCCGGGACTTTGGTCCCGGCCGCACCGCCCCGTCAGGTCAACCGGGTCGTGCGCGTGGCCACGGCACCGGCGACGGCGCCCCAGGCGAGCAGCACCACGACCGGTTTCCAGTCGAGCGTTCCGTCCACCAGCGCGGCCCGCAGGCCCTCGGCCAGCGCCCCGGAAGGCAGCAGCTCGACGACCGCCGCGGCGGCCGACGGCAGGGTCGAGGGGGCGAGCAGGATGCCGCCCGCGAGCAGCAGCACGAACCACACGATGTTGGCCAGCGCCAGCACCGCTTCGGCGCGCAGCGAACCGCCCAGCAGGACGCCGAGCGCGCCGAAGCCGAGCGTGCCCACCACGAGCAGCAGCACGGCCTCCGCCAGCCCTGGCCCGGAGGGCGACCAGCCGAGCAGCGCGGCGACCACGCCGAGCACGACGACCTGCAGCAGCACGACGACAAGTGCGGCGACCATCCGTCCCGCGACGAGCAGCCAGCGCGGCAGCGCGGTGGCGGAAAGCCGTTTGAGCACCCCGTAACGGCGGTCGAAGCCCAGTGCGATCGCCTGCCCGGTGAAGGCCGAGGACATCACCGCGAGCGCGAAGATCCTCGGCGTCACCCAGTCCGCTTTGGACACTCCGTTGAGGTCCCCGGTGGGCAGGATGTCCAGCAGCGTCAGGCCGATCAGCAGCGCCAGCGGGATGAGCAGGGTCAGCAGGATCTGCTCGCCGTGCCGCAGCGTGAGGCTCGTCTCGACCTTCGCGTGGGTGAGCAGCATCCGGCCGCGGCTGCCCGCGCCGGGCTTCGGGGTGAACGTCCCGGGGGCGAAGGTGGTCACGACCGCAGCTCCCGTCCGGTCAGCTCGAGGAAGACCTCTTCCAGGTCCCGCTTGCCCACGTGCAGCTCCTCCGCGAGCACCCCCTGCTGCGCGCACCAGGACGTCACCGTGGACACCACCTGCGGGTCGACGCGGCCCAGCACGTGGTAGCTGCCGGGCGTCGGCTCGTGCACGTGGTAGCCCTCGGGCAGGGCGGCGGTCAGCAGGTCGGTGTCGAGGCCCGGGCGGGCCTTGAAGCGCAGCTGCGCGGCGTCGCCCTCCTCGGCGGTGAGCGCGGCCGGGGTGCCCTCGGCGATCACCTTGCCGTGGTCGACGATCACCACGTCGTCGGCCAGCGCCTCGGCCTCCTCCATCAGGTGCGTGGTCAGCAGCACGCTCACCCCGTCCGCGCGCAGGGCGCCGAGCAGGTCCCAGACCAGGCGGCGGGCCTGCGGGTCCATGCCCGCGGTCGGCTCGTCGAGGAACACCAGCTCCGGGCGGCCGACGAGGGCGCACGCGAGGGAAAGGCGCTGCTGCTGCCCACCGGACAGGCGCTTGAACGGGGTGCGGCGCACGCCGGCGAGCCCGAGGACGTCGAGCAGCCAGGCGGGGTCGAGCGGATCGGCCGCGCAGGACGCGACCAGGCCGAGCATCTCGCCCGCCCGCACGCCCGGGTAGGCGCCGCCGCCCTGCGGCATCACGCCGATGCGCGGCCGCAGCGCACGGCCCTCGCGGGCGGGGTCGAGGCCGAGCACGCGCACGGTGCCCGAGTCGGGACGCAGGAAGCCTTCGCAGATCTCGACGGTGGTCGTCTTGCCGGCGCCGTTGGGACCGAGCAGGGCGAGCAGGCGGCCGCGGGCCATCTTCAGGTCGAGGCCGTCGACCGCGGTCTTCGCGCCGTAGCGCTTCACCAGTCCGCTGATCTCGACGGCAGGGGTGCTCACGGCAGTCAAGCCTACGACCTAGGCTCCGGTGACCGGCTTCACGTCCCGCTTCAGCAGCATGGGGGCCGAGCGCCGGACTACGAGCAGGGCGATCGCCACCACGACGAGCGCCGCGAGGTACGCCTGCAGCGGCACGAAGGCCCGGCCGTCGAAGCTGCTGCCCGGCGGGGCGACGAGGAACGCGACGACCGCGCTGACGACGGTCGCCGCCACGCGGAAGCGCGACGTGCCCGCCGCGGCGGCCAGCGGGATCACCGCCCACAGCAGCCACCACGGCTGCATCGCCACGTGCAGCATCATGAACGCGCCCAGCGAAACCCCGAGCCCGATGATCGGCCGGTACCGCCAGCGGAAGCTGTCCCACAGGAACTTCACCGTGATCAGGCCGGCCACCACGGTGCCCGCGGTCTGCACGATCGACACGAGCGAGTCCGTGTGGTTGCCCAGGCCCAGCGCGATGCCCAGCACGCCGCCGACGTTCGCCAGCTCGGCGGTGGGGGAGATCCAGCTGCGCACGAGCCCCGGCGTGCCGAGCGCGCCGACCCAGCCGAAGCCCAGCCCGGTGCCGAAGCACAGCGCCACGATCACCACCGCGAACACCCCGGTCATCAGGGCCGCGGTCCGCACGAGGTCGAGCAGCCTGCCGTGCCACCGCCGCGCGATCATCACACCGAAGAACCCCAGCGCGATCACCGCGTTGATCTTGATCGCCGCGCCGAGCGTGATCACCACAGCGCCCAGCACGATGAACAGCAGCTCACCCCGCGCGAGCGGGGGCGGGGTGTCGCCCGCGACGCGCACGGGCAGCCGCCGGATGCCCAGCTCCAGCCCGGCGACCATGAGGCCGATCCCGAGGGCTTCGTTGTGCGCGCCGGCGACCAGGTGGAACAACACGAGCGGGTTGGCGGCGCCCAGCCACAGCGCGGTGGCGGGCTCGACGCCGAACCGGCGCGCCAGCCGCGGCAGCGCCCAGATGATGAGCACGACCCCGACCAGCGCCATCGCCCGCTGCAGCAGCACGCCGGCGACGATGTCGTCCCCCGTGATCCCGGAGATGAAGCTGCCCAGCTTGAGGAACAGCGGGCCGTAGGGGGCGGGCGTCTCGCGCCACATGTTCGACACGCCGCTGGTCAGCGGGTCGCCGACGCCGAGCGCCTGCGCCGGGCCCAGCGAGTACGGGTCCATGCCGCGGTGCACGATCTCGCTCTGCGCGAGGTAGCTGTAGACGTCGCGGGAGAACAGCGGCGGGATGAACATCAGCGGCGTCAGCCACATGACCAGCGTCCGCGTCAGCTGCGCGCGGCTGACCAGGCGCGCGCGACCGGGCCGGGCGAAGCGGCCGAGCATCAGCCAGCCGAGCACGAGCATCCCCATGCCCGTGAACGCGATGGCGAGGGAAACCGTCGGGATGCGGGAGAACAGCCGCAGGACCGGGATGTCCTGCACGGGGTTGAGCACGGGCGCCGCGCCCGCGCCGAGCGAGCCGAGCGCGAGGAACAGCGCACCGATGGTGCCGAAGCGCCGGATCACGTCCAGCGCCTTCAGTTCGCCGTCCTCCAGCGGCCCGGGCGGCGGCGGGTGGAACGCCGAAGCGCCCCGCTGCTGTTCGGTGTCCGGCTCGCCAACTACCACTCCCAAAGACTATCGGCGCCGCGAAGCGGCTCCATTGAGGGCGGTGGCGGGGAAGTGGCTGGCAGTATCGACGTGGTGAAGAGGGCCTCGTGAAGGGCGCTTCCGGTGACCCCGGTCACTGCCGGGTGATCGGTCTTTGCCTCCCGGCTCGAAATACGACACACTTATGTTGTGAAAAACAGCGGCAAGCCCCAGGAGCCCGGCGCTCCCGGTGCTGCCGCGCCCGCCCAGGCCACGGCAGAGGGGCGGACGCGGCACGCCGTGGCGCGCCTGCTGCTGGAGGAGGGTCCGATGACCGCGGTCGTGGTCGCGGACCGGCTGGGCATCAGCCCCACGGCGGTGCGGCGTCACCTCGACGCCATGCTGGCCGACGGTGAGGCCGAAACGCGGGACGCGCCCCGGCGCGGACCGCGCGGGCGGGGCCGTCCCGCGAAGCTCTTCCTGCTCACCGAGGCGGGACGGGCGCGGTTCGGGCACGCCTATGACGACCTCGCCGTGTCGGCGATCCGGTTCCTCGCCGAGCACGCGGGCGAGGAGGCGGTCCGCGCCTTCGCGGAGCGGCGGGTCGCCTCGCTGGTCGGTCCCCACCAGGACGCGGTCACCGAGCCGGGCGAGCCCGCCCGGCGGGCCGAGGCCCTGGCGGCCGCCCTGACCAGGGAGGGTTACGCTGCGTCGACCCGTCAGGTCGGCAGCGGCGAACAGCTGTGCCAGCACCACTGCCCGGTCGCCCACGTCGCCGCTGAGTTCCCGCAGCTGTGCGAGGCGGAGACCGAGGCGTTCGCCAGGCTGCTCGGTACCCACGTGCAGCGACTGGCGACCATCGCACGCGGTGACTCCGTGTGCACGACACACGTCCCGGCGGACAGTCCGCAGGGACACCGAGCACGAACTCCGGATGGAGGAAGCGCATGACTGCCGCTGCCGAGCAGCGCAATCCCGCCACGCCGATGACCCAGGAAGAGACCATCGACTCCCTGGGCAAGTACGCGTTCGGCTGGGCGGACCCCGACGCCGCGGGCGCGAGCGCCCGGCGAGGGCTCAACGAAGACGTCGTCACCGACATCTCCGCGAAGAAGTCCGAGCCGGAGTGGATGCGCGAAACGCGCCTGAAGGCCCTCAAGCTGTTCGAGCGCAAGCCCATGCCGAACTGGGGCGCCGACCTGTCCGGGATCGACTTCGACAACATCAAGTACTTCGTCCGGTCGACCGAGAAGCAGGCGGCCAGCTGGGACGAGCTGCCCGAGGACATCAAGAACACCTACGACAAGCTGGGCATCCCGGAGGCGGAGAAGCAGCGCCTCATCGCGGGTGTCGCCGCCCAGTACGAGTCGGAGGTCGTCTACCACAAGATCCGCGAGGACCTCGAGTCCCAGGGCGTGGTGTTCCTCGACACCGACACGGGCCTGCGTGAGCACCCCGAGCTGTTCCAGGAGTACTTCGGCTCGGTCATCCCGGCCGGGGACAACAAGTTCTCCGCGCTGAACACCGCGGTGTGGTCCGGCGGCTCGTTCATCTACGTGCCGAAGGGCGTGCACGTGGACATCCCGCTGCAGGCCTACTTCCGGATCAACACCGAGAACATGGGCCAGTTCGAGCGCACGCTGATCATCGTCGACGAGGGCGCGTACGTGCACTACGTCGAGGGCTGCACCGCGCCGATCTACAAGTCCGACTCGCTGCACTCGGCCGTCGTCGAGATCATCGTGAAGAAGGGCGGCCGCTGCCGCTACACGACGATCCAGAACTGGTCGAACAACGTCTACAACCTCGTCACCAAGCGCGCCAAGTGCGAAGAGGGCGCGACGATGGAGTGGATCGACGGCAACATCGGGTCCAAGGTGACCATGAAGTACCCGTCGGTCTTCCTGATGGGCGAGCACGCCAAGGGCGAGGTGCTGTCGGTCGCGTTCGCGGGCGAGGGCCAGCACCAGGACGCCGGCGCGAAGATGGAGCACCTGGCGCCGCACACCTCCTCGACGATCGTGTCGAAGTCGGTGGCGCGCGGCGGTGGCCGCACCTCCTACCGCGGCCTGGTCCGGGTCGCGAAGCGCGCGCACCACTCGCGCTCGACGGTGAAGTGCGACGCGCTGCTGGTGGACAACATCTCGCGCTCGGACACCTACCCCTACGTCGACATCCGCAACGACGACGTGTCCATGGGGCACGAGGCGACGGTGTCGAAGGTGAGCGAGGACCAGCTGTTCTACCTGATGTCGCGCGGCCTCACCGAGGACGAGGCGATGGCCATGGTGGTGCGCGGGTTCGTCGAGCCCATCGCGCGCGAGCTGCCGATGGAGTACGCGCTCGAGCTCAACCGCCTGATCGAACTGCAGATGGAAGGAGCCGTCGGCTGACATGACGGTGGCAAGCAACAACGTCTCCGAGGCTGCGGAGGTCACCGTCCCGGCCGCGTCGCGCGCGGAGCGCTTCACCGGGTACGACGTCGAGGCCTTCGAGGTGCCCGGTGGCCGCGAGGAGAACTGGCGCTTCACGCCGATGAAGCGCCTGCGCGGCCTGCACGACGGCACCGCGGTCGCCGACGGCGAGGTCAAGGTCGACGTGGACGCAGCCCCCGAGGTGCGCGTCGAGACCGTCGGCCGGGACGACGAGCGCCTCGGCAAGGCGGGGGAGCCCAGCGACCGCGTCGCGGCGCAGGCGTACTCGGCCTTCACCACGGGCACGGTCGTCACCCTGCCGAAGGAGACCCGCGCGTCGAAGCCGACCGTGCTGCGGCTGACCGGCCCTGGCGAGGGCCACGTCGCGTACGGGCACGTCCAGGTGCGCGCCGAGGCGTACGCCGAGGGCGTGGTCGTGCTCGACCACCTCGGCTCGGGCACGTACGCCGACAACGTCGAGTTCCTGCTCGGCGAGGGCGCGAAGCTGACGGTCGTGTCGGTGCAGGACTGGGCCGACGACGCGGTGCACGTCTCGGAGCAGCACCTCAAGCTGGGCAAGGACTCCGCGCTCAAGCACATCGTGGTCACCCTGGGCGGCGACCTGGTGCGCGTCTCGCCGACCGCGACGTTCGCCGACAAGGGCGGCGAGGTCGAGCTGCTGGGGCTGTACTTCGCGGACGCGGGGCAGCACCAGGAGCACCGGCTGTTCGTCGACCACGCGGTGCCGAACTGCAAGTCGAACGTGATGTACAAGGGCGCGCTGCAGGGCGAGGACGCCCACGCCGTGTGGATCGGCGACGT
This sequence comes from Amycolatopsis sacchari, assembly GCF_900114035.1. Taxonomy (GTDB): domain Bacteria; phylum Actinomycetota; class Actinomycetes; order Mycobacteriales; family Pseudonocardiaceae; genus Amycolatopsis_E; species Amycolatopsis_E sacchari. The sequence goes on along the minus strand of NZ_FORP01000007.1, from coordinate 183,591 downwards.
GCTGATCCGCGCCGCGGCCGAGGGCACCGACACCTACGAGCTCAACCGCAACCTCGTGCTGACCGAGGGCGCCCGCGCGGACTCGGTGCCGAACCTCGAGATCGAGACCGGGGAGATCGCCGGGGCGGGGCACGCGAGCGCGACGGGAAGGTTCGACGACGAGCAGTTGTTCTACCTGCAGTCGCGCGGTATCGAGGAGGAGGCGGCGCGACGGCTGGTCGTCCGCGGGTTCTTCCACGAGATCCTGATGAAGATCGACGTCCCCGAGGTGCGGGAGCGCCTCGAAGCGGCGATCGAAAAAGAGCTCGAAGCCGTCGGCAGCTGACTTTTCACCACGAAGGACGAGAAGAAGACCTCATGGCCACACTGGAAATCAAGGATCTGCACGCCGGCGTCACGACCGACGAGGGCACGAAAGAGATCCTCAAGGGCGTCAACCTGACCATCCGCTCCGGCGAGACCCACGCGATCATGGGCCCCAACGGTTCGGGCAAGTCGACGCTGTCGTACGCGATCGCCGGGCACCCCAAGTACGAGGTGACCTCGGGCGAGGTGCTGCTGGACGGCGAGAGCGTGCTCGACATGACCGTGGATGAACGCAGTCGAGCGGGCATCTTTTTGGCGATGCAGTACCCGGTCGAGGTGCCGGGCGTGTCGATGTCGAACTTCCTGCGCACCGCCGCCACCGCCGTCCGCGGCGAGGCGCCGAAGGTGCGCCACTGGGTCAAGGAAGTCAAGGACGAGATGGCCAAGCTGGAGATCTCGCCCGAGTTCGCCGAGCGCAGCGTGAACGAGGGCTTCTCCGGTGGTGAGAAGAAGCGCCACGAGATCCTCCAGCTGGCGCTGCTCAAGCCGAAGATCGCGATCCTCGACGAGACCGACTCGGGCCTGGACGTCGACGCGCTGCGGATCGTCTCCGAGGGCGTCAACGACTACAAGGCCAACAACGAGGTCGGCGTCATGCTGATCACCCACTACACCCGGATCCTGCGCCACATCACGCCGGACTTCGTGCACGTCTTCGCGGGCGGCCGCGTCGTCGAGTCCGGCGGCAAGGAGCTGGCGGACGAGCTGGAGGAGAACGGCTACGTCAAGTACGTGGGCAAGGCCGAGCCCGCCTCGGTCTGAGCCTCCCACACCCGAACTGACACCAGGAAGGAGTTGGCGCGTGACCACCACAACGGCCAACACGCCTTTGGATGTCGCTGCCGTGCGCGCCGACTTCCCCATCCTGTCGCGCACCGTCCGCGACGGGAAACCCTTGGTGTACCTCGACTCCGGGGCGACTTCCCAGCGGCCGGTGCAGGTGCTCGACGCCGAGCGCCGGTTCCTGGAGACCTCCAACGCGGCGGTGCACCGAGGGGCGCACCAGCTGGCCGAGGAGGCGACCGACGCCTACGAGTACGCCAGGGCACGGACGGCCGAGTTCGTCGGGGCCGACCCGGGGGAGCTGGTCTTCACCAAGAACGCCACCGAGGGCATCAACCTCGTCGCGTACGCGATGAGCAACGCCGCCACCGCGGGCCCGGAGGCCGAGCGGTTCCGCGTCGGTCCCGGTGACGAGATCGTCATCACCGCGATGGAGCACCACGCGAACCTCGTGCCGTGGCAGCAGCTCTGCCAGCGGACCGGGGCGACGCTGCGCTGGCTCGACCTGACCGACGGGTTCCGGCTGGATCTGTCCAACCTGGACGAACTGGTGAACGAGCGCACGAAGATCGTCGCGTTCGTGCACCAGTCGAACGTGCTGGGCACCGTCAACCCGGTCGCGCCGATCGTGGCGCGGGCCAAGGAGGTCGGGGCGCTCACGCTGCTCGACGCGTGCCAGTCGGTGCCGCACTTCCCGGTGAACTTCTCCGCGCTGGGCGTGGACTTCGCGGTGTTCTCCGGGCACAAGATGCTGGCGCCGTCCGGCATCGGCGTGCTCTACGGCCGCCGCGAGCTGCTGGAAGCGATGCCGCCGTTCCTCACCGGGGGCTCGATGATCGAGCTGGTGACGATGGAGCGCACGACGTTCGCGCCGCCGCCGCAGAAGTTCGAGGCCGGGGTGCCGATGACGTCGCAGGCCGTGGGCCTCGGCGCGGCGGTGGACTACCTCACCGCGATCGGCATGGACCGCGTCGAGGCGCACGAGCACACGCTCACCGAAGCCGCCGTCGCCGCGCTCGCGGAGATCGACGGGGTGCGGCTCATCGGGCCGTCCGAGTCGAAGGACCGCGGCGCCACGATCGCGTTCGTGATCGACGGCGTGCACCCGCACGACGCCGGGCAGGTGCTGGACAGCCTGGGCATCGCGGTGCGGGTGGGGCACCACTGCGCGTGGCCGCTGCACCGGGTCTGCCAGGTGCCGGCCACCGTGCGGGCGACGTTCTACCTGTACAACGATCTGTCCGAAGTGGACGCGCTGGCCAACGGCGTGCGGGAGGCCCAGAAGTTCTTCGGGGTGGCACGGTGAACCTGGAGAGCATGTACCAGGACATCATCCTGGACCACTACAAGAACCCGCACGGCCGCGGCCTGCGTGAGCCGTTCGACGGCGAGTCGTTCCAGGTGAACCCCACCTGCGGCGACGAGGTGACGCTGCGCGTGAAGCTCGACGGCGAAACGGTCGCGGACGTCTCGTACGAGGGTCAGGGCTGCTCGATCAGCCAGGCGTCGACCTCGGTGCTGACCGACCTCGTGGTCGGGCGGCCGGTGGGCGAGGCGCTGAAGACGATGGACGCGTTCGTCGAGCTGATGCAGGGGCGCGGCCAGGTCGAGCCGGACGAGGACGTGCTGGAGGACGGCATCGCCTTTGCGGGCGTCGCCAAGTACCCGGCGCGCGTGAAGTGTGCTCTCCTGGGGTGGATGGCTTTCAAGGACGCGCTCGTCAAGACCGAGGGAGCGAAGGCATGAGCGAGGAAACGACGACCCGTGAGGGCCGCACGGCTGCCGACCTGCCTGAGCAGGCACAGCCCGCGGCCGACGTGGCCAAGATCGAGGACATCGAGGAGGCCATGCGCGACGTGGTCGACCCCGAGCTGGGCATCAACGTCGTCGACCTCGGCCTCGTCTACGACATCCGCGTGGAGCCGGACAACACCGCGACGCTGGACATGACGCTGACGTCGGCGGCGTGCCCGCTCACGGACGTGATCGAGGACCAGACGGCTTCGGTTCTGGTGGGCAACGCGGGTGTGGTGAAGGACTTCCGCATCAACTGGGTGTGGATGCCGCCGTGGGGCCCGGAGAAGATCACCGAGGGCGGCCGCGAGCAGCTGCGCGCGCTCGGCTTCACGGTCTGAACCGGCTGGACGGAAAGGCCCCTCTCCGGAGGGGCCTTTTTCGCACCGAGCGGTGTATAACGGCCTATACGGTACGGGCTTCCGACTTTCGCGGGTACTCGGGCCGCCCGCGGCGCCCCTAGGGTCGGCGCATGAGGTACAGGAAGGCGCTCGCCGCATCACTGGCGGTGACCGCGACCTTGGCGGTCCAGCTCGTGACGGCGACCGCGAACGCGGCGCCGGTGACCACGCTCCACTACAGCTCCACGGGCGCGCCGGACTACGTGACGCAGATCGACCAGGCCGCCGCGAACTGGAACGCCGCGGTCACCGACGTGCGGCTGGTCAAGGGCGGCACCGCCACGATCGTCTTCGCCGAGACCGACGACGGGCGGGGCTCGTACACGAACACCGACGGCCACGGGCACGGCCGGATCTACCTCGACAAGCAGCAGGTCGCCGAGGGCTTCGCGGTCACGCGCATCGCCGCCCACGAGCTGGGGCACAACCTCGGCCTGCCCGACCACTACTCGGGCCCCTGCTCGGAGCTGATGTCCGGGCACGGCCCCGGCACGTCGTGCACGAACGCCGTCCCCGACGCCGCGGAGGCCGCGAAGGTGCAGCAGGACTGGGCCGACGGCTTCGCGGCGGGGGACGTGCGTCAGGCGGAGTGACCGAGCGGCGCTCGCTGCTCGGGGAACAGCCTGCGGCCACGGAGGATCTCGACGTGCTCGGTGTCGGGCCTGCCGAGCACCCAGCTCGACCCCGGCACCGCCTTCGCCCGCTTCTTCAGCGGCGCCAGCCGCCGCGACGCCTCGCGGTAGGAGGAGATCGTCGCGGTCGCGCACACCAGCGTCGCGAGTGACACGGTGACCGGCAGGCCGTCCGCGGACCACGGCGTGTCCAGCAGCGCCGCGGCGATCGTGCCGATCTCGTCCACGTCGCACGCGATGAGGAAGTCGTCGCCGCCGACATGGCTGACCGTCGTCCGCTTCAGCCGTGCCGCGAGGTCGGTGAGGGTGCGGCCGAGCGCGCGGATCAGGTCGTCCCCCGCCGCGAACCCGGCGTTGTCGTTGACCGCCTTGAACGAGTCCACGTCCAGCCACGCCGTGACGAACGGTTCGCGGCACGCGATCCGGCGCTCGATGTCCCGCGCCACCGTGTCACTGCCCGGCAGCCTGGTCAGCGGGTTCAGCGCGGCCGCCTCCTCGACCTTCGCCTCGGCGACGCCCCGCACGACCTCGGTCACCAGCACCACCCCGACGCAGCGGCCCCGCTCGTCCACCACGACCACGTCGTCGCCCGTGCGGCTCCAATCGGCGTCGGTCACGAGCTCGAGCAGTTCGAGCGCGCCCGCGTCGGCGGAGATGACGTGCGGCGGGTCGGCCAGCCTGGCGGCCGGGCGCTTGGCGTGCAGCGCGTGCCCGTAGGGACCGGTGACCGAGACCAGGAACCGGGTCCGGTCGACCGACCACTGTGGACGGTGATGCTCGTCGACGCCGACGATGCCGGACGGGCCGTCGCCCGCGGCGAGCGCCGTGCGGACGTCGTCGCACGTCGCGTCGGCAGGCAGGGTGCTGGCGGGGCGCAGGAAGTCCCGGACGCGGGGCGCCGTCAGCGGACCCGGCCCCGGCAGCTCCCCGGGCTCGGGCGTGGCCGGGGTGAGCAGGTGCGTCCACGACACGCCGTCGGCGGCCGGGGCGAACAGGTTGCCCTGCGCGATGCGGACCCCCAGTTTCCGCACCGCCGTCAGCTGCGCCTCCGTCTCGATCCCGGTCGCGACGAGCCGGGTGCCGCTGCGGGCGGCGTAGTGCAGCAGCGACTCGACCACGGCGACGGACGCCGGGTCCGCCGGCAGCCCGCCCAGCACGGTCCGGTCGAGCTTGAGCAGGTCGGCCGGGGCGGCCGCGAGCAGGGCGAACGGCAGGTCGGCCCGGCCGAGGCCGTCGAGCGCGAGGCGGAAACCCAGTTCGGCGAGCCGGTGCAGCCCGGCCAGCAGCTGCTCGGGCCACACCTGGGCGAACGGCGGCCCGATCTCCAGCACGACCTCGCGCGGGCGGCGGTTCACCGAGGCCAGCGCGTCCAGCAGCGGGTCGAACACCGCGCCCGGCGCGGCGGCCGTGGTGGCGGTGAGGTTGAGGTGCAGCGGCAGCAGGGTCTCGTGATCGGCCTCGGCGCGGGCGGCCTCGGCGGCGAGCGCCACGTCGACCTCGGGCAGGCGCTGTTCGCGGCGGGCGCGGTCGAGCAGCTCGGCGACCGAACCCCGGCCGGGGCGGGCGAGTGCCTCGAGCGCGACGACACCGCCGGTGTGCAGGCTGTACAACGGCTGGAAGGCGAACCGGACCGACCTCGATGATTCGCGCACGGACCGATACTCGCCGGTCAGACGGCGTTTCTCCAGACTTGTCGGCTGATGTTCACCGGGGCGTCGCCGAACCGGCCGCGACCGGCACGGTTAGCCTCGACGCATGCACGATCCGCGCACGCGCCGCCGTGACGAACAGGCGGAGGCGGCCAGCTGGTCGGACCTGGCGGACAACCCGTTCCGGGCCGATCGCGACCGCATCGTCGTCTCCCCGTTCTTCGCCCGCCTCGGCGGCGTCACGCAGGTGGTCAGCGCCGCGGGATCCGGGCTGCTGCACAACCGGCTCACCCACAGCCTCAAGGTCGCCCAGGTCGCGCGCGCCATCAGCGACCGCCTGCTCGCCGCGCCCGACGGCGCCGAGCTGATCGGCAAGCTCGGCGGGCTCGAACCCGACGTCGCGGAGGCCGCCGCGCTGGCGCACGACCTCGGTCACCCGCCGTTCGGGCACCTGGGGGAGCAGGTGCTCGACCGCATCGCCCGGCACCGCTTCGGGCTCGCCGACGGCTTCGAGGGCAACGCCCAGACCTTCCGCATCCTGACCACCACCGACGTGCGCGGTCCGTCCGCGGTGGGGCTCGACCTGACCGCCGCGGTGCGGGCGGCGGTGCTGAAGTACCCGTGGGCGCGGCTGCACCGGCCCGACCCGCACCCGGCGACGATGCCGAACCCGCCACGTGGTGCGGCCGAACCGCCCGGCGCCCCGGGCACCGGCTCGGCGAAGTTTTCGGCCTACAGCACGGAACTGGACGACGTGGTGCAGGCGCGTGAGCCCTACGCCGGCGTGATCGAGCCGTGGCAGCAGACCGTCGAAGCGTCCGTGATGGACACCGCCGACGACATCGCCTACGCGATCCACGACATCCAGGACTTCCACCGGATCGGCGTGCTGCAGCACGCCCCGGTGGCCACGGAGCTGGGGCAGTGGCTGGCGAACGCGCTCGAACTGGCGGGGCTGGACGACGCGACGCTGGCGGCGCAGACGCGGCGGCCCGGCCGGTCGCTGGAACTGCTGCGCCGCCGCATGCACGTCCGCGACGCGTGGGTGGTGGACGACGACGCGTTCGCCGACGCCGTGTCCCGCGTGCGCACCGAGCTGGTGGACGGCCTGCTGGCGCGGGGTTTCGACGGCTCGATCGAGGCCGAGCAGGCCATCGCCGCGTTCTCGGCCCGCTGGACCTCGCGGCTCGTCGGCGGGGTGGTCGTGCTGGAGTCGCCGACCACCCGCTCCGGGCACGTCACGCTGCGGACCGCCCAGTGGCACGAGGTGCAGGTGCTGAAGTTCGTGCACCGCACCTTCGTGCTGCTGCGCCCCGAACTCGCGCTGCACCAGCGCGGCCAGGCGAGCCTGGTGACCACCCTCGTGGACGCCCTCGACGCGTGGCTGGGCGACCGTGACGAGGAGTCCCGGCTGCCGCGCCGCCTGCACGACCTCGTGGAGCTGGCGCACGCCGAGTTCACCGACCTGGCCGCGAACGCCCCCGAACTGCTCGTCGGCGCGACGGGGGAGCAGGTCACCGGAGCCGACGCCATCCGCAGCCTGGCGCGGGGCCGCGCGGTGATCGACTTCGTGTCCTCGCTGACCGACCGGCAGGCGGTTTCGCTGCTCGACGCCCTGTCGGGCCGGTCGTCGCAGCCCTGGTCCGATTCGTTCGTGCTGTGAGCAGGGTGCGGGACGCCGCCGGGGGCGGCAGGGTGGTCGAGGTTGCGCCGGAACGGCTCGGCGGCTGGTTCGACCGGTTCGCCACCCGCAACGGCGGCATCCGCGAAACGGCGGCGACCGACACCGAGGTCGTGGTGACGGCGGCCAACGGGACGACGGCGACGGCGGTGGTGCCGTTCCCGCCGCTGACCGGTTCGGGCCCGCCGACGGTCCGGCTTGCCGTGCACGCCAAGCGGTCCCGTCGCATCGGGCTGCTGCTGGTGCGGCTGGGCGCGCACAGCGTTGGCGTCGCGGAAGGTGGCAAGGTCGTGGTGTCGCGCACCGACCGGCACCACGTGCACGGCCGGGCGGCGGCGGGCGGCTGGTCGCAGCAGCGCTTCGCCCGGCGTCGTGAGGGGCAGGCGCGGCAGGCCCTGCGTGACGCCGCGGACGACGCCTACGAGGTGCTGGTGCCACGAGTGCGCGAGCTGGACGCGGTCGTGCTGGGCGGGGACCGGCGCGCGCTGGACGAGCTCCGCGCCGACCGGCGGCTGGCCCCGCTGTTCGAGCTGGCTTCGCAGCGTGTGCTGGACATCGTCGAGCCGCGGCGGGCCGTGCTCGACGAGGCGGCGGAGCGGGCGCGTGACGTGGAGATCCTCGTCCGCGACGCGTGAGCCCGGCCACCGGCGGAAAAACGGTGGCCTCCGCTCGTTACACTGGGTTTCGTGGGGTTCGAGGAGATCCAGCTGGAGTAGCGCTCCCGCCCGGCCTGGTGCCGGGCAGTCGAAGCCTGTCCTCATCCACCCCCGTTCCCGGGAGTTCCCTTGATCACGGCCACCGGCCTCGAGCTGCGCGCCGGTTCGCGCATCCTGCTCGCCGACACGACTCTCCGCATCCAGCCCGGCGACCGCATCGGTCTCGTCGGCCGCAACGGTGCGGGCAAGACGACCACGCTGAAGGTGCTGGCCGGCGAGGGGCAGCCCTACGCCGGTGAGGTCCGGCACGGCAGCGAGATCGGCTACCTGCCGCAGGACCCGCGTGAGGGCGACCTGTCCGTCACCGCCAAGGACCGCGTGCTGTCCGCGCGGGGCCTGGACGCGCTGCTGCGCGACATGGAGAAGGCGCAGACGGCGATGTCCGAGCTCGTCGACGAGGACGCGCGGGACAAGGCGATCCGCCGCTACGGCAGGCTGGAGGAGCGGTTCGCCGCGCTCGGCGGGTACGCCGCGGAGAGCGAGGCCGCGCGGATCTGCTCGAACCTGGGGCTGGCCGAGCGGGTGCTGGCGCAGCCGCTGCGGACGCTGTCCGGCGGGCAGCGGCGCCGGGTGGAGCTGGCGCGGATCCTGTTCGCCGCGTCCGACGTGGGCGCGTCGGGGCGGTCGGACACGATCCTGCTGCTCGACGAGCCGACCAACCACCTCGACGCCGACTCGATCAACTGGCTGCGGGGCTTCCTCAAGTCGCACGACGGTGGGCTCGTGGTGATCAGCCACGACGTCGACCTGCTCGACGAAGTGGTCAACAAGGTGTGGTTCCTCGACGCGACGCGCGGCGAGCTGGACCACTACAACATGAACTGGAAGCGCTACCTGGAGGCGCGCGCGACCGACGAGAAGCGCCGCCGCCGTGAGCGGGCGAACGCCGAGAAGAAGGCCGCGGCGCTGCAGCAGCAGGCGGCGAAGCTGGGCGCGAAGGCGACGAAGGCGGTCGCGGCGAAGAACATGGCGCGGCGTGCCGAGCAGATGCTGGCGAACCTCGACGAGACGCGCCAGGCGGACAAGGTCGCGCACATCAAGTTCCCCGCGCCGGCCCCGTGCGGGCGCACCCCGCTCACCGCCGAGGGACTGTCCAAATCGTACGGTTCGCTGGAGATCTTCACCGGCGTGGACCTCGCCATCGACCGCGGTTCGAAGGTGGTCGTGCTGGGCCTCAACGGCGCGGGCAAGACGACGCTGCTGCGCCTGCTCGGCGGGATGGAGAAGCCCGACACCGGCCAGGTGGTCGCGGGTCACGGGCTGCGGCTGGGCTACTACGCGCAGGAACACGAGACGCTCGACCACGAGGCCAGCGTGTGGGAGAACATCCGGCACCTCGCGCCGGACACGGGTGCGCAGGAGCTGCGCAACCTGCTGGGCTCGTTCCTGTTCACCGGTGAGCAGCTCGACCAGCCCGCAGGCACCCTGTCGGGTGGCGAGAAGACGCGGCTCGCGCTCGCGGGCCTGGTGTCGAGCGCCGCGAACGTACTGCTGCTCGACGAGCCCACGAACAACCTCGACCCGGCGAGCCGGGCGCAGGTGCTGGAGGCGCTGCGGAGCTACACGGGTGCCGTGGTGCTGGTGACGCACGACCCGGGCGCGGTGGAGGCGCTGGAGCCGGAGCGGGTCATCCTGCTGCCCGACGGCACGGAGGACCACTGGTCGGCGGACTACCTGGAGCTGGTGCAGCTGGCCTGACCCCGCGCGGCGGTGGTGCTGTCGCGGGGGCGGGGGTGGTGCTGCGGGGCTGGGGGTGATGGCCTGGCCGCCGGGGTGAGTGCTGGGCCGGGGGTGATGGCCGGGCCGCCCGGCTGATGTCACCGCCTGGGTGGAAGCGGTGGGCGGGCCTCTCGTGGGTGCGCCCCGCCGGGCGGGGTGGCTTGCCGAGGTGCCTGTGGGGCGAGGTGGGCTTGTCGCGGGTGGCTGCGGGGCGAGGTGGCCTGCCCGGCGGGGCGACCTGCCGAGGGCCTTGTCGCGGGTGCCCCCCTGCCGAGCAGGGTGACCTGCTGCGGGCGCCTGCCAAGGGCCCCGTCGCGGGTGCTTCGTGTCGGGCGGGGTGGCCCGCCCGGCGGGCGCCTGCCGGGCGGCGTGGCCTGTCGCCTGTGCTTCGTGTCGGGCGGGGTGGGAGCGCGGGGCGGCGGTGGCTGTCTGCTGGCGCGGGTTCCCGCTGCCCGGCCCCGTGAGGGGCGGTCGCATCCCGGCCCGGGAAGCGGCGGCAAGTCCCTCCCGATGTGGTAGCCACCCCAGCGCCCCGCGCTACCACGGCCGCCCCCGCGATCCGCCACAAGGCAGCCACCCCCGGGCCACGGCAGCTGCCTCCGCGATGCGCCCAGCCGCCCAGCAACGCGGCAGCTACCCCAGCCACCCCGCGGGCCACGGCGGCTGCCCCTGCGGTCCGGCAGCCGCCCCGCAATGCGGCAGCCAGCCCAGTCACCCCGCGGGCCACGGCGGCTGCCCCCGCGAACCGGCAGCCGCCCCGCAACGCGGCAGCCACCTCGGTCACATCCGGGCCACGACGGCCGCCCCGCGGTCCGGCAGCCGCCGCCGGACCGCGGCAGCGTGCCCCCTGCCGCTCGAACTCCGCCGCCCACCCCCATCGCCGCCCATCCCACCCAAAGCCCCGCCGGGCCCCGCCCCCTCCGGAGATGAGGCGTTCCGGCGACCGTTCCGCTATATTTGGTTCTGCGGCGAAACCATTCGTAGTTAGCCCTGCCTAAGATTTCCCGCCCGGCTCGACTATCGAGCACGCGGAGCCGTCGCTGGTCGCCAACAAAAGCCGCCTGTGCCCGAAAAGTGTGTCCAGGTGCTTAGTTGTTGTAGGCAACCACACTGAAATGGCCCAATATCGGCCGATTCCGAGGATTTTTTCGCCCGTCGCCTGGCAATCCGCCGCCGGGTGTTCGATCATTGCCTTTGCAGGGCCGCGCCAGGGCCCCGAACACTGTCTAGGAAGGCGGAAAGACGTGGCTGACCTGAAGAAGGGCGCGCGCATCACCGGCAACACCCGTGACAAGCTGGCCGCTGACCTGAAGAAGAAATACGAGAAGGGGGCCAGTATTCGTGCACTCGCGGAGTCGACGGGCCGTTCGTACGGTTTCGTGCACCGCGTGCTTTCGGAATCGGGAGTTCAGCTCCGGGGGCGCGGTGGGGCTACCCGGGTGAAGAAGAAGTAGTACCAATAGCGGGGTTCCCGTCTTCCGCGCGGCGGAAACACAGCATCGCGCCCAGCAGCACGAGCGGGTACACCAGATATCCGTAGCGGGTCGCCGGGGTGAGCAGGGTGAACGCCCCGAGCCCCACGGCGATCCGCAGCATCGCGTCCGAACCCAGCACCGGCGGCCGCCGCAGCAGCCAGACCAGCACGGCGACGGCGGCCGCTCCCAGGAGCACGAACGCGAGCGCGTTGCCCACGGGCCCGGTGCTCGCGATCAGGTGCCCGGGCAGTGGGCTCGCGGCGGGTGAGCGCACCACGCCGAGCCCGGCCGGGAACCGCAGCACGTGCTCGGTGAACGCCGCCGGATCGACCAGCAGCACCGGCACGGTCAGCACCGCGCCCGCGGCCACCAGCGTGGCGAGGAACCGCACCAGCGCGCCGGCGCCGAGCCGTGCCGCGACCAGCACGGCCAGCACCACCACGGCCGGCGCCACGATGAGCTTGGCGCTGACCACGGCCGCGAGCACGATCGCGGACGCGGTGGGGCGGTCGGTCGCGGCGAGGGTGACGGCGACGAGCATCAGCCCGGCGATCGCCAGGTCCGGACCCGCCACCGACCACGTCAGCGCGGTCAGCGGGCACGCCACGGCGAGCTGCGCCGCGCGCACCGGCACCCGGGGCATGCCGATCATCCGCAGCGTGAGCCACGCGCACACGCACGCGGTCACGGCGAAGGCCAGCCGTGCGTCGGTCAGCGCGTCGGCCACCGGGCTGCCGCCGAACAACGCGCGCGGCAGGCCGAACACGGCCATCACCGGCCCGTACGGGGTGTAGTCGTTGACCTCGGGCGGACGGCCGAGCGCGGTCACGTCCACGTAGGGCGTGCCGTGCCGCAGCAACAGCTCGGCCGACCGCTCGATCACCCACACCTCGGGCTGCGCGCTCCACGAGAACGGCGTGATCAGCCAGTCCACCCCGGTCAGCCGCCGCACCACGAGCACGGCGAGCGGCACCAGCATCGCGAACACCACCACCGCGGCCAGGCCCGCACCCCGCGAGCGCCACCAGCCGGGGCCACGCGGCTGCCGCCACAACCACACCGTGTGCGCCGCCGCGAGCCCGTAGCCGATCGCCGCGAACGCGCCCCACACGCGGAAGCCGTAGAACTCGGAGACGAACGCGGTCACCAGCGCGTACACCAGGCAGGCCGCGTAGAAGAGCAGGTCCAGCGCCAACGGCGGGAGAAGGCTGCGGGCGCGTTGCGACACGACCCCTCCAGCACCCATGAGCACGTAGGTTACCCGGCGGGAAAAAGCCGGAGCTGTTCGGGAAGCTTGCGTCCGCACCCGGCGTTGTCCAGGACATCTGTGCACGAAACCTGAAGTAATGTGAAGCTTCGGGACGGACTGGGAGGCAGTGTTGGACAACACCTGGTCACTGCTCAGCTCGGCGATGCGCCGCGCCGACGCACCGCGCGGGCTGGCGCCGGGGACCGTGCGGCGGGTGGCGCGGTTCGCCAGGCCGTACTGGCGGATGCTCGCCGTTTTCCTCGTGCTGACCGTGGTTTCGGCCGTGATCGCGGTGTCCACGCCGCTGCTGGCGGGCAAGGTCGTCGACACGATCGTCGGCGGGCACGAGGCCGGGCTGGTGATCATGCTCGCCGTGGTGGTCGCCGGGCTGGCGATCGCGGACGCGGGGCTCGGGCTCGTCGAGCGGTGGCAGTCCGCGCGCATCGGCGAGGGGCTGATCTTCGACCTGCGCCGCGCGGTGTTCGAGCACGTGCAGCGGCTGCCGATCGCGTTCTTCACGCGTACCCGCACGGGGGCGCTGGTCAGCCGGCTCAACAACGACGTGATCGGCGCGCAGCGGACGTTCACGGCGACGCTGTCGGGGCTGGTCACCAACGTCATCCAGCTCGTGCTCTCGCTCGGCGTGATGCTGACGCTGTCGTGGCAGGTCACCCTGCTCGCGCTGGTGCTGCTGCCGGTGTTCGTGCTGCCCGCCCGCACGCTGGGGCGGCGGATGGCCGACCTGCAGCGCGAGTCGGCGCAGCTGAACGCCGGGATGACGACCCAGATGACCGAGCGGTTCTCGGCGCCGGGCGCCACGCTCGTGAAGCTGTTCGGGCGGCCGGAGGAGGAGACCGCCGCGTTCGGCGCCCGCGCGGGGCGGGTGCGGGACATCGGCGTGCGGACGGCGATGCTCACGCGGTGGTTCCTCACGAGCCTCACGCTGGTCTCCGCGCTCGCGCAGGCGCTGGTGTACGGGCTGGGCGGGTGGCTCGCGATCCGCGGGCAGCTGCAGCCCGGCACGGTGGTCGCGCTCGCCCTGCTGCTGACCAGGCTGTACACCCCGCTGACGGCGCTGGCGAACGTGCGGGTCGACGTCATGACGGCGCTCGTGTCGTTCGAGCGGGTCTTCGAGGTGCTCGACCTCAAGCCGATGATCACCGAGAAGCCGGACGCCAGGCAGGTCCCGCCGGGCGGGGTTTCGGTCGAGTTCGAGGACGTGCGGTTCGGCTACCCGGCGCCGGACAAGTACTCGCTCGCCTCGCTGGAGGATGTGTCCACACTGGACAACCGCGGCGGCGAGGAGGTGCTGCACGGCGTGAGTTTCCGCGCCGAGGCGGGGCAGATGGTGGCATTGGTCGGCTCGTCCGGTGCGGGCAAGTCCACGATCGCGACGCTGCTGCCGCGGCTCTACGACGTCGACTCGGGTGCGGTCCGGCTGTCCGGTGTGGACGTCCGGGACCTGAGTTTCGCGTCCATCAAGGAAACCGTCGGCGTGGTGACGCAGGACGGGCACCTGTTCCACGACACGATCCGCGCGAACCTGGCGTACGCGCGGCCGGACGTGGACGACGACGAGATCTGGGACGCGCTGGAGCAGGCGCGGCTCGCGCGGCTCGTGCAGAGCCTGCCGGACGGGCTCGACACGGTGGTGGGGGAGCGCGGTTACCGGCTCTCCGGCGGGGAACGGCAGCGGCTCACGATCGCGCGCCTGCTGCTCGCGCAGCCGCGGGTGATCGTCCTCGACGAGGCGACGGCGCACCTGGACTCGGAGTCCGAGGCCGCCGTGGGCGAGGCGCTCACGCACGCGCTGGCCGGGCGGACCGCGCTGGTGATCGCGCACCGGCTGTCGACCGTGCGGGCCGCCGACCAGATCCTCGTGGTCGAGGACGGCCGGATCGTCGAGCGCGGCACGCACGACCAGCTGCTCGCGGCGGACGGGCGGTACGCGGAGCTGTACCACACGCAGTTCGCCGAGGAGCCGACCGCGGCGTAGGCGGTACGATTCGTGACGCCGCAGAGCCGGACTGCTGGGAGGCCGGGTTGGACCGGGACGGGATCCGGCGGCGCAACGTCGCCGCGCTCCTGCGCAGTGTCCACCTCAGTGGCGGGATGTCCCGTGCGGGCCTGGCGAGGGAGCTCGGCCTGAACCGGAGCACGATCCTGGCGCTGACGGCCGAACTGACCGAGGCAGGGCTGATCCGGGAGGAGCTCCCGCGGGACAGCCACCAGCAGGGGCGTCCCTCGCTGGTCGTGCTACCCGAGTCGGAGCGGATCCAGGTGCTGGCCTTCGACGTCGCGGTCGACCACCTGGTCGCGGCCCGCATCGGCCTGGGCGGGGTGGTACTCGACCGCGTGGTGGCACCGCGAGCGCGCGCCGGGCCGGATCTCGAGTACGTGGTGGACGTCCTCGCCCGGCTCGGCAGGCAGCTGCACCGGGCCGCGCCCCCGGCGTCGATCTGCGTGGGAGCCGGCGCGTCGTACTGCGGGATGATCGAGCCGGGCGGCGGGACGGTGCGCTTCGGGCCCGATCTGGGCTGGGTCGACCAGGAGTTCGGCGCCGAGCTGTCCCGGGCACTGGGGCTGGGCCTGCCGGTCCGGGTCGGCAACGAAGCGCACCTCGGCGCGGTCGCCGAGCAGCGCCGCGGGGCCGGCGCGGGCCTGCGGAACCTGATCTACCTGCACGGCGACGTCGGCGTGGGCGGCGGCATCATCGCCGGTGGCAAGCTGCTCGACGGCGAGACGGGCTACGGCTGCGAGGTCGGGCACATCGTGGTCAACCCGGTGGACGGGCGCCCGTGCGGCTGCGGTTCCCGGGGCTGCCTGGAGGCGGAGGTCGGTGAGCGGGCCCTGCTCGACGCCGCCGGCAGGCCCGCGGACCTGTTCGGCCGCGAGGCCGTGCGAGCCGTGGTGGACGACGCCGGCCGCGGCGATCCCGCCGCCCGCGACGCGCTCCGGCGGATCGGCGACTGGCTGGGCATCGGCGTGGCCAACCTGATCAACCTGTTCAACCCCGGCATGGTGGTCTTCGGCGGGATGCTGCGGGACGTCTACCCCGCCGTGGCGGCGGAGGTGCGCGGCCGCATAGTCAGCCACGTCCTCCCCGTCGCCAGGGAACGCGTGCGGCTGGGCGTCTCCGCGCTCGGCGACGACGCCACCCTGATCGGGGCGGGCGAGCTCGCGTTCGCCCCCCTGCTGGACGACCCGCTGGCGGTCGTCGCCGCGCCGCCGGGGGCGGGTCAGGCCAGCGCGGGCACGCGCGGCTGGTAGCGCGCGAACAACGCGGCGTTGGCCTCGTCCCCGCCTTCGACGTTGGAACTGCGCCACAGCGGCGCGTCCTCGGCGAGCGTGACGACCTTCGCCAGCACGGAGTTCCACAGGTGCGCGTTGAGGATCGTCGACAGGGCGGCCGTGCGGGGCGCGTCGACGGGGAAGCTCGCGTCGCCGGGGCGGACACCGGTGTCCAGCACGACGTCGGCCTCCTCGATCAGCGTGCGGCCGGCCCGCCGGGGCGCGGCGGCGACCGACTGCCGGGAGCTGACCGCGATCACCGGCGCACCGGCGGCGCGCGCGGCCTGCGCGAGCTCGACCGGGTAGGGGTTGACGCCGGAGGTGGAGAACACGACCAGCACGTCGTCGGGGCCCGGCGCCCGCTGTTCGAGCACCTCGGCGGCCAGCCCGCTGCGGCGCTCGGCCGTCGTGCTCGACTGCGCGCCGTGCAGCGGCAGCAGCTGCGGGTGGTACAGCGGGTACACGCAGGCCAGGCCGCCGGCGCGGTAGAACGTCTCCGCCACGGCCGCCAGCGAGTGCCCGGCACCCGCGGTGAAGACCAGGCCGTCGGCCCGCAGGGTCCGCACGACCAGCTCGGCCGCCTTGGCGACCTGCTCGGCGTTGTTCGTCTCGGCGGCGCGCACCGCTTCAGTCACCAGATCTCCGATCACGCGGCGCACCCTATCGGGAAGAAACCCCGGCCGTGAGCGTTGCTCACGAAGTGATCGCTCGTGAGGCCGCCACCAGGACCTGGGCGGCGCGGGGCCCCGTCCGCGCCGTGACGCTCGTGCTGCACGGAGGTGCCGAAACCGGGAGGCAGCCGGTGCGCCCCTGGGGGCTGGCCTACCTGCGGATGCTACCGGTCGCCCGCGCGATCGCGGCCGCCACCGCACGGCACGGCGTCGAGGTCCGCCTGCTGCGCAACCGCATCCGCGGCTGGAACGACCCGGAGCTGCACCCGGTGGCCGACGCCCGCGCGGAACTGGCGCGCATCCGGGCGGAACGGCCCGGCGTACCGGTGTTCCTCGTCGGGCACTCGATGGGCGGCCGCGTGGTGCTGCGCGTCGCCGACGATCCCGCCGTGACGTCGGTGCTCGCGCTCGCCCCGTGGACGCCGGCGGGGGAGCCGGTCGAGCCCGTGCGTGACCGCAGTGTCGTGCTCGCGCACGGGACGCTGGACCGGATCACGAACCCGGCCGAGTCCTACGCCTACGCCGAGCGGGCGCGCGCGGTGGCGCGGCGGCTCGTCCGGTTCGAGCTGATGTCCGAGGCGCACGCGATGCTGCTGCGGGCCCCGGCGTGGCACCGGCTGGCCCGGCGGTTCGTGCTGGACGCGCTCGGGGCCGAGCCGCTGCCGGCCTGGGATGAGGAACCTGACCAGCGGCTGCGATTGCCGGTCTGAGCGGACACAACCCTTTCGGGGAGCCGGGCGTCCCAGAATGTGAGGTTTGCGGTTCACTAGGCTCCGCAGGCCGAGATCGGGGACGGGTGATCGCATGAGCTATGGCGGGAACTACGGGGGCGACTACCCGCGGGCGCGAGGTCCGCGGCAGCACCAGGCGGCGCAGATGCTGCCCGTGCCCGGCCGGGAGGGGCCGACGCGCCCGATGTCCCGGCGGAGCGCCGCCCCGCCGCCCCCGCCGTCCGAGCCGCCGCGGTACGACAGGGAGCCGCTGCCGGAGCGCCCGCGGCGCAAGCGGAAGTTCGGTGTCGGCAAGATCCTGCTGACGCTGGTCGTGCTGTTCGTGGTCTTCGTCGCCGGTGTGTGGATCTACCTCGACACGTCGATCAACCGCGTCGACGCCCTCGCCGACTACGACGGGCGGCCCGCAGCGGCCTCGGGCACGAACTGGCTCATCGTCGGGTCCGACAGCCGCGACGGGCTGACCCCCGAGCAGGAGCAGCAGCTCGCCACGGGCGACAGCGCCGCGGCGGGCGGTGGCTCGCGCACCGACACGATCATGGTCGCGCACCTGACCGACAACAGCACCAAGCCGACGCTGCTGAGCCTGCCGCGCGACTCGCAGGTGAACATCCCCGGCCACGGCCGCGGCAAGATCAACTCGGCGTTCTCCATCGGCGGCCCCGCGCTGCTCGTCAAGACCGTGGAGCAGGCGACCGGGCTGCGCATCGACCACTACGCCGAGATCGGCTTCGGCGGGTTCGCCAACATCGTGGACGCCATCGGCGGCGTGGACATGTGCATCGACAAGGAGATGCACGACGACTTCACCAACATCACGATCCCCCCGGGCTGCCAGTCCCTCGACGGCGCGCACGCGCTCGGGTTCGTGCGGATGCGCCACAGCGCCGCGACACCGCGCTCGGACCTGGACCGCGTGGAGAACCAGCGGAAGTTCATCGGCGCGCTGGTGAGCCAGATCGCGACCGCGGGCACGATCCTCAACCCGTTCCACTTCTTCCCGCTGCTGTCGGCGGCGCCGGACGCGCTGACCATGGACTCCGGCGACCACCTGCACAACCTCGTGGGGCTGGCGTGGGCGATGCGGGGGATCTCCGACGGCGGCGTCGTGACCACCACCGTGCCCGTCACGTCCGGCTCCGCGGAGAACTGGGACAAGACGAAGTCCAAGCAGCTGTTCGACGCGCTGCGCGGGGACACGCAGATCCCGGACAGCGCGATCATGAACTAAACCCGGTGCGCGCACCGGGCGCCGTCGGGCAGCATTCGGGGCATGGAGGAACCCGCACCCGAGCTGTCCGACGGCGAGGTCCTGCTGCGCCGCTGGCGGGAGGACGACCTGATCCCGTTGCACCACGTCGTGCACGATTCGCTGGACCACCTGGAGCCGTTCATGCCGTGGGCGGTGGGCGGGTACACCGAGGCCGACGCCGCCGAGTTCCTGCGCACGACCGTGCGTGAGTGGCGCGACGGCGAGGCCTACGGCTACGCGAACGTCAGCGCCGAGGGCGAGATCCTCGGTGCGGCCTCGCTGATGACGCGCATCGGCGACGGCGGCCTCGAAATCGGGTACTGGCTGGGCAAGCAGCACACCGGCTGCGGCCTCGTCACGCGCGCTGCGGCGTTGCTGACGGCCGAGGCGTTCCGCGTCGGGGCGAACCGGGTGGAGATCCGCCACGACGCGGCGAACGAGCGCAGTGGCCTCGTGCCGGAGCGCCTGGGGTTCACGCGCGTCGGCAGTGGCCCCGCGGACCTGCCGGGCGGCGTGGCCAGCACCGGGGTGCACGTGTACTGGCGGATCACCGCCGAGGAGTGGCTCAGTACGCGTAGCGGCTGACGGTCTCGGGGTGGATGACGAGCCGGACCTGGGCAGTGGCCAGGATTCCGGCGAGGTCCTCGGCGCGGCGGGGGTCTTCGAGGTCCCAGTAACGCGCGGCGAGGCGGGCGGCGAGTTCGTGTGCGCCGTCGGGTTCCACCGTGACGCGGCCGGTGACCGCGACCCAGCGCTCGCGTTCGCCGACCGGCGCGGCGACGACGAGCGACGCGCGGGGATCGCGGCGCAGGCGCCGCACCTTGAGCGCGTCGGCCTCGCTGAACAGCTGGATCGTGCCGTCTTCGGGCGCCTCGAACCACACCGGGCGTGGTTGCGGGGGAACCGGTCCGGCGGCCACGGACAGGAACCCGTGCAGCGGGCGGCGCAGGAACTCGAGGTCATCGGGCGTCAGGTCGGTGCTCATGATCTTGATTGAACACCGCCCTGCTGGACGAGCCCATGGGTAAAAGGCTGGATTGCCTGTCCATTCGTCTAACCTGACGAGGTGGACGTGTTCGACGACCTGATCCGCGGCGTCCGGGCGCACGGGTCGCTGTTCGGCAGCTCGGTGCTCACCCCGCCCTGGGCACTGCACTTCGTGGACGGCGCGCCGCTGACGCTGTGCACGGTGCTCGGCGGCGGGGGGTGGATCGTGCGGGAGAACCACCCGCCCGAGCCGCTGCGCGCCGGGGACACGGTCGTCGTGCGCGGGCCGGAGACGTTCACCTTCGTCGACGAGGTCGGCACCCGCGCAGAACCGGTCGCGTGCGGTGAATTCTGCGCGACACCGGAGCAGGGCGGCACCCGGCACCGGCTCGGCTGGCACGACACCGCGGGGGACGGCCCCGGCGCGACGACCTTGATCGTCGGTGCCTATCCGGTCCGCGGGGAGGTGAGCCGCCTGCTGCTGGACGCGCTGCCCGCCGTGCTGCGCGTCCCGGGCGGCGGCACGGGCGACGCGGTGCTGGACCACCTCGCCGCCGAGGTCGCCCTCGACACCCCGGGGCAGCAGGTGGTGCTCGACCGGCTGCTGGACTGGATGCTGGTCTGCACGCTGCGCGAGTGGTTCGACCGGCCCGGCGGCGAGGCCCCGGCGTGGTGGGCGGCCCAGCGGGACCCGGTCGTCGGGGAGGCGCTGCGCCTGCTGCACACCGAACCCGCCGCGCCGTGGACGGTCGCGGCACTGGCCGCGCGGTGCGGGGTTTCGCGGGCCACGCTCGCCAAGCGGTTCACCGACCTGGTCGGCGAACCGCCGCTGACCTACCTCACCCGCTGGCGCATGACGCTCGCGGCGGACCTGCTGGCCGGCCGGCATACGGCGACGCTCGCGGAGGTCGCCCGCACCGTCGGCTACTCCGACGCGTTCGGCTTCAGCGCCGCGTTCAAGCGCGTCCGCGGCGTCACCCCGAGCGCGTTCCGGCGTTCCGCCGTGGGATGACGGGATTTCCTGGTCAGCCTGCGCCGACCTCCGTGAGCGGCACGGACGGGTCGGCGAGCCGCGCGCTGTCCACTGTGGACGCTGAGCGGATGAGATCCTTGATCGGGTCGGTGACGTCCCAGACGTTCACGTTCATCCCCGCGACGACTTTGCCGTCCTTGAGCCAGAAGGCGATGAATTCGCGGGCTTCGACGTCACCGCGGAAGACGACGCGGTCGTAGCCGTCGCTGAGACCCGTGTACTCCATCCCGAGGTCGTACTGGTCGGTGTAGAAGTACGGCAGTTCGTCGTAGACCGCTTCCAGGCCGAGCATTCCCGCGGCGGCGACGGCGGGTTGTTTCAGTGCGCTGGCCCAGTGCTCGACGCGCAGGTGGCGGCCCAGCGACGGGTGGTAGGCGTTCGCGACGTCGCCCGCGGCGAAGATGTCGGGATCGCTGGTGTGCAGGTGGGCGTCGACCTGGATCCCGTTCTCCACGGTCAGCCCGGCGCCTTCGGCCAGCGCGGTGTTCGGGACCGCGCCGATGCCGACGAGGACCGCGTCGGCATCGATCCGCTCGCCGTCGCCCAGCCGGACGTGGTCAGGGCCGGCTTCGGCGACCCGCACCCCGAGCCGGAGGTCGACGCCGTGTTCGCGGTGCAGGTCCGCGAACACCCGCGCCGCTTCCCGGCCGAGCGCGGGCAGCAGCGGCAGCTCCAGTGCCTCCAGCACGACGACGTCGAGGCCGGCCTGCCGGGCCGCCGACGCGACTTCGAGACCGATCCACCCGGCGCCCACCACGGCGAGCTTCGAACCGGTTTCCAGCACCTGCCGCAGCCGCTCGGTGTCTCCGAAACGCCGCAGCCGCACCGTGTTCTCCGCACCCGGCAGGACACGGGGTTCGGCGCCGGTGGCCAGCAGGAGCTTGGCGTAGCCGACGCGGCTGCCGTCGGCGAGCACGACTTCACGGGCGGTACGGTCCACCGCCGTGACCCGCGTGCCGAGCCGCAGGTCCACGTCGTGGTCGGAGTACCAGCTTTCCGGGTGCACGAACGCGCTCTCGCGCTCGGCCTTCCCGGTGAGGATGCCCTTGGACAACGGGGGCCGCTCGTACGGGCGGTGGTGCTCGTCGCCGAGCAGCACCACCCGCCCGTCGAAACCCTTGTCCCGCAACGCTTCGGCGGCCTTCGCGCCGGCCAGTCCGGCGCCGATGATCACATACGTCGACGACATCACCGATCAGCTCCCCAGACCCAGCGCCGCGAGCAGGACGAGGACCACGGTCGCGACGGCGACCAGCCCGTGCGCGCCGACCACCACGACCGGGAAGTGCTGCTCCGGCGCCGTTTTCCCGTCCGGCGCGGACGCCGTGCGGGCGCGGCGGCCGGGGATCCAGCGGGCCAGCATCGTGAAGCCCAGCAACGCCACGGGCACGAGCAGGGCGAACGCGATCCACGCCAGCACCGCGCCGCCCGCCACCAGGTAGACGATCCAGAGGACCAGCCCCACCGCGGCGAGCGCGAAGTGCCCGAAGACCAGCCCGGGGGAGAACCGGCTGCTCCCCGGTTCGCGGGTGCCGCCCTTGGCGATCCAGGTGCCCAGCATGACGAAACCGCCCCCGGCGGTGACCAGCCAGGCGATCAGCGCGGCGATGTCCATGGTCGTTCTCCTCGATGTGGTGGTGGGACGAGTCAGGGGGCGGACCGGTAGCCCTCGGCCTGGGTGGACTCGGCGGCCACGCGGACGCCGTAGCGGTAGGCCAGCTTCCCGCCGAGGTAGCCGGAGACGGCGAGCACGACCAGGGCGGCCGCGGACAGCACGAGCGGGCCGATCGCGACCGGGCCCGCGGTGGCCGGACGGCGCCAGAAGAACCCGCCGACGTAGGCGGCGGTGACCGCGAGGTTGAGGCTCATGTGCGTCAGCCCGGTGCGGAACGCCGGGGTGCCCGCCGGGATCGCCAGCAGGTCCAGCGCGCCGACCAGCGCCGCGGCGAGCGCACCGACGACCCCGATCGCGATGAGCCAGAGCGATCCCCGGTTCAGGAAGCCCGGGTCGGCCACGATCCGCGAACCGATGTCGAAGACCAGGCTCGACACCCAGGCGCCGATCGGGACGGTCACCAGTGCCGGGTGGAGGGGGTGCCCGTACGGACCGGCCAGCGTCGCGCTCACCGGCTGCTTCGCCTGCTCCATGTCGTGGGCCACGTCGCCTCCTTTTCGCCAACGAAGTTTGGACTTATTGTCGGGTGCCGGTCAAGTGCACCTGGTGAGCGACACCCGATCGGAGCTGCGACGAGAAAGTTCGGTGTAGCCTGCGGGCATGGAGGCGGAGCCGATCAGTGCGCTCGCCGCGCTGGAGGAGCCGTTGCGGCGCGGTATGTACACCCACATCCGGCAGGCCCGGCACCCGGTGACGCGGGACGAGGCGGCCGAGGCGGTCGGGATCTCCCGCAAGCTGGCGGCGTTCCACCTGGACAAGCTGGTGGCGGCCGGGCTGCTGCGGACGCGCTACGAGTTCGCGGGCGGGGTCCGCAAGGTCGGCCGCGCGCCGAAGGTGTACGAGCCCTCCGACCTGGAGGTGCGGGTCAGCATCCCGCCGCGCCAGCACGACGTCCTGGCTGAGATCCTGCTGGACGCCGTCCTCGACGAAGGTGGCGGGGAGACCGCGCGGGACGCCGCGTTGCGCACGGCACACCGGCACGGCGAGGCGCTGGGCGCGGCGGAACGCGACCAGGTCCGGCCAGGGCGCCTCGGTGTGGAACGGGCGCTGACGCTCGCGTCGGCCGTCGTCGAGCGCCACGGCTTCGAGCCGGACCGGGAGACCCCGGCCTGCCTGCGGCTGCGCAACTGCCCGTTCCACCCGCTGGCCGCCAAGGCGCCCGAGCTCGTGTGCGGGATCAACCAGGCGTTCCTCAGCGGGCTGCTCGACGGTCTCCAGGCCACCACGGTCGAAGCCGTCCTGGACCCCCGCGCCGGCGAGTGCTGCGTGGAGCTGCGCTCCGCCGCCGGGGAGCGGCGCGGCTAGCCGTACGCGGCCAGGAAGACCCGCACCGCCGAGCGGGCGATGTGCTCGCGGGCCGCCGCGCCGGGGTTCTCCCCCGGGCAGAACAGGGCTTTGTCCTGCGGGATGGCCAGGGCCAGGTACGCGAGATGGGCGGCGGCGAGCCGGGCGTCGTCGAAGCGGAGCAGGCCGCGGGTCGCGTAGTGCTCCAGTGCCGAGGCGAGCACCGTGATCCCGCGTTCCGGGCCGCGTTCGTAGTAGTCGCGGGCGAGGCCGGGGAAGCGGTCCGCCTCGGCGATCACCAGGCGGCGCAGCTGGAGCACGTTCGGCCGCAGTACCGCGTCGAGGTAACGCCGGGCCACCTCGGTGAGCGCGGCCTCCAGGTCCGCCCGGCTCGTGATGCCGGCACGGAGCGGTTCGCCCAGCAGCTCGACGATGCGGTCCGAGTTGTCCGCCACCCCGCGCACTATCTCGCTGAACAAGCGCTCCTTGTCGGCGAAGTTCTTGTACACCGTCTGCTTGGAAACGGCGGCGCGTGCGGCG
Organism: Amycolatopsis sacchari; assembly: GCF_900114035.1. Lineage (GTDB taxonomy): Bacteria > Actinomycetota > Actinomycetes > Mycobacteriales > Pseudonocardiaceae > Amycolatopsis_E > Amycolatopsis_E sacchari. The sequence goes on along the minus strand of NZ_FORP01000007.1, from coordinate 159,662 downwards.
ACCTGGTCCATGCTCGTGCCCTGGTAGCCGTTCTGCAGGAACAGCTCCGTCGCCGCGGCCATGATCGCGTTGCGCTTGCGGGCGCTGCGGCCCTCGGTCTCGTCCACGGGTAGTCATGGTACTAGACGGCTCAGTACTGAGCCGAGTACTGTACCGTCTAGTTCTCGGTCGAGGAGGTTCTGATGCATTCCAGTACCGCGGCGGTCTGTCCACCGCTCCGGGTCCGCGTGACCCGGAGCCTGCTCGGTTACGGAGTCCTCGCCGGACCGCTCTACGTCGTGACCGCGGCCGTGCAGGCCGGGGTCAAGACCGGCTACGACCCGCTTCGCCACGATGTGAGCCTGCTGGCCAACGGCGGTGCCGGGTGGATCCAGACCGCCAACTTCGTGGTCACCGGGCTGATGGTGATCGCGGCCGCGGTGGGCATGGCGCGCACGCGCCACGGGCTGACGGGACCGGTCCTGGTCGGCGGATACGGCGCGGGTCTGGCCCTCGCGGGCGTCTTCCCCGCGGATCCGGCGTACGGCTTCCCGCCCGGCACCCCGGCCGGGCCGGCGGAGGTCAGCTGGCACGGGCTGGCCCACCTCGTCGCGGGCGGCCTCGGTTTCCTCGCGCTCGTCGCGGCGTGCCTGGTGTTCGCGGGACGGTTCGCCAGACGGGGACAGCGGGGGCGGGCGTGGTATTCCGCAGGCTCCGGCGTGGTGTTCCTGGCCGGGTTCGCCGGGATCGCGGCGGGACCCGGGCAGGTAGCGGCGACGGTGGCGTTCACCGTCGCGGTGGTCGTGGGCTGGGCGTGGCTCGCGGTCGTCTCGGCGCACCTGTACGGAACGGAGGTGGACCAGTGAGATTCCGGGCGAAGGTCGAGCTGAACGGGAAATCCGCCACGGGCATCGAGGTGCCGCCGGACGTGCTGGCGGAACTCGGCGGCGGCAAACGGCCGAAGGTGCGGGTGCGGCTCAACGGGTACGAGTACCGCAGCAGCGTGGGCAGCATGGGCGGCCGGTCGCTGCTGCCGGTGAGCGCCGAAATCCGGGCGGGGGCAGGCGTCGCGGCCGGAGACGAGGTCGATGTCGAGCTCGTGCTCGACACCGAGCCCCGCACGGTGGACCTGCCGCCTGACCTGGCCCGGGCGCTCGACGCTGTGCCCGTCTCACGACAGGCGTTCGACAAGCTGTCCTACAGCCACCAGCGGCGCTACGTCCTGTGGATAGGCGAAGCGAAGACGGCACCGACCCGGCAGCGTCGCATCGCGAAGACGGTGGCGGACCTTTCCGGCCCGTCGTGACGTCCGGTGCGGTTCCCGGTCAGCCGGAGTGCCTCTCGATCATGTCGTCGACCTCGTCGTCGGTCGCGGAGGTCGCCACGAAGGGGCCGCGGGCGGCGAGGACGCCGTGTGCCCGCAGGAGCCCGGCCTGCTCGGCAGTCACGACCCCCTCGGCGCCGATGCGGAGCTTCAGCTCGCGGGCCCGGGTGATCAGCTGGTCGAGGTGGCGCAGCGCGGCTTCGTCCGGGCTGTCGGCGAGCGCCTCCACCACCCCGCCGCTGAGCACGGCGTGCTGCACCTTCAGCTCGTGCCGCGGGATCAGCTCCAGATCCGCCGTACCGCTGACCGTCAGCACCAGTTTCGCGCCGAGGTCGGACAGCACGGACAGCGACTCCAGCACCTCGCCGCGCGGGTCGAGCAGCGACGCGCTGTCCGTGCACAGCCGCAAGGTCCTCGCGGGCAGGTGGTGCTCGTCGAGCTGGTCCTTCACCAGCCGCACCAGGTCGGGGTCGATCGCGAGCCGCCGCGGTAGTCGGATACACACGTCAGGAGCCGCGTCGCCGTAGCGGTCCCGCCAGCGCGCCGCGGCCGCCAGCGACCGGGTGAGCAGCCACTTGCCGAGCGGGATGGTCATGCCCGTGGTGTCGGCGAGCGGGTAGAACTCGGCCGAGTCCAGCTGCCCGAGCTCGCGGTGGTGCCAGCGCAGCCCCGCGTTGACGGCGGCCAGCTCCTCGTGGTTGTCCAGCTTCACCGTCGGCTGGTAGATCAGCGTGAACTCGCCGTTCTCCAGGGCACCGGCGATCTCGGCGCCGAGCCGGTAGCGGGCGCGGTCGCGCGCGTCCAGCTCCGGGTCGAACAACATCCACTGCGCCTTGCCGGCCTCCTTGGCGCGGTGCAGGGCGATCTCGGCGGCCCGCTGCAGGTCCTCGGGCCCGCCTTCGGCGACGTCCCGCACGACGATGCCCGCGCTCGCGCTCACGCCGATGCCGTGGTCGCCGAGGTAGATCGGCTCGCCCAGCTCCTCCAGCGCCCGCTCGACCAGCCCGATGACCTCGCTGGCCTGGAGCTTGCCGCGCAGCAGGATGCCGAACCCGTCGCCGGAGAGCCGCGCGACGACGGTGTCCGGCGCGGCGAACACGTCCTTGAGCTTGCGGGCGATGCCGCGCAGCACCTGGTCGCCGACCCCGGCGCCGAGGCCGTCGTTGATGACCTTGAACCCGTCGATGTCGAGGTAGACCAGCGCGATCTGGTCGCGGGCGGCCGGGCTCAGCGCCGTTTCGAGCAGCGTGTTGAAGCGGGAGCCGTTGGACAGGCCGGTCAGCGCGTCGTGCACGCTCTGGTGGCGCAGCGTCTCCTGCAGGGAGTGCACCTCGTTGGCGTCCTGCACCATCAGCACCGGGTAGCTGACGCCGGGCCGGTCGGCGGGCAGCGTCGTCAGCGTGACCTCGGCCCAGACCCCCGCGTCGTCGGCGTGGGTGAGCTGCAGGCGTTCGCTGTACTGCTCGACGTCGGTCACGGCGATCTCTTCGAGACCGGTGCGCAGCCGTTCGGCGTCGCGGCGGGTGAAGCCGAGGTCGGCGACGTGCCGGCCGCGCAGCTCCTCCGGTTTGCCGCCGAGGAACATGGCGAGCGCCGCGTTCGCCTCGACGATCGCGCCGTCGGGACCGGCGAGCGCGATGCCCATCGGCGAGGTCGAAAAGAGCGCGCTGAAGCGGCGGATGGCCGCCTCCCTGGCGGACTCCGCGGTCGCCACCGCGTCGCGGACCACCTGGTGCAGCAGCTCCTCCAGCCTGTCGGCGGAAAGACCTACCCCATCCGTGTCAGCGAGTTGGGCCGTCCAGCGGCGGACGACGTCGACCAAGCCTGGCGCCCCACCAGGTTCCGGCACGCTTCACCTCTTGTTGAACGGACAAAGGCCAGGCCAGCCGCAGTTCGGACGCCGTGACGCCCGCGCTGGACCGGTACCGGCCCCGAGTGATGTCACGCCATCATTTCGGCCCGGCACTGTCTACCGGCTGAACGAGTGATGATCAGTGTAGTGACCGTCACGGGAAGTGATGATCCGCCCCGGTGCGCGACCTCAGCCGAGGGTTTGCACGATCTCCTCGTTCCACCAGTAGTAGAGCCGGTCGAGCCCGTCGTTGGTGTCCGCCTCGGGCGAGGACAGCTCACCGACGGTGAGCCCGCGCGTGTCCACCCACCACAGCTGCCCGGCCCCCGCGAGCACGAAGCACGTGAGGTAGTCGCCGGGGAGCGGGCCGGACGTGCCGCGGTAGTACAGCCCGTACACGCCGGTGCGCTTGAGCGGGCTGCAGCCGCCGTAGGTGTCGTCGCGCTTGAGGCCACGGGCGGTGACGAGCTGCTGGAAGAACGCGTCCTGCGCGGCGCGGTCGGCGAAGGAGTAGAAGTACGCCTCCGTGGGGGCGGCGAAGTCCGGGTTCTGGTGGTTGGGCGCGGTGCACAGCACCGCCGCCTGGCTTCCCGGCTGGCGGTAACCGTCGTCGGCGCGGCAGCTCGCGTTCCCGTGGTAGACCGGCGGCAGCGCGGCGAGCAGGCGGTCCCCGGCGCCGGTGTCCGGTACGGGCGTCGGCGTGCTGCTGCTGGTGGTGGTGGTGGTCGTGGTCGCGCTGGTGCTCGGTGGCGGGGTGGGGGTCGGGGTGGTGCCGCTCGCCCCGGTGGAGCGGGACACCAGCACCGTCGTGACCACCGCGGCGGCGATCACCAGCACGGCCGCGAGCGCGACGAGCCACGGCGCCTTGCTGGGACGAGGCGGCGGCGGTGGCGGCACCCAGGCGGGCGGCGGTGGCGCGTCGAGCGCGGCCGATGCCGCCGCGACGAGCGCACCGGCGGTGGGGAAGCGCTGTCCGGGGTCCTTCGCCATGCCACGCCACACGACGTCGTCCAGCGCGCGGGGGAGCGCCCTGTTCAGCGCGGACACGGCGGGCGGCTGGTCCCGCAGGTGCGCGAGGACCTGCGCGGCGGGCTCGGTCTGCGCGAACGGGCGGCGGCCGGTGAGGCACGCGAACAGCACGCAGGCCAGCGCGTAGACGTCGACGCGCCCGTCCACCGGGCCCTCGCCGAAGCGCTCGGGCGCCATGTAGTCGAGGGTGCCGATCACGTCGCCGGACAGCGTGAGCGACGTGGCTTCCGCGCCGGTCGCCCGCGCGATCCCGAAGTCCACGAGGTACACGAAGTCGCCCGGGGTGACGAGGATGTTCGACGGCTTGACGTCCCGGTGCACGAGCTGTTCGGCGTGCGCGGCGTCGAGCGCGCTCGCGACCTGCGCCAGCAGCGCGACCGCGCGGCGCGGCGGCAGCGGGCCCGCGGCCATCAGCTCCTTGAGGTCCGTGCCCTCCACCAGGCGCATGTCGAGGTAGAGGCGGCCGTCGATCTCGCCGAACGCGTGGATGGGGATGACGTGCGGTTCGCGCAGCCGCGCCGCGATCTGGCATTCCCGGCGGAAACGCGCCCGGAACGCGGCATCGGTCACGTACGGCTCGGTGAGCCGTTTCAGCGCCACCACGCGGTCGTGCGCCGTGTCGAAGGCCCGGTGCACCTCACCCATCCCGCCCCGGCCGAGCAGCGCTCCGATGCGGTAGGGACCGAAGGTCTCGGCTGGCATGGTTCTCCTGGGGCGGGGACGCTGACGCGGGATCGACGATGATCGTAGCCAGCCGGTTCCCGTGCCATGGTGCCGAAACCGGCTTGACACCTTCCCGTTGCCGCAGGCAGTTTCGGGGACATGCCCGAGCCGGCCGCCTTCCGTTCGCACAGCTCCCACTGGGGCGCCTTCGACGCCGCGCTCACCCCCGCCGGGCTCGCCGTCCGTCCGGACGCCGGTGACCCGGCGCCCGCCGCGTTGCTGCGCAACGTGCCCGCGGCGCTGGACGAACGGCTGCGCGTGCTCGCGCCGTACGCCCGCCGGGGCTGGCTGGAGCGCGGTCCCGGTCCGGATCCCGCCCGCGGGCGGGACGAGTACGTGCGGATCAGCTGGGCCGAAGCGCTCGACCGCGCCGCCGCCGAGCTGGACCGCGTCCGCACCCGGTACGGCAACACCGCGATCTTCGGCGGCTCGTACGGGTGGGGCAGCGCGGGCCGGTTCCACCACGCGCAGAGCCAGCTCCACCGGTTCCTCGCCGTGGCCGGCGGCTACGTCCGGTCGGTCAACACCTACAGCTCGGGCGCCGCGGAGGTGCTGCTGCCGCACGTGGTCGGCGACCACGCGCCCATCGAGCGCCCGACCACGTGGGCGGTGCTGGCCGAGCACACCGGGCACTTCGTGTGCTTCGGTGGCCTGCCGGACAAGAACGCGCAGGTCAACGCCGGGGGCGTGACCCGGCACGGGATGGCGGAAGAGCTGCGCCGGGCGAAGCGGCGGGGTGCCCGGTTCACGCTCGTCAGCCCGCTGCGCGACGACCTCGCCGACGACCTGGGCGCCGACTGGCTCCCGCTCGCCCCGGGCACCGACACCGCGCTGATGCTCGCGTTGTGCTTCACCCTCGTCGAGCGCGGCCTGCACGACGAGGAGTTCCTGCACACGCACTGCGAGGGTTTCCCGGAGCTGTGGCGCTACCTGTCGGGCAGCGTGGACGGCGTGCCGAAGAGTCCACAATGGGCAGAGGCGCGCTGCGGGATCCCGGCGGGGAAGATCGTCGAACTCGCGGAGTCGATGGCCGCGCACCGCACGATGATCACGGTGAGCTGGTCGCTCCAGCGGTCACGGCACGGCGAGCAGCCGCTGTGGGCCGGGGTCGCGCTGGCCTGCGTGCTGGGGCAGATCGGCTTGCCGGGCGGCGGTTTCGGGCACGGTTACGCGTCGATGGCCGGGATCGGCGCGGGCTCGCTGCCGTTCCCGCTGCCGACGCTGAGGCGGGGCCTGAACCCGGTGCGCGAGTTCATCCCGGTCGCGCGCGTCGCGGACATGCTGCTGCACCCCGGCGAGGAGTACGACTACAACGGGCAGCGGCTGCGGTACCCGGACATCCGGCTCGTGCACTGGGCCGGCGGAAACCCCTTTCACCACCACCAGGACCTCGCCCGCCTCGGCAGGGCGTTCACGCGCCCGGACACCGTGCTCGTGCACGAGCAGTTCTGGACGGCGACGGCCCGGCACGCCGATCTCGTGCTCCCCGTGACGACCACGCTGGAACGTGAGGACCTCGGCGCCGCGCGGCAGGACGCCGCACTGGTGGCGATGGCACGGGTGAGCCCGCCGCTCGGCGAGGCGAAGTCCGATTTCGAGATCCTGAGCGGGCTCGCGAAGCGGCTCGGCGTCGAGCACGAGTTCACCGAGGGACGCGACGAGCGGCAGTGGCTGGAGTGGCTGTACGAGAGCTGGCGCGCGAAGTTGCCGCCGGAGGCCGATCCCGGGCTCGACTTCGCGGAGTTCTGGCGGAAGGGCCGCATCGAACTGCGTGAGGCGAGGCCGGAACACGTGCTGTACGCGGACTTCCGCGCCGATCCGCACCGGCACCGGCTGCCGACGCCGAGCGGGCGGATCGAGCTGTTCTCGCGGCGGATCGCGTCCTTCGGCTACGACGACTGCCCCGGCCACCCCACGTGGTTCGAACCGGAGGAGGAGCCGGGTTTCCCGTTGACGCTGGTCGCCAACAACCCCGCGACGCGGTTGCACAGCCAGCTCGACCACGGTGCCGAAAGCGCGGGAGCCAAGGTCGCGGGCCGCGAACCTGTGCGGATGCACCCCGGCGACGCGGCCGCTCGCGGGCTGTCCACGGGAGACGTGGTGCTGGTCAGGAGCCCGCGGGGCAGCGCGCTGGCCGGGCTCGTGGTGTCCGACGCGGTGCGGCCGGGTGTCGTCCAGCTGTCCACCGGTGCGTGGTTCGACCCCACCGCGCCGGAAGTGGCCACGTGCGTGCACGGCAACCCGAACGCGCTGACCCGCGACGTTGGCTCTTCACGGCTCGCGCAGGGGTGCACCGGCCAGCTCACGCGGGTCGAGGTCGTGGCGTTCCGCGGTGAGGTGCCGCCGGTGCGGGCTCACGAACCTCCGGTCCCCGGCTGAGCGGACCGGCGCCGCGTGTGCGCGGAGTGCGGGGCCGGCCAGGGCTTCGGCGGCGGGGTTTCCCGTGCCAGACCGGTGAGCACGGCCTGCACGACGCGTTCGGTCTCCCGCTCGACGCCGTCGGGTTCGTCGAGCGTCACCAGGCCGTCGGCGAGCAGGGTGGTCAGGCCGTGCACGGCCGCCCACACCACGAATTCCGCGCCGGGCCGGGAAGGGGCGCCCAGTTCGCCCTCGGCGACGAGCCGGTCCAGTTCCGCGTCGAGCACGTCGTGCGGGTGCGGGGCGATCGGGGTGCCGCCGCCTCCGGCGTTCAGCGCCAGGCGGACCGCGGGATCCTCCAGCGCCCACCGGACGTAGGCACGGCACGCGGCGACCAGGCCTCGCCCGGGCTCCGCGGCGGCTGCCTGCCCCATGCGTTCGCCGAGCTGGGCGAGCACGCGGGCCGCCAGCGCCCGCACCAGCGCCTCGCGCGAGGCGAAGTGGTGGTAGGCGGCGCTCGCGCTCACACCCACCACTGAGGACACCTCGCGCAGGGACCAGCCGCCGACCCCGCGCTCGCGGACGAGCGCTTCGGCGGCGTCCAGCAGGGCGCCGCGCAGCTCGCCGTGGTGGTACCGCGCCTTTGCCATGAACCGATCTTAACAGTGCTCAGATCTCCGGTAGGGTAGGCGATCTGAACACCGATCAGATCGGAGTGGGACATGAGCAGACCGGACGTGAGCGAGGCGGTCCCGACGGTGGGCGGCGAGCCCGTGCGGGTGGCCGAAGGGGTCTTCGTGCTGCCGGACCGGCGGGCGGAGCTGGTGCCGAACGTCGGGTTCGTCGTGGGGGAGCGGGCCGCGCTCGTCGTCGACACCGGGCTCGGCCCGTCGAACGGGGAGTACGTGCTGGGCCAGGCGCGGCGGCTGGCCGGGTCACGGCCGCTGTACCTGACGACGACGCACTTCCACCCCGAGCACGCGTTCGGCGCGCAGGCGTTCCGGGGCGCCGCGGCGATCGTCGGCAACCGGGCGCAGCGGGACGAGCTGCGCCGCAAGGGCGCGGCCTACCTCGGGATGTTCTCGGGGTTCGGTGAAGCGATCGCGGCCGCGCTGGCGGACGTCGAGCTGGTCGAGCCCGATCTCGTCTACGACGGTGAGGCCGAACTGGACCTCGGCGGCCGGAAGGTGGTCCTGCGGGCGGTGGGCCCGGCCCACACGGCGGGCGACCAGCTCGTCCTCGTCGACGACCACGTGGTGTTCGGCGGAGACCTGTTCGAGAGCCGGATCTTCCCGATCCTGCCGTACTTCCCGCCGCACGACACCGATGTCGACCCGGACCGGTGGATCGACCTGCTCGCGCGACTCGCCGCCGACGGACCCGACGTGGTGGTACCGGGGCACGGCGAGGTCGGCGACCGCACGCTGCTCCGCGACGTGCACGACTACCTCGTCCACCTCCGTGACGAAACCGCCCGGCTGCAAGCCGCGGGAGTGCCGGCCGACGACGCCGCGGCGACGATCGGCGAGGCCGCCCGTGCCCGCTGGAGCACGTGGGAACGCCCGGAGTGGATCACCGCGGGTGTCCACGCGTGGTACGGGCTTCGCACGGCGAACCCGGGCGATCTGTAGTGCTATGTAGGACGTGAAGACATTTCGCACACTGCTGGACAAGGTGGACGAAAAGCTCGGCGACGGGCTGGAGCGGGTGTTGTGCGCCCGCCACGGGCGCCGCCTGCGCCGGCTCGGCTGGGGCGAGGTGCTCGAAGGCGGGGCGGGGGACCCGCTGGGCGGGCGCGCGCCGGTCCGCGCGGGCAACCGGATGGACGTCCTGGTCGACGGGGAGGAGGCGCTGCCCGCGATCGAAGCCGCGATCCGGGGTGCGCGCTCGCACGTCCACATCGCCAACTGGCACGCCAGCGCGGACTTCCGGCTGTCACGGGACCCGGGCGCGCCGACGCTGCGCACGCTGCTCGCCGAGACGGCCGGGCAGGCGTCGCCGTACGGGTGCTCGTGTGGGCGGGCCCGCCGGTGCCCGCGTTCGAACCGACCCGCGGGCAGGCGCGGGAGGAGCGGCGGAAGCTCGTCGAGGACACCGGCGTGCGGTGCGTGCTGGACTCGCGTGAGCGCACGCTGCACTGCCACCATGAGAAGGTCGTGGTGGTCGACGACGAGGTCGCGTTCGTCGGTGGCGTGGACTTCACCGCGCTGCAGGGCGACCGGCACGACAGCCCCGGGCACCCGCCACGGCCGATGGGCTGGCACGACCTGGTGAGCAGGCTCGAAGGGCCGGTCGTGGCGGACGTCGCGGAGCACTTCCGGCAGCGCTGGACCGAGGTCGCCGGGGAGGACCTGCCCCCGGCGCGCGTCCCGGAGCCTGCCGGGGGCACGAACGTGCAGTTGCTGCGCACAGTGCCGAACGGGACGTACGACTTCGCCCCGAAGGGGGAGTTCACCGTCCTCGACGCCTACCTGCGGGCGCTGCGGTCGGCGCGGCGGCTGGTGTACCTGGAGAACCAGTTCCTGTGGTCACCGGAGATCGCCGAGGTGCTGATCGGCAAGCTGCGCAACCCCCCGGACGACCGCTTCCGCGTCGTCCTGCTGCTGCCCCGCAAACCCAGCAACGGCGCGGACACCACCCGCGGCCAGCTGGGCAGGCTCCTCGATGCGGACGACGGCAACCGGCGCCTGGTCGCGGCCACGATCAGCGCCCACGACGGCGGGACGTCGGCGCCGGTGTACGTGCACGCCAAGCTCGGCATCGTCGACGACGCGTGGCTGACCGTGGGTTCGGCGAACCTCAACGAGCACTCGCTGTTCAACGACACCGAGGTCAACGTGGCGACCGACGACCGGGACCTGATCAGGGCGACGCGGCTCCGGCTGTGGGCCGAGCACCTGGGGCGCGCGGAGGCGGAGCTGGACGGCGATCCCGCCGACGTGGTCGACCGCGTGTGGCGCCCGGTCGCGCAGGAGCAGGCGGAACGGGAACGCCGGGGCGAGCGCCGCACGCACCGGCTCGTGCTGCTGCCCGGCGTTTCCCGCCGGGCGGAACGCCTCCAGGGGCCGCTGCGAGGCCTGCTGGTGGACGGCTGAGGGGTTGGGCGCCGCAAGGATCGTCCACTTTGGACGGGAAGAACCGCCGAGGTGCCGCCGGGGCGGTTTCGACTGGAAAGCGGGTCAGCGGTGGAGGCGTTGCGTCCAGTCGGCGGGGACGCGTTCCGCGGGGCCGGGCGCGGTCTGGTCCAGGGGGTGGTGGGCCGGGGCGGCGAGCGCGGGACCGCTTTCGTACATGACCTGGGCGCTGTAGTCCCAGAACCACTCCTCGCCGGGTTCGAAGCTGCGCACGAGCCGGTGCCCGGTCTCCTCGGCGTGCGCCGTCGCGTGCTGCCCGGGGGAGGAGTCGCAGCAGCCGATGTGCCCGCACTGCGCGCAGCGCCGCAGGTGGAACCACCAGCCCTGGGGGCTCGCGGCGTCGCACTCGGCGCAACCCGTGCCGCTCGGCGGCACCGTCGGGTCGATCCCCTCCATCAGCGGTTCCTCCAGTCGCGGCCGGGGTGATGGGTCCAGTCTGGCACGCTCACCGCTCGTCCTTGAGCAGGCGCTGCGTGCACAACCGCAGTGTGGCGCGGAATTCGGTGACCTGCGCCGGTTCGAGATCGGCGAGCATGTCGCGCTCGATCTCGTCGATGGCGGAGTCGGACTCGGCGAGGATCCGTTCCCCCTCGGCGGTGAGGCTGGTGCGCAGGACGCGTTTGTTGTGCTCCGCGGGCCGCCGCCGCACGAGGCCCTGGTGCTCCAGCCGCGCGACGAGTTCCTGCATGGTCTGCGCGCTCACGAACGCCCGCCGCGCCAGCTGCGCCGACGACAGCCCCGGGTGCCGCCGCAGCTCCGCGAGCGCCGTGTACTGGATCGTCGTGAGCCCGTGGGGACGCACCGCCGCGTCCAGCCGGGACCGCATCGCCAGCTCCAGCTGTTTGACGAGGTAGGCGGTGCGCGGCGGCAGCTCGGAACGGCTCATGCTTGACACGGTATCAGGGATCCTGTTACCTGGATCACATCAGGAAACCTGACATCGGAAGCAGGCCCCCAATGACGCACCTGCACTCCGGCGGCACGCGCGAGGCGCGCAAGGTCGCCACAGCGAGTTTCCTCGGCACCACCATCGAGTGGTACGACTTCTTCCTCTACGGAGCGGCGGCCGCGCTGGTCTTCGGCCCCCAGTTCTTCCCGGTCGGCAACCCCGTCGTCAGCCAGCTGGGCTCGTTCGCCACGTTCGCGATCGGCTTCCTCACCCGGCCGCTCGGCGGCGTGATCGCCGGGCACTTCGGCGACCGCCTCGGCCGCAAGCGGATCCTCATCCTGTCCCTGCTGGTCATGGGCGGCTCGACGGTGCTCGTCGGCCTGCTGCCCAACTACGCGCAGATCGGCGTCGCCGCCCCGGTGCTGCTCGTGCTGCTGCGGCTGGCGCAGGGCCTCGCCGTCGGCGCGGAATGGGGTGGCGCCGCGTTGATGGCGGTCGAGCACGCGCCACCGAAGCGGCGGGCGCTCTACGGCTCGTCCACCCAGCTGGGCGTGCCGGCGGGCGCGATCCTGTCGAACCTGATGATGCTCGTGCTGTCCTGGCTGACCGGCCCGGCGTTCACCGACTGGGGCTGGCGGATCGGGTTCGTGTCCAGCATCGTGCTCGTCGTGTACGGGCTGGTGGTCCGGCGGCGGCTGACCGAGAGCCCGCTGTTCACCAGGGCGGTGCGGACCGGTCCGGCGCGCGTGCCGCTGCTGGACGTGCTGCGCCGGTACCCGGCCGGTGTCGTGACGGCCGTCCTGGCGACGGCGGCGTCCTCGGCGATCGGCTACACCGTGCTGACGTTCACGCTGTCCTACGCGCCCAAGGCGGACGGTTTCACCCGGAACGACGTGCTGCTGATGGGCATCCTCGCGAGCCTGGTGCAGATCTTCGCGATGGCGTGGGCGGGTTCGGTCGCCGACCGCTTCGGCAGGCGGCGCACGATGGTGATCGGCACGGTGCTGCAGGTCGCGGCGTCGCTGCTGCTGTTCCCGCTGCTGGACACGCGGGTGTGGGTGCTCGCGCTGCTGGCTTGCACGTTCGGCGCGGCCTCCAACGTGGCCCAGTACGCGCCGCTGCCCGCGGTGATGAGCGACCTGTTCCCCACGAACGTGCGGTACACCGGATCGTCGCTGGGCTACCAGATCGGCGGCATCGTCGGCGGGTCCTTCGCGCCGATCATCGCGACCGGGATCCTCGCCGGGAGCGGCAGTTCGTTCCTGATCGGGGTCTATCTCGCCGGGCTGACCGTGGTCTCGGGCGTCGCGGCGTTCCTCGCGCACACCGCTCCGCTGACGCGGCGGGCGCGTGCGGAGGACGCGGCGGTGGTGGAGGCGAAGGCGGCGCCGGTGGCCGATTGAGCGTCCCCGGCGATAAGCTGCGGTCTTCGCCGGAGGCGCTGGGGGGACCATGACAACACTGGAAAACCGGCCGAACACCGCCCTGCTCGTGGTCGACGTGCAGAACGGCGTCGTGGGCGGCTGCCACCGCCGGGACGAGGTCGTCGCGACCATCGGCGGGCTGGTCGAGAAGGCGCGGCGCGAGGGCGTGCCCGTCGTGTGGGTGCAGCACTCGGACGAGAACGTGGTGTACGGCAGCGACGACTGGGAGATCGTGCCGGAGCTGTCGCCGCGGGACGGCGAGCCGTGCCTCGGCAAGAACTACGCCGACGCGTTCGAGGGCACCACCCTCGAGGACGAGCTCGCCGGTCTCGCGGCGGGGCGGCTCGTCCTCGCCGGGGCGCAGACCGACGAGTGCATCCGCGCGACGCTGCACACCGCCATCGTGAAGGGGTACGACGCGCTCCTGGTCGCGGACGCGCACACCACCGAGGACCATTCGGCTTGGGGTGCGCCGCCGCCGGAGCAGGTCATCGCGCACACGAACCTGTACTGGCGCTACCACCGCGCGCCGGGCCGGACCGCCGGCACCGTGGACAGCGCCGACGTCGACTTCGGTGTGCTTTCCTGAACTCTCCGGCACGGAGGGAAGGAACAGCACACATGCGGTTGCGAGAGGTGACGCGGCAGCAAGTCGATTCGCCGATGGGCGAGGCCTACTCGCTGCTGGCGCAGCGCGGGGGCGCGCGTGACCTGCTCGACCTGGCGCAGGCGGCACCGCCGTACCCGCCCGCGCCCGAGGTCGCCGAGCGCCTGGCACGGGTCGCGGCCGACCCGCACGGCGCCGCGTACACGCCGGTGCCGGGGCTGCCGCTGCTGCGGGAGACCTTCGCCGCCGAGCTTTCCCGTGACTACGGGGCCGAGGTCGACGCCGCGAACGTCGTCATCACGTCCGGGTGCAACCAGGCGTTCGCCATGACGATCTCCGCGCTCGCCGGGCCCGGCGACGAGGTCGTGCTGGTGCTGCCGTTCTACTTCAACCACGACATGTGGTTGCGCCTCAACGAGATCGTGCCGGTGTACCTGGAGCCGGGGCCGGACCTGCTGCCCCGCGCCGAGGCGGCGGAGGCACTGCTGAGCTCCCGTACGCGGGCCATAGTGCTTGTCACGCCGGGAAATCCCAGCGGTGCCACGATCGGCGGCGCCGAACTGGCCGCCTTCGCCGCGCTGGCGCGCCGGCACGGCATTGCCCTGATCGTCGACGAGACCTACCGGTCCTTCCGGGAGGACGACGGGCCCGCGCACGCGTTGTTCACCGAGCCCGGCTGGGAGGACACCGTTGTCAGCCTGCACAGCTTCTCCAAGGACCTCGCGATCCCCGGCTACCGCGTCGGGGCCATCGTGGGGTCTCCGGCGCTCAACCGCGAGGTGCTGAAACTGCTCGACTGCGCCGCGATCTGCGCGCCCCGTGCCGGGCAGGAGGCCGTGCTGACCGGGCTCACCTCCGCCGGGGCGTGGCGGCGCGAGCGCGTGGCGGAGATCGCCCGGCGGCGGCACGCGTTCGCCGCGGTGATGGCGGACCGCCCGGGCGGGTTCACGCTGCTGTCGGCCGGGGCGTTCTTCGGCTGGGTGCGGCACCCGTTCCGCGACCGCCCCACCGGCGAAGTCGTGCGGCAGCTCATCGCGGAGTACGACACGCTCGTCATCCCCGGCACGGCGTTCTGGCCCGGCGACCCGGGCACGGTGCGGGTCAGCTACAGCAACCTGGGCCCCGAGGGCGTTGCCGAGCTCGCGGCGCGGCTCGCGCTGGCGGGCAAGGAGCGCTGACCGCCCGTCCTTGACAATAGGCAGGCAAATACCTGCATAATGGCCGGGTGAGTGCCGAAGAGCTGGACGCCGTCTTCAAGGCACTGGCCGACCCCACCCGTCGGCTGCTGCTCGACCGGCTGCGCGAGCGGAACGGGCAGACGCTGCGCCAGGTGTGCGAGCACCTGGACATGGCACGGCAGTCGGTGACCCAGCACCTCGACGTCCTGGTGCGGGCGAACCTCGTGACCGTCGTGCGGCGCGGGCGGGAACGGCTGCACTACCTCAACCCGGCACCCCTCGCCGAGATCGAGCGGCGCTGGATCTCCGAGTTCGACCAGCCCCGGCTGCGGGCGCTGCACGCCATCAAGACCCGAGCAGAGGAGTACGCCATGACCGTCCCGGACTACGTCTACGTCACCTACATCCACGCCAGTGCCGAGCAGGTGTGGCAGGCGCTGACGGACGCCGAGCTCACCGCGCGCTACTGGGGGCACCACAACGTCTCCGACTGGCAGCCGGGTTCGGACTGGGAGCACCGGCGGGCGGACGGCTCGGGTGCCGTCGACGTCGTCGGCAAGGTGCTCGAAGCCGAACCGCCGACGCGCCTGGTGATCACGTTCGAGGACTCGCCGGACAGCTCGCGGGAACCGTCGGTCGTGACGTTCCTCGTCGAGCCGCACGCGGAGATCGTGCGCCTCACCGTGACCCACGAGAAGCTGCCCGACCACGACATGCTGAAGGGGATCTCCAGCGGCTGGCCCGCCGTGCTGGCGAACCTCAAGTCGCTGCTCGAAACCGGCGACGTGCTGCCCCAGGCGCCGTGGGAGATGAGCCCCGCCCACGCGTAGCGGAAAACCCGTTGGCGGAGCGGACCCGCCGCTGCTACCTTGCCGGAGGCCGTGCGAGAGACCGAGGAGGTGGTACCCGTGAACACTGCGACATGGGTGCTCCCCTCAGGGGTCACGGTCGGGCGGTAGGTCGTCCGGGAGCGCCGTTTCCGAGCACTCCCGAAAGGCACGACCATGCACTTCACCTCCGAACGCCGCCTCGAAGACGGCGTCCTCGAACGCGAATTCACCCTCGGCGAGATCCCCGGCATCCTCTGGACGCCGGATTCCTCGCCAGCCCCGCTGATCCTGCTCGGCCACCCCGGCGGACTGGCCAGGATGTACCCCCGGCTGTCGGCCAGGGCCCGGCATTCCGCGGCGCAGGGCTACGCCACGGCCACCCTCGAACTCCCCGGCAGCGGGGAGCGGCCCCGTTCCGACGCCGCCGAGCAGGCCCGCGCCGACCTCCAACGGGCGGTGCGGGCCGGGAAACCGGTCGACGACGGGATCGTCGAGCGGCTCGTCCTCCCGCTGGTCGAAGCGGCGGTCCCGGAATGGCAGGAGGCGCTGGACGCCCTCCTCGCGCTGCCCGGGATCCGCGGCCCGGTCGGGTATTCCGGCGGGGTGATCGGCATCGGTCTCCGGCTGGCGGTGGTCGAGCCGCGCGTCGCGGCCGCCGTCCTGTTCGCCGGGAGCTACGTGCCGCGCCGCATGTTCGAGGAGGCCCGGCGGGTCACCATCCCGCTGCTCGTCCTGCTGCAGTGGGACGACGAAAACAACGACCGGCAACTGGCGCTGGACCTGTTCGACGCCTTCGGCTCGAAGGAAAAGACGTTGCACGCCAACATGGGCGGGCACACCGGCGTGCCGGGGTTCGAGGGCGACGACGTGAACCGGTTCTTCGCGCGGCACCTGGAGTAGCGCGCTCACGATGTGGACCGGGCTGGGCACACCGGGCCCGGCTGCCCCATGCTGTGCGGACAATCCACAGCAGAGGGAAGGTCGTGCTGGCGGTGGCCGGGCGGGATGCCGACGTGATCGTGGTGGGAGCCGGGGGCACCGGTTCCGCCGCGGCGTGGCAGCTCGCCGCCGGCGGGGCGCGGGTGGTCGTGCTGGAGGCGGGTCGTCCCGGGTGCGGTGCGTCCGGGACGCTCGCCTTCCGCGTCGCGGACGGGGAACTCGCGGGCAACCGGGCCGCGCTGCGGTCGTTGCCGTTGTGGCGGGAGGCCGAGCAGGAGACCGGCGTCCCGGTGCTCACACTGACCGGCGCGGTCGCCCACGGGCGGTCGGCGGAGCTGGACGTGCTGGCGTGGACGGCCGACGCGGTCGGGAAACCGGGCCGGTGGGTACCGCCGGAGGAGGCGGTCGAGCGCTGGCCCGGGCTCCGGTGCGAGGACCGGATCTTCTTCCACCCGCTCGCGGGCCGGCTCGACGCGTCGGCCGCGCTGCGGGCCTTGCGTGGCGCGGCAGCACAGAGCGGATGCATCATCCGCTACGGGGAACCGGTGACCGAGGTGCGCCCCCGGCAGTCCGATCTGGTGGAGGTCAGGACGGGTCAAGGGTGTTACCGGGCGCGCCGGGTGGTCGTCGCGGCCGGGGTGCGCTCCGCCGCGCTCGTCCCCGGTCTGCCGCCGCTGCGTCCGATGTGGACGCGCTCGGTGCGGTTCGCGCCGGTGCGGCCGGACCTGGAATGGCCCGTGTTCCAGCACTACCTCGACCCGCCCGCGCTGGCGGCGCACGGCTACGCGAGCGGCGTCCGCGGGGCGGGCACCGAGGTCGACTTCGCCGAGGCCGCGGCGGCCGAGGTGGACTGCCGCGCCGACGCACCCCGGACGCGGGCGCTCGCCCGCTACGTCGAGGAGTGGCTGCCGGGGGCGGACCCCGCTTCGGTGACGCTGTCCGCCCCGCGGTGCGAGTTCGTCTCGGACGCGGTGCTGGACCGGCGGGGCCCGGTGGTGGTCGCGTGCGGCCTCGCCGGGCGCGGGCTGCCGGTCCTGCCGGTGGTGGGCCGGGTGCTGGCGGCACTGGTCACCACCGGCGAGCCGCACCCGGCGGCCCCGTGACGTCAGGGTTCGATCACCAGCCGCTCGATCAGTCCGTTGTGGAGGGTGAACCGGAAGTGCAGGTCGACGACGCCGCCGGGGAAGTCGCCCTCCAGGTGGTGGGTCGCCACGTAGTGGTCGTCGTCCACGCGTTCGGTGCCCGTGAGCGTCGAGGTGTAGGTGTACTCGCTCGCCGAGCGCCGGAGCCAGGCCGCGATCTCGGCGTGGCCCCGGTAGGTGTGACCCTCGTCGGTGACCGTCGCGTCGGGGGCGAGCAGGCGCAGCTCGGCGTCGGTGTCGTGGGCCTCGTGCGCGGCCAGGTACGCGGTGATCGTTTCGGGCAGGGACAAGGTCCTTCTCCTTTCAGCCGACGGTCGGCACGGTGCCGCCGTCGATGGTGTGTTCGGCGCCGGTGATGGCGGAGGCGCGGTCCGACACGAGGAACGCGACGAGTTCGGCGACCTCGGCGGGCTCGGCGGGGCGGCCGAGCGGGATCCCGCCGAGGAAGTCCATGAGCCGGTCCAGCGCCTGCCCGGGGGTGACGCCGTGGGTGGCGGCCATGCGCTCGATCAGGGCGTCGGCGGCCGACGTGCGGATGAAGCCGGGGGAGACGACGTTGACCCGCACCCCGCGCGGTCCCACTTCGTTGGCCAGCCCCTTGCTGTAGGCGGTCAGCGCGGCCTTCGCGGCCGCGTAGCCGAGCGTCCCGTCGTAGAGCGGCATGCGGCGCTGGATCGACGACACGTGCACGACGGCACCGGATCCGGTCTCCAGCATCCCCGGCAGCAGGGCGCGGTCGAGGCGGACCGCCGCGAGCAGGTTGAGCCGCAGTTCGTCGCCCCAGTGCCGGCCGGTCAGCGCGGCGAACCCGCCGGCCGGGGAGCTCGAACCGCCGAGGGTGTGCACGAGGATGTCGGCCGCCCCGAGGTGCTCGCGCACGCCGTCGGCGACGGCGGCGACGCCTTCGTCAGTGGTGAGGTCGGCCGGGAGGAACAGGCCCGCGTCCGGCGGGCGGGTGCGGGCGACCCCCAGTACGGTCGCGCCGGCCGCACGCAGCCGGGCGGTGATCGCGGCGCCGGTGCCCCGTCCGGCGCCGGTGACCACGGCCCGCCTGCCGTCGAGGCGGCCGGTCTTCTGGTGTGTCATGCCGCCAGCGTGTGGCCTCTCCCGGGGAGAGGGGCAAACGGCTGGAGTCTCCCGCGGGGTGAGGGTGCACAGTGGACGGTATGCGCCAGGGACTGACGATCGGGGAGTTCGCCCAGCTGACCCACCTGAGCGTGCGCACGCTGCGCCGCTACCACGAGGCGGGCCTGCTCGAGCCCGCGTCGGTCGACCCGGCGAGCGGCTACCGGTACTACACCGGGGCGCAGATCCCGCAGGCCCAGGTGATCCACCGGCTGCGGGAACTGGACATGCCGCTGGCCGACGTGAAGCAGATCCTCGCCACCGGGGACCCGGAGGCCCGCGCGGAGCTGACCGCCGCCCACCTGCGGCGGCTGGAGGAGCGGCTGGACCGCACGCGGGCCGCGGTCACGTCGTTGCGGCAGCTGCTGCGCCCCGACGTCGAGCGGCTGGAGGTGGAGCTGCGGTCGGTGCCCGCCCGGACCGTCACGGCGGTGAGCGGCACGGTCGCCGAGGAGGACGTGCTGACCTGGTACGACGGCGCGATGGCGGAACTGGACGCGGCCGTGCGGGGGCACGAGCCCGCCGGACCGCCGGGTGGCCTGTACGACAACGAGCTGTTCACCGCCGGACGCGGGCGCGTGCTGGTCTACCGCCCCGTCCCCGACGCCCCTGAAACCGGGCGCGTGGCACGGCACGTCCTGCCCGCGGTGGAGCTGGCGGTGACGGTGCACCGCGGGCCTCACGACGACATCGACGTGACGTACGGCAGGCTCGGCGAGTGGGTGGTGGAGCACGCGCTCGCCGTGGACGGTCCGGTGCACGAGACCTACCTGTGCGGCCCGCGCGACGACCCGGACCCGGACTCGTGGCGCACGGAGATCGGCTGGCCGGTCTTCCGGCTGTCGCCCGGCGCGCGTTCCGGCGGATGACGTGGTCCCGGCCGGGTCGTTCCGGCCGGGACCACGCTGACGCCTCAGACGCCGGGCGGTGTCGAGCGGGTGCCCCAGTTCGTGGGCGTGCCGCTCAGCTCGAACCGGATCTCGCCCGCCCGCAGGAGATCCGCGTGCGAGATCCACGACCGGTCGTAGTCGTGGTGTCCGATTTGGACGTCCTTTGTGTACTGGAACTTCGACGCGCTGGCGCCGGGCGCCTCGATCTCGATCCGCCGGCCGCCGGCGGGCCGGATCTCGACCTTCTCGAACATCGGGGTGCTCAGCAGGTAGGTACCGGAACCGGGCTGCGCCTCGAAGATCCCCGTCATGCCGAACACGAGCCACGACGAGATGGTGCCGAGGTCGTCGTTGCCGGGCATGCCGTAGGGGGTGTCGGTGAACAGCGTCCGCGCCGCGCGCAGCACGGCCGACGTCTTCCACGGCGCGCCCGTCCACGCGTACATCCACGGCGCGTGCAGGTCGGGTTCGTTGTTGGGGTTGAAGGCGAAGTTGTTGTGGTAGTCGTACGCGCCGTGCACCCACGACTCGCTCGCGGCCTTCGCCGGGTCGGTCAGCAGCAGTGGCATGTCGAAGAAGGTGTCGAGCCGCTGCTCCGCCTGGCCCGCGCCGCCCATCAGGCCGAACAACGTCGCCGGGTCCTGCTGGGCCAGCCACTGGTACTGCCACGGCGTGCCCTCGTGGAAACCGACGGACTGCGCCGGGTCGGCGTCACCGACGAAGGTGCCGTCGGCGGCGCGGGCGCGCGGGAACCCGGTGAAGCCGTGTGAGGTCACGCTCCGGTCCCACAGGTTGGCGAAGTCGTCACAGCGGCCGCGCAGGGTTTTCGCCTTGTCCGCGTACCCGAGGCCCTGCGCCATCGTGGCCAGCGCGCAGTCGCCGAGCGCGTACTCCAGCGTCGCGGACCCGGCCTGGCGGGTGTCGCCGAAGGTGTAGCCGAGGACGTCCTGGTAGCCGATCCAGCCGTTCTGGACGTAGCTGGGATTGCCGTCGCGGCCGCGGAAGATCGACTGGTCGGCGGGCACCTCGGTGGCGTTGCGCCACAGCGCGTCGAACAGCTGCCGCGCGGTGCGGTCGTCGAGCAGGCCGCGGCGGTAGTTGTCGACGACCCACGGGGTGACCGGGTCGCCGCTCATCACGTTCGTCTCGCCGTTGGCCAGCGCCCAGCGCGGCAGCCAGCCGCCGTCGGAGTAGATCTTGAGCACCGACTTCGTCATGTCCGCGGCCTTGTCCGGGTGCAGGAGCGCGACGAGCTGGTTCTGCGAGCGGTAGGTGTCCCACAGCGAGAACATCTGGTAGTAGGTGTCGCGGCTGCGGTGCACGCGGTCGTCGAAGCCGCGGTAGGAACCGTCCACATCGGACCCGACGGACGGGTGCAGCAGCGACCGGTACAGCGCGCTGTAGTAGGTGCGCTGGTCGGCGGTGGTGCCCCCCGCGACGCGCATCCGGTTCAGCTCGTCGAGCCACGTGTCGTGCGCGGCGTTCCGCGCCCGGTCGAAGGACTTCGGCTGCTCCGCGGTGCGGTTGAGCCGGGCGCCGTCGATCGAGGTGTAGGACACGCCGACCGAGACGCCGACCTGCCCGTTCCGGGTGGGGTCGAAGCTCAGCCACGCGCCGGTGCGCTGGCTGCCGAGCGAGGCGTCCCGCTTGCCCGCGGTCAGCGTCGAGTCGGTCCAGGTGCCGAAACCGGTGAACTTCCGGTCGAAGTGCGCGCTGAAGAAGATCTTGTAGCGCTCCTTCTGGGTCTCCCAGCAGAAGTTGCCGCCCTCGACCCAGCCCTCGACGGTGTCGTCGCCGACCACGTGCACGTCGCCGGCGTAGGTGTAGCCGTTGGCCTCGCCGACCTCGATGAGGACGTTCTCGGCGGCGCCCGCGGGGTAGGTGTAGCGGTGCTGCCCGGTGCGCTGGGTGGCGGTCAGCTCGGCGGTGATGCCGTCGTCCAGCTTGACGCCGTAGTAGCCGGGCTGCCGGGTTTCGTTGGCGTGGCTGAACTTCGCGCCGTACTGCGCCGGGTCGGACGTGGTGACCGCGCCGGTGGTCGGCATGAAGCGGAAGGTGCCCATGGTCTGGCAGCCCACGCCCGAGAGGTGCGTGTGGCTGAAGCCGAGGATCGTGTCCTGCGCGTAGTCGTAGGACGCGTACTTCTTGAGCTGCGTGTCGGGGCTCAGCTGCACCATCCCGAAGGGGGTGGTGGCACCGGGAAACGTGGTGCCGTCGCCGTTGTTGCCGATCGACGTGTCGACCAGCGCGGTCGGGTCGCCGGCGAACCGCGGCCCCCGCTCCTGCGCGACGGCGGGCGTCGCGACGGCGACGGTCGTGACCCCGGCGAGCAGGGCGGCAAGGACGCGCTTGCGCGCTCTCATTCCGTTTCCTCCTGTGACAACGTTGTCAATCTGCGTGCTTTGATCCTTTCGGGCCGGGGAGGGGAGCGTCAACCCGCCGAAGGTCGGGAGTTTCGGGGGTGGGAGGGGCGGGGCAGGGGAGGGCTTGGCCGGGGAGGCGGGGCGGGCGAGGGGGACGCAGGGCGGCTTGGCCGGGGAGGAGTTGGCGGGAAGCGGCGCGGCGCAGGGGAGGGCTTGGCCGGGGAGACGGGACGGGCGAGGGTGCGCGCGGGAGGGGCAGCGGCGCGGCGGGAGGCAGGGCGGCTTGGCGGGAGAGGGGCGGCAGCGCGGCGGCGCGGGGGAGGCGGCGCGCGGGAGGGGCGGTGGGAGAGGGGCGGCGGCGCGGCTTGGGGGCGGCGGCGGGACGGGGGAGGCGGCGCGTTGGCAGGGAGCGCGCGTCTCAGGAGGCCGCGTGTGCCTTCGAGCGGCGGGTGGGCTCGCCGCCCGGCCCCGGGGAGCCAACACTCGCGCCGCGGGACAGCCCGGCCCAGCCCGGGAGGCCGACAAGGCGCGCCGCGGGACAGCCCGGCCCAGCCCGGGAGGCCGACAAGGCGCGCCGCGGGACAGCCCGGCCCAGCCCGGGAGGCCGACAAGGCGCGCCGTGGGAGAGCGCGGCTCCGCCGTTCAGAGGACGGTGCGGTTTCGCCAGGGCCAGCACCGCGCCACGAGGGCCGCGACCCCTGCCTCAGGAGACCGCCCGCCCCACAGGGTAAGCGCAACGCCGCCCGGCCCCGAAGGCACACACCCTCAGGAGGTCAGCGCCCGCCACGCCTCCCGGCGTTCCCGCTGCCGCGCGGGGTCCGCGACCGGGGCGGCCGCCACCAGCCGCCGCGTGTAGGGCTGCTTCGGGGCGCCCAGCACGGCCGCCACCGGGCCCTCCTCCACGACCCGCCCCTGGTGCAGCACCACCACCCGGTCGGCCACCCGCTCGACGACCGCGAGGTCGTGCGAGATGAACAGGCACGCGAACGCCAGCTCCCGCTGCAGGTCGGCCAGCAGCGCCAGCACCGAGGCCTGCACGGAAACGTCCAGCGCGCTCGTCGGCTCGTCCGCGATCAGCAGCCGTGGCCGCAGCGCGAGCGCCCGCGCGATGCCGACCCGCTGCCGCTGGCCACCGGACAGCTCGTGCGGGTACCGCCCGCTCCAGCCCGGGTCCAGCCGCACCGCCTCCAGCAACTCGGCCACGCGCGCCCGGTGGTCGCCACGCTCCCCGTGCACCACCAGCGGTTCCGCGATGCTCGCGCCGATCGTCGCCCGCGGGTTCAGCGCCGAGGCCGGGTTCTGGAACACCACACCGATCTGCCGCCGCACCTCACGCCGCTGCCGCGCGTTCGCCCGCGCCAGGTCCACCCCGGCGATCCGCACCTCACCGCCCGACAGCGCCACCAGGCCGGTGAGCACCGACGAGATCGTGCTCTTGCCCGAACCCGACTCGCCGACCAGCCCCAGCACTTCGTCGGCCGCGATGGTCAGTGACACGCCGTCCACGGCACGCACACCGCCGCGGTAGGTGACCTCCAGGTCCCGCACCGAAACCAGCGGCCCGGCCTCGGGCACCGCCTTGCCCGGCGAGCCGGAACCCAGTGACAGCACCGAATCCAGCAGCTCCCGCGTGTAGTCCGCCTTGGGGGCGGCGAACAGCCCCGTGGCCGTGTTCTGCTCGACCACCCGGCCCTCACGCAGCACCACCACGCGGTCCGCGAGGTCGGCGACCACGCCCATGTCGTGCGTGACGAGCAGGATCGCCGTGCCCAGCCGGTCCCGCAGCGACCGCAGCAGCTGCAGGATCCCGGCCTGCACCGTCACGTCCAGCGCCGTGGTCGGTTCGTCGGCGATGAGCAGCGCCGGCTCGTGCACCAGCGCCGCCGCGATCACGACGCGCTGCAGCTGCCCGCCGGACAGCTCGTGCGGGTACGACCGCAGCACCCGCGTGGCGTCGAGCTCCACGAGTTCGAGCAGTTCCCTGGCGCGCTCCCGGGCCTGCGCCCGCGACACCTTCCGGTGCGCGCGCACCGCGTCCACCAGCTGGGTGCCGATGCGGAACACCGGGTTGAGCGC
This sequence comes from Amycolatopsis sacchari, assembly GCF_900114035.1. Taxonomy (GTDB): domain Bacteria; phylum Actinomycetota; class Actinomycetes; order Mycobacteriales; family Pseudonocardiaceae; genus Amycolatopsis_E; species Amycolatopsis_E sacchari. The sequence goes on along the minus strand of NZ_FORP01000007.1, from coordinate 135,800 downwards.
GCTCATCGGCTCCTGGAACACCATGCCGATCTCGCCGCCCCGCACCGCACGCAGCGCATCACCGTCCACTGTGTACAGATCGCGGCCGGACAGCGTCGCCGAACCCGTCACCGTCGCGGTGTCCGGCAGCAGCCCGAGCAGGGACAGCGCGGTGACCGACTTGCCGGAACCGGACTCCCCGACGAGGGCGACGACCTCGCCGGGGAACACGTCGAACGCGACGTCCCGGACCGCTTCGGTGTCCCCGAAGCGGATCGAGACGTCCCGGAGTGCGAGCAGCGCGTCGGCCACTTACTTCGCCAGCCCCATCTGCAGGTAGTTGGGGTAGGCGGGGAACTCGCCGATGGCGAAGTCGCCCACCTTCGAGCCGTGCAGGAACGAGTTGCGCGTGTAGATCAGCGGCACGATGGGGGAGTCCTGCAGGATCCGCCGGTCCGCCTGCGCCCACAGCTTCCCGGCCGCCGCCGGGTCGACGGTGCCCTGCGCCTGCGCGATCAGCGCGTCCACCTCGGGCACGGAGTAGCGCGAGATGTTGTACCCGTTGTTGCCGATCTCCGACGTGCCGAACAGCGGCTGGATGTTGGCGTTGGCGCTGGGGAAGTCCGGCTGCCAGGAAGTGAGGGTGAGGTCGTAGGCGTTGTCGTCGTTGCCGGTGGCGACGGCCTGCCAGGCGTCGTCGTCCAGCGGGCGGAGCTTGGTCTCGATGCCCGCCCGCCGCAGCGCGGCCTGGATCGCCTGCGCCTTGTCGGCGTAGTTGTTCGCGGTGGACACCGGGAAGTCCAGGTTCTGGATGCCGTCCGGGTACCCGGCTTCGGCGAGCAGCTGCTTGGCCTTGGCCACGTCACCGGTCGGCGGGGCGGGGTAGAGGTCGAACACCTCGCGGCCGACGATGCCCTCGGTGATCAGCGTGGTGGCGACCGGGCCGGCGAGGTCGGCGGTGCCCGCGGTGGCGATCTGGTACGCGGTCTTGTCCACCGCGTACTGGAAGGCCTGGCGCACCTTGGGGTTCGCGAGCGGGCCGCGGCGGGTGTTGAGCGCCAGGTAGGCCAGCGCCCCGGACTTCGAGGTGACGAGCTGGTCCTTCGCCGCCGGGTTGGTGCGGATCTGCGCGAGCTGCGCGGGGTTGACGAACGCCGCGCCGAACGCGTGGGCGTCGTCCCCGCCGCTGGCGAGCAGCCGCTGGGACATCACGCCGGTGTCCTGGCCCAGCTGCATCACGACCTCGTCGGGCAGGCCGGTGCGGGCGACGTCGGTCTTGGGGTCCCAGTTGGGGTTGCGGGTCAGCCGGATCTCCACGCCCTTGGTGTAGGAGGCGACCTGGTAGGGGCCGGACGCGACCGGGCTGGAGTCGTACGTCGCGTCGGTGCCCTTGCCCTTGGGCACCGGGGCGAACGCGGGCATGCTCACGATCCACGGCCAGTCGCCGTAGGGCCGTGCGAGGTGGAACACGATCGTCTTCGCGTCGGGCGTCTCGATCGAGGCCAGGTCACCGCTCTTGAACGGCCCCGAGTACGACGTGCCGCCCTCCAGCAGGGTCTTGTGGTAGCCCAGCCCGCCGGCGAACGCCGGGTCGAACGAGCGCTCGATGCCGTACTTGATCTCCGCGCTCGTGATGGGCGTGCCGTCGGACATCTTGAGGCCGTCCTTGAGCGTGAACGTCCACGTCTTCCCGTCGGCGCTCGCGCGGCCGGTGTCGGTCGCGAGGTCGGGCACCACGGTCGTGGGGCCGTCGGCGGAGGTCTTCCACGCGGTCAGGCGGCGGTGGATGAGCCCGGAGAAGGTGATCGCGAGGCTCTGGCTCCTGGCCGGGTCGAGGCGCTGGGAGGTGCCGTCGTAGAGGATGCGGAGCGTGCCACCGGGGGAGACGGTGAGCGCGCCGCCACCGGAGCGCTCGTTGGCGTTGCAGGCGGCCAGCAGCGCGCCGGCGCCCGACACCCCCGCGGCCAGTCCCACTGCCCTGAGGAAATCCCTGCGATCCATCAAGTTTCCTTCCTGGTTTCGAAGCGGCGGAGCCGCTTGCTGCGGGCCGTCAGCCGGCTCCGCCACCCAAGCAACCATTTCCCTCCTCCTCACCTGACCCGCGCGCGCGGGTCGAGGACTCCGTAGAGGACGTCGACGACGAAGTTCGCCAGTACGACGAAGAAGGCGGCGAACACGGACACGCCCATCAGCAGCGGCAGGTCCACCTGGTGCACCGCGTCCACCAGCAGCCCGCCGAGGCCGGGCAGCGCGAACACCCGCTCGGTGATCACCGCGCCGCCGAGCAGGGAGCCGAGGTCGATGGCGAACACCGTGACCACGGGCAGCAGCACGTTGCGCAGCGCGTACTTCCCGACGACCGTCCGCTCGGGCAGGCCGACCGCCCGCGCCGTGCGGATGAAGTCCTCACCGAGGACCTCCAGCATCTGGCCGCGCGAGAGCCGCGCGTACACGGCCGCGTTGATGAACGCCAGCACCAGCCACGGCAGCACGAGGTGCCACGCCCAGTCGACCGGGCTCTCCGCGAGCGGCACGTACCCGTTGACCGGCACCACGTCGAGCGTGAACCCGAACAGCAGGATCCCCAGCAGCCCCACCAGGTACGCCGGAGCCGACACCCCGGCCAGCGTCACCGTCATCGCGATGCGGTCGGTCGCCCTGCCCCGCCGCAGCGCCGACAGCACACCCGTCGCGACCCCGGCGGCGAGCCAGAGCACCGCGGCGCCCACGGCGAGCGACACGGTGACCGGCAGCCGGTCGCCGATGAGCGTCAGCACCGGTTCGCTCTGCTGGAAGGAGTAGCCGAAACACGGTGCGGCGCACACGATCGCCGTCGCGCCGGTGCCGAACGTGCGGCCGGTGAAGATCCCGCCGAGGAAGTCGAGGTACTGCTGGATCCACGGCTTGTCGAAGCCCATGAACTGCCGTGCCAGCGCGAGGTTCTCCGGCGTGCACGGCTTGCCGCACGACATGATCGCGGGGTCGGTGGGCAGCAGGTAGAACACCGCGAACATGCCGAAGCTGACCACGAGCAGGACGACGACCATGCCGCCCAGCCGGGCACCGACGAAACGCAGCGTGCGGGTCACCGGCGCACCGCCGTCTTCGGGTCGAGCGCGTCCCGCAGCCCGTCGCCGAGCATGTTGAACGCCAGCGTCGCGAGGAACAACGCGGCGCCGGGGAAGATCAGGAACATCGGATCGGTCTGCACCCAGTTGATCGCGTCGCTGATGGAACGGCCCCAGCTCGGCGTGGGCGGCGGGATCCCGACCCCGAGGAACGACAGCGCCGCCTCCAGGCCGATGTTGGCCGGGATGGTGACCGTGGTCAGCACGATGATCGGCGCCCAGAGGTTCGGCAGCAGCTCGCGGCGGAACACGTGCACCCCGCCCGCGCCGAGCGCCCGCGCGGCACGCACGAAGTCGCGGTTGCGCAGGCTGAGCGTCTGGGCGCGCACGACACGGGCCACGCGCGGCCAGCCGAACAGGCCGATCACCGCGATCAGCAGCAGCGGCCGGGGGATCGAGGCCGGGGCGACGGCACCGACCGCGATCATGAAGATGAGCTGCGGGAACCCGAGCAGCACGTCGGTCACGCGGCTGACCGCGGTGTCCCACCAGCCGCCGGTGTACCCGGCGCTCGCGCCCAGCAGCACCCCGATGACCACCGACACCACCGTCGCCGCGAGTCCGATGAGGAACGACGTGCGTGCCCCGTAGGCGACGATCGAGAACAGGTCCCGCCCGGTCAGCGGCTCGACGCCGAACCAGTGGGCGCCGCTGATGCCGCCGAGCGCGCCGGCGCCCGTGCCGTCGGCGGGGTCGAGCAGGTCCGTGTGGTAGGTGTACGGGTCCTGCCCCTCGATCATGGCGAGCAGCGGCGCGGCGAGCGCGGTCACGATCACCAGCACGATGACGACGGCACTGGCCTGCGCCCACCGGTCACGCCGCAGGGAGCGCCACAGGCCGCGTGACGCCGGAGCGGCGGCGGGCACGGGCGCGCCGCCCGGCGACAGCATGTCGGACAACTGTTCCTCTGCGGGTCTGTCTGGACTGGACCACCGGACCTTAAGAAACCCGGCGAGATTCCGCCATGTGAGGGAACTCGCTTCCCACATTGTGGACACGCTGCCGGGTCGCGTCAACGCCCACCAGGACCAGTGCCACCGCCGCCAGAAGGGTGCCGAGCCAGGCCACCGACGGGTAGCCGAGGCCCGCGCCGAGCGCGAGGCCGCCGAGCCAGGGGCCCACGCTGATCCCGGTGTTGAAGGCGGAGATGTTCCCGGCGACGGCGAGCGTCGGGGCGCCGGGTGCGAGCACCGACACCCGCGAGTTGAGCGCGGGGTTCGTGGCGAACCCGGCCAGCCCCAGCAGGAACACCAGGACCACGACCGCGACCGCGTGCGCCGCCGTCAGCGCGAGCGCGGCCGAGACGGCGAGCAGGCCGGTGAAGCCCGCTACCAGCACGCCGCGGGGGTGCCGGTCCGCCAGCCGCCCGCCGAACGTGATCCCGGCGAGCGCGCCCACGCCGTAGGTCAGCAGCACGGCCGGTACCCAGCGCTCGGCCAGGCCGGTGGTCGTCACGAGCATCGCGCCGAGGTAGGTGAAGGTGCCCAGCAACGCGGCAGTGGAGACGGCGGTCATCGCGTAGGACAGCCACAGCCTGCCCGTGCGCAGCCCGCGCAGCTCGTCCCGCACGCGCGGCGGGTGTGCCGGCCGGTGGTCCGGCACAGCGAGCAGCACACCGATGGCGGCGAGCGCGCTGAGTGCGGCGACGGCCCAGAACGCGCCGCGCCACGTGGCGTGCTGCCCGATCCACGTCCCGGCGGGCAGGCCGAGGACGGTCGCGACGGTGAGCCCGCCCGCGACGACGCTCATGGCCCGCGCACGGCGGTCGGCCGGGACCAGCGCCATCGCGGTGCTGCCGCCGACCGCCCAGAACCCGGCGTAGACGAAGGCGCCGGCGAACCGGGTGGCGAACAGGACCGCGTAGCTCGTGGTCAGCGCCCCGGCGACGTGGACGAGCACGAAGACGGCCAGGAACGCGAGCAGGGCGCGCCGCCGTGGCCAGCGCAGGGTGAGGACGGCCAGCACGGGTGCCTCGGCCAGCATGCCGAGCGCGAACCCGGAGACGAGCAGGCCCGCCTGCGGGATGCTCACCCCGAGGTCGGCGGCGAGCTCGGGCAACAGCCCGGCGAGCACCAGTTCGCTGGTGCCCTGGGCGAAGATCGCGAACCCGAGCACGAGAACCGCGACGGGCATCAGAGCATCGACCCCCCGCTCGCGTCGAGCCACTGCCCGGTCACCCAGCGGGCGTCGTCGCTCGCCAGGAACGCGACGACGTCCGCGATGTCGGCCGGCTGTGCCACGCGCCGCAGCGGGGACTGGGCGGCGATCGCGGCGCGGCCCTCCTCGGTCGCGAGCCGGGTGGTGTTCATGTCGGTGTCCGTCGCGCCGGGCCCGACGGCGTTGACCGTGATCCCGCGCGGTCCCAGCTCCTTCGCCAGCGTCGCGGTGAAGGTGTCGATGGCGGCCTTCGACATGGCGTAGGCCATCAGCTCGGGTGTGTGCGCCCCGTGGGTGATCCGGGTGGAGACGTTGACGATCCGGCCGCCGTCCCGCAGCCGCGAAAGGCCTTGCTGCGTCACGAAGAACGGTGCTTTGGTGTTGACGGCGAAGACCTCGTCGTAGGTCGCCTCGGTCACGTCGGCGAACGGGATCCGGCCGCCGAGGACGCCCGCGTTGTTGACGAGGATGTCGAGGCCGTCGGCGTGCTCGTCGAACGCGGTCCACAGCGCGTCGGCGTCGCCGGGGGCGCCGAGCCGCGCCTGGATCGCGAAGGCCTCGCCGCCCGCCGCGGTGATCTCCTCGACGGTCTGCTTCGCGGCGTCGGCACTGCTGCCGTAGTGCACGCCGACGCGGACGCCGTCGCGCGCCAGCCGCAGCGCGATCGCCCTGCCGATACCGCGCCCCGCCCCGGTCACCAGTGCGGTCCTGCCCACGGTCGCTCCTTTCCCTAGCAGTCGTTACACAAATGACCGTACCAGGTTCGCTAACGATCGCTATAAAATGGCGGCCATGGTGACGAAAACCCGCGGCCGGCCGCGTTCCTTCGACCGGGAAGCGGCGCTGGACAAGGCGATCCGGCTGTTCTGGCGGCGCGGGTACGAGGCGACGTCGGTCCGGGACCTGACGGAGGAGCTGGGCATCGGGGCGCCCAGCCTGTACTCCGCGTTCGGGGACAAGCAGCGGCTGTTCGCCGAGGCGCTGCGGGTGTACGACGCGCAGTACGGCGGCTTCATCGAGGCGGCGCTGGCGGAGGAGCCGACGGCGGAGCGCGCGGCCGCACGCGTGTTCGCGGAGGCGCCCGGGCGTTACACCCGCCGCGGCCTGCCCAAGGGCTGCCTCGTCATCAGCGGCGACGGAGGTACGACGGACGCGGACGTGATCGGGTGCCTGCGGCGGCTGCGGGAGAGCAAGGTCACCGCCTTCGCCGCCAAGGTCCGTGCCGACGTGGCGGCAGGCAGGCTGCCGGAGGACACCGACGCCCGCGCGCTGGCCCGATACACGATGTCCGTGCTGACGGGCCTGGCGCAGGCGGCCCGCGATGGTGCGTCGCGGGCCGAGCTGGAGGCCGTGGCGCGGATCGCGGAGCGGGCCTGGGGCTGAGGCGGCCGCGGATCGCTCCCGCAACGGTCCCTAGACTCACCTGCTGATGAGCGCAACGATCGTCGTGAAGGGGCTTGCCGCCGGGCACGGTGAACGCACCCTGTTCTCCGGGCTGGACCTGGTCGTCGCGCCGGGGGAGGTCGTCGGGCTCGTCGGGGTGAACGGCGCCGGGAAGTCCACGCTGCTGCGCCTGCTCGCCGGGCTGACGCCGCCCGAGGCGGGGGAGATCCGGCTGAGCCCACCGACCGCGACCGTCGGCCACCTGCCACAGGAACCGGAGCGGCGCGAGGGCGAGTCGGTGCGCGCGTTCCTGGCCCGCCGCACGGGGGTCGCGGCCGCGCAGGCCGAACTCGACGCCGCCACCGGGGCGCTCACCGAGGGCGCGCCGGGCGCCGACGACACCTACGCGGCCGCCCTGGAGCGCTGGCTCGCGCTGGGCGGCGCCGACCTGGACGAGCGGACCGGCGAGGTCGCGGCGGAGGTGGGGCTCGCGGTCGACCTCGACCAGCCCATGACCTCGCTGTCCGGCGGCCAGGCCGCGCGCGCCGGGCTGGCCTCGCTGCTGCTCAGCCGCTACGACGTGTTCCTCCTCGACGAGCCGACCAACGACCTCGACCTGGACGGGCTCGAGCGGCTGGAGCGCTTCGTCACGGGACTGCGCGCCGCGACGGTGCTGGTGAGCCACGACCGCGAGTTCCTGGCCCGCACGGTGGACCGCGTGGTGGAGCTGGACCTCGCGCAGCGGCAGGTCACCACCTACGGCGGCGGCTACGAGTCCTACCTGGAGGAGCGCGCGGTCGCCCGGCGGCACGCGCGCGAGGAGTACGAGCAGTACGCGGCGACGAAGGCCGGGCTGGAGGCGCGCGCCCGGACCCAGCGCGCGTGGATGGAGAAGGGCGTGCGCAACGCCCGGCGCAAGGCTCCCGACAACGACAAGGCCGGCCGCAAGTTCCGCTCGGAGGCCACCGAGAAGCAGGCGGCCAAGGCGCGGCAGACGGACCGGATGATCGAGCGCCTGGAGGTCGTGGAGGAACCCCGCAAGGAGTGGGAGCTGCGGATGGAGATCGCCGCCGCCCCGCGCGCGGGTGCGGTCGTGGCCACCCTCCGCGGCGCGGTCGTGCGCCGGGGCGCCTTCACGCTCGGGCCGGTGGACCTGCAGATCGACTGGGCGGACCGGGTCGCGATCACCGGCGCGAACGGGGCCGGGAAGTCCACGCTGCTCGCGGCACTGCTGGGCCGGGCCGAACTCGCCGGGGGCAGCGCCACGCTGGGCCCGGGTGTCGTCGTCGGCGAGGTCGACCAGGCGCGGCGGCGCTTCCTCGGCGACGTGGCGCTCGCGGAGGCCTTCGCCAGGGAGGTGCCGGAGTTCGCCGACGCCGACGTCCGCACGCTGCTGGCGAAGTTCGGGCTGACCGCGGCCCACGTGCTGCGCCCGGCCGCGACGCTGTCACCGGGGGAGCGGACCAGGGCGGCGCTGGCGCTGCTGCAGGCGCGCGGCGTGAACCTGCTGGTGCTCGACGAGCCGACCAACCACCTCGACCTGCCCGCGATCGAGCAGCTGGAGTCCGCTTTGGACACCTACCCCGGCACCCTGCTGCTGGTGACGCACGACCGCCGCATGCTGGACGCGGTGCACGTGAACCGCCGGCTGGCGGTGTCCGGAGGGCGGGTCGAGGAGGGCTAAGGCACCCCGGATGAATGGCCATGCATCGCGTTGCATATAGTTCCACTCGTGTCCAAGGTGCTCACTTCCCTGCCTGTCGGTGAACGAGTCGGGATCGCCTTCTCCGGTGGTCTCGACACGTCGGTAGCGGTCGCGTGGATGCGCGAGAAGGGCGCCGTGCCGTGCGCCTACACCGCCGACATCGGGCAGTACGACGAGCCCGACATCGACTCGGTGCCCGGCCGCGCCGGCACCTACGGCGCGGAGATCGCCCGCCTCGTCGACTGCCGCGAGGCGCTGGTGGAGGAGGGGCTCGCCGCGCTCGCCTGCGGCGCGTTCCACATCCGCTCGGGCGGCCGCACCTACTTCAACACCACGCCGCTCGGCCGCGCCGTCACGGGCACGCTGCTCGTGCGCGCGATGCTCGAGGACGACGTGCAGATCTGGGGCGACGGCTCCACCTTCAAGGGCAACGACATCGAGCGGTTCTACCGCTACGGCCTGCTCGCCAACCCCTCGCTGCGGATCTACAAGCCGTGGCTGGACGCCGACTTCGTCACCGAGCTGGGCGGCCGCACCGAGATGTCGGAGTGGCTGCAGGCGCGTGACCTGCCCTACCGCGCGAGCACCGAGAAGGCCTACTCCACCGACGCCAACATCTGGGGCGCCACCCACGAGGCGAAGGCGCTGGAGCACCTCGGCAACGGCATCGAGCTGGTCGAGCCGATCATGGGCGTGCGGTTCTGGGACCCGGCCGTGGAGATCCCGGTCGAGGACGTGACGATCGCCTTCGAGCAGGGCCGCCCGGTGCGGATCAACGGCAAGGAGTTCCCGACCGCCGTCGACCTCGTGCTGGAGGCCAACGCGATCGGCGGCCGCCACGGCATGGGCATGTCCGACCAAATCGAGAACCGCATCATCGAGGCCAAGAGCCGCGGCATCTACGAGGCGCCCGGCATGGCCCTGCTGCACGCGGCCTACGAGCGGCTGGTCAACGCGATCCACAACGAGGACACCCTCGCCGCCTACCACGTCGAGGGCCGACGCCTCGGCCGCCTGATGTACGAGGGCCGGTGGCTCGACCCGCAGTCGCTCATGCTGCGCGAGTCCCTGCAGCGGTGGGTCGGCGCGGCCGTCACCGGCGAGGTGACCCTGCGGCTGCGGCGCGGCGAGGACTACTCGATCCTCGACACGACCGGCCCGTCGTTCAGCTACCACCCGGACAAGCTGTCGATGGAGCGCACCGAGGACTCGGCGTTCGGGCCGACCGACCGCATCGGGCAGCTGACCATGCGCAACCTCGACATCGCCGACTCGCGGGCGCGCCTGGAGCAGTACGTCGCGCTCGGTCTCGTCGGCAGCTCGAACCCGACGCTCGTGGGCGCCGCGCAGGCCGCCTCCACCGGGCTCATCGGCGCGATGCCCGCGGGTGGCGCGGAGACGATCGCCTCGCGCGGCACCGTCTCCGAGGAGGAGGGCCTGCTCGACAACGCGGCGATGGAGGCCGGGACCGACTGAGCGTCAGCCCCAGAACCCGCACTGGTGCTCGGCGGAGAACTGCCGGTCGGGGATCGGCACGGACGTGCCACCCGCCCGCAGCGAGAACGTCGAGCCGGGATAGGTGGCCCAGCCGGGGTCGCCGGTGCGGATGAACGACGTCCAGTACCGCACCATGTCCCGCGACAGCTGCCGTTCCGCCGCGTCGAACGTCGGCGCGATCGGGGTGCCGTTGTCGAAGCTCGGCCACAGGTACGCCAGCTCCGCCGCGTGCCCGGCGCCCCACACGTACCCAGCGGGTTCGGGGCTCAGGCCCGGGCCCGTGCGGTGGTCGAGCTGGTAGGCGTACGTGGGCGTGTAGTGCGTGAAGGACCGGACCAGCGAACGCGTCGCGCATCCGCCGATACCGCCCACCGTCCCGGAGTCGGTCATGATCGCGCCGATCAGGTACGCCGCCGTGAACCGGTCGGACCGCTCCGGCCACGGGTAGCGGGCGAGGGCCGCCGCGCTGTAGTTCGTGAGCACCCACGACTCGTACTGCTCGCGGGTCGCGCCGACGAAGCCCAGCGCGAACGTGCGCCCTTCGTCCCGGTTCGCGCCGATCAGCAGCGGGACGCGGGTGAACTCGCCGGCGCGCACGACGCTGTCCGGCGGCCGCGGTAGCTCCGGTACGCCGCTGACGAGCGTGGGTGCCGCGTCGACGTCGACGAGCCGGGCCGCCGGAAGCGCCCGCAGGCACGCGATGTCCTGGCAGCCCAAGGACTGTGCGACGGCGGTGCCACTCTGCTCGGCGGTGCCGAGCGGGGTGCTCGGGCATGCTCCACTTTGGATGATCGCCTGCTGGAAGAGTCCGCGCGAGGCGGGGGAAGCCAGGTGCGCGCACGTCGAGAAGCCGCCCGCGGACTCGCCGCCCAACGTCACCTGGTGCGGATCCCCGCCGAACGCCGCGATGTTGTCCCTGACCCAGCGCAGTGCGGCCTGCTGGTCGAGGAAACCGTAGTTGCCCGACCGCCCGGCCTCCGCGGTGAGCCCGGGGTGCGCGAGGAAGCCGAACACGCCGAGCCGGTAGTTGATCGTCACGACGACGACGTCACGGCGTGCCAGCAGGCTGCCGTCGTGCTGGTTCGAACTGCCGTTCCGCAGTCCGCCGCCGTGGATCCACACGAACACCGGGAGTTTCTTCGCGCCCGAGGGCCGCTGCACGTTGAGGTACAGGCAGTCCTCGGTCTCCGACCGCGGCCCGTTCGTGCTCGCCACGGCCGGGCACCGGTTGCCGTACGCCGTCGCGTCCCGCACCCCGGTCCACGGGACGGGCGGGGCCGGGGGACGCCACCGCAGGTCACCCGTCGGCGGTGCGGCGTAAGGGATGCCGAGGAAGCTGTCCACCCCGTCCGCCGAACTGCCGCGCACCACCCCGGCCCGGGTGTGCGCGTGCGGTGCCCCGGTGGCGGCCGTGGCCGTGCCGGCGGCGAGCAGGAGAAGCGTGACCAGCAGGGAAAAGAGCTTCACCACATCCTCCTCAGTGGACGAAGACGGTCCGGTTCAGCCGGATGTCGCGGGAGGACGAGCCGACCTGCACCTCGCGGTCGCCCGGTACCACCCGCCAGCCCCCGGACCAGTACGACAACGCGCGCCCGGGCAGCTCCAGGCGGATGCGGCGGCTTTCCCCCGGCCGCAGCTCGACCCTGGCGAACGCGGCCAGCTGACGGGCCATCGGCACCGGCGCCGAAGCCGGTGGCCCGAGGTACACCTGTGCGACCTCGGCCCCGGCGCGGTCACCGGTGTTGCGCAGCAGGAACTCCACCTGGCGCCCGTGCACGGACAGGTCGCTGTAGTGGAAGCGGGTGTAGGAAAGCCCGTGCCCGAACGAGAACAGCGGCTCGACGTGGTGGGCGTCGTAGTGCCGGTAGCCGACGAAGATGCCTTCGCTGTACCGCGCGTGCCCGTTCACCCCCGGGTAGCGCTCGGGCGGCGCGGTCGGGGCGTCGGCCTCGCGCTTCGGGTACGTCACGGGCAGTTTCCCGCCCGGGTTCGCCTCGCCCAGCAGCAACGCGGCGGTCGCGTCGGCGCCTTCCTGGCCCGGGTACCACATCTGCAGCACGGCCGCCGTCCGGTCGAGCCACGGCATGGTGACCGGATCCCCGGTGTTGAGCACGACGACGGTGCGCGAGTTCGCCGCCGCGACGGCGGCGACGACGGGATCCTGGTTGTCGGGCAGGGCCAGGCCCGGCCGGTCCTGCCCCTCGGTGCCCTCGTTGAACGCGAACAGCAGCACCGTCCGCGCCGAGCGGGCGAGCGCCACGGCCTCGTCGAGCGCCTGCTGCCGCCGGGCCGGGGTGACCCACGCGAGCCGGACCTGCAACGGCGTGTCCGCGGCGCCGGTGGCGGTGATGGTGAACTGGTGCGGCTGCCCCGCCTCGAGGTGCACGACCGTGCCCGCGTTGCCGAGCCCGTCGCCGGTGGCGAGCAGGCGGCTGTTGCCGCCGAAGATCGCGCCGACCGAGCCGATCCGCGTGCCGTCGAGCGTGAGCGAGATACCGCCCTGGAACGACTGCACCGCACCGCTGCCCTGGATGCGCAGGTCGTAGTCGCCGGTTTCGGGCGCGGTCAGTGTGCCGGTCCAGGTGCGGGTGGTGCCGGCGGGCAGTGCGGCGGAACCGGTGAAGTCGATCGTGCCCGTGGACAGCGCCGAAGCGGGGACGGGCACCCCGTCGAGGTCCACGCCCGGTGCGTAGGGCAGGGGACGGCCGGCCCGCCGCGCGAGCGCGTCGAGCGGGCTTTCGGCGTACTCGGGGACGACGTGCGCGCTCCCGCCTCCGCCGACGAGCGGGCTGCGGGCTGTCGGCCCGATGACGGCGACCGAGCGCAGCCCGGTGAGCGGCAGGACGGCGTTTTCGTTGCGCAGCAACACCGCGCCCGCCGCGGCGAACCGCCGGGCGGCGCGGGCGTGCCCGGCCCGGTCCAGGGGTGGCCGGGTCTTCGGGGTGCCGAACCGCCGCAGCTGGGTGACGACACGCCGTGCCGCGGTGTCCACAACGGACTCGGGGATCCGCCCCTCGCGCACCGCGGTGACGAGAGCGGCGAAGTACGTGCCGCTCGGCATCTCCATGTCGAGCCCGGCGAGGATCGCCTCCGTGCTGTGGGTCGCGCCCCAGTCGGACATCACGAAACCGCGGAAACCCCAGTCGCCCCGCAGGATTTCGGTGAGCAGGTGCGCGTTTTCCGACGCGTACACGCCGTTGACGCGGTTGTAGGAGGCCATCACCGCACCGGCTCCGGCGCGCACTGCCGCTTCGAACGCCGGGAGGTAGATCTCGCGCAGGGTGCGCTCGTCGACGTCCGCGCTGACGGTCTGGCGGCCGTTCTCGAAGTTGTTGGCCGCGTAGTGCTTCACCGTCGCGATGAGGCCGGCTTCCTGGATGCCGCGCACCTCGGCGGCGACGAGCTCGCCCGCCAGCAGCGGATCTTCGCCCAGCGTCTCGAAGTTCCGGCCGGCCTGCGGCACGCGGACGATGTTGGTCATGGGGGCGAGCAGCACGTCCTGGCCCAGTGACCGGCCTTCCTCGCCGAGGACGCGGCCGTAGTCGCGGGCGGTCGCGGGGTCGAAGGTGGCGGCGAGCGCGACCGGGGCGGGCAGGGCGGTGGCGGGGCGGGTGACGCGGATCCCGGCGGGGCCGTCGGTCAGGCGGACCTCGGGGATGCCGAGGCGGGGCACTCCCGGGAGGTAACCGGCCTGCCCGAGCGAGGCCGGATCGGTGGCGCCGTGCAGCAGCGACACCTTCTCTTCGAGGGTCATCCGCGAGACGGGGTCCCCGGTCGAGGCGGTGGCGGTCAGCGCGGGGGAGAGGGCGACCGCGGCGGTCGCCAGCAACAGGGTGCGTCGATCGACGTCCATCGGCACAGCCGCCTCTCGTCGTTGGTCGGCGGGTGGTTTCGGTGCGTCGGCCAAGGTAGTGCGCGGAGCGGGGCCGGCGGAAGACCTAGTAGTCGGTAGGTTGTCACGGATCGATGAAGAAGCAGGTCACGCGGGGCTTCTGCGTGCGTTCGCTACCGTTCGTTAGGCTTTTCGGAGTCTAGGGTGGGGCATGCCCAGTACCCGCAAGCCCACGCGGCGGGGCGAGCGCACCCGCGCCGCGATCCTCGACGCCGCCGCCCCGCTGTTCGCCCGCCACGGCTACCGCGGCGCCCCGCTCGCGTCGGTCGCCGAAGCGGCCCGGTTGACCCAGCCCGGTCTGCTGCACCACTTCCCGTCGAAGGAGCGGCTGCTGCTCGCGGTGCTGGAGGAACGCGACCGCGAGGCGATGCGGTGGATGCGGGACACCTGGTCCGAGGGCGGGAGCGCGGCACTGCGCGCGCTCGTCGCGCTGGTGGCCCGCAACACGACGACGCCGGAGCTGGTGCAGCTGTTCACCGTGCTGGTGGGCGAGGGCGTGTCGGAGAGCCATCCCGCGCACGAGTACTTCGAGGAGCGGTACGAGCGGCTGCGGGGCAGCGTCCGCCGGGCGATCGCGCAGGGCCAGGACACGGGCGAGTTCCGCACGGACGTCGACGCGGCCGTGCTGGCGAACCTGGTGCTCGCGATGCTCGACGGGCTGCAGATCCAGTGGCTCCTCGACCGGGACCAGGACATGACCGCCGCGTTCGAGGCGTTCGTGCGGATCCTGCTGGAACACCTCGCGCCCCGGGAGGAAGGGTAGGCGCGGCTGGGTCGTTGCGCCGGTTCCCCATCGGGGAGGGGTGCACCGCTACTCGGCGCGCGGGCGCGAGGCGCTGTGGGCGCCCGGCGGTGAGTGGGCTGCTCAGTGAGGGCGGGATTGCTGGCGGTGCTGGAAATCTGCTCCGCGGCGGCGGGATCGCTGCGCGGCAGGGGCCCCGCGACGGGGCCTGACCGGCGACGGGGCCTGGCCGGGCGGCGGCTCGCCCGGCACGGGCGCACCGCCGTGAAGCCGACGGGCGCCGCGGCTCCGCTCAGACCACCCGCAGGTCCTCCTCCACGGCTTCCAGTTCCGCGGCCGAGCCCTGCACCTTCGGGCCGGTGAACCACTTCCGCGCCGAGGCGAACCACCACACCGCCGCCCCGCCGAGCACCACGACGAACGCGACCGGCGTGTAGTTGAACGTTCGCACCGTGATCGGGGACGCCTGCGGCAGCATGAACAACACGAAGATCAACGCGACCCACACCGACGCCACGATCCCGACCGGGCGGCCCCACCGGCCGAGGTGCCAGGGACCGCGCTCGAACGCGTCGCCCTTGCGCACCCGCAGGAAGACCGGGATCACGTACGCGACGTACAGGCCGACGGTGGCGATCGACGTCACGGCCGCGTACGCCGTCGCGCTCCACAGGTACGGCAGTGCGAGGACCAAGGCACCCACGGCGGCCAGCCACACCGAGTTCGTCGGCGTGCGGGTGCGCTTGTTGATGCGGTGCCACCACGAGGATCCGGGGATCGCGCCGTCGCGGGCGAAGGCGTAGATCATGCGTGAGTTCGCCGTCACCGACGCCATGCCGCAGAACAGCTGCGCGCCGATCGCGATCAGCAGGAGGAACTTGCCGGTGGTCGCGCCCGCCGCGTCGAGGAAGATCTGCGCGGGCGGGACGCCGGTCGCTGAGTTCACCGCGCCGTCGTAGTCCTGGATCGCGAAAGTCAGGCCCAGCAACAGGATCCAGCCCGCGACGAGCGACACCAGTATGGAGTGGACGATCCCGCGCGGCCCGGCTTTCGCCGCGTTGCGGGTTTCCTCCGTCATGTGCGCGGACGCGTCGTACCCGGTGAGCGTGTACTGCGCGACGAGCAACCCGAGCGCGAACACGTACGGCGCGAAACCCCAGCCCGTGTTGTTCACGAAGTGCCCGAACACGAACGACGCGGACTGGTGGCGGGCCGGCACGAACGCCAGCACCGCCACGATCACCACGACACCGATGAGGTGCCACCACACGCTGACGTTGTTGAGGAAGGCCACCAGCCGCACGCCGAACGTGTTGAGCAGCCCGTGCAGCACCAGGATGAACGCGAGCAGGGTGATCGTGTGCCCCGGCGTGGCGGCGAACCCGAACTGCAGGTCGAGGAACGCGTTGAGGAACAGGGCGGCCCCGAAGTCGATCCCCGCGGTGACCGCGACCTGCCCGACGAGGTTGAACCAGCCGGTGAACCACGACCAGGCCGCGGCGCTGCGGGCCGGCGCCAGCTTCGCCGCCCAGTAGTAGAGCCCGCCCGCCGTCGGGTAGCTCGAACACACCTCGGCCATCCCGAGCCCGACGAGGACCACGAACACCCCGACCAGCGGCCAGCCCCACACCATCGCGGCGGGGCCGCCGGTGCCCAGGCCGAACCCGTAGAGCGTCAGGCAGCCCGACAGGATCGAGATGATCGTGAACGAGACGGCGAAGTTCGAGAAGGCCGACATGGTGCGCCGGAGTTCCTGCGCGTAACCGAGCTGGTGGAGCCGGATGCTGTCCTCGTCCACGGGATCCCCTCAATGGTCCAGGAACGCGCCAATGCGAGTCCGCAGAAAGTAGCCCCGCCGGGGAAGACCGTCAAGGACGGGCCGGGGCGTCACGCGCGCGTGCTCGCCAGCTCGCCCTCCTGACCTGCGGTGTCGGTTCCGTGCGCCTTGGCGCCGGGCCGCCGCGCCACGAAGGCGTACCCGGCGCCGACGAGCAGCCCGCCGCCGACGAGGTTGCCGAGCCCGACGAACAGCAGGTTCCGCCCGAACGCCGCGAGGGTCACGCCGGGCACGTCCTCGAACAGCCCCAGCGAGAACGTCGTCATGTTGGCCACGACGTGCTCGAACCCGGACGCGACGAACGCCAGCAGGCACCAGAAGATGAGCGCGAGCTTGGCCCCGTCGGACTTCGTGCGCGCCGCCATCCACACCGCGAGGCACACCAGGAAGTTGCACAGCACGCCGCGGAAGAACAACGCCCCGGCGGATTCCGCGGTCTTGGCCTTCAGCAGGCTCGCCAGCAGCGCGGCACCGGGCCCCGCGTGGCCGGGGGTGGCGCCGATCGCCAGCACCCCGCCCTCGTGCACCAGCCAGGCGAACAGGACCGAGCCGAGCAGGTTGCCCACGAACGACGCGAGCACGACGCCCACCGCAGCGCCCACCCCGCGCCGCCGCACCAGCACGCCCTGCGTCATCGTCATCATGTTGCCGGTGGACAGTTCCGCGCCGGCGAACACCACGGCGGTCAGCGCGATGCCGAACACCAGTCCCTGCACCACTTTCGTCCAGGGCGAGTGCGCCGCGTCGAGTGGTCCGGTCGCCTCCAGCAGCAACACGACGGCGACCCCGATGAACGCCCCGGCGAACAGCGAGCTCACCAGGTAGCGCCCCGGGCGGCGCAGGTCGTCGATCTTGCCTTCGGCGACCTCGGCCTGCAGGCCGAGTGCTTCGGACGCGGGAATCGGCACGAGCTTGTCCTTTCTCTCATACGCTGCGGTGACGCCCGCATTCGATCTCCGCCCCGCGTCGCGGACGTGGCGGGCAGATCAGCGTGCGGTATCCGTTCACGCACTCGTGCCGGTATCCGGTGTGAAACCTCCCATCACCGGGTGATCCGGACGTTCAGGCGATATCGGCCGCCGCAGGGGAGTCCAGCGCCAGCAGCGCCAGCGCGTCGGCCGCGGGGGAGCCGGGTGCGGCGCTGTAGGTGACCATGATCAGGTTGTCGTCCCCGGGCAGCTCGAACACGTCGAAGTCCACCTCGAGGAGGCCGACGCCGGGGTGCCGGAACGCCTTCGTGCCGGTGCGGTGGATGTGCATGTTGTGCCGCGCCCAGTCCCGCGCGAAGGTGCCGCTGCGCGCGGACAGTTCGCCGACGAGCGCGGCGAGGTCCGCGTTCGCCGGGTCACGCCCGAGGTCGCGGCGCAGCATCGCGGCACAGGTGTGCCGGGCCAGCTCCCAGTCGACGTAGAACTCCCGCGCCCGCGGGTCCAGGAAGATGAACCGCGCGATGTTGGGCCGCGGTCCCGCCTCGAAGTGCGGGGCGTACAGCGCCCGTCCCAGCGCGTTCGCTGCCACGACGTCCTGCGCGGCGTTCTGCACCATGGCCGGGACGTCCATCGCGTCGAGGATCCGCCGGACCGACGGCCGCACGTGCCGCGCGGAGTGCCGGGGCCGGCGGGCACGGGCGCGGGCCAGGTCGAACAGGTGCGCGCGCTCGGCGTCGTCGAGCTGCAGGGCCCTGGCGATCGCGTCGAGCACCCCGTCCGACGCGCCCGCGATGTTGCCGCGCTCCAGCCGGGTGTAGTAGTCGGTGCTGACCCCGGCGAGCGTCGCGACCTCCTCGCGCCGCAGCCCCGGCACCCGCCGTTCGCCGCCCACGTCGGGCAGCCCCGCGCGCGCCGGGGTCACCCTGGCGCGGCGCGAGACCAGGAAGTCCCGGACGTCCTTCTTCCAGTCCACGGCTCCACGGTAGGCGCCGTTCATACCGTGAGCAGGACCTTGATCGCCCGTCGTTCGTCCATCGCCCGGTAGCCCTCGGCGGCGTCGGCCAGCGGGAGGGTGCGGTCGAAGACCTTGCCGGGGTCGATGGTGCGGTCCCAGATGAGCTGGATCAGCTCGGGCAGGAAGCGGCGCACGGGTGCGGGTCCGCCGTGCAGGTGCACCCCGGAGAAGAACAGCTCGCCGCCGGGCAAAGCGACGTCGTGCGCGACGCCCACGTAGCCGACGTGCCCGCCGGGGCGGGTCGCGCGGATGGCCTGCATCATCGACTCCTGCGTGCCCACGGCCTCGACCACCGAGTGTGCGCCCAGCCCGCCGGTGAGGTCCTTGAGCTTCGCGACCCCTTCGTCACCCCGTTCGGCGATGACGTCGGTCGCGCCGAACTCGGCGGCGAGCCGCTGTCGGTCGGCGTGCCTGCTGAAGATGACGATCCGCTCGGCGCCCAGCTGCTTCGCGGCCAGCACCGCGTGCAGGCCCACCGCGCCGTCGCCGACGACGGCGACCGTCTTGCCAGGCCCCGCCTCCGCCGCGACCGCGCCGAACCAGCCGGTGCCCAGCACATCGGACGCGGCGAGCAGGGACGGGACCAGGTCCGCGTCCGGCATCCCCGGGGTGGCCACGAGCGTGCCGTCGGCGAGCGGGACGCGGGCGCGCTGCGCCTGGGTGCCCAGCGCGCCCATCGGCTCGGCGTGCACGCAGCGGGACTGGTACCCGGCGCGGCAGATCTCGCAGGTGTTGTCGGAGGCGAAGAACGAGCCGACGACGAAGTCACCGGGCTTGACGTTGCGCACCTCGTCGCCGACCTCTTCGACCACGCCGACGTACTCGTGGCCCATCGGGGCGTCGTGGACGTCGTCGGCGCCGCGGTAGGGCCACAGGTCGGACCCGCAGATGCAGGCCGCGGCGACCCGGATGACCGCGTCCGTCGGGTACTGGATCTTCGGGTCTTCACGCTCTTCGACCCGGACGTCGCCGGGGGCGTGCATGACCACACCAAGCATCTCGTGTCGCTCCTCGTGAGTCGTTCGAGCACGGTCGCGCGGAGGGGCATACCCGCTGCGGCGGCCGTGACACGACCACGTTAGGTCGGCGGAGAGGGGAGCTGGGAGGTTCTGCGAGGCCCCCTCAGCCGGCTGCGGCGCCACCACCAGACGGCCGCGTGCGCCAGCGCGACGACCGTCGCCGCCCCGAACACCCACGCGGCGGCACGCAGCCCGGGCTCGCGGAAGGACAGGTCCACGCGGTGCTCACCGGGGGGCACGTCCAGCACGATCAGGCCCGTGGCGTCCTCCCGCACCGGGACGGCGGCACCGTCCACAGTGGCCGTGTAGCCGGGCCAGTTCAGCCGGGCGAAGAGGATCCGGCCGCCACCAGGCTGGGCGCGGTAGGTGACCGCCTCCTGCTCCGGCTGGGACCGCGAGTCCAGCACCTCGGTGCCGGGTGAGGCCCACGACACCCGGCCGGGGTAGGGCGGCGCGGACCGCGTCCACACGGTGCGGACGGCGTCGCGGGCCGCCACCTGCCAGCCCGGCGGGGGTGGCTGGTCGGCGGCCTCGGGCAGCAGATGCCGTTGCAGGACCAGGGTTTGCACGCGCAGCGCGTCCACCGGCGGGACGCCGGTGTCCGCGTCCGGCTGCCACAGCCGCCGGAAGGCGTCCGGGCACACCTCGCCCTTGTAGGTCATGCACAGCGCCGTGTTGAACTTCGCGAAGCTGATGCCGCTGTAGTGGTTGATCGTCTCGTGGCCGCGCAGGATGTTCTCGTTGCCGAACAGGAGGTCCCCGTTCGCGTAGTCCTCCGTGCGGACCGGCGTCTGGTCCGCGAGCTGCAGCACTGTGCCGCGCATCGTGACCGCGCCCTCCCGGATCTGGCTCACCGAAACCGGGCCCTCCGCGGTCGGCGCCGCCTTCACCGGGAGGTTCCCGGTCTGGTAGGCCATGATCGCGACCGTGCCGGCCAGCAGCACGGCACCGAACGGGCGCGGCCCGTACCGGCGGTGGACGACGACCGCGGCCGCGACCAGCGCCAGCACGGCGACGGTGGCGAGCAGGTGCAGCCAGGAGATCTCGGGGCTGAGCGCGGTCGAGAGGTACCCGGCCACCAGGACCAGGCACGCCGAGGCCACCGCCCGCCGCCGCACGTGGTCCCGCGCGAGCCCCGCGGACAGCAGCACCGCGACGAGGACGGCCACCCCCAGGTACAGGTGCTCGATGAGCCGGATCGGCCAGCGGAACAGCCACAGGTTGGACGGGCCGAGCACCAGCAGGAAGTAGATCCCGCAGATCACCGCGACGCTCGTGAGCGGGCGGGCCGCCCGGCGGAGCGCGCCGAACCGCACCCACGGCAGCAGCGGCACGGCGAACCACGCGAAGTACGTGGAGGGCAGGGTTTCGCGCACCGCGCCGTCCCAGTTGACGATGCCGGGCAGGTACGTGGGGGCGCTGGAGGTGAGCAGGTCGCCGAGGTGCGGCACCTGGAACATGTCGTTGCTGATCATGGCGAGGCCCTGCCGGTCGGTCACCGGCAGCACCAGCTGGAGCGGCAGGAACGCGGGGAAGGCGGCCGCCGCGACGCACAGCCCGATGAGCACGAGGTGCGCGATGGGGCGGAATCGGCGCCGCAGGGCCAGTTCGACGATGATCCCGGTGCTGACGATCGCGATGCCCAGTGCGGCGTACGGGTTCCCGGTGGTGATCGCCAATGCCCCGAAGGCGAACGGCACCAACGGGTTCAGCGCGCCGCGCACGTGCCGGCGCGCGGCCCACCAGAACCACGCCAGCCACGTGAGCGCCATCAGCTCGGCCGGCCAGCCCGCCGCCGCGTAGAAGAGCGTGAAGCCCCCGGCGGGCATCGCCAGCCCCAGCACCACCGACGGCACGCGCGCGGCGCCGTACTCGCGGCACAGCAGGTATGCGGCCATGCTGAGCAGGGCGAGGAAGGCGACGTTGACGACCGCCGAGGCCGCCGCGAGGTTGTCGAACAGCGAAACCACCACGTAGCCGAGCAGCTCGACGGGGTTCCACATCGCGTACTCGCCCTCGGCGGCGTAGTTGCCGCCGTACCAGCCCGCGGCGTCCATCATCGGCCAGTGCCCGGCACGCAGCTGCGTGCCGAGGTGGTGCCAGAGCGGCACGAACGACTCGGGGTTGTCGCCGACGAAGAAGAAGCGCGGCTGCAGCCAGTACGGGATCGAGAATCCGACGACGGCCACGGCACCGACGGCCAGGACCACGAGCCACTCCGGCACGCGGCGTGACCGCGGGGCGGGGGCCTCGGTGGTGTGGGACAGCGCAGTAGCGTTGCCGACCTCGGCGTCGAGCCCCATGGTCCCCCTATCGGACGTCACCCAAATGGCGTTACGGGCGATTTTCCGTCAGCGCACCCGGCCGTAGTCGCGCGGCCCCCACCAACCCCATTCCGTCTCGTCGGGCCCGCCGGTCCGCCAGCCGTACGCGGCGAAGAGGAAACGTTTCGCCTCCAGCGCGAGACCGTCGAGGTTGGCGGGCCGGTTCTTCGTGTCGTAGCCGGTCCAGAACCAGGCGCTGGCCCGGTCGGCGTCGGCGATCGCGTCGGCGGCGGCCGCGGTCGCGTAGTGGTCGGGGTGGTCGCCGGGGTTGCGGGCCGGATCGGGGTCGGCGACGTTGAGCCACGGCGTTTCGCCGCTGTCGCGGTGACCGGCCACGATCGCCCGCAGGGTCGCGACGACCGCGGGCCAGCCCTGGTACGGCGTGCTCCCGTCGAGCGGGGTCAGCGCGCCGAGCCGCCCGTCGCGCAGCATCGTGAGCGAGCCGAGGCCGAAGCCCTGCCCGTCGAGCCCGCCGTCGGGCAGGCGGAGCGGGTAGAGGAACCAGTTCGCCGCGCGGTACCGGGTCAGGGCGCGGCCGCCGAGCGTGATCGTCTCGGTGGTGACGGGTGGATCGCCGGCGGTGGCGTTCAGGGCGTCCACGAGGCCCTGCTCGCGCGCCTGCCACCAGCCGTCGGTGCGCCCGGCGTCCCCGCCCGTGGTCGTCACGTGCACGACCTGCGCGCCGCGGGTGTGTTCGTCGGCGAAGAGCTGGTTGCCCCGGAACAACAGCGCGTCGTCGGCGTGCGCCGCGAAGTAGAAGCTGTGTGCCATCCCCGCCTCCTCACCCCCGTAGTCGCGGTGGGGACCGGCGCCGTTTCCCCGGCGAGCCCGAAGTGGACGCCCAGTCCTGGATCGGGCTACGACCGGGGTTCGGTGGGGCCTGCGCCCAGCGTGAGCACTCGTTCGAAGGCGGCCCGCACGTCGTCCACCAGGGTGCGGGGGTCGTTGCCCAGGCGTTTGGCGGTCTGGTAGCAGGCGATGGCGATGTGCGCGGCGAAGCGGGCGGTGGCCTCGTCGGATCCGCGGCCGATGAGCAGATCGCCCAGTTTGTCGGCGATCTCCTGCACCTTCACGGCGTCGCGGGCGCGGAGTTCCGGGTGCTGCTCGATGAGCTGGAAGTGGCGGGTGTAGCCCTCCGGGTCGGCGGCCGCCTGGGCGCAGATCGCGAGCACGACCGGGCGGAGTTGCTCGATGGCTTCGGTCGCGCTCCGTGCGGCCGGGACGTCGTCCGCCCGGGCCGTCGCGTCGACCACCTCGAGCAGCTCCTGCTCCCTGGCGAACACGACCTCCTGCTTGTCCACGAAGTGGCGGAAGAACGTGGTGCGGCCGACTTCGGCGCGCTCGGCGATGTCGCCGACCGAGACGCCGTCGAAGCCCCGCTCGTGGAACAGCTCCTGGGCGGCCTCGATGATGCGCGCTCGCGCCTGGCGTCGCTTGCGCTCCACGAGCGGACGAGGCGAGGTCATGACCACCAGCATAGCAAGAGTGGCTTGCCGTTCCATGAGGAACTGCGTACAGTCTGGTACTGGGTACCAACAAGAACGGAGTACACAGTGATAGTGGAACTGCGCGCGGAAGACCGCCAGGCGATCAGCGAGACCCTGTCCCTGCACGGGCACCTGTTCGACGAAGGCCACCTGGACCGGCTCGGGGAGGTCTTCACACCGGACGTCGTCTACGACATGAGCGCTCTCGGCGTCGGAACCTTCGAGGGGATCGAGGCGGTCAGGAGCGCCGCCCTGCACCTCGGCGCGGACAACCCCATCGCCCACCACCTGACGAACATCGTCATCACCGGCGAGGAGGAAGGCCGGGCGACCGCACGCTCCAAGGGCCTCGTCATCCTGGCCGACGGGACACTCGCCAGCGTGACGCACCTCGACAGCCTGCGACGCCACGACGATGCCTGGCGCATCAGCCGCCGGGTCATCTCCCCGCAGCGCGCACCTCTGGGCGGAGCCAGCCCCGCCGACGCGGGCAACCGGTGACACGAAACGAGGGAACAGCCATGACCGAGCCGCTCGTCATCACCCGGGTGACCCACAGCTGCCACCTGATCCAGTTCGGCGACCTGACCGTGCTCACCGACCCCTGGTTCAGCCAGAAGCTCTTCTACCACCCGGGCGAGCCCGTCGCCTTCCAGCCGGAGACCCTGCCCCACCTGGACGCGGTCGTGATCAGCCACGAGCACTACGACCACTGCGACCTCGGCGCCTTCCGCCGCTACCGCGACAAGGACGTGCCCCTCCTCGTCGCCGGACCGGTGGTCGGGCCGGCCCGCAAGGCGGGGTTCACCAACGTCCGCGCGCTGGAACCGTGGCAGTCCGCCCGGGTCGGCGACCTGACCATCGCCGCGGCGCCCGGCAAGCACGGCTGCTACGAGGTCACCTATGTGCTCAGCGCCGGCGGGCGCCGCGTCTACTTCGCCGGGGACACGCTGCTCGTCCCGGAACTGCGCACCCTGACCGACCGGTACGGCCCGCTGGACGTGGCGCTGCTTCCCGTCAACGGCCTGCACATCCGGATGGCGGGCAACAAGCAGGTCGTCATGAACGCCGAAGAGGCGGCCGAACTCACCGCCGTGCTGCGCCCGAAACTGGCGGTGCCGCAGCACTACGCCTTCACCGGCGGCCCGATCGGCGACAGGCTGTTCCTCAAGAGCGACAAGGACCCCGCTCGTTTCGTCGAGGCCGCCCGCCGCCTCGTCCCCGATGTCCCGGTCACGGTCATCAACCCTGGAGAACCGCTGACCGTGTCCCCCTGAGTCCACGTGCGGCCGGGCAGGCACCGGTCGCGCCAGTGCGACTCCCTGGTTTCCGCGGGGGGAATCCGGCCCGGGGTGTGCCACGATGGAGCTTCACCCCGGCGGGCGAACCGCATCGAACCTCGGTGGGGAGTCATGACTGCTGGCGCTTCCGGGCCGGACCTGCGGGGCCGCGACGGCGAACTGCGGCGCCTGGACCAGCTGCTGGCCCAGGCGCGCGGCGGGACGAGCCGGGTGCTCGTGCTGCGGGGCGAGGCGGGCATCGGCAAGAGCGCGCTGCTCGACCACCTGTCCGCGCAGGCTCCCGGCTACCGCGTGGTGCGCGCGGCGGGGCTGGAGCCGGAGGCGGAGCTCGCGTTCGCGGGCCTGCACCAGCTGTGCGCGCCGCTGCTCGGCCACCTCGACCGCCTGCCCGCCCCGCAGCGCGCCGCGCTCGCGACGGCCTTCGGGCTGAGCACCGGTCCGGCGCCCGACCGGTTCCTGGTCGGGCTCGCGGTGCTGAGCCTGCTGTCCGAGGCCGCCGGGCACCAGCCGCTGCTCTGCCTCGTCGACGACGTGCAGGAGCTCGACAGCGCTTCGGCGCGGGTGCTCGCGTTCGTGGCCCGCAGGCTGCTCGCCGAACCGGTCGTGCTGGTCGCGGCCGTGCGGGCGGCGGACGGCGAGCACGGGTTCCGCGGGCTGCCCGAGCTCGCGCTCGCCGGGCTCGGTGACGCCGACGCGCGCGCCCTGCTGATGGGCGCGCTGGCCGGCCCGCTCGACGCGTCGGTGCGCGACCAGATCGTCGCGGAGAGCCGGGGCAACCCGCTGGCGTTGCTGGAGCTGCCGCGCGCGTTCACCCCGGCGGAGCTGGCCGGTGGCTTCGGCCTGCCCGGCCTCCCGCTGGACCGGCGGCTCGAAGCGGGGTACGCGCGCCGGTTCCGGTCGCTCCCCAGACAGGCCCGCAGGCTGCTGGTCACCGCCGCGGCCGAGCCCGCCGGGGACGTCGCGCTGCTGTGGCGTGCCGCGCGGGCGCAGGGCATCGAGCCCGCCCCGGCGTCCGGCGCGGACTTCGCGGAGCTGGTCGAATTCGGGACCAGGGTCCGCTTCCGGCACCCGCTGGTGCGCTCGGCGGTCTACCGGTCGGCCCCGGCGGCGGACCGGCGCGCGGCACACGGGGCGCTGGCCGAGGTCACCGACCCGGCGGCTGATCCGGACCGGCGCGCGTGGCACCGGGCCAGGGCCGTGTCCGGGCCGGACGAGGAGGTCGCGGTCGAGCTGGAGCGGTCGGCGGGGCGGGCGCAGGCCCGCGGCGGGTTCGCGGCGGCGGCCGCGTTGCTCGAACGCGCCGCGGCGGTCACCGCCGAACCCGGGCGGGTGGCCGCCAGGGCGCTGGCGGCGGCGCAGGCGAAACACCAGGCGGGGGCGCCGGACGAGGCGCGCACCCTGCTCGCGCTGGCCTCGGCGAGCACGCCCGGTGAGCTGACCCGGGCACGGGTGGACCTCCTGCGAGCGCGGCTGGCCTTCACGTCGAGCCACGGCCGCGACGCCCCGCCGTTGTTGCTGGCCGCGGCGGAAAAGCTCGCGCCGCTCGACCCGGCGCTCGCGCGCGAGGCGTATCTCGAGGCGCTCGCGGCGGGGCTGTACGTCGGCCGCCTCGCCGGCGAAACCGGACTGCGGCAGGTGTGCGAGGCGATGCCGCCCGGTGCGGGGTCGGCCGGCTCGCTCGCGGCGGGCCTGGCGGCCGTCGTGACCGGCGGCTACGAGGCCGGCGGCCCCGCGCTGAAACGGGCCGTGGCCGCATTCCGGACCGCGGAGCTGCCGCAGGCGGAGGCGATCCGCCGGCTGTGGCTCGCCACCCACGCCGCGCACGACCTGTGGGACGACGACTCCTGGCAGGTGCTGGGCGACCGGCACGTCCGGCTGGCCAGGGAGGCGGGCGCGCTCGCGATCCTGCCGATCGCGCTGACCGCCCGGATCGGGCTGCACCTGTTCGCCGGGGAGCTGGACGCCGCCGCGACGCTGGTGGGGGAGGTCGCGGCGGTCACGGAGGCGACCGGCAGCGGCCTGCCCGCCTACGGGGAGCTGGCCCTCGCGGCCTACCGGGGCGACGAAACCAGGCTGGGCACGCTCGCGGAATCCATTGTGGACAACGCCGTCCGGCGGGGTGATGGGATGGGGCTGACGGTCGTGCGCCACGCGCAGGCGGTGCTCCACAACGGACTCTGCCGCTACGGCGAAGCGTTCGAGGCCGCGGCCGACGGCGCCGCCAACCCCGACGAACTCGCGTTCGCGAACTACTCGCTGGTCCAGCTCGTCGAGGCGGCGGTCAGGAGTGGCCGCCCGGAGCGGGCCGCGGACGCGTTCGACCGGCTTGTCGGCAGTACGCGGGCGAGCGGTACCGCGTGGGCATCGGGGATCGAGGCCCGGTGCCGCGCCCTGCTCGCCGAGGGGGACGAGGCCGAGCGCTCGTACCGGGAGGCGATCGAGCACCTCGGGCGCGGCCGGATGCGGCTGGAGCTGGCCAGGGCGCGGTTGTTGTACGGCGAGTGGCTGCGCCGGGCGGGCCGCCGGACCGACGCCCGCGCCCAGCTGCGCACGGCCCACGAGGCGTTCACCGCGATGGGGGCGGCGGGGTTCGCCGAGCGCGCGCGACGGGAGCTGGCCGCGACGGGTGTCGCGGCCCGTGAACGGTACGGCGGGGCCACCGTGTCCCTGACCGCCCAGGAGGCCCAGATCGCGCGGCTGGCGCGGAGCGGGTTCTCCAACCCGGAGATCGGCGCGCAGCTGTTCCTCAGCGCGCGGACCGTCGAATGGCACCTGCGCAAGGTGTTCGCCAAGCTCGGGATCAGCTCGCGGCGTCAGCTCCGGTCGGCGCTGCCCGCCGGGAAGCTGATCGCGTCCGAGTGAGGCGTCACTGGGCGGTCCACCCGCCGTCGACGGCGAGGAGCGCCCCGGTGACGAAGCTCGCGGCGTCGGAGCAGAGGAAGGCGACGGCTTCGGCCACTTCGCGGGGCTGCCCGATCCGCCGGAGCGGGTGGGCGTCGCCGAAGGAGGCGAGCATCTCGCGCCCGTTCTCCACGACGCCCTCCATGATGTCGGTGTCGATCACGCCGGGCAGCACGGCGTTGGACCGGATCCCCTTGGCGCCGCCCTCGATCGCGAGGACGCGGGTCAGCTGGGCGAGTGCGCCCTTGGAGGCGGCGTAGGCGGTCTGGGTCTCGAAGGCGACGACCGACGAGACCGAGGCGATCGACACGATGGCGCCGCCGCCGTGGTCCTCCATCACCCGGAACGCTTCGCGCGCCTGCACGAAGTTGCCGCGGGCGTTGACGCGCATGATGCCTTCGAAGTCCTCGACGGTCGTCTCGGTGACCGGCTTGTTGAGGGTGCGCCCGGCGTTGTTGACGAGGATGTCCAGCCGGCCGAACCGGTCGGTGGCCAGCCGCATCGTCGCGCGGGCGAGCTCCTCGTCGGCGACGTCGCCCACGAGCGCGGCGAC
The DNA here is from genome assembly GCF_900114035.1 of Amycolatopsis sacchari. Lineage (GTDB taxonomy): Bacteria > Actinomycetota > Actinomycetes > Mycobacteriales > Pseudonocardiaceae > Amycolatopsis_E > Amycolatopsis_E sacchari. The sequence goes on along the minus strand of NZ_FORP01000007.1, from coordinate 107,951 downwards.
GGTGTCCGGGTGGTCCGCGGCGAGCTTTTCCACGGCGTCCGACCGGTCGGTGACGACGAGCCGGGCGCCGCGTTCCCGAAGCAGCGTGGCGGTGGCGTGGCCGATGCCGCGGGCGGCACCGGTGACGACCGCGACGCGGCCGGTGAGGTCCCAGGAGGAGGTCATGGGGTCCACGGTCGTGGCCCGGCGCCCGGCGTGGGAGGGCGCGGTTTTCCTGGGTGGAACGCACCCAGGATGAGTCGGCGTGGCGCGCTTAACCTGGCCATATGGCTCAAACGGAACTGGGTGCCTACCTCAGCGCCCGCCGCGCCCAGCTCGGTCCCGAGGACGTGAACCTGCCCACCACCGGCAGGCGCCGCGTCCCCGGCCTGCGCCGCGAAGAGGTGGCGATGCTGACCGGCGTGAGCGTGGACTACTACGTCCGTCTGGAGCAGGGCCGCGAACGCACCCCGTCGGCCCAGGTGGTGGACGCGCTGGCCGCCGCGCTGCGCCTCGACGACGACGGCAGGGCGCACCTGTTCCGCGTGGCGGGGCTCAGCCCCCGCCCCCGGGCCGCCGGGGTGAGCAACCACGTCGACCCGAGCCTGCTGCAGCTGATGTCGGCGTGGCCGGACAACCCGGCGTTGGTCTACAACCGGGCGTACGACGTGCTGGCGTCCAACGCGATCGCCGACGCGTTGTTCGGGGCCTGGTCCCATTCGCACAACCTGATGCACGTCGTGTTCACCGATCCGCGGGCCCGCGTGTTCTACCGGGACTGGGAGGAGGTCGCGCGGAACTCGGTGGCCGGTTTCCGGCTCGGCTACGGCGAGGCGCCCGGCGACCCCCGGCTGCGCCAGGTGCTGGGTGAGCTGCTGGCGCAGAGCCGGGAGTTCACCGAGCTGTGGGCCCGGCACGACGCGCGCGGCAAGTCGCTGGAGCGGAAGCGCTTGCAGCACGACGGCGTCGGCCCGCTGACCCTGACCATGCAGACGTTCGACGTCCGGTCGAGCCCCGGCCAGGAACTGGTCGTCTACCACGCCGAACCGGGCTCGCCGAGCGCCGACGCGCTCAGGCTGCTCGGCTCGCTGGCGGCCGGCACGCGTCAACAGGCGTGAAGCGCCCTGCGAGACCACCCGCGCAGACGGCGGCCAGCGCGAACGCCACGGCTTCGTAGGTCATCGCGTGCCACAGCGCGTCCGCGGCGGCGGGCGCCGAGTAGGCGATGCCCGCGAACGTGACACCCAGTGTCCCGCCCAGCTGTTGTGCCGTGGGGAGCAGGCCCGAGACCGAAGTTGCCGCCTCCGCCCGGACCCTGGCGAGGACCTGCGTGAACGCCGACGCGGTGAACACCCCGAAAGCGGCGCCGCCGGTGAACAGCGCGAGCCACAGCGGCCACCCGGCACCCCCGCCGCCCAGCACCGCCGCGACCGCCACGGAGACGAGCCCCATCGCGACGGCGGACGCGGCCAGCGTCCACGGGCCGAACCGGCGGCCCGCGACACGCACGACCGCGCTGCCCGCCAGCGCGCCCACGGCGTACGGCGTGATGGCCAGTCCGGTCCGAAGTGGACTCCAGCCGAGCGCGCCCTGCAGGTGCGTGGACAGCAGCAGCGTGAACGAGGGCACCCCGGCGTTGAACACCAGGACGACGGCCAGCCCCCAGCGCGTCGCCGGTTCGGTGAGCGTGGCCGGGTGCACGAGCGGAGCCGCCACCCTGCGCTGGGACACCACGAAAGCCGCGAGCAGCACCACGGCCGACCCGAGGCTGAGCCAGGTCCACAGTGGCCAGCCCGCGTCTCGCCCCGCCGTCAGCGGCAGTACTAGCAGTGCCAAGCCCAGCAGGCTCAGCCCGGCACCCACCGGGTCGACGCGCTGCCCTTCGTGTCCTGAGTGGACGGACGGGAGCGACGGCGACAACACGATCGCGGCGATCCCCACGGGCACCGTCAGCAGCATCGCGGCGCGCCAGCCCAGGCCCAGCGGGTCGAGCTGGATCAGCACGCCGCCGAGCACCGGTCCCGCGAGCGAGGCCGCCGCCATCGTGGCCCCGTAGGCGCTCAGCGCGGCGGGCCTGCGGTGCGCGGGCAGCGCCGACTGGATGAGCGAGAGGATCTGCGGTGCCATCAGCCCGCTGCCGAAACCCTGCAGCAGGCGGCCCGCGACGAGCACGGTGGCGTCCGGCGCCGCGGCCGCGCCGAGTGAGGCCGCGGTGAACAACGCCATGCCGGCGACGAACATCCGGCGGTAGCCGTAGCGGTCGCCCAGCCGTGCCGAGACGAGCAGCGAGCAGGCGTAGGTGAGGGTGTACCCGGCGAGCACGAGCTGGCCCGCACCGGCGCCCGCGCCGAGATCGCGCTGCACGTCGAGCACGGCCACCTGCATGACCGTCACGCTGAACAGCTGCACGAACGTGCCCGACAGGACGATCGGCAGCAGGAGCCGCCCCGGCGGGCCCGGGACCGTCATCGGGACGTCCGCCGCAGTGCGGTCGCGGCGAGCACCTTCGCCAGCTCCGCGGGCCGCGTCACGAACGGCGAGTGGCCGCCGGGCAGGGAGTGCACGTGGAACGGCCGCTCCGGCGCGACGGCGTCGGCCTCGGCGATCATCAGGTCCTGGGTGGCGGGTGGCAGCGACTGGTCGTCGGTCAGCCGGATGAAGGTGCGGTCGACGCTGCCCCAGCGCCCCGGCGAAACCGGTACCGGGGTGCTGAAGCTCGCGTACGGGTGGTCGGGGTGGAGGAACTGGCGCCACGAGTCCGGGGCGTCCGCCGGCAGGTCGTTGAGGAAGGCGCGGCGCAGCAGGCCGATCTCGGCCGGGTCGGGGGAGAGCGGGTTGATCCGGAAGGCACCCAGCTCGGCGGGATCGCCCAGCATCGGGATCCGGACGGCGTCCGCGTTCTCCTCGGCGGCGATGTAGTCGGCGAACCGCGGGCGGCCCGCCGGGACGAACGCGGACAGGTACACGAGGTGGTCGAGCAGTTCCGGGGCCTGTTCCGCGGCGGCCGAGCACGGGCCGCCACCGGCGCTGTGCCCGACGAGGACGACGTGGCGGTACCGGGTGCGGGCCTCGGCGAGCGCGTCGAGCACCACCTCGGTCAGCTGCCCCATCGTGACGTCGTGCAGCGCGGACTTCTCGCCGTCGAGGCCGGGCTGGCCCGGCAGGTGGAACCCGCGGGGCAGCGGTGCGCCGAGCCCGCTGCCCGGCAGGTCGATCGCCACGCTCGCGAGGCCGTGACGCGCCAGTGCGCGCTGCGTCGGCGCCCAGTGCACGGAGGAGTGCCAGGCGCCGTGGACGAGCAGCACGACGGTCTCGGACGAGGACGGACGGTGCACGGGAATTTCCTTCCGGTAGAGCTGGTCAACGACTCCTCCAGCTCACCGGACGGCCCGGCCGTCATCCACCGGCATATCTCACCATGGCTCTCGCGATATCCCACACGTATCGTGGTCCGCGTGGAGGCCCGTCATCTGCGCTACGCGCTCGCCCTCGCCGAGCACCAGCACTTCGGCCGCGCCGCGGCGTCGCTCGGGATCGCCCAGCCGCCGCTGTCGACCCAGATCGCCGCGCTCGAGCGCGAGGTCGGCGAGCGGTTGTTCGACCGCACGCCACGCGGCGTGTTCCCGACGGCGGCGGGCGACGCCTTCCTCGCCAGGGCACGCGCGGCACTCGCGGAGATGGACCTCGCGCGCGTCGACGCCGCCCGGGCGGCACGCGGGGAGACCGGGCGCCTGCGCATCGGGTTCATCGGTTCCTCGCTCCTCGACCCGCTGCCCGGCGTGCTGGGGAAGTTCCGCCGGAGCCGCCCGGAGGTCCGGCTTTCCTTGCAGGAACTGGACAACGCCGACGCCGCACTGCTCGCGGGCGAGCTGGACGTGGCAGTCGGGCGGGGCGGCCCGCGAGGTGCCGGTGCCGAGGACCTGGTGAGCGTGCCGATCGGGGCGGACCACCTGGTGGCCGTGGTGTCCGTGGTGCACCCCTTCGCCGGGCGCCCGGCGGTCTCCGTCGACCAGCTCGCGCACGAGCCGCTCATCGTCAGCCCGGAGGCGGCGAGTTCGTACCTCAGGCCGTTGTTCGGCGCGGATCCGTCCGTGCTCGACGCGGCCGCGAAGGCCCGTGACGTGCACACGATCGCGGGTCTCGCCGCGTGCTGCGCCGGGGTCGGGCTCGGCCCGTCCCGGATGCGGCTGATCGCCCGCGAGGACGTCCGGTTCTGCGACGTCACGCCCCGTTTCCGGTTGCCGGACCTGCGGATGTCGTTCCGGGCGGCCGATTCCTCGCCGGTGCTCGCGGCGTTCCTGTCCGTGGTGCGGGAGAACTGCGCGGAGGTCGGCAGCCGCCTCGACGCCCTGCTCGCCCGGCACCCGGCTGCCACTGAGCGGCAACCGGCCCTTGGCGCGTCCTGAGCCGCCGGTCCACTGTGGTCACGGAAACCGCCTACACCACAAGGGAGAACCATGCCTCGCCAACCGCTCGAATCGGTGCGCCTCGACGACGTCGAGCTGGCCTACCGCGTCGCCGGTGACGGGCCGGAGCTCGTCGTCCTGCTGCACGGCTGGCCGCAGACCGGCGAGTGCTGGCGCCACCTCGCCGGCCCGCTGAGCGAGGGGCGCACCGTCGTCGTCCCGGACCTACGCGGGTACGGCGCTTCGGGGCTGGCGCGGTCGGGCGCGTACGACAAGCGCGCCACCGCCGCCGACCTGGGCGGGCTGATCCGGCACCTGGGGTTCACCTCCGCCACGGTGGTCGGGCACGACCGCGGGGCCCGGGTGGCACACCGCTGGGCGCTCGACCGTCCGTCCGAAGTGGACGCGCTCGTGCTGCTCGACATCCTGCCGACCCGGGTGGTGATGAACTCGTTCGACCGCGACTCGGCGAGCGCGATGTGGCACTGGTTCTTCCACCGCGATCCCGATCTGGCCCAGCGGCTGGTGTCGGGCAACGTCGAGGCGTACCTGGGGCACTTCTTCGCGCGGGTACGGGAATCCGGGGCCGTCGACGAGGAGACCTTCCAGCACTACGTCACCGCCTTCAGCGATCCCGCGCACCTGCGGGCGTCCTTTGAGGACTACCGCACCGGTTTCACGGTCGACCTCGAACGCGACGAGGCCGATCACGCGCGCGGGGTGCGGGTGCGGGCACCGCTGCTGGTGCTGTGGGGCGCCGAAGGCGGTCTCGCCGGGAGCGACGTAGTGCGGATCTGGCAGGAGCACCACGCCGATCCCGCGGCGGTGTCGGGGCGTGCCGTACCCGGCGGGCACTACGTCCCCGAGGAAGCGCCTCGCGAAACCCTCGAAGCCGTCGAGGCGTTCCTCAAGCAGCTGTGAGGCCGCCGTCGACGAGGAGCTCCACGCCCGTCACATAAGAGGCTTCGTCGCTGGCCAGGAACAACACGGCGTCGGCGACCTCGCGCACCTCCCCGGCCCGCTTCATCGGCACGCCGTCGATCTGCTCCGCCCGCCACACCGGGTCCGCCGAGCCGCGGGAGGTGCGCATCGGCGGAAGCATGCCGGGGGCGACGGCGTTGACCCGGATCCCGGCGTCGGCGTAGTGCACGGCGGCGGTGCGCGTCATGGACCTCACGGCGGCCTTGGACGCGCCGTAGCCGAGGTGCACGCCGGGCTGACCGATCGAGGCGGAGATGGACGAGAGGTTGACGATCGAGCCGCCACCGGTGCGGGCCATGGCGGCGGTGCCGTGCTTGATGCCGAGGAACACGCCACGCGCGTTGACCAGCATGAGCCGGTCGAAGAACTCCGTGCTGGTGAGGTCGGGGTCGAAGGTGCCGCTGATGCCCGCGTTGTTGACCAGCACGTCGAGCCGCCCGGACCGTTTCGTGACCTCCTCGATCGCGGCCGTCCACGACGTCTCGTCGGTGACGTCGAGGTGCAGGTAGCCCGCGGCACCGATCTCCTTGGCCGTGGTGGTGCCCTCGTCGTCGAGGATGTCGGCGATGAACACCGTCGCGCCCTCGCGGGCGAAGGCCTCGGCCGTGGCGCGGCCCATGCCACCGGCGGCGCCGGTGATGAGGGCGATCTTGTCGTGCAGTCGCATGGATGTGGTTCCTTTCACCGGATCACGGGCGCGCGTTCCGCGGCTCGCTCCATTGTGGACGTGTGCCTGCCCTTGACCGCCACCGCCACGACGCAGATCGCGGCGGGCACGAGCAGGGCGAGGAAGACCTGCCGGTAGTGCAGTCCGGCGGCGACGAGCACCGTGCCGGCGGCCGCGCCGCCGATGGCGCCGAAGCGCGCGATACCGGTGGCCCAGCTGGTCCCCGTGGCGCGGATGGACGTGGGGTAGAAGGCGGCGGACAGGATCGGGAAGGCCGTGCCGACGGTGTTGGTGAACATGCCCAGCACGAAGATCAGGATGCCGAGGACCAGCACGTGGGCGGGCGCGAGTGCGACGAGGACGAGCATCACGGCGGCGCAGCTCATCGCGACGGCTACGGTGCGGTGCAGCCCGAAGCGGTCCATCAGCCAGCCGATGCCCAGGTTCCCGAGCGTGCCGCCCGCCTGCAGCAGCAGGCCCATCGTCGCGGCGGCGGTCAGCGAGAAACCGACGTCGGTCATCAGGATGGGCAGCCAGCTGTTCATCAGGTACACGATGAAGAACGCGCACACGAACCCGGTCCAGATGGTGAGGGTGCCGAGCCGGAACCGGCGCGTGACCAGCCCGGCGACCGGGACGCGCGCGGCGACGGCGGGTTCGTCGAGCGAGAACCGGGTGTCCGCGCCGAACCGCTCGGGCACCACGCGGTTCATCAGCGCGACCAGTTCCGCCTGGCGTCCGGGCCGGCGGGCGAGGAACTTCGGTGACTCGGGCAGGGCCGCGGCGACGACGACGGCGTAGGCGAGCGGGAGGACCCCGCCCGCGACCAGTGCCCAGTGCCAGCTCGCGACCTGCACGAACAGGCTGGTGAGGTACCCGGCGACCGCCCCGCCCAGCGTCATCCCGCAGTAGGTCAGCGCCATCAGGTGGCTGCGCCGCCGGGAAGGGGCGTATTCGGACACGAGCGTTGTGGCGTTGGGCAGCGCGGCGCCGAGGCCGAACCCCGTGAGCACGCGCAGGACCGAGAACCACAGGATGTTTGTGCTCAGCGCGGTCGCCGCGCTCATCAGCCCGAAGAAGACGAGCGAGGCGAGGATGACCTTGCGGCGGCCGAGCCGGTCGGCCAGCGGCCCCGCGATCAGGGAACCGAGCGCCAGGCCGAGGAGCCCGCTGGTGACGACGGGCCCGAGCTGGGCCTTGCCGATGTGCCAGTCCGCGATGAGCGAAGGCCCGAGGTAGCTGACCATCGCGACGTCGATCCCGTCGAGGGTCGTGACTCCCAGGCACAGCAGCAGGACCCGGCGTTGCAGGCCGCCGACGCCGTGCCGGTCGATGACGGTGCGCAGGTCGAGAGTGGGCATGTGTCCTCCGTTGGACAGTCAGGCGGGTGCGGTCCCGGCGAGTGCGTCGCCGAGCAGACGCCGCAGATCGGTTCGGGTGACCGGGCGCGGGTTGGCGTAGGGTGCGGCGAACGCTTGCGTGACAACGGTTTCCACGCCGTCCTCCGGCATGCCCATTGCCTTGAGCGACATCTCCGCGCCCAGGTCCCGTGCGAGCCGGAACAGGTGTGCGGCGGGGTTCTCCGTGCCCAGCGCGTGCTCCAGCGCGGCCCGCGCCCGGGGCGCGGCGGGCAGGTTGAGGGCGAGGACGTGGGGGAGTACCGCGGTGTGGGTCTGGGCGTGCGGGAGGTCGAAGGTGCCGCCGAGGATGTGGCAGAGCTTGTGGTGCAGGGACATCGTCGTCGAGCCCAGCGCGGTGCCCGCGAGCCACGCCCCGTAGAGGGCGTCCGAGCGGGCCTCCAGGTCACCGGGATCGGCGGCCACGCGCGGCAGGGCGGCGGCGAGGGCCCGCACCGAATCCGCCGCGGCGAGCGCCGTGACCGGCGAACAGTCGGGCGCGTAGAGCGCCTCGGCGGAGTGCGCGAGGGCGTTCATCCCGCTGGTGACCGACAGCCCGGGCGGGAGCGTCACGGTCAGCTCGGGGTCGTAGACCACTGTGGACGGAAGCACGCGCGGATCACGGCCGGTGGTCTTGCGGTCGGCGCCGGTCAGGCCCCAGATCGGCGTCATCTCGGACCCGGCGTACGTCGTGGGCACCGCGACGATCGGCAGCCCGGTCTCCTTCGCGACCGCCTTCGCCAGCCCGATCGCCGAGCCCCCGCCCACGGCGAGGCAGCCGTCGGCACCGGCTTCCCGGGCACGCGCGACGGCCCGCTCCGCGACCGCGACCGGCACGTGCATGGTGGCGTGCGGGTGGGGTTCGGCGACCCGGCCCCCGAGCGGGGCGGTCAGCTCGGCGGCGAGCGCGGCCTGTTCCGGGGTGGACACGACGAGCAGGCGGCGCAGGCCGAGGCGATCGACCTCCTCGGGCAGCCGGTGCCGCGCGCCGACCGCGAAGACGACCCGGCCGGGCCGGGTTTCGTGGACGAAGTCGAGGCTCACGACGCCACCCTGTCCAGGACCACGTCGAACTCGATGAGCCGGAACGGGTTCGCGGTCCCGTAGTGCCGCGCGCGTCCGGGGTCGTCGACGGTCGTGACCGGCCGGATCAGCGACTCCTTCACCCCGAACACCGTGTCGGAGTCCAGGTACGGGCTGCCTTCGACGAACACGTGGGTGGTCAGCGGGGCGTGCCCGGCGGCTTCGGCGATGACGTGGATGTGCGCCGGCCGGTTCGGGTGCCGCCGGGTCGCGGCGAGCAGGCGGCCGACCGGGCCGTCGTCGGGAATGGGGTAGTAGCGCGGCACGACGGTCCGCAACCAGAACCGGCCGTGCTCGTCCGTGGTGAACAACCCCCGCAGGTTGCGCTCGGGCTGGACCCCGGGCTGCTGGACGTCGTAGTACCCGGCCCCGTTGGCCTGCCACACGTCGACGCGTGCCCCAGGCAGCGGCGTCCCGTCGGAGGAGCGGACCTGCCCGGCGAACACGCACGGTTCGCCGTTGTGGTCCAGGGAGATGTTCGCGCCCAGCTCCCGCGGCGGGGAGTCGACCAGGTGGAACGGGCCGAGCACGGTGGTGTCCGTGGCGGCGGGGGACTTCCGGTTGTTGATCGCGTCGACCAGCATCGACACGCCGAGCACGTCGGAGAGCAGGACGAACTCCTGCCGCGTGTCGTCGCACTTGTGCCCGGTGGCGGTGAGGAAGTCGATCGCCTGCTGCCATTCCGCTTCGCTGGGCTCGACGTCCTTGACGAACGCGTGCAGGTGCTCGACGAGGCTCGTCAACACCTGCTTCAGCCGTGGATCGGGGGTGGCGGCGAAGCTCTCGGCGACGACCTGCGCCGAGTTCTCCTCGGAGAAGCCGGTCACCGGGCACCCTCCAGGTTCGTGGTCCAGGACGGGGCGGGCAGACCGGTGGCGTCGAGGACCTCGGCGCCCGCGTCGAACGCGAGCCGCGCCGCTTCGGCCGGTGGGAGCGCGTCCAGGTCGTCGGAGAACACCTCGACCGACACCGGCGCGCGGACCCCGTGCTCCCGCAGTGCGGTCAGCACTTCCCGCGTGTTCCCGGCACCCCGCCCGGGGAGCAGGCGGCGGTGCCGCGCCTCCTCGGTCAGGTCGGGCCCGGGTTCGGCACGCACGTCGCACAGCTGCACCGTGGTGATCGCCGAAGCGGGGATACCGGCCAGGTCCTCGACACGGGCGCCGGAGCGGAACCAGTGCCACAGGTCCAGCGTGATCCCGGCATTGGGGCGGCCCGCCGCCGTGACCACCTCCCACACCTCGCCGATCGTGCGCACGTGGCTGTAGGGCAGGAATTCGAACCCCACCAGCACGCCGTGCTCCGCCGCGCGGTCACACAGCGCCCCGAACGGCTCGACGAGATCGGACAGCGGGTGCTCGGCGAACATCGGGACGTTGAGGTGGCGCACCCCGATCCGCCCGGCGAAGCGCAGCATGGCCTCCTCCGTGGGATCCACGCCGAGGGCCCAGTCCCAGTTGTGCTCGAACTCGAGCACCCGCAGCCCGTGCCGGTCCAGCAGGTCGCGGATCTCCTCGTCGGCCATGTCCGCTTCGAGGTAGTCGCGCACGCGCAGCCCGATCCCGGCGAATCCGGCCGAGGCCGCCGCCGAAACCCGCGTCGGCAGATCGGCCGCACGCAGGGTGTTCGCGCTGCAGTTGAGGAACTTCTCCGTCACACCAGCCATTTCGCACCCTCGTCGTAAAGCCGCTCGACCGCCTCACCGGTCAGACCGGGCAGCCCGGTCCTGACCGTGAACCCGGCCTTGGTCTGCACGTAGCCCAGGTGCCGGTACCCGACGGGGAACCGGTTCAGCAGCTCCTGGTCGAGCACCAGTTCGGCGGCCGGATCGACGGGGTCGAGCCGGTCCTTCTCGTAGATCGGCTGCCTGCGCACGATCTTCCACCGCCCCTCGTGCCGGGCGCAGAAGTCGTAGAACCGGCCGGTGCACACGACATCGACCTCGACGCCGTCGACCGCGGCGCGCTGGCTGATCGTCATCTTCGTCTGGGCGACGGCCCGGTCGCCCTCGATGTCCGCGGTGTGCCCGCCCAGGAAGTGCAGGATGCTCACGCCGCGCTCGAACCCCGCCTTGCTGGCGGCGATGAACTCCGCCGCCGGGCCGTGAAACCACGTCGCGCTCATCCAGCCCTCGGGGTGCCACACGGTGGCGAACCGCTCCCAGTCCCCGGCGTCACGCCACACCGCCCAGTTCTCGACCAGCTCGCGCACGGCGAGCCTGTCCTCGAAGTTGTTCCCCACCTTGGTAAATCTCCTCACTGTACTCAATGGACGGCCGGGGCGAGCTGGGTGCCCGCGGCCACGTGCAGCACCTCGCCGGTGATGGCCGCGGCCCGGTCGGAGACGAGGAACGCCACGGCGTTCGCCACGTCCGCCGGTTCCACCAGCCTGCCCAGCGGCGAGGCGGCGGCGAACCGCCCGGCGTGCTCCGCCAGGAGCCCGTCGCCGGCCTTCTGCGTGTTGAACGGGGTGCGCATGAAGCTCGGCGCGACGATGTTGACCGTGACCCCGAGCGGCCCGAGTTCTTGGCACGCGGCCCGCGTCAGCCCGACGAGGCCGGCTTTCGACGCGGAGTACGCCGGTGTCCAGCCGCCGCCGAGCCACACCCGGGAGCCGATCGAAACGACGCGCCCGCCGCCCTGCCGCCGCCAGCACGGCACGCAGTGCTTGATCATCAGCGCGGGCCCGGTCAGGTTGACCTCCAGCGTCGCGCGCCAGGTGTCCGGCGCCACGTCCGCCAGCGAGTGCGCGGGCTCGATGCCTGCGTTGTTGACGAGCGCGTCGACCCGGCCCCACGTCCGGTTCACCTGCTCGACCGCGGCCCGCACCGACTCGTCGTCGGTCACGTCGGCTTGGACGGGCAGGGCCTCGCCGCCCAGCGCCGCCGCGGCGTGCTCCGTCCCTTGCCGGTCCAGCAGTGCGACCCGGAAACCGTCGCCGAGCAGGACGGAGGCGATCGCCTTGCCCAGTGCTCCGGCCCCGCCGGTCACGATCGCGACGGGGGCGTTCATGCGACGTGCTCCCCGGCGAACTTGACGATCGTGCGGGCCACCGCGTCGGGCATGGACAGCATCGGCGAGTGGCTCGCCTCCAGTTCGCTCCACGAGTGCGTCCTCGCCGCCATCATCCGCTGGACCTCGGGTGTACAGGCGCGGTCCAGCGTGCACACGACGAAATGCGAGGGAACGGTCCGCCACGCCGCCCGCGAGACCACCGCCACCCGTGTGCCGGCGTGCTCGGGCGTGAGGCGTTCGACGGCGTAAGCCGCGTCCTCCGGCGCGCAGTCGTGGTAGAAGGCGTTGCGCGCGGTGTCCGGGTCGATCACCAGGTAGTCGCCGACCTGGCGGATGTCGTCCTTCCCGGCCTCGGAACCGGCTTCGGCGTCGTTGACGGACGCGACCGACTCCCCGGGTTCGAGGCAGAACGCGCTCACGTAGACCATCGCGCGTACGTTCGGCGCGGCACCGACCTCGGTGAGCAGCGCCCCGGAATACGAGTGCCCGACGAGGACGACGTCACCGTCGATCCCGGTGAGGACACCCGTGAGGTGGTCGCAGTGCCCGCGGAACGTCGGGTCACCCGGGGCGCGGTCCTTGCCGGGCAACGTGACCGCCACGCACGGGTGGCCGTCCGCTTCCAGCAGCGACGCGACGCGCTCCCAGGCCCAGCCGCCGTGCCACATCCCGTGCACGAGGACGAAGGTGGTCATGCTGCCGTCCTTCCGGTCAGAGTCTTGTCCGATGTGGAGTGATCCTCTGTGGCACGTCGTTCCCGCAGGCAGTGGGTGAGGACGATGCCGACGACGTAGAGCCCGGCGATGAGCCACAGCGTGCCGGCCACGCCCAGGGGCCCGACGAGCCCGGCCGAGACCGGGCCCAGGAACTGGCTCACCCCCGCGCCGAGGTTGAGGATCGCGATGGCCGCGCCGACGCGGTGTGGCGCCAGTGCGGGCGCGATCGCCGACAGCGGGACGAAACCCGACAGCCCGGCGCCGTAGACGACCGCCACCAGGAGGATCGCCCAGAAGTTCGGGCCCGCCAGCTGCGGGACGTAGTAGAAGGCGGGCACGCTCAGCGCGCACAGCAGCCCGCCGAACCACGCGACGGTGCGGACCCGGCCGATGCGGTCGGCGACGTAGCCGAACACCACGTTGGCGAGGATGTTGGTCAACGTCAGCGTGCCCCAGGCCGTCTGCCACTGCGGCGTGGACAGCCCGACGTCCCGGACCATGAACGTGCTCAGGAACACGACGAACGCGTAGAACCCCAGGGTGTTGATCACCCGGACGATGCCGGCGAGCCCGATCTTCGGCCGTTCCACGACGATCGTGAACGCGCCGAGGACGGAGCGCAGACTGCTGCGCAGCCCGGCCGGGGCGGGCCTGCGGGCCTTCACGAGGAACAGCAGCAGGAGCCCGCCGACTCCGATGAACGCCAGCGACGAGGCCAGTGTCCCGAACTCCCCGAGCACCGGGAGGACCGCGCCCGCGTAGTAGGAGCTGACCACCCCGAGCCCGAGCACGAAGAAGAACCAGTACCAGCCGACCGCCTTGCCCAGCGCGGCTTCCGGCGTGTCGGTCGCGACCCAGACGAGGAAACCGTAGGAGAACAACGGGTAACCGAGGCCGCGGACGCCGAACGCGAGCAGCATGACCGTGAAGTTCCCCTGTGCGAGCGCGACGAGGAACGCGACCTCGAAGACGACCCAGATCGCGAACCCCGCGAGCATCACGTGGCGAGGTCCGAAGGCCTCCGCGAGCGCGCCCGACAGCCACGCCGCGACCGCGACGACGAACCCGTAGACGCTCCACAGCAGCGACGTCTGCCCGGCGCCGAAACCGTGCTCGGCCAGGTACGGCGAGAGGAACCCGGATTCGATCCCGTCACCGATCATGAACAGGGTGAGCGCCACGAACCCCCAGCGGAGGTGAGGGACGATGCCCTGCCGGGCCCAGAACCCGCTCACCGGCTTTCCCGCCCAGTGGCAGTTTCGCGGCCTGCCTGACGTGCCGACATCCCAGAACCTCCTTGTTCCGCTGAGTTTTCCCTGCCGGGCCCCGATCCTGCGGGGCGATCACCGGCCCGCACCAGCGCTCGTTGCCATCCAGTGGCAATCGCGGCTACATTGCGGAGGTGGCGGGCCGGACGAACACCCCTGGGCAGACGGTTTCCCGGCGGTTGCTGAGCGTTCTCGACTGCTTCGACGTGGCGCACCCGGCGTTGTCGCTCACGGAGGTCGCGACCCGCAGCGGTCTGCCTGTGTCGACGGCTCGGCGGCTCATCGGCGAGTTGTGCGCGTGGGGCGGCCTGGAACGCCTCGACGACGGCCGCTACCGCGTGGGGATGCGCCTGTGGACGATCGGCTCGCTCGCGCCGCGGCAGCGGGGGTTGCGGGAGGCGGCGCTGCCGTTCATGCACGACCTGTTCCAGGCCACGCAGGAGAACATCCAGCTGACCGTGCTGGAGGGCACGCAGGCGTTGTGCATCGACAAGATCTCCAGCTCGAAGGCCGTGCCGACGATGACGCACATCGGCGGCCGCCTGCCCCTGCACGCGACCGGGGTCGGCAAGGCCATCCTGGCCTTTTCGGACAAGGAACTCCTCCGGTCGGTCGCGGACGCCGGGCTGGCGCGGATGACCCCGCACACGATCACCCAGCCGGGACGGCTCGCCGCCGCGCTCGCCGAGGTGCGGAAGACGGGGGTCGCGTACTGCTACGAGGAGATGACGCTGGGCGCGGTGTCCGTTGCGGCCCCGGTGCTCGGGCTGGACGGCAAGGTCCGCGCCGCGCTCGGCATCGTGGCGCACTCCCGGGCCGCGGTGGACCGGCTCGCCCCGGCCGTGCGGGCAGCGGCGCTGGGCATCGCGCGGTGGACGGGGTGAGGGCGCGCCGCGGTCGCGGGGTTCGCGCGCTGGGGCGGGTGAGGCGGTTCGCGGTGGTGGGGTGCGTCGGTGGCGCGGTGTGGGGTGGTTCGGCTGCCGGTGGAGCGGTTGCGGCGGCAGTGCGGCGCGATCCCGTTCCGCCGTCGGCGAAAGTGGGGCCGCGCGAGCCGGTCCGCCGGTTACCGTGAGCCCGTGGACACGATCACCGGTACCGCCGCGGGGGTTCCGTTCACCGCGCTCCCACCCGGGCGCGCCGACGGACCCGCGCCGCTGCTCGTCACCTGGCACATGCTGTCCGCGCCACGCACGGACGCCGCCTTCGCGGCCGCGCTGCCCATGACCGGGGTGCCGGCGTGGCGGGTGCACCTCGGCATGCCGATGTCCGGGGCGCGCACTCCCGCAGGCGGGTTCGACGCCGTCTTCGACCTCGTCCGCCGGGACGCGCTCCTCGCCTTCCTCGCCCCCGTCGCGCGGCAGGCGGCCGCCGAGTTCCCCGCCGCGCTTTCCGCGCTGCGCCGGCAACTTCCCGTCGACGACGGGCCCATCGCGATCCTCGGCGCCTCACTCGGCGGGACCGTCGCGCTGCGGGTGCTGGCCACGGGGGAGATCCCGGTGAGCGCCGTCGCCCTCGTCAACCCCGCCGTGCGAGTCCGCACAGCCGTGGCCATGACACAGGGTATCGCCGGGAAGCCGTACGAGTGGACGGCCGAAGCCGAAGAGGTCGCGCGGGAACTGGACTTCGCCGCGGGGGAGTTCCCGGGGGAGCCGCCCCTGCTGCTCGTGAGCGGGGAACAGGACCACCCCGGCCTCCGGGCGGACGCCGCCGCGCTGGTCGGCGCCCTGCGCGCGCGGTACGCGAACCCGGAGACCGTCGAACTCGTCACGGTGCCGGATCTCGCCCACCCGCTGGCCGAGGAGCCGGGACTGGAACCGGCTCCTCAGCTGCCCACGGCCAAGGCGGTGGACGAGATCCTCACGCGGTGGTTCACACCACCTTCGCCGTGACGTTGTACGCCTCCACGCGCAGCTTCGGGTGGTCGACCGGGCGGCGCGGCGACACCGTGACCACGCGGCTTTCCCCCGGCAGGAGCCAGAAGTAGTTGTCCCCGTAGAGGGTCGGCAGCACGCGGTCGACGCCGTTGCGCTCCCGCAGGGACAGGCGCACCATCGCCGCGACGGTGCGGCCGGTGTTGCGGATCGTGGCCACGTGACCGTCCCTTGTGGACCGGAAGTCCACCGACAGGCTCGTCCGCGCGAGCTGGTTCAGCGCCCGCATCGCCGTGTCCGCGCGGTACCGCCAGTAGGTGTTCTCCGAAAGCACCGTCCCGCGCCCGTCGGTCATCGTCAGGCGCAGCAGGTGCAGGTCGGGCTGGGCGTCGGTGAACGGCACCGTGAACGCGGCGGTCGTCGAAATCGGGGCGACATCGAGGACCTGGCGCGACGGGGCACCGATCGGTGCTCCGTCCAAACCGTACAGTTGCGCGGTGACGGTCACGCCGGTCAGCGCCTGCGGGGTGTGGTTGACGGCCTTGACCTGCCACGTGGACAGGTCCGCCTGCACGTGCCGGGACTCGCAGCCCTTCCGCGCCCCGTAGTAGCTGCCGTTGACGTCCAGGTCGTAGTCGTAGGTCTGCCACACCGTGCTGTGCCACGCCGGGTGCGACATCCACAGCAGCACCCCGGTCGCGTCCTGCCACAGCTTGGCGTTCCACGCCTCGAAGATCGCCCGCATGCTCTCGTAGTTGACGAACTGCGCCTTCCGGCAGAACTCGTCCAGGCTCGTCGACGGCGCGAGCCGCGCGTCGATCGCCCCCTGGTAGCCCTGCACGCCCTGGTTGCCCTGCGTGGACCAGTCGTGCAGGAACCACGGGCCGCCGATCGGCCAGCCGGGGTCGCCCTCGCCGACGAGGTTGCGCATGCTCTCGACCACGGACACGGTCGGCAGCCCGATCTCGCTCCAGAACCCGGCCTTGCCGCCGGTGGCCTGGCCGGTGAAGTACATCCTCGGATCCAGCCAGAAGTACGGCCCGTCACCGGTGATCACGCCGCTCGCCGAGTTGCCCTGGTAGAGCAGGTCCGTGTTCCGCGTGACGATGTCCCGCAGCCCGTTGTCGAGCACCGTGGGCGGCGTGCCCTCGTTGCAGCCGAACCAGACCGTGGCACACGGGTGGTGCCGGTACCGCAGCACGGTGTCCTCGGCCTGCGCGAGGAACACGTCGTGGTTGGCCGGATCCGTCGACCAGCCGTCCCAGAACTCGTTCCACAGCAGGATCCCGTACCGGTCGCACGCCTCGAACAGCTCCTCGCGGTAGGAGGAGCCGACCCAGTTGCGGATCATCGTGAAGTTCATGTCGCGGTGCATCGCGACGACGGCGTCCACGCGCTCGGGCGGCATGCGGCGCAGCAGCTCGTCCCAGCCCCAGCTGCCGCCGCGGCAGAACACCTTGACCCCGTTGACGAAGATCGTCAGCGGCTTCGGCGTGTTGTCGACCGACGCGACGTCCGTCCACGTGTTGCCGTCCTGCGACACCTGGATGCGGTAGGTCTGCGCGTACGCCGTCTCCCACGTCAGCACGACCCGGTCGAACCCGACGGCCTCGCCGAGGTCCACCTGGAGCCACTGGCCGTCCTGGTACTGCGACGACCACCGAGTCGACGGGTTGCCGTCCACAGCGTTCTCCGGCGGGTTGCCGTCTCCCACCGACGAGGCCGTGGCGGTCTTGCCCTGCGCCAGGTCCGTCCCGGGTGCCGCACTGTCCACAACGGACATCGTCCAGAGCGAGAAACCCCAGTTGGTCGCCCGCCGGTCGCCCTGCATGCGGACGTACCGGGCCTGCTGCCGCGGAAAGTCCACGGTCTGCTCCGCGCGGCTGTCGGAGATCACCACGGGCAGGTCGTAGGTGTAGCCGATCTGCCGCAGCCCGATCCGCAGGGTCCGCCGGTCGCTCACGGTCCGCCCGATCGCGGCGGTCAGCACGAGGTCGTGCAGTGTGGGATCGCCGTACCCGTTGGGCCACCACAGCTGTGGCCGGTCGATCCGGACCCGGGAGAAGACTGCCTCCGTCCGCTGGCCTGCCGCGACGGTGACGGTGCTGGTCAGCGACTTGCCCGCGAAGGCCGCGGTGACGTTCACGCGCTGCGTCACGGTTCCCGCGTTGCGCACCGGCACCGTGACCGTCACCTCGGCGACGCTCGTGTCCGGCAGCTTCGGCAGCACGGTGTCCACCCGCGCGTCGCCGAGGACGATCGCGCCGGTCGAGCGCAGCCGCACGTGGTTCCAGATCCCCGACGCGCGGTCGCGCACGGCGGGCATCCAGTCCCAGCCGGACACCGCGAGGTACGTGGGCGAGTTCTCGAACATCGTGCCGCCCGCGTCCTTCCACGCGCTGCCGTCGGGCCCCTTGTCGCTGGGGCTGCCGGGGTGTGGCGGGGGCGAGATCTTCACCGCGAGGGCCTGGTCACCGGTGCGGCGCAGGGCGGCGGTCACGTCGAGCGCGGCGCGGCCGAACGGGTGCGCGAGATCGCCCACATGGGCTCCGTTGAGCCAGATCTCGGCTTCGTGGTTGACGCCGTCGAACTCCAGCCACACGTGGCGGCCCGGCGAGGTGTCCAGTCCGCGCGGCAGGCGGAACGCGCGCCGGTACCACCAGTCGTGCCGGGAAAGCGCTTCCGGGACGTGCATGTTGTTCATCCCCGACACGGGGTCGGGCAGCTGGCCCTGCTCCACGAGCGACGCGAGTACCGTGCCCGGCACCGTGGCGGGCAGCCAGCCGCGCGTGTCGACCGGGGTGCCGGACAGCACGGCGCCGTCGTCGCTGGGCGCCCAGTCCGCCATGGTCAGCACCCAGCCGGACTCCAGCGGCACGGTGCCGTCGTCGGCGACCGAGAGGTCCGGGGCGTCGTCCCGCTGCCGCACCGGCCAGCTGGTCCAGCCGCGTACCGCGGGCCGGGCCTCCGTGCTGGTGCCGTACACCTGGAAGCCGTTGATCCCCAACGGGTTCGTCGTCGAGCGGCGGGAGGCCGACAGGCGCACCCAGCGGGCGGGCACGGCCGGGGTCAGCGGGATCGTGACCACGCCCCCGGTGCCGTTGTCGGTGTGGTGGACCGTCCGCCACGTGCGGCCGTCGGGGGAAACGTCGAGGTCGAACGACACGGCGTAGCTGGACAGCACCTCGAAACCGGTGCTGTGGCTGCGGGACGCGCTCAGGTCGATCGCCGGGTCGCCCGGCTGGGCCTCGAACGTGAGCACGACCGAACTGATCAAGCACCGGCCCTGCAGGTCCACGACGATCCACTGGCCGTCCCCCGGCGCGGCCCGCCAGCCTGAGCCCCGCACGCCGACCTGCGCCAGGCCGTCCACGGCGAACTCGGCGGGGGTGGCGGCGTAGTCGGTGGAGGACACGGTGACCGGGCGGAACAACGCGAGATCGGTCTTCGCGCCCCCGGGTGCCGGGGCGGCCGCCGCCGCTTCCGGCACCAGCCCGAGCACCCCGAACCCGGCGAGCAGCCCGGTGCCCGCGGACAACACGTTCCGCCGCGAAATTCCGCTGGAGTCCTGCGTCATCGACAACTCCTGTCCCCATCGACAAGCCACTGACAACGTTGACAGGAAGCTTCTGCGTTCGCGCCCGGAAGGTCAACGGGCGGAGCAGGACAGGAATCCGGACAAGATCCGGGCGGGGCGGGCGGGCGAGATGTGGGCGGGTGAGATGTGGGCGGGTGCGGAGGCCGGGCGAGATCCGGGTGGGAGCGGGCGCGGAGGGCGGACAAGATCCGGCCGGGCACGGAAGGCGGGCGGGATCCGGGCGGGACGGGCGCGGGCGCGAAGGCGGGGCGGGATGCGGGTGGTGCGGGAGGCGGGCCAGATCCGGCCGGGCACGGGAGGCAGGCGCGAAGGTCGTGGGCGAAGGCCGTGCGCTGAGGGCGGGTGAAATCCGGGCGCGAGAGGCGGGCGAGATGCGGCCAGGCGGGAGGCGGGCCAGATCCGGCCGGGCACGGGGCCGGGCACGGGAGGCGGGCGCGAAGGCCGGGCGCCGAGGGCGGTCGAGATCCGGGCGCGACGGGGGCGAGATCCGGCCGGGCACGGCATCCGGACCAGACCCGGGTGCGCGCTGAGGCGGTGACGCGCGTGCTGCGCCGCCCTATCATCAGGCGATGACTCGCGGCTCGGCGACGGTGGTGCTCCGGCGGCGACTTCCGTTGGCGGTGGGGGGCAGGGGCAGGCCCTCGTGGCTGCCGGGGTGGTCCCGCCCGGCGGCGATGCGCGCGGTCCGGTCGACCCTTGTCGTGCCGGGGCTGTTCGCGTTCGGCTACCTCGTCCTCGGCGATCTGCAGGTCGCGACGTTCGCCGCGTTCGGTGGCTTCGCCACGCTGGTGCTGGCGTCGTTCGGCGGGCGGTGGCAGGACAAGCTGCGCGCGCACCTCGGTCTCGCGCTCGCGAGCAGCGTGCTGATCGTGATCGGCACGGCCGTGAACGGGTCGGTCCTGCTCGCCTCCCTGATGACCGTCCCGGTGGCGTTCGCGGTGCTGTTCGCCGGGGTCGCCGGGCCGAACGCCGCCTCGGGCGCGACGGCGGCGCTGCTGGCGTACGTGCTGCCCGCGGCCTCTCCCGGCACGCTCGCCGAGGTTCCCGCGCGGCTCGGCGGGTGGTGGCTGGCGTCGGTCGCGGGCACCGCCGCGGTGCTGCTGTTCTCGCCCCGCGCACCGGGTTTCGCGCTGCGGGAAGCGGCGGCGCGGTGCGCGCGGGCGCTGGCGGACCAGCTCGACGCGGCGCTGGCCGGCGACAGCGATCCCGCGGTCCGCACGGCCGTGGTGGAAGCCAAGCACGAGCTGCAGACGACGTTCACCTCGACGCCGTACCGCCCCACCGGCCTCGCGACCCCGGACCAGGCCATGGACAGCCTCGTCGGGCTCCTCGAATGGTGCGCTTACGTGATCATCGACAGCGTCGGCGAGTACCGCGACCTGAGCGCGATTCCCGGCGTGGAACGGAAACTGCTCGCCGAAACGGCGACGGTGCTGCGTGAGATCGGCGGGTTGCTGGACGACGGTGTCGTGCGGGTCGACCTCCAACCACTGGAGCGGCAGCTCGGCGAGAGCGTCGAATACCTGCGGCGCCTGAACAGCGACGGGGACGGTTACGCCGACGCGGTGCACCTGTCCTTCCACGCCCGCACGGCGGCGGTGGCGGCGCACTCCGCGATGACGGACGCGCTCATCGCGGCCCACCGCGCCGATCCGTCGGCGGTGCCGGGTTCGCGGCGCCGCTGGTACGGCGAGACCTTCGAAACCGAGGCGCTCGGCGAGCGGCGGCTGGCGGGGCTGGTGGCCGCGGCGGGTGTGGTTTCGCGGCACGCGAGCCTGCGGTCGGTGTGGTTCCTCAACAGCGTGCGGGGCGCGCTCGCGCTGGCGGCAGCGGTCGCCGTCGCGGACCTGACGGGCGTCGAGCACGGGTTCTGGGTGGTGCTGGGCACCCTGTCGGTCCTGCGCACGAGTGCCGCGGCGACGGGAGCGACGGCCCTGCGCGCGCTCCTCGGCACGGTGGTCGGGTTCGTCGTCGGTGCGGTGCTGCTGCTGGTCATCGGCACCGGCCCCGGCGCGCTGTGGATCGCGCTGCCGATCGCGGTGCTCGTGGCGTCCTACGCACCGGGTGCCCTGCCGTTCGCGGCCGGGCAGGCGGCGTTCACCGTCGTGGTGTCGGTGCTGTTCAACCTCCTCGCCCCGGCGGGGTGGGAGATCGGCGTGGTGCGCATCGAGGACGTCGCGCTGGGCTGCGCGGTGAGCTTCGTCGTCGGGATGGTGTTCTGGCCCCGCGGCGCGGCCTCGGTGGTGGCCGACGACCTGGCCGACGCCCTGCGCGCGGGCGGGGCGTACCTGGCGGAGTCGGTGGACTGGGCGCTGGGCCTGCGCACCGCGGAACCGCAGCCGGGGCCGGCGATCGCGGCGGGGGTCCGGCTCGACGACGCGCTGCGCGGGTTCCTGGCCGAACAGGGCTCGAAACGCCTGCCGAAGGACGACCTGTGGCGGCTCGTCGCGGGCACGATGCGGGCGCGGCTCACGGCGTACTCCCTGGCGGGGCTGCCGAACCCGGAGGCGGGGCCCGACCGGTTCCGTACCCAGCTCTCCGAGCAGGCGGGGCAGCTGGCGGCGTGGTACGACCACCTCGCGTCGCGGCTCGACCGCACCGACCACGGGGCGGTGCCGGTGCTGGCGCCGCCGGAGTTCCGCGATCCGCGGGCGGCCGGGGCGGAGGTGGACGACCTGCACTGCGCGCTGTGGGTGGGGGAGCACCTGCGGCACCTGATGGGGCGCCTGGAGGAGCTCGTCCCGCCCGCGATGCTCGTCGCCGACCTGCGCCACCGGCCGTGGTGGCGGTGAAATCAGCTGCCCCAGTCCGGGTTCCGCCCGGTGAGGCCGAGTATACGGTCCAAAGTGGACGCAGAGGCCGGGACGGGGACCTCGGGCCCGTAGACGCCCATCTCCCTGGCCTGGGCGGCGTGCGCCAGCACCCCGTCGTGCAGGCGCTTCAGCAGGTCCTCGGGCAGCTCGAAGGGCTGGCCGGTGGCCCGCGCGAGGTCCCAGCCGTGGACGACCAGCTCGCCGAGGACCATGTCGGCCACCAGCGCGGCGGGCATCTCGGTCGGCCCGCCCATGTGGGTGCTGCCCTCGTGTGAGCCGGGCGTATCCCAGGCCGCGACGATGTCGGAAACCCTGTCCAGCAAGACATTTCGCGGGTCGTCATCGTCTACTTCGGAGGGTTCGACGGTCTGCTTGCGGCCCGCGCCGGCGAGCGACGGGGCCCAGTGGGCGAGGTGACCGAGGAGGGCACGCACGTCGAACTCGGTGCACGGCGTCGGGCCGGTCAGCTGCTCGGGCCGGATGCCCCTGACGACGGTGGCCAGGGCAGCGGCCGCGGTGGAGATTTCGGACATGCCCGCAGGTTAGGACGCGGCGGCGGGCGCGTATTGAACGAACGCGACATAGAATCCGCTGCCGTGGAAAGGGATGCCCGCGAGCTGGGCGGGGCGTGGGCGAGGTACCAGCGGCTCGGCTACCCCGAGCCGTGCGCGGCGCTGCGGCCGTGGATCGCTCGGTACTGGGTGGTGGACTGGGACTACGAGGAGCCGTACCGGCAGAAGATCGTGCCCTACCCGAACGTGCACCTGTCCTTCCACGACGGCCGCGCCTACGTCAACGGCGTCGCCGGCGGTCACCAGGTCCGGGTGCTGGAAGGCGTGGGGCACGTGCTCGGAGTGGCGTTCCGGCCCGGCTGTTTCCGGCCGTGGCTGGGCGCGTCCGTCTCGACGCTGACCGACCGCGTCGTCCCGGCGGAGGAGGTGTTCGGCCCGGACCTGCCGCGTGATCCGGACGTCGGCGAGGTCGAGGAGTTCCTGCTGGCCCGCCTGCCCGCCCCGGATCCGCGGGCCACGGCGGCCGCCGACGCGGTCGCGCTCGTCGCGGACCAGCCGGGCATCACCCGCGTGGAGGAGCTGGCCGAGCGGGCAGGCCTGAGCGTGCGCGGGTTGCAGCGGCTGTTCGCCGAGTACGTCGGCATCGGGCCGAAGTGGGTCATCCGCCGGTACCGCCTGCACGAGGTGACCGAGCGCATGGCGGCGGGCGGCGACGTCGACTGGGCCACGCTCGCGGCCGACCTCGGCTACGCCGACCAGGCCCACTTCGTCCGCGACTTCCGTTCGCTGTTCGGCGAGCCGCCCACCTGGTACGCCCGGCGCTACTGACGGGGACGCGAAAGGGCCCGGCCGGTCGCGGGGGACCGGCCGGGCCCGTGCCTCCGTGGTGCCCGATCAGGCGAGGTCGAAGCGGTCCAGCTCCATGACCTTGGTCCAGGCCGCGACGAAGTCGTTCACGAACTTCTCACGCGCGTCGTCACTGGCGTAGACCTCCGAGAGCGCCCGCAGCTGCGAGTTGGAGCCGAAGATGAGGTCCACCGGGGTGGCGGTCCACTTCAGCTCGTCCGTCGCCGCGTCACGGATCTCGTAGACGTTCTCCTCGGTCTCCGACGCCTTCCACCGCGTGCCCGGCGCGAGCAGGTTGGTGAAGAAGTCGTTGGTGAGCACGCCCGGCTTGTCCGTGAGGACACCGTGCTGGGTACCGCCGTGGTTCGTCCCGAGCGCCCGCAGGCCGCCGACGAGGACGGTCATCTCCGGCGCGGTCAAGTCGAGCATGTAGGCGCGGTCGACCAGCAGCACCTCCGGCTGGAGCTTCTCGCCGGCCCGCAGGTAGTTGCGGAACCCGTCGGCACGCGGCTCCAGGACCTTGAACGACTCGACGTCGGTCTGCTCCTGGCTGGCGTCCGTGCGGCCCGGGTGGAACGGCACGGTCACCTCGACGCCCGCGTCCCGCGCGGCCTTCTCGACGGCCGCCGAGCCCGCCAGCACGATCAGGTCGGCGAGCGAGATCTGCGCGCCGCCGGCCTCGTTGAACTCGCGCTGGATGCTCTCCAGCTTCTCCAGGACCGGGGCCAGCTGCTCCGGCTGGTTGACCTCCCAGCTGCGCTGCGGCTCCAGGCGGATGCGGGCCCCGTTGGCGCCACCACGCTTGTCGGTGGACCGGAAGCTCGCGGCCGACGCCCACGCCGTGGACACCAGCTGTGCGGTGGTCAGGCCGGAGTCGAGCACCTTCGCCTTGAGGGCGGCGATGTCGGACTCGCTCACCAGCTCGCCCTCGACGGGCGGCACCGGGTCCTGCCACAGCTGCGGCTCGGCGACCCACGGGCCCAGGTAGCGGCTGACCGGGCCCATGTCACGGTGCAGCAGCTTGTACCAGGCCTTGGCGAACGCCAGCGCGAACTCGTCCGGGTTCTCCAGGAACCGGCGGGAGATCTTCTCGTACGTCGGGTCGAAGCGCAGCGCCAGGTCCGTGGTGAGCATGGTCGGCTTGTGCTTCTTGTTCGGGTCGTACGGGTCCGGGATGATCTCCGGCGCGTCCTTGGCGACGTACTGCTTGGCGCCGCCGGGGCTCGTGGTGAGCTCCCACTCGTAGCCGAACAGGATCTCGAAGAAGCGGTTGCTCCACTCGGTCGGCTTGTCGGTCCACGTCACCTCGAGGCCACTGGTGATCGTGTCCGGGCCCTTGCCGCTGCCGTGCGTGCTCAGCCAGCCGAGGCCCTGCGCCTCCAGCGGGGCGCCCTCGGGCTCGGGGCCGACGTGGTCGTCGGCGACGGCCGCGCCGTGCGTCTTGCCGAAGGTGTGGCCACCGGCGATCAGCGCGACGGTCTCCTCGTCGTTCATCGCCATCCGGCCGAAGGTCTCGCGGATGAAGTGCGCCGCCGCGAGGAAGTCCGCGCTGCCGCGGGGACCCTCGGGGTTGACGTAGATCAGGCCCATCTCGGTGGCGCCGAGCTCGGGCACCATCTCCGAGTCGGTGACGTAGCGCTCGTCACCCAGCCAGTCGTCCTCGGGGCCCCAGTAGATCTCCTCGGGCTCCCAGGTGTCCACGCGGCCGAAGCCGAAGCCGAAGGTCTTGAAGCCCATGGACTCCAGCGCGACGTTGCCCGCGAACACGAGCAGGTCGGCCCACGAGATCTTCTGACCGTACTTCTGCTTCACCGGCCACAGCAGCCGGCGCGCCTTGTCCAGGTTCGCGTTGTCGGGCCAGCTGTTGAGCGGGGCGAACCGCTGCGCGCCGTCGCCCGCGCCGCCGCGGCCGTCGTGGATGCGGTAGGTGCCCGCGGAGTGCCAGCTCATGCGGATCATCAGGCCGCCGTAGTGGCCGAAGTCGGCGGGCCACCAGTCCTGCGACGTGGTCAGGACCTGGATGATGTCCTGCTTGAGCGCCTCGACGTCGAGCTTGGCGAACTCCTTGGCGTAGTCGAAGTCCGCGCCCAGCGGGTTGGACTTCGACGAGTGCGCGTGCAGCACCGTCAGGTCCAGCTGGTTGGGCCACCAGTCGCGGTTCGTGCGCGGGCGGCCCGCGGACTTCGGCGTCGGCGAGCTGATCGCCGGGTTCTCGCTCTCGCTGCCGTGCGAGGTGACGGAGTCGTGCGCGACCGGGCAGCCCGCCGCGGCCTTCTTGTCCACCCCCTGTGCGCTGGAGGGGGTGTTGTCCTGGGAGTCGCTCATCTGCTTGCCTTCCGAGCTCGCTGATCATTGGGGGTGGTTTCGGCCGCGCAGTCGGGGCAGGTGCCCCAGAAGACGACCTCCGCCTCGTCGATCATGAAACCGTGGTCGTCCGAGGCGGTGAGACAGGGGGCGTGCCCCACGGTGCAGTCGACGTCCGCGATGGCGCCGCACGAGCGGCACACGACGTGGTGGTGGTTGTCCCCCACCCTCGTCTCGTAGCGGGCGTTCGCGCCGGCGGGCTGGATGCGCCGCACCAGCCCGGCGTCGGTGAGCGCCCGCAGGACGTCGTAGACCGCCTGGTGTGACACCGACGGGAGTTCGGCCCGCACCAGCGCGATCACCGTTTCGGTGTCGACGTGCGGGTGGTCACGCAGCGCCGCGAGCACCGCCAGCCGTGGCCGTGTCACGCGCAACGAGACGGCCCGCAGCTGCTCCTCGAAGTCCGCCGTCACGCCACGACCCTAGACCAGTTGTCTGGAACAAATCAAGTTTCGCCACGCGGTCGGGTGGCGCGTTATCGGCGTATAACGACGTATTCAGTGCGGCTTTGTGTCAAGGACTTTCCCGGTAGTCGCCGACCCTGCCACCATCGGACGGATGAGCCAGGAAGCCGGAGCGGCACCCCGCTCGAGTCTCCGCCAGCGGCACGTCCGCATGATCGCGCTCGGCGGCATCATCGGCGCGAGCCTGTTCATCGGCAGCGGTGCCGTGATCCACACGGTCGGCCCCGCGGCCGTGCTGTCCTACGCCCTCGGCGGCCTGCTGGTCGTGCTGGTGATGCGCATGCTGGGGGAGATGGCCGCCGCGTCCCCGGCGCTGGGCTCGTTCATGGAGTACGCGCGCGAATCGCTCGGCGGCTGGGCCGGGTTCACCATCGGCTGGCTGTACTGGTACTTCTGGGTGGGCGTGGTGGCGTTCGAGGCCGTCGCGGGGGCGAAGATCCTCGTGGGCTGGCTGCCCGCGGTGCCGCAGTGGGTGTTCTCCCTGGCGCTGATGCTGCTGCTGACCGGCACGAACCTCGTCTCGGCGCGTTCGTTCGGCGAGACCGAATTCTGGCTGGCGTCGGTCAAGGTCGCGACCATCGTGGTGTTCCTGGTGCTGGGCACGCTGTTCGTGCTGGGCTGGTGGCCGCACGGCACGTTCTCGGCGGGCAACATCGCGCTCGACGGGTTCTTCGCCACCGGCGGGTTCTCCGTCGTGCACGGCGTGGTCATCGTGATCTTCTCCTACTTCGGCACGGAGATCGTCACGATCGCCGCCGCCGAGTCCGAGGAGCCCGCGAAGGCCGTGACCAAGGCGACGACCACCACCGCCTGGCGGGTGATCCTGTTCTACGTCGGTTCCGTGGCGCTGCTCGTGATGATCACGCCGTGGCGGGACGTGCCGAGCGGGACGAGCCCGTTCGCGGCCGCGTTCGGGCGGTTCGGCATCCCCGCCGCGGAAACCATCGTGAGCGTCGTGGTGCTGACCGCCGCGTTGTCCGTGCTGAACTCCGGCCTGTACACGGCTTCACGCATGCTCTTCGCGTTGCGGCGGCACGCGTGGGCGCCGCGATGGATCGCCGACACCACGAAGCGCGGCGTGCCGTGGAAGGCGATCCTCGTGTCCACTGTGGTCGGTTACGTCGCTGTCGTGATGAGCTACGTCGCGCCGGACACCGTCTTCTACTTCATCATCAACTCGGCCGGCGCGGTGGCGTTGTTCGTGTACGTCATCATCGCGGGCTCGCAGCTGCGGATGCGCCGCAGGCTCGAAGCGGAGGCCCCGGAGCGGCTCACACTGCGGATGTGGGGCTACCCGTGGCTGACGTGGGTCACCCTCGCCGGAGCCCTCGCCGTGGTGGTGTCGATGCTGTTCGTGGCCGACGCGCGGTCCCAGCTGTACCTGAGCGTGCTCAGCCTCGCGGTGATCCTCCTGCTGTACCCGCTCGTCAGGCGCGCACGGGGCGGCCGGGCAGCGCCGCCGGGTCGAGCACACCGTTCCGCACCACCGGCTCCCCGTTGACGAGCACGTGGTCGAAGCCGGTGGTGGGCCGCACGGTGTCGGTGTAGGTCGCGTTGTCGGTGACGGTCGCGGGGTCGAACACCACCACATCGGCGTCCGCGCCCGGCTGGAGGTGGCCCTTGCGCGCCATGGCAGGAACCCCGTGCGCCGCGATCTCCGCCGGGACGAGACTGCACCGGCGGATCGCCTCGGACAGGGTCAGCGCGCCGGATTCCCTGACCAGCAGCCGCAATGTCCGCCCGAACGTGCCCGCGGTCCGCGGGTGGCTCACCACCTCCGGCGGCAGCGGCCACGTCAGCGGGTCCCGTGCACCGCCCCGCCACACCGGCTCCAGCGAGTCGGACGCCACCGCCGTGTCGCCGAACACCATGGCCTTCATCCGGAGTTCGTGGGCGGCGGGGTCGGACTCGTCGAGGAAGTGCACGAACGCCCACTCGTCGCCGTGTTCCGCCCTGGCGCGGCGCAGTTCTTCCGCGTCGGCCATCCGGCGTCCGGTGGTGAGGAGCTGGATCGACGACGGCGTCATCCCGCGGCGCGGCAACAGTTCCGGCGCGAGGAAGGCGGCGCCGATCCCGGTCATCCCGGTGCCGTACGGGTAGGCCTCGGTGGACACCGGCGCCCCGGCCGCGACCGCGCGGGAAATCGTGGCGTGCACGCGGTCCAGGTGCCACCCGGAGGTGCTGTTGACGTGGCAGTAGTGCATGTGCGCCCCGGTCTCGCCCGCGGCGCGGACGACCTCCTCGGCGCCGTCGATCGGTGTTTCCGGGTCCTGCTCCACGAGGTCGCGTGCGTGCGTGTAGGTCGGGCGGCCCGCCCGGGCCGCCGCCGCGGCGACGGCGACGTACTCGGCGGGCGCGACGCGGGGTGCGTAGCCGATCGGGATGCCGATGCCCAGCGCACCCGCCGCGAGGTCCTCCTCGACGAGGGCGATGACGCGGCCGACGAGTGCCGGAGGCGCTTCCCGTTGCCATTCCGGCACGTTCATCGCGATCGCGACGTCTCGCAGCGTGCTCGTCGCCGGTACCCCGCCGACGACTTCCAGCCGTGCGGCGCCCCAGCTCGCCGAGAACCCGTAGTTCACCGGGCGTCCCGCAGCCGCGGCCCGGGAGTACGCCGCCGCGACCGGGTGCCTGCCGACCTCCAGTTCGAGCGCCGTGGTCACGCCGTCGAGCGCCTGCAGCCGCAGCCCGGGGATGTCGTCGCAGTGGCTGTGCAGGTCGACGAAACCCGGGGCCACCACGCGGTCGCGGGCGTCGAGCACCGTCGCACCGTCCAAACCGGACGCTACGGCGGAGATCGTTCCGCCGGTGATCCCGACGTCGAGCACGGCGTCGGTGCCCGAGGCGGGATCGATCACCCTGCCGCCCCTGATGACCAGATCGTGCGTGGTCACGAAACCGCCTCCTTCACCTGCCGTGCCTGCCGCTGGCGCGTGACCAGCGAGATCAGCGCCGCCGCGAGCGTGGTCGCGGCGAGGAAACCGAACGCCGCCCCGAACCCGAAGCGGTCCGCGAGCCAGCCCATCACGAGCGGGGCGAGCACCCCGGCGAGCTGGCCGCCCGTGTTGACCGCCCCCATGCCCGAGCCGACGACGGCCCGTGGCAGCACCCGCAGCGGCAGGCCGACGATGCCGATCGCCGCGAGCCCGTTGACGAACATCGCCAGCGTCTGCAACGTGGTGAAGGCCGTCGTGGACCCGGCTCGCAGCATCAGGACGAGCAGGACGGCCGAGACCACGAGCGCGGGCACCACGAGCCGCCGGGCGCTGCGGTCGAACCAGCGGCTCATCAGCCAGCCGCCCACAATCACCCCGACGGCGTTGACCAGCAACGGGATCGCCGACGACACGCCCGCCGAGACCAGGGACATCCCCTTCGCTTCGACGAGGTAGGACGGCACCCAGGTGATCATGCCGTAGTTCAGCATGTTGTAGCAGGCGAACATCAGCGCGCAGCGCAGCACGAGCCCGTCGCGCAGGGCCACCGACACCCCGACCGAGGCGGCGGGCGCGTCGTCCGGCTCCGTCAGCTCACGGGGCAGCGGTGGGGGCAGCAGCTTCCACAGCGCGAGCCCGACGACCAGGCCGGCCGCCGCGACGATCCAGAAGGTGTGCCGCCACCCGGCGAGCACCACCAGTGGCGCGACGACGAGGGGCCCGAGCCCCGCGCCGACGTTGTTCGACGCCAGGATCAGCCCAGCGGCCCCGCTGCGTGCCTCGCGGGTGGTGCGTTCGGCCAGCGCCTTGAACGACGCCGCCGGGAACAGGGCCTGGGCGAGCCCGAACAGCGCCCGCAGCACGAGCAGCACCACCAGGCCGGGGGCGAGCCCGGTCGCGGCGGTGAACACCGACCACGCCAGCAGCGAGATCACCAGCAGCGGGCGGGCACCGGCCCGGTCGGCGAGCAGGCCGCCCGGCAGCTGGCCGAGCAGGTAGGCGATCGCGAACGCCGACACGACGAGCCCCTGCCCGGTGTGGCTCAGCCCGAACTCGGCGCCGATCAGCGGCAGCGCGATCGCGATCATCACGCGGTCGATGTAGTCGATGATGTAGACACCCGCGAGCAGGGCGACCGTGGTCCGGCCCGTCCGCCGGACGGTGTTGTCGGGGCTCAAAGGCACTCCTTCCGCCGCAGGGGATCGAAGCATTGTCCGATCAGGAACCGTGCCCGTGGTTCGTCCGGTCGTCACCGGAGATCGGCGGGTTTTCGGTCGTGCGGACGAAGCCGTCCGGTTTCGGAAGCCGTTCGCGCGGGTACGACACCGACGTGAGCCGGGACGTCATCGCCGAACCGTGGGGGCGCCGTACGCCTTACGGGCCGGGGGAGCGGTGGCCCGTGCGCGTCGACTCGCACCTCGCGGAGGGACTGTCCGAGGAGGACGTCGACCGGTGGGTGCCGACGGCGGCGGTCCTGCACTCCAACGGCGACGGCATGGAGCTGGCCGTCAAGGACGGCCGGATCGTCGGAGTCCGCGGCCGGGCCGATGACCGGGTGAACCACGGCCGGCTCGACGTGAAGGACCTTTTCGGCTGGCAGGCGAACAACGCGGGCGACCGGCTGACCGTGCCGCTGGTGCGGCGCGACGGCCGCCTCACCGAGGCGAGCTGGGACGAGGCGATGGGGCTGGTCGTCGAGCGCAGCAAGCGGTTGCTGGCCGAGCAGGGGCCCGGCGCGCTCGGTTTCTACACCAGCGGCCAGCTGTTCTGCGAGGAGTACTACACCCTCGCCGCGATCGCACACGGGGCGATCGGGACGAACCACCTCGACGGGAACACACGCCTGTGCACCGCGACAGCCGCGGCCGCGCTGAAGGAGACCTTCGGCTGCGACGGGCAGCCCGCCTCCTACACCGATGTGGACCACGCCGACGTCATCGCGTTGTTCGGGCACAACGTCGCGGAGACGCAGAGCGTGCTGTGGATGCGCATCCTCGACCGGCTGGCCGGGCCCGAGCCGCCCGCGCTGCTGTGCGTGGACCCTCGGGACACCCCGGTCGCGCGTGCGGCGACCGTCCACCTCGCCCCGCTGCCGGGCACGAACGTCGCCCTGATGAACGGGTTGCTGCACGAGATCATCGCCCACGAATGGGTCGACCACGACTACGTCCGCGAGCACACCGTCGGCTACGACGACCTCGCCGCGCTGGTGGCGGACTACCCGCCCGAGCGCGTCGCGGAGATCTGCGGTGTCGCCCCGGAGCGGATCCGCGAGGCGGCCGCCCTCCTCGGCCGGGCCGAGCGCTTGCTGTGCACGGTGTTGCAGGGCTTCTACCAGTCCGCGCAGGCGACCGCGGCCGCCGTGCAGGTCAACAACGTGAACCTGCTGCGGGGGATGCTCGGCAAGCCCGGGTGCGGGGTGCTGCAGATGAACGGGCAGCCCACCGCCGAGAACACCCGGGAATGCGGCGCGGACGGGGATCTCACCGGCTTCCGCAACTGGGCCAACGACGCCCACGTGGCCGAACTGGCGGAGCTGTGGAACCTCGATCCGCTGCAGATCCCGCACTACTCCTCGCCCACGCACGCGATGCAGATCTTCCGCTACGCCGAGAACGGCACGCTGCGGATGCTGTGGGTGTCGGCGACGAACCCGGCGGTGTCCCTGCCCGAGCTGCGGCGGATCCGCTCCGTGCTGTCACAGGAGCGGCTGTTCCTCGTGGTGCAGGACGCGTTCCGCACCGAAACCGCCGAGCTGGCCGACGTCGTGCTGCCCGCCGCGATGTGGGGTGAGAAGACCGGCGTGTTCACCAACGCCGACCGCACCGTGCACCTGTCGGACAAGGCCGTGGAACCGCCAGGGGAAGCCAAACCCGACCTGGACATCTGGCTCGACTACGCCCGCCGCATGGACTTCCGTGACAAGGACGGGCAGCCGTTCCCCGCGTGGCACGACGCGGAATCCGCTTTCGAAGCCTGGAAACGCGCGAGCGCCGGACGGCCGTGTGACTACAGTGGACTGTCGTACGAGAAGCTCCGCCAAGGCGGGGTTCAGTGGCCGTGCACGCCCGAGCGTCCCGAGGGGACTGAACGGCTGTACACGGACGGGAAGTTCTTCGCCCACCCCGACTACTGCGAGGCCTACGGCCGGGACCTGATCACCGGTGCGCCCGCGGAGCCCGAGGAGTACCGCGCGGCCAACCCCGACGGCAAGGCGATGCTCAAGGCCGCCGAATACGTCGAGCCGCACGAAACGCCGTCCGCCGAATACCCCTTCGCGTTGATCACGGGCCGGACCATCTACCAGTTCCACACCCGCACCAAGACCGGTCGCACGCCCGAACTCCGTGACGCGGCTCCGGAATCATGGGTCGAAGTGTCTGAAGTGGACGCCGCGAAGCACGATCTCACCGAAGGCGAACTCGCCGAGATCACGACTCCACGCGGTGTGGTGCGGGCGCGGGTGCGGATCGGCGGAATCCGCGAAGGCGTGCTGTTCCTGCCGTTCCACTACGGCTACTGGGACACCGGCGACCCGGCCGGTCAGGATGGGCACCGCGCCGCCAACGAGCTGACCAGGACCGACTGGGACCCGGTGTCGAAGCAGCCGCTGTTCAAGACGGCCGCCGCGGCGATCGCCAGTGCGGACGGGGGAGAGCGATGAAGCTCGGGCTCGCGCTGCGGGAGCTGCACCGCGCGGAGAAGGCGCTGGTGCGGGACCTGCTCAAGGTCTCCGACCGGCACCACGCGGAGCCGGAGGTCTCCCAGGTCGCCCGTGACCTCGCCGCCTGGTCCCGCGACCACGTGCGCGCACTGGCGGACGCGGCCCGCTCGTACGACGTGGAGCTGTCGGCGGAGGTGCGGCAGACGTCCGGCCCGCTCGCGCCGGTGCGCACCGCCGTGAGCGACCTGCTCAGCTCCCGGGCCGAGCCGGGGCTCCTGCTGCTGGCCGACCTACGGCGGCTGCACCGGGCGTGCGCGGGCGTCTCGCTCGACTGGGAGCTGCTCGCCCAGGGCGCGCAGGCCGCCAAGGACGGCGACCTGCTGGCGCTCGCGAGCCGCTGCCACCCGCAGACCCTGCGGCAGCTCAAGTGGACCAACGCGATGCTCAAGCAGCTGTCCCCGCAGGTGCTGACGAGCTGACCGCACCCGGTCGGACATTTCCCTGACACCTCCGTAGTTCGTGCCTGTCCGGCACCCGCACCCGTCCTTGCCTGGCGGGGTGATTCATGCGATCCTCCTCATATCGCGAACAGCCTGTTCGTATAACGAACTGGCGCATCAAGGGAGATGATCGTGTTCCAGCAGCTGCTGAAGTCGCCCGGACCGCCCCTGATCGGCACCTTCGTCAAGCTCCCCGCCCTCGAGGTCGCCGAGATCATCGGCGCCGCGGGTTTCGACTTCGTCGTGATCGACACCGAGCACGCCCTGCTCTCGGTCCGCGACGTGTACTCGCTGGTGGTCGTCTACTCCCGGCTGAACGTCGCGCCGCTGGTGCGCATCACCGACCACGGCTACGGCGACGGTCAGCGCTACCTCGACGCGGGCGCCGCCGGGATCCTCGTGCCGCACGTCTCCAACGCGGCGCAGGCGGAAGCGACCATGAAGCAGTTCCTGTTCCCGCCCGCCGGAACGCGGGGGATGGGCTACGCGGCACGGGCCGGGCTGTGGGGCAGCCTCGACGGCGGACCGGCCGAGTACGTGCGCACGGGGCAGGAGGACGTCGCGCGCGTCGCGATGATCGAGGAGCGGGAAGCCGTCGAGGACATCGACGGGATCCTCGCCGCGCCCGGGGTGGACGCCGCGTTCATCGGCCCCGGCGACCTTTCGCTGAGCATGGGCGTGCCCGGCGGTTCGCCTCCGGTGCACGAGGCCGTGACCAGGTCGATCGAGGCGGCGGTCCGCGCCGGGGTCCCGGTCGGCACGGTGGTCCAGGGCGAGGAGCAGTTGCGTCTGCGGGCGGCACAGGGGTGCCGGTTCCTCTTGGTGGGCAACGACACCGGGATGCTCTCGGGTGCCGCGCGCCGCACCCTCGCGCAGGCCCGCGAAGCCGTCGCCGAGCCGGCGGGCGTCCGGTGATCGACAAGATCCGCCCGGACGCGGCGGCCACTGTGGACGGTGTGCACGACGGTGCCGTGGTGGCGATCGGCGGCTTCGGCCAGGCCGGGGTACCCGTCGACCTGATCGACGCGCTGTGCGAGCGGGACGTGCGCGATCTGCACGTCATCGCGAACAACGGGGGACAGGGCCTGCCGGGTGAGCGGGGCATCGGCAGGCTGCTGCGGGAGAACCGCGTGCGCCGTTTTTCCTGTTCGTTCCCGGTCAACCCTGCCTTCTTCGAACGGTACTTTTCCGGCGAGGTCGAGATCGAGCTGGTGCCGCAGGGCACGCTCGCGGAGCGTCTGCGGGCGGGCGGTGCCGGGCTGGGCGGGTTCTACACGCCGACCGCGGCGGGGACGCTGCTGGCCGACGGCGGTTTCGTGGTCCGCTACCGCGAGCACGGTGAGCCGGAGAAACTGCTGCCCCGCAAGGAAAGCCGGGTGATCGACGGCCGCACCTACGTTTTCGAGTCCCCGCTGCGCCCGGATTTCGCGTTGGTGAAGGCACACCGGGCGGACCGCTACGGCAACCTCAGGTTCCGGTTCGGCGCCCGCAACTTCAACCCGCTCGCCGCGATGGCCGCACGCACGACCATCGCGCAGGCCGATCACGTCGACCACACCGGCACGCTCGACCCCGACGACGTCCACCTGCCCGGTCCGTTCGTCGACCACGTGGTCGCGACCGCGCTGGAGCTCGCCCGATGACCGCCGGGCTGAGCAGGGCGCAACTCGCCCGTCGCGTGGCGGACGACCTGGAGGACGGCTGGTGCGTCAACGTCGGCATCGGCGCGCCCCTGCTGCTGCCGGAACAACCGACGCCCGGCAAGGAGATCCTGTACCACTGCGAGCACGGGCTCCTCGGCGTCGGCCCGGCACCGGCCGGGGAGCCGGACCCGGACGTCACGGACGCCGGCAAGAACCCGGTGACCCTGCTCGACGGCGCCGCGTCGTTCGACTCGTCGCTGTCCTTCGCCATCGCCCGTGGCGGGCGGCTGGACCTGTGCGTCCTCGGCGCGTTGCAGGTGGGGGAGAACGGTGACCTGGCGAACTGGCTGGTGCCCGGTGGCAACCCCGGTGTCGGCGGGGCGATGGACCTCGCGGTCGGCGCCCGCCGCGTCTGGGTGATGATGACCCACCTCGACAAACGCGGAAATCCCAAGCTGCGCAAGCGGTGCACGTTCCCCCTCACCGGGCGTGGAGTGGTCGACCGCGTCTACACCGACCTGGCCGTCTTCGAGTTCGTCGATGGCGTCCTGACCCTGCGCGAATGCGCTCCCGGCGTGACCCCGGAGGACCTCGTCCCCCTGACCGAAGCCACCTACCGGATCGACCTGCAGACCCGAGGAGTACCCGCATGACCAGAGCGGCGACGGCGCGGATAGCCGGTGCCTACGAACATCCGCGACGCAAGATCCCCGACCGGACCGTGCCCCAGGTGCTCGCCGAGGTCGCCTACGGCGCGCTCGCCGACGCCGGGCTGGGCATCGCGGACGTGGACGGCTTCTTCTGCTCCGAGGTGCCCGGGCTCGGCTCGGTCGCGATGGCCGACTACCTCGGGCTCACGGGCTTGTCCTATGTGGACGTGACCGAGGGTGGTGGCGCGTCCTACCTGATGCACGTGGGCCACGCCGTCGCCGCGGTCGCGGCGGGCAAGTGCCGCGTCGCGCTGGTGGCGATGGCAGGGCTGCCCCTGTCCGGCGGAGGCACCTCCGGTGGCGCACCCGGACCCGAGCACCCCTACGAGTCGGGTTACGGCGTGACCGTGCCCGCCGGGTACGCGCTCGCAGCGCGGCGGCACATGCACGAGTACGGCACCACGTCCGAGCAGCTCGCGGAGATCAAGGTCGCGGCCGCCCACCACGCGCAGTACAACCCGAACGCCGTGCTGCGCAAGCCCGTCACGATCGAGGACGTGGTCGGCTCGCCGTTGATCTCCGACCCGTTGCACCGCCTGGACTGCTGCATCACGACCGACGGCGGCGGCGCGCTCGTCGTCGTGTCCGAGGACGTCGCGCGGAGCCTGCCGGGCCGGACCGTCAAGGTGCTGGGGCACGGGGAAACCGTGAAGCACAGCGAAACGGGCCGGATCGACCTCACGTACACCGGGGCGGCGGCGTCCGGTCCGCGGGCCTTCGCCGAGGCCCGGCTGACCCCGCGCGACGTGGACTACGTGTCGATCTACGACTCCTTCACCATCACGGTCCTGATGAGCCTGGAGGACCTCGGGTTCTGCGAGAAGGGCAAGGGCGGTGCCTTCGTCACCGGCGGCACGCTCCAGGGGCCGGACGGCCTGCTGCCGTTCAACACCGACGGCGGCGGGTTGTGCAACAACCACCCGGACTTCCGGGGCGGCATGATCCGCACCATCGAAGCGGTCCGCCAGCTGCGGGGCGAGGCGGCGCCGGAGGTCCAGGTGCCGGACTGCCGGATCGGGCTGGTCCAGGGCCACGGCGGCAACCTCGGGTTCCGCACCGCCGCGGCCACCCTGCTGCTGGGAGCGGAGGACGCATGAGCACCCAGGACCCCGTACTCGACCGGTTTTCCGCCGGTCTCGCTGAGCGCAGGCTGGAACTCCCGCGCTGCGCGGACTGCGGCACGCTGATCTGGTACCCCCGGGCCCGGTGCCCGCACTGCATGTCCGCGAACCTCGCCTGGGAAGCGCTTTCCGGCGAAGGAACGGTCTACTCCTACACCATCAACCGCCGCGGCCAGGGCGAGTACGCCGCACGGGATCCGTTCGTCATCGCCTACATCGAGCTGGCGGAAGGCCCACGCGTTCTGTCGCATGTAGACGTCGAGGACCCGGAGACGCTGCGGGTGGGCGATCCGGTCCGGTTCAGCGGTGGGCTGGCGCAGGACGGGAAAGTGCGGTTGAGGTTCGAACCCGAAGGGCAGGAAGCATGACGTACGCCAAGGACGACCCGCGTTCGGCGCTGTCGCAGAGCAGCGGAGGCAAACCCGGCGGCCCGGTCGCCGCACCCGAGTTCCTCGACTTCTCGGTCACGCTCCCCGACGTGACCACCGGAGCGGGCAGCAGGCAGTGGCTCGTGCGGGGCCAGAACTTCGTGCTCATCCACACCGAACCGGCGCCGGGCGACCTCATCTGGTCCGCGGACCTGGCCAGTGAACAGGTCGTGCTGCTGATCGACGAGAACAGCGCGCTGCGTGGGGCTTCCGGGGGTGAGACACACGCGGTGACGGGACCCGCGCTGGTCGTCATCCCGCCGGGGAGCAGTGAAATCGTCAGCACGGGCAGCGGCCCGATCGTCCAGCTGCTGCAGTCCGACGAGGACGAGTGGGCTAAGCGGGCGTCCAATGCGGACTCCTACGCCGAGCCGCACCCGCACGTCGCACCGCTGGAACCGTGGCCCGAACCCGTCGGCGGCTACCGCTGGCGCACCTACCGGATGGCCGACGTGCCCGACCAGCCGGGGCGTTTCGGCCGCCTCTTCCGCACCCGCGCGTTCATGGTCAACTTCTTCAAGCCCGGCCACGGGCCCAGGGACCCGCACAAGCTGTCGCCGCACTTCCACGACGACTTCGAGCAGTGCAGCCTCGTCGTGGCCGGGACGTACATCCACCACATCCAGACCCCGTGGGGCACCGACGCGACGACCTGGCGGCCCGAGGACCACGTCCGCGTCGGCAGCCCGTCGGTGACGATCATCCCGCCGCCGACCGTGCACACGTCCCAGGCGATCGGGTCCGGGGCGAACCACCTGATCGACATCTTCGCCGGTCCGCGTGCCGACTTCTCCGCCCAGCTCGGCTGGGTGCTCAACGCCGACGACTACCCCGCACCCCGCGGCTGACCCCGCGTCCTTCAGCGCCGAAGGGAACCGCCATGTCCTCCAACACCGACGTCCCGGCCACCACCGCCGACACCGGCTTGCGGGCCCGCAGACGACGGGCCATCACCAGCGCCTGGGCCGGTTTCGCCATCGACTCCTACTCCATCTACGTGGCCTCGACCTCGCTGCTGCCCGCGATGGTCTACTTCCAGGCCAACCTGTCCCCGAGCCAGCTGTCGGTGTTCGTCGGCATGACCTTCGCCGCGACCCTGCTCGGCCGGCCGGTCGGGGCACTGCTGTTCGGCCACTTCGCCGACCGGATCGGCCGGCGGAAGGTCGGCTCGATCACCATCTACGGCTTCGGCACGATCTCCCTGCTCATCGCCCTGCTGCCGGGCGCCGAGCTGGTCGGCGCGGGACTGGCGACCGCGCTGCTGATCGGGCTCCGGTTCATCGAGGGCATCTTCCTCGGCGGCGAGTACACCGCGGCGACCCCGATGGCGCTGGAGTACGCGCCGAAGGGCCGCCGCGGGTTCACCGGCGCCCTCATCCAGTGCTCGGCCAGCGGGGGCCCGTTCGTGGTCGCCGTGGTCACCACGCTGGTGCTGGTGTTCGCGCCGAACGCCGGGCTGCACTCGCCCTACGTGCAGTGGGGCTGGCGCATCCCGTTCCTCATCGGCGCCGTCCTGTCCTGGCTGGTCGCGTGGTTCCTGCGGCGGCGGGTCGAGGACTCCGACGTGTGGAAGGAGACGGCGACGACGAAGTCCCCGCTGCGGGACATGCTCCGCGGCGCCTCCGGCCGCGCGTTCGTCCAGTCCTACGTCATCATGACCGGCGTCTTCTTCGCGGTGAACATGCTCGGCAGCGTCATGCCGCAACTGTTGTTGTCCAACAAGGGGTTCACCGCCTCCGACCTCGCGCACACGCAGCTGATCAACGCCTGGCCCGGTATGGCGACCTACCTGTTCTACGGCTGGCTGAGCGACCGCATCGGCCGCAAGCGCGCGCTCTACATCGCGGCCACGACGACGGTCGTGCTCACCCCGGTCACGCTCACGCTGATGGGCGGCGGGCACGTGCACGGCTGGCTCCAGCTGACCGTGCTGGCCTCGCTGACCAACGTGTTCATCGTCGGCTCGCTGGGCGTGCTGCCCGCCTACATCAACGAACGCTTCGCCACCGCCGTCCGGTCCTCGGGCTGGGGCGTCGCCTACAGCACCGCCGTCATCATCCCGGCGTTCTTCTCCTACTACCAGCTCTGGCTGTCGAAACTCGTGCCCTTCGCCTACACCGCGGGCATCCTGTCGGCCTTCGGCGGCCTGCTCATCCTGCTGGCCGTCCGGTCCGGCCCGGAGACCCGCGGGGTCGACCTGAACACGGTGGGCGAGAAGGCCGTGGCGCAGTCGTGACGTCTCCCGTGAAGGCCAGGTATGCGCTCCGACCGGAACACCACGCCCGTGGCGATCGCCGTCTTCGTCCTGCAGACCGCGGGCAGCGGGGTGGCGGTGTACGGCATCCCGATCTACCTGGCGGCGTTCCTGCGCTCGGGGCTGGTGGGCGCGGCGCAGCTGTCCCTCGCGAGCACCGCGTTCTTCCTGGTGGGCGCGGTGACGGGGCCGGTGTTCAGCCGCTACGGGCGGCACCGGCCGAACCTGGTCCTGTGCTGTGCGGTCCTGGGCGGGGCCGCGGCCATCGCGGCGATGGGGCTGTCCCCCAGCGGCCCGGTCGTGATCGGCGCGTTCGCGGTGCTGGGCGCGATCTTCAACGGCGGCCTCGTCGTGGTGGGCACCACCGTGCTGGTGCGGGTCTTCGAGGGCAGGCCTTCGGCGGGGATGGCGCTGGCGACGTCCGGCTCCTCCGCGGGCGGCATCCTGGTGTCCCCGGTGCTGGCCCTGCTGCTGACCACGCAGGCGGTCGTGGCCTCGTCGTTCCTGGTGATCGCGGCGGGGTTCCTCGTGATCACCTGCGGGGCGCTCGTGCTCAACGGGTGGGCGACGGCCGGATGGCAGCCGCCCACCGCGAGGCCCGCCCCGCCGCCGGGCAGGTTGTCCGCCCACTGGCCCCTGGTGCTGGCGTTCAGCCTGGTCAGCGCCTCGCAGCTGGGCGCGACCTCGTACCTCGTGGCGACCGGGATGTCGCGGGACTTCACCGGCGCGCGGCTGGCGGTTTCCGTCGCCACCGCGGCCGCGGTGGCCTCGCGCTGGCTCGGCAGCGCCGGGATCCGGCGGCTGGGCCTGCACCGCTGGACGATGACCAGCTTCTGCGCGCAGGCCGCCGGGGTCGCCCTCGTCGGGCTCGCGCCGGCGGGCTGGGTGCTGTTCCTCGGGGCCGTGCTGATCGGGCAGAGCCTGGGCAACACGATCCTCATCCGCTCGCAGGTGATCGTGGAGCTGTTCGGGATCGGCGAGTTCGCGGGCAAGTTCGCGCGCTTCCAGACGTGGACCAGCCTGGGGTCCGCCGCCGGGCCGCTGGTGCTCGGGCAGCTGTACTCGGTCTCGCACGACTACCCGCTGGCGTACCTGGCGCTGTTCGTGCTCAACGCCGTCGCCGTCCCGCTGCTGCTGCCGTGGGCACGCGGGGCCCGCACCAGGAGGGCCGATGAAACCCGAGAACGCTCCCCGGTATGAGCAGCTCCGCGCCCGCACCGACGCGCCACCCGGCTCGTCCTGGCACGTGTTCGGGCGGGACGACCAGCTCGGCACGCTCAACTTCCTCACGCCCGAGACGGCACGCGCCGCGGCGGCCTTGGTCAAACGCGGCCGGGTGTTCAACCTCGACTACCCGCTGAACACCTTCGTGCCCAGCCTCGCGGGCACGCGCCCGCCCACCGAGCACCACATCTTCTCCAACAACCCCAACCACCGCGACGACTGGCTGGATTCGTTCTACCTGCAGTCAACGTCCCAAGTGGACGGTCTGCGGCACATCCGCCACCCGCGCCACGGCTTCTACGGCGGCGTCGCGGACAGCGAGATCGACGTGGGCACGCCCGCGCTGGGCATCCAGCTGCTCGCGGAGAAGGGCCTCGTGGGCCGCGGCATCCTGCTCGACGCCGTGCGGTACTTCGACCACCTCGGCGAACCGCTGGCGCCCGACGCCCCGCGTGGCATCACACCGTCCGAACTGGACTCGATGGCGGAGCACTTCGGCGTGGCTGTGCGGCCCGGTGACATCCTGTTGCTGCGCACCGGTTTCGCCGAGCACTGGCTCGCGAGCACGCCGGAACGGCGGGCCGCGCGCTCCGGCAGCCCCGGCCTGCACCAGTCCGAGGAGATGCTCGCCTGGCTGTGGGACCACCGGATCTCGCTGGCCGCCGCGGACAACGGCGGGCTGGAGGCCTTCCCGGTGGACCCCGGCTCGGGCTGGGTGGACCCGGACGAACCGCCGCCGCCCCGCGGGCCCTCGCACAACGGCATGATGCACCGCCCGCTCATCGCGCTGCTCGGCATGGTCATCGGCGAGCTGTGGAAGCTCGACGAGCTGGCGGAGGACTGCGCCGCCGACGGCGCGTACGAGTTCCTGCTCACCGCCAAACCCCTGAACCTGGTGGGCGGGGTCGGTTCCCCGCCCAACGCACTGGCCGTCAAATGACCGATCGAAACGAGGACAACCGATGACCCAGACCGTGAGCGAACTCCTGGACCCGCAGCTGGACGCGGACCGGCTGCGGCCCGACCCGGAGGTGGACGAGCTGCTCACCGGCGCCGTGGACCTGCACACCCACCCCGGCCCCAGCCCCTTCCCGCGCCGGATGTCCATCCTGGACGCCGCGAGGGACGCGGCGACGGCCGGATTCCGCGCGCTGGTGGCGAAATCGCACCACCACAGCATGGTCACCGACATCCTGGCGCTGGAGCAGGCCGGGCTGGCGGACGTGCCGGTGAAGGTGTACGGCGGGATCGCGCTCAACCGCACCGTCGGCGGGCTCAACCCCTACGCCGTCGAACTGGCACTGCGGATGGGCGGGCGCGTGGTGTGGTTCCCGACCATCGCGTCGCGGGCGCACCTGGAGTTCCACGCGCACAACCACAGCGGGTTCCCGGTCGCCGGGGTCCCGCTGCGGGAGAACGAACCGATCACGGTCGTCGACGAGGAAGGTGGGCTCAACGCCGCCGCGCGCGACATCCTCGACGTGATCGCCGCCGAGTCCGCGATCCTCAACTGCGGGCACCTGCCCGCCGCCGAGATCGACGTGCTCATCCCGGCCGCGCTCGAAGCGGGCGTGAGCCGGATCGTGATCAGCCACCCCGATTTCGTGCTCGGCGCCGAGCCGGAGCGGATCGGGAAGTGGTGCCGTCAGGGCGCCTTCGTCGAGCACTGCCTGGCGATGCTGACCGGGCGGGAGCCGCAGGAACGGCCCTTCGCGAGGATCGCGGAGTTCTACCGGGAGGCCGGCCCCGCGCACACGATCTTCTCCTCCGACCTGGGGCAGCGCGGCAACCCGCTGCCGGTCACCGCCTACCGGCGGATGG
The DNA here is from genome assembly GCF_900114035.1 of Amycolatopsis sacchari. Lineage (GTDB taxonomy): Bacteria > Actinomycetota > Actinomycetes > Mycobacteriales > Pseudonocardiaceae > Amycolatopsis_E > Amycolatopsis_E sacchari. The sequence goes on along the minus strand of NZ_FORP01000007.1, from coordinate 65,674 downwards.
TGCGCGCGCTGCTGGACGAGGGCGTCGGGCACGACGACATCAAGGCGATGACGGGGGGCAACGCCGGTCAGCTGCTGGAGCGCTGACCCGCTCGGTATAGTCCGACTCGCGTGGACCGACGTGAGGGAGTGGGCTTGTGACGAGCGGGGGCGGCACCGGGGACATCCAGGCGGTGCACCGCCTCGCCGAGATCCTGCGGTTGTTCACGCTCAACAAGCCCCAGGTCACGGTCGCGGAGGCGGCCGCCAGCATCGGCCTCAACCGGACCACGCTGCACCGCTACTTCAGCTCGATGGTGCTGGACGAGATCCTCGAGCGCGCGCCCGGGGACGCGACGGCGTACATGCCGGGCAGGCTGCTGCTGCAGCTCGGCGCCGTCGCGCAGGGGCAGCGCCGGGTGCTGGACGTCGCCCCGCGGCACATGGACGCGCTGTCGGTCGAGACCGGCCTGTCGGTGGTGCTGTCGCTGTGGGGTGCGTCCGGTCCGGTGGTGTCGCTGGTGTCCGAGGCCGGCACGCACCCGATCCTGATCACCGTGCGGATCGGGTCGACGCTCGGCCCCGACTCGGCGCAGACGCGGCTGTTCATGGCGTTGTTCAGGGACGAGGAGCGGGTCAAGCGGTACCTCGGCGGGATCCCGGCCGAGGCGCGGGCGAAGCTCGAAGGCCAGCTGGAGGCGTGCCGGGCCCGCGGGCTGAGCCGGATCGCGGTGCCCGCGATCGACGGGGTGGTGCTGGCGGCGGCCGTCTTCGACGAGCACGACGTGGCCGCCACGGTGGCCCTGGTGGGCACCACGTCGTCCCTGCCGGAGCAGGCGGTGGACACCGAGGAGGCGCTGCTGCGCGCCGCCAGGGCGATCACCGAGGAACTGGGTGGCGGGGACACCCGCCGCGCGGCGCTCACCGAACCGGACTGAGCCCGCCTGGACCTGCGAGTCCTAGGCAGCGGAGGGCGCGAGATGCGGCCCCGCGGCGAGTCGTGGTCGATCAAGCTGGAAGCACGTCACCGCGGAGAACCCGGTGGCGTGTCAGCGAAATCGTGAGCGAAGGACGACCATGAGCTTTCCGGCGGATCGACCCGCGACCTGGTTCGTGACGGGCACCTCCCGTGGCCTCGGCCTGGAGCTGGTGCGGCAGCTGCTGCGGCGGGGTGACCAGGTCGCCGCGACGACCCGGTCCACCGAGCGGCTGGTGTCGGCCCTCGGCGACGGGGTGGACACCGGGCGGCTGCTGCCGCTTCGGGTGGACCTGCGTGACGAGGAGGAGGTGCGGCAGGCCGTCCAGCGCACCACCGAGCGCTTCGGCGGTCTCGACGTGGTGGTGAACAACGCGGGCTACGGCTTCCTCGCGGCGGTGGAGGAGACGACTGCCCGCGATGTCCGTGACATGCTCGACGTGCAGGTCGTGGGCGTGTGGAACGTGCTGCGCGCGACGCTGCCGATCCTGCGGCGGCAGCGCGGCGGGCACGTCGTGAACGTGTCCTCGGTGCTCGGGTTGACGGCCATGCCCGGGTGGGGGCTGTACTGCGCGGGCAAGTTCGCGCTGGAGGGCCTCACCGAGGCGCTCGCCGGGGAGGTCGGCGGCTTCGGGGTGGGCGTGACCCTCGTGGAGCCCGGCTACTTCCGCACGGACTTCCTCACCAGGGACTCCCTCGCGCTGCCCACCGAGACGACGGACGCGTACCCGGCCCTGCGGGAGATGACGGAGAACCACCTGAAGCTGCAGGGCACCCAGCTGGGCGACCCGGTGAAGGGCGCGGAGGCGATCATCGGGCGCGTCGTCGGTGGTGGCGGCGGCCCGCTGCGCCAGCTGCTCGGCTCGGACGCCCACGCCTACGCCACCGCGAAGGTCGAAGCCCTGCGGGAGAACCTGGACGCCACCGCGGAGACCGCGGGCGCCACGGACTTCGCGGCCTGAGGGGGTGGGGCGCCGTCCCCGGCAGCCCGGGCTGGGCCGCCGGGGCGGGCGGCGAGCGCCGCGGACTTCGCGGCCTGGGGCGCCGCCCCATCCACCATCGCCGGAGCCGCGATTGGTCGGCGGCGTCCACCGCGCCCTGAAAAAAAATACTTCCGCACGGCAAACATTCCGTTGACCCCGCTGCCCGCCGCTGGTTACGAAGGGGGAATGGACCAGCCGCAGCGCGAACGCGACGCCGAGAGCTACTTCTCCACCACCAGGCCCCTGTTCACCGACGGCGGCCTGGCGGACCGGCCGCATTCGCCGGCCCCGGCCGCGCCCTCCGTCGCCACGATCACCGAGCCCGCGCGGGAGATCCCGGTGCACGAGGAGACCGACGTCCTCGTCGTCGGCGGGGGACCGGCCGGTACGGCGGCGGCGGTGGCGGCCGCGCGGCTCGGGCAGCGGGTGACCCTCGTCGAGCGGTACGGCGACCTCGGCGGCCTCTCCGCGGGCGGGCTGGTCATCTGGATCGACCGGATGACCGACTGGAGCGGCACCCCCGTCATCGCGGGCATCGGCGCCGAGCTGCTCGACCGGCTGCCCGAGGGAGCCGTCGCCGGGCCCGGGCCGGAGCTGTGGGGCTCCACCGACCCCGGCCACGTCGCGCACTGGCGCGAGCGGCTCTCCGCGTTCCGCGACACCGTCTGCCGCTCGCCGATGATCGACCCCGAGTGGCTCAAGATCGTGTCCCACGAGCTGCTCGTCGGCGAGGGGGTGCGGGTGCTGCTGCACTCCTGGGCCGTCGCCGCGATCACCGAGGACGGCGCCGTCCGGGGCATGATCTTCGAGAGCAAGCAGGGCCGCCGCGCGATCCTCGCCAAGGTCGTCGTGGACGCGACCGGCGACCTCGACGTGGTCGCCCAGGCCGGCGGCGCCTTCGTCACCGACGCGCGGAAGGACGGCACGGGCGGCAACGTCCAGCACTGCATCAACACCGCCTTCACCTGGACCGGGGTGGACTTCCAGCGGTGGCTGGAGTTCAAGCGCGACAACCCCTCCGCGCACCAGGACCTGATGAACCGCGGCCGCGAGCTGCTCGGCTACCTCGACACCCCGCACGTCGGCTGGCGTGACGACGTCGTGGTGTTCATGGGCCCGCGCATGTCCGGCTACAGCGGGCTCGACGTCGAGGACCTCAGCACGGTCGAGCTGGAATCGCGCCGCCGCATGGTGGCGCACCTGGACTTCTTCCGCCGGGAGGCACCCGGGTTCGAGAACGCCTGGATCATGCTCGCCGCACCGCAGATCGGCGTGCGGATGACCCGCCGCCTCGCCGGGCTGCACCCCATGACCGCCGAGGAATGGCGGGCGGGGGTGCGGCACCCCGACGAGATCGGCGTGTCACCGTCGCCTTCGCAGAAGTTCCCGACGATCTCCGTGCCCTACCGCGCGCTCGTGCCGGAACGCCTCGACGGTGTGGTCGCCAGCGACGCCACCACCCAGGCGTTCATGCGGGAGATCCCGCAGTGCTGGATGACCGGGCACGCGGCGGGCACCGCGGCGGGTCTCGCCGCGCGGTCGGGGGTCGCGCCCCGGGCGCTCGACGTCGGCGAGATCCGCCAGGAACTCCGCGAACAGGGCGCCTTCCTGCACGAGCGTGAGCCCGCGCAGGTCGGCTCCTGATCTCCGGTTCTTCAGCGGGCGCAGGTGAAACTCGCGGCGCTGTCCGGGTTTCCGCCGCGGTAGCGCGGCCAGGCCGGGAACTCGCACAGCGGACGGGTGCGGTTGTGGGCCAGGTCGGTCACCACCGGGTTCACCGGTGACTGTCCTTTTTCGACCCACCGTTCCAGTGCGGTGAGCGAGTCCCAGCCCGCCGCGAACGCCGGGGTGCCGAAGTTGGCGTGGTTCGCCCCGGGCACGACGTAGTACCGCAGGAACCCGCGGGTCTGCCCCGGGCCCACCACGTCACGCACGCGCTCGTAGTAGTCGTTCGTGGCGAAGGGGGAGACCAGCTCGTCCGCGGCGCCGTGGAGCAGCAGCAGTTTCCCGCCCGCGCGGGCGAACGGGCGCAGGTCGGCGTTGTTGCGGTCCTGGATCGTGGACAGGTAGCTGATCCGGCCGAGCCACTTCCCGGGATTACGGGGATCCAGGTCAAGCGAGTTGTACTGCGGGTCCCTGGTCAGGAAGTACTTGACCCACTGATCCCAGTACTGCATGCCGTAGCCGCTCGTCACCGGCATCGGGTTCGCCGGCGCGGTCGTGCCGAAGCCGAGGAACGGGGTCCTCATGTCCGCCCCGGACAGGAACGGGAAGCCCGGGTACTGCGTTTCGCCGCTGGCGACCCGGTACGGCCACCGGAACGGCGTAGACATGGCGATCACGGCGTCGATCTGCGGGTCCGAAAGGCAGCCCGGTCCGGTGTCGGCGCCGCCCGGGCACCGGAGCGTGCGCGGGTTGAACCGGCAGGCGTCGGGGTTGGAGACGACCCGGTCCTTGAGCCCGTCGAGACCGTCACACGCGTCGATCACCTTGTTGTAGAGGAGGGTCTGCTTTTCGGGACCGGGGAAGGCGCCCGGCCGGGACAGGACCTGCGTCAGGTAGCCGAGATCGAGGACCTCGGCGAGGTTGTTCCATGCGGGATACCCGGAAATGACGCCGTCGAAGGCGTCCGGCCACCGTTGCGCGACGTTGAGGGCTTCGCGGCCGCCGGTCGAGCCGCCCGCGAAGTAGATCTCGTGGGGCGTCGCGTGGTAGGCGTGCCGGATGAGGAACAGGCTCGCGTCACGCGTCTTCTTGAGCGCGTCCCCGGCGGAGAAGTTGCGCACCGCCTCGTCGTTCACGCCGAACGAACCATCCAGAGACGGCGGGACCGCCGGGTTCTGCTGGTGCCCGGAGTCGCTGGCGAAGGTCGCGTAGCGGCGGGCGAGCGGGGCGGGCTGGTCCGCCGGCCCGAACGGGACGTTCGACGCCAGGTCGGGGATGGTGCCGTTGTACCCGCCACCGCCGAACATCAGCGCCTTGTGGTTCCACCCGTAGGGCAGGGCGACGCGCATCTTGATGTGCGGCGCGGCCGGATCGACGGGGAAGAGGTCCGCGTCGACCTGGCAGTACTGGACGGTCTGGCCGCTGACGACGCTCGTCTTGACCGAAACCGCTTCGACCTGGCCGCCGGTCGTCGGCAGGCTCATCACCGACGCCGGGATCCGTAGGTGGTCCAGACCTCCGCAGACCGGTGTCGCCGAAGCCGTCGTGGCGTCCGCGCCGGGGACGACGGCGGCCGCCGACAGGACCACGGCCGCCACCACGCCGAGGCGGCGCATCCTGGTGCCGCTCACGCCAGCCCCTTCCCGTCGTAGAGGTGGGTGCCGGGCACGGCCAGCGGATCGGCGCGCACCTCGGCGGGGTTCGTCTCGGGCAGGAACCACGCGCTGACGAAGGTGATCAGCCCCATCGCCATGATGTACGCGGCGACCGCCACCGTGCTCCCGGTCTCGGCGATGAGCGCCGTCATCAGGAACGGCGTGCCACCGCTGACGATGATGGCCGAGAGCTGGTACGACAGCGACGCGCCCGAGTAGCGGACGTTCGGGGCGAACAGCTCGCCGAGGAAGCTCGCGATCGGGCCGTAGGTGAGGCACTGGAACACGAAACCCACCGCCACCGCGACGAAGATCAGCGGCAGCGACTTGGTGTTGACGAGCCCGAAGTACGGGAAGGCCCACGCGGCGACCCCGAGGCCACCGATCAGGATCAGCGGCCGGCGGCCCAGCTTGTCCGAGAGGTGCCCCGACCACGGGATCGTCACGAGCATCGCCACGGAAGCGGCCAGCACGACCGCGAGCAACGGGTTGCGCTGCAGGCCGAGCTTGCCCGTGCCGTAGCTCAGCAGCCCGGAAATGCTGACGTAGAAAAGGCTGTTGGTCGCCGAGAGCAGCCCGCAGCCGAGGAGGATGGTGCCGCCCTTGCGGCGGATGACCTGCGCCAGCGGCGCCCGCACCACCGGTGCGTCGGGCTTGGCGACCTCCCGCTGCAGCTCGCGGAACTCGGGGGTGTCCTCCACCTTGGTCTGGATGTAGAGCACCACCGCGAACATCACGACGCTGAGCAGGAACGGGATGCGCCAGCCCCAGCTGAGGAACGCGCTGTCCGGCATGAGACCGCTGGCGGCGACGAACACGAGGTTCGAGATGATCACGGCGACGGGCACGCTGGTCTGCCCGAACGTGCCGGCGAAGCCCCGCTGTTTCGGGCTCGCGGACTCCGTCAGCAGGAGCACGATGCCGCCCCACTGGCCGCCTGCCGCGAGGCCCTGCACGAAGCGGAGCGTGACCAGCAGCGACGGGGCGAGCGCGCCGACCGCCGCCGCGCTGGGCAGGCAGCCGATCAGGAAGGTCGCCGCCCCCATCAGCGCCAGGCAGGCGACCACGACGGGTTTCCGGCCGTACTTGTCGCCGAGGTGCCCGGCGAGCACGCCGCCGACCGGGCGCGCCACGAACCCCGCCCAGAACGTGCTGAAGGCGAGGAGCGTGCCGGTCAGTGCGGAGGAGTGCGGGAAGAAGACCTTGGGGAACACCAGCGCGGCCGCGGTGCCGTAGAGGAAGAAGTCGTACCACTCGATCGAACTGCCGACCAGTCCTGCCGCGAGCAGTTTGCGGGAGGCCCGGCGCCGGACCGGCGGAGGACCGGTTTCGGCCTGGCCTGACTGGCCTTCGGGTTGCGTGCGTGGGGATGCCATGGGTGCCGCCTTCGTTGGTAGCGCAGGCAAGTGATGGCGGTCATGGTATGGCGCCGCTAGGCTGCGGTTGAGGTGTGGACCATCCACAACTCCCGGCGTTCCGGTGGGCTTTTCGCCCACCTCCAGAAGGAGGCATCGTGGCCGACGACCGGCGGCAGCGTGAACTGGCGTCGTTGTACGCGACGGCCAAGTCGCTCACCGCGCTGGGCGAGCTCGACGAGGTCCTGCAGTCGATCGTGCACCACGCCCACGAGCTGATCGGCACGGACTTCACCTACCTGTCGCTGGTCGGCGAGGACGGCAGGCTGTCGGCCAGGGCCTCGGAAGGCACGATCTCCGCGTCCTTCCTCGCCGCGTGCATCCCGGCGGGGGTGGGGCTGGGCGGCAAGGTGCTGGCCTCGCGGAGCCCGCACTGGGTGCGGGACTACGCGGCCGCGACGATCATCGACCACGACCCGGACTTCGACCGCCTGGTCACCACCGAGGGGCTCGTCGCGTTGCTCGGCGTGCCGCTGGTCATCCGGGGCGAGGCGGTGGGCGCCTTGTTCGCCGCGGACCGCTCCGAGCGTTCGTTCCGCGCGGACGAGATCGCGTTGCTGACCGCGTTCGCCGACCACGCCGCGGTCGCGCTCGACAACGCCCGGCTCTACGAGGAAAGCCGGAAAGCCTTGCGGGACCTGCAGATCGCGTACCGGCGGATCGAGGACCACATGGCCGTCATGGAGCGGGCGCAGGCGCTGCACGAAGCGCTGACCGGCGTGGTGCTGGAGGGCGGGTCACCGGGCGACGTCGCGCAGCTCCTCGCTGACCAGCTCGGCGGTGACGTCACGCTCCTGGACCGCGCCGGTGCCGCCGTCGCCCGCCGGAATTCCGTGTCGAACCCTTGCACCCCAACGGGAGCCGACCTGACCGATCTGGTGCGCGACGCGCGGCGCACGGGCCGCTGCACCACCGCGGTCGACGGCGCGGGCATCGCCCGCAGTGTGGCTTCGATCCAGGCCGGCGACAGTTACCTCGGCGCGCTGGTGTGGTGCCGCAAGGCGACGGGTGACGCCCCGGACGGCATGGACCTGCGCACGGTCGAACGCGCCACGCACATCCTCGGGTTGCTCATCCTCAAGGAACAGGCGGTGGCCGAGGCCAGTGAGCGGCTGAGCGGGGAGCTCCTGACCGAGCTCATGCTCGGCAGCCCCGGGATCAGCCCGGCTCAGCGCGCCCGCGCGAGGGCGCGCAACATCGACGTCGACCGGCTGGACCTCGTCCTGGTCGCCGACTGCCCGGCGGTGCCGTCGACCGACCTCGCGCGCCACCTGCACGACATCGCCCGCGACCGCGCGGGGCTGGCCGGCGAACACCTCGGCAGGGCCACGATGATCCTCCCCGGCGACGACGCCGACCGGACCGCCGGGGAGGTGCACCAACGGCTCCGCCGCACACTGGGCGCGCCCGTCGTCGTCGCCGGGCAGCGGACGTCCGGCCACGACTGGGCGCGCGCGTTCTCGCTGGCCAGTCGCTGCGCGGCGGTGATGCGGGCGGTCGGGCACACCGACGTCGGTGCTGCCACCGGACGCTATGCCTTGTACGCCATGGTTTTCGACCCCGACCGGGTGGGGGAGCTCGACCGTTTCCTCACCGACACGATCGGTGCGCTCCTCGACTACGACCGGCGCCGGGGCACCAACCTCGTCGACACGCTGAGCGCCTACTACGCCAACCAGACCAACGTCGCGGCGACCGCCCGCGCCCTGCACGTCCACGTCAACACGCTGCTGAAGCGGCTGGACCGCGTCGGCGCGGTGCTCGGTCCCGACTGGCGCCAGGGCAACGACCTGGAGCTGCGGCTGGGGCTCCGGCTCCACCAGCTCAGGACTAGCACACAGTCCTGAGTGGACTGTCGCTCAAGCGATGCGTTGCGCGTCCCGCAGGCTGGCCTTCGACAGCTTGCCGGTCCCGGTCTTGGGCAGCTTGGCCATGAACACGAAGTCGTCCGGCAGCCACCACTTCGCGACCATCGGCTCGATGTGCGCCCGCAGTTCGCCGGCCGTGGCGGTGCTCCCGTCGCGGAGCACGACGTAGGCGACGGGGCGCTCCATCCACCGCGGGTCGGGGCGGGCGATCACGGCGACCTCGACGACGTCGGGGTGCGACGAGATGGCGGCCTCGAGTTCGACCGAGGAGATCCACTCGCCGCCGGACTTGATCAGGTCCTTCATCCGGTCCACCAGCCGCAGGTACCCGTCGGCGTCGATGGTGGCCAGGTCGCCCGTGCGCAGCCAGCCGTCCTCGGTGAAGCTTTCCGGGGTGTCCACCCGGAAGTAGCCGCCCGCCACCCACGGGCCCGCCACCTGCAGCTCGCCGACCGCCTTCCCGTCGCGCGGCAGCTCGGCGCCCGTCTCGACGTCGACGATGCGGATGTTGACGAGCGGCAGGGGCTGGCCCTGCGCGGACCGCACCGCCACCCGCTCCTCCTCCGTCGCGTCGCGGTGCTGGGTGCGCGTGCCGCCGATGACCCCGACGGGACTGACCTCCGTCATCCCCCAGGAATGCGTGATGGGCACGCCGATCGCGGCGCGGTAGGTCTCGGACAGCGCCGTGGGAACGGCGGAACCGCCGCCGAGCAGGAACCGCGTGGCGCTCAAGTCGTGTGCCCGCAGGTGCGGCGCCAGGCTCGTCCACACGGTCGGTACCGCACCCGCGACGGTGACGCGCTCGGCCTCCATCAGGCCCAGCAGGTGCGCGGGCTCCGCCGACGGGCCGGGGAGGACCAGGGCGGCGCCCGTCATCATCGCGCCGTAGGGCAGGCCCCAGGCGTTGGCGTGGAACATGGGCACGATCGGCATCACGACGTCGCTTTCGCAGAGGCCGATGAAGCCGGCGGCGAGGGTGCCGAGGCAGTGCAGGACCGTCGAACGGTGGCTGTAGAGGACGCCCTTGGGGGAGCCGGTCGTGCCGGAGGTGTAGCAGAGCCCGGCGGCGAGGTTCTCGTCGGCGAGCGTGAAAGCGTCCTCGAACGAACCCGTGAAGGGCTCGCTGCCGGAGATCAGCTCGTCGTAGTCCAGGATGCGCGGGTCGTCGGGGACGGGTGTGTCGGTGCCGTCCGGCAGCACGACCCAGTACCGCACCCCGGGCATCCGCTCCGCGCTCGGCCAGATCCGGGGGAGCAGCCCCCGGTCCACGCACACCACGTCGTCCTCGGCGTGGTTGACGATGTATTCGAGGTGCTCGGCGGACAGGCGGATGTTGATGGAGTGCAGCACCCGCTTCGTCACGGGCAGCGCGAGGTAGAGCTCCAGGTGGCGGCGGGTGTTCGCGGCGAAGGTGCCGACACGGGCGCCGCGCGGGACGCCGAGGGAGTCCAGCGCGGTGGCGAGGCGGCGGACGTGCTCGGCGACCTCGGCGTAGGTGAGCCGCTCGCCGCCCGCCGTGGTGACGTGCTTGTGCGCGTAGAGCCGCTCGGCCCGCTCCAGGATGTGGGCGATGGTGAGCGGCCGCGGCTGCATCAACCCGTCCATGACGTCGTTGTCCCTGGTCACAGGCATGGGTCCTCGCTTTCCCTCGGTGACACGGATCGACACTAGGCGTGCTCCCGGGCGCGAGGAGAGGTGCGAACCTCCCACTCGTCCAGCGGTTCCGGCGGCGGTTCCTCACACTGCCGTCCCGTGACGTGGCCCACGCTGGGGGGTTCCGGCAGGTCCTGGTCGCACCGCCGCCGGGGAACCGATGCTGGGAGCGTGAAAACGATCCGCACACTCGGCCTCGCCGCACTCCTCGTCGTCGGCACCGCGGTTCCCGCGTCGGCGAGCAGCCTCGGCGAGGTCCGCGTCCTCGCCCACTTCGACCGGGCCGCGGGCCAGGCCGCCGAAAGCATCGCGCTGGAGCCCGGCGGTGGCGTGGTCATCGGCATGATCCCCGCCCGCCAGGTCGTGCGCGTCGCGCCGGACGGGGCAGTCGCCGTGCTCACCACGATGCCGTTGCCGCCGGGCGGTGGCGGGACCACCCCCGTCGTCGGCGATCCCGTCGTCACCGGCGTGGCCCGCGCCGACAGCGGGACGCTGTACTTCCTTTACTCCTCAGGTCAGGGCGGGTTGACCGGCATCTGGCAGCTCCCTCGCTCGGGTGCACCGCGGCTCGTCGTACCGCTGCCCGCCGACACGATGCCGAACGCCCTCGTCATCGACGGCCCGCGAAAGCGTTTTCTGGTGACCGATTCCGCCGGTGGGCGCATCTGGCAGGCCCCGCTGGGCGGCGGCCGGGCGACCGTGTGGTCGGCGGACCCGACGTTGGCCCCTAACGGTTTCTTCGGCGCGAACGGCATGAAGGTGCACGACGGCGCCGTGTGGGCGAGCAACTCCGACCGCGGCACGATCGTCCGCATCCCGGTCACCAGGGACGGCGGCTCCGGCCGCGCGGAGGTCCGCGCCACGGGCCTGGCGGGCATCGACGACTTCGACTTCACGGACCGGGGCGACGAAATCCTCGCCGCGATCAACCAGGCGAACGAGCTCGTGCGCGTGAACGCGAACGGCACGCACGACACCCTCCTCGACGCGGGGGACGGCATGCAGGGCACCACGGCCGTCGCCGTCAGGGGAGACCGGGTCTACGTGACCAACGGCGCCAACCTCGCGGGCGACGACCCCACCCTCATGCTCGCCCGGCTGCGGCGCTGACCCTGCTCAAAGATCCAGCACGACCGGTTCGGCGGGTTTCGCGCAGCAGATGAGGACGTTCCCGTCCGCCGGGGGCTCCAGCGGCTCGGGCCGGTAGCCGACGGCGCCGGAGAGCAGGGCCAGTTCGCAGGTGTGGCAGACGCCGGTCCGGCACGACCAGCGGACCGGCACGTCGCACGCCTCGGCGAGCTCCAGGAGCGAGCCGTGCCGGTCGTCCCAGGCGACGGTGAGCCCGCTCCGCGCGAACGAAACAGCCGGCCCGCCGCCGGGCGGACCCGGCGGCGGGTGCGGCGTGGTCGTGACCTCGCGCAGCCCCGGCGTGAGGGCGCCCAAGGCGCCGAAGACCTCGGTGTGCACGCGCCCGGGCGCCAAGCCGCATCCGGTCAGCGCCTGCGTCATGTCCGTCAGGAAGCCCGCCGGGCCGCAGACGTAAGCGTCCGCGGTGGTGGGCAGTGCCAAGGCGCGGATGACGTCCTCCGTCAGCCGGCCTGCCTCCGTGTAGTCGGCGCCGCGCCGGTCGGCGGCACGGGGTCTGCTGTAGTAGACGAACGAGCGGGCGTGCGGGAGTTTTCCCAGCAGGGCACGGGTTTCCCCGGCGAAGGGGTGCTCGCTGCCGTCGCGGGCACCGTGCAGCCACCACACCTCGCGCTCGCTCCGCGCCCGGGCGAGCGCGTGGAGCATGGCCAGCACGGGCGTCACACCGATCCCCGCCGACAGCAGGACAACCGGGTCTTCGCCGTCCTGCAGCGAAAAAACGCCGCGGGGCGCGGCCGCGTCGAGGGTGCTCCCGGCCCGGACCTCGTCGCGCAGCCTGGCGCCGGCCGCGCCGTGCGGCTCGATCTTCACGCTGATCCGGTACCGGCCGACGCCCTGCCCGCCGGACAGCGAGTAGCTGCGGACCAGCGGCGTGTCCCCAGCGGGGACCTTGACCGTGAGGAACTGCCCCGGCCGCGCGTCCGGCAGCGGTGCGCCGCCGGGATCGGCCAGCGTCAGCGAAAGCACCTCGCGGCTCTCTGCCTTGACGTCCACCACGCGCAGCGGCCGGAAACCCGGCCAGCCGGGAGGCGGGGCGCTCGCCGCGTCGGTGAGCCCCACATTCCCGGATGATCCATCCGTTTCGTTGTCCGCCCGGTCGAGGAGCTTGCGCAGCGAGCCCTGCCAGCCGGGGCTGAGCGCCGGTATCCGCAGCGCGCGCTCGACCTGCTCGCGGGTGTGTCCCGGCAGGTAGAGCAGGCCGTCGAGCTCCTCGACGGTCATCCCTTCCGGCCCGCCGGCGACCTTGACGATCTCCTGCCCGGCCTCGACTTCGCCCTCTTCGAGCACCCGGAGGTAGAAACCCGGGCGGCGGCGGGAAACCAGCAACGCCGCCATGCGCTCCTCGCCGAGGCGCAACCCCACCCGGTAGCACGTCACCCGCGGCTGGGACACCTCGAACAGGGCACCGCCGATGCGGTAGCGATCGCCTATGCAGACCTCGGCGTCGAGCAGGCCGTCGACCGTGAAGTTCTCGCCGAAGGCACCGGGTTCGAGGTCCTCGCGGCCGAGTTCCGCCCGCCAGAAGCGGTAGGCCTCCGTCTGGTACACCAGCACGGCCCGGTGCTCACCGCCGTGCCCGCCCAGGTCGCCCTGCCCGTCACCGTCGACGTTGAGCCGCCGGACCACCCTGGCGCCGGTGACCGGCCGCTTGTACACGCCGGTGTGCACCGTCCTGCCGCGCCACGGCACGTCCGCGGGCATCCCGACGTTGACCGATACCAGGGTGGCCATCCGCCCAGGGTACGAGAACCGGGCGGGCAGTGTCGTTGCCCGCTGTGTCAACCGGCCGTCGTGGCGAAAACCGCGTGGCACCATGGTCGAATGCCCGAACCCGTGGTGGACCTGCGTGACCCGGCCGTCCTCGCCGACCCGGTGTGCGGTTACGACCGCGTCCTCGCCGAGTCGCCGATCTGCTGGGCCCGGCTGCCCAGCGGCGAGGAGGGCTGGCTCGTCACGCGGAACGAGGACGTCCGCGCGGTGCTCACGAACCCGGCCGTGCGCACCGATCCCACCGGCCTGCCGGGCCAGGGCGCGCAGACGCAGGAGCAGGCCTTCCTCGCGCTGGGCACGCCTCCGGAGCACCTGCCGTACCTGCGCGCGAGCATGCTCAGCCTGGACGGGCCCGAGCACACCCGCTTGCGCCACAGGATCAGCCACGCCTTCAGCGCCTCGCGGGTGAGCGAACTCCGCCCCCGCGTGCAGCAGATCGTCGACGAGCTGCTCGACGACGTCGAGGCCGCGCCGGGTGCCGGGAACACTCCCGTGAACCTGCTCGACGTCTTCGCCTACCCGGTGGCGACGGCCGTGGTCTGCGAACTGGTCGGCGTCCCGGAGACCGACTGGGCGGACTGGTGGCGCTGGGGCAAGGTGCTCGTCGGCGAAGACCCGGCACAGATCACGCCGACGTTCGGCGAGATGGTCTCCTCCTGCCACGCGCTGGTCGAGCGGCGGCGCGCCGAGCCCCGGGACGACCTGGTGAGCCAGGTCATCGCCCAGGGCGGGCTGACCGACGTCGACATCGTGGCGCTGGTGGTGTTCCTCGTGCTCGCCGGGCACGAGACCATGGCGCACCTGCTGTCCAACGGCGCACTCGCCCTCATGCGGGACCCCGCCCACCGGGAGCTGCTGCGCGCCGAACCGGCGCTCTGGCCGGCGGCGGTGCGCGAACTCGTCCGCACCGACGGCCCGGTGCAGCTCGCCCGGTTGCGGTACGCCGCGACCGACCTGGAGGTGGGCGGCGTGCGGATCGCGGCGGGGGACCCGGTGCAGGCCGTGCTCGGCGCCGCGAACCGCGATCCGGCCCAGTTCGCCCATCCGCGCCACGCCGACGTGCGCTGGCAGGCCGAGCACGGCCGCCGCGAGGGCAGCCTCGGGTTCGGCTGGGGGCCGCACTTCTGCCTCGGCGTCGCCCTCGCGAAGCTGGAGGCGGAGGTCGCGTTGCGCGGCCTGTTCGAGCGCTTTCCCGCGATGCACCCGGTGGACGAGCCGGAGTGGGTGCCGCTGCCGCGCGCCCGCCACCGGGTCAGCCTGCACGTGCGGCTGCGCTGAGCGTCAGCGGGCGAAGAAGTCCACCGGCATCGTCACCTCGGCGCTCGACGCCCCGCACTCCAGCATCCACAACGCCGCGCCGTGGCCGAGGTCCTTGCCCAGCGCGCGGAGCTCTTCCGGGTCGGGGGAGGCGGCCCGCGCCTGCGCCACCCCGCGCCTGAACGCCTCCGGGTCCCAGCCGTCCGGTTCGGAGTCGCCGAGGCAGCGGGCGCCTTCCGTCGTCGCGGGCGGCAGCGGGTCGGGCACGGACAACAGCCCGTGGACGCGTTCCCCGACAAGAACGCCCATCCAGTACGAGCTTTCCGGGGTGGGCCGCGGCCCGGTCCAGCGGAGCCGCCCGTCTCGCGCCGGAAGGCTTTGCGGGACACCGGACGCGGCCCGGCGCCCGGCCCACTCGACGGCGAGCCCGGGCGCGCTGCGGCCGGCGGGGTTGTGGAACCGCGCCATGTCCCACCGGTTGCCGACCGCGACGGCGGCGACGTCGCGGTGCGGCCAGACCCTGGCCTCCCACCAGAACCCCCACGGGAAGGCCGCCGTGTGACCCCACCACCAGTCCTCACCCAGCTCGGGGTCGGCGAGTTCGAGTGTCAGGCCGGAGAACGACTTCACGCCGTGCGGGCTCGGCCGCGCGACCCGCGGCGTCACCATGGCCGCGAGCGAGTCCGGCCCGACGACACCGCGGTCGCCCCTCGCGGTGCGCAGCAGGGATTGCAGCAGCCGACCGGCATCCGTGGCGCTGCAGTGCATCCCGACGCCCGGGTACGCCGACGAACGCAGGGGCGGGCTGGGCAGGCACCAGTCGCCGAACGCCATGTAACCGGTCGCGCCACCGGGCCGCGGCCGGCCCGCGCCGTCGTCGATGCTCGTGTCGCGCATCCCGGCCGGCGCGAACACGTGCCGCCGCACGTGGTCGCCGTAGGGTTCGCCGGTCAGGTGCTCGACGGCGCCACCGAGCACCCCGACGCCGAAGGTGGAGTACGAGTACGAGCCCGGTTTCGTCGTCAACGGGAGCGCCCCGCCGTACTCCACGGCGCGTCCGGTTTCGTGCCGGCGGCGGACGAAGTCCAGGATTCCTTCGGCCGGCGCGGTGTGCGCCGTAGCGGCCACGATGTCGCTGTAGTAACCACCTTGGTGGGCGGCCAGCATCGCGGCGGTGACCGGCGCGGCGTCCGGACCACGCAAACCCCGAGGCAGCACCTCGTCGATCCGCGTGTCCAGGCCGGCTTCGCCCGCTTCCACCAGTCGCAGGAATGCCAGCCCTGTCACGGGTTTCGTGAGCGAGCCCGCCGGTGCGACCGTGTCGGCCGTCATCGGGGTGCCCGCGCGCAGGTCGGCGAACCCGGTCGCGGCCGTGCGCAGTTCGGTGCTCGTCGCGACCGCGACGGCGACCCCCGGGGTGCCCGTGACCGCCGCCAGCCGGGGCAGGACGGTGTCGAGGGCCGCCATCACGTCGTCGAGCATGCTCCTCCGGGAAACGCTTTCAGTCCTTCCGGACAGCTAACACCACGGCCGGCCGGCCGCGGCCGAACTCTGCCCGAACGGACTCCCGCCGCTGATCATCCGTCTGCGGTGTTGTAGTTGACGATGCGGTCCACGAGGAGCGCGAACGCACCGGCCAGCGGGTTGTCCGCTCCTTTCCGCACCACGTCGGGCAACCGGTGTGCCTCGTGCTCGGAAACCGCGACCATGCCCCAGAACGCGTTGAAACCCGTGGGATCGTCAGGCTTCTCGGCGGCCGCCTCGACCTTCGCGACACCGTTTTCGCCGGTGACCGCCAACGCGCCCATCTCCCGCAGCACGCCGGAATCCCGCTCTTCGACGGCCACCACGCTCCAGTCCGTCGTGCCGAGCTGCCGCACCGCGGAGAGCAGGCTGTCCGCGCCGGACACCACGATGTCGGGGAGCACGAGGGCCACCGGCCCGTGGGTCATCGGCAGCGCGGACCGGATCGCCCCGCCGAGTCCCGGTTCGAACGCGTCGTCCTGGAACACGAAGACGATCTGGAACTTCCCGGCGTAGCGCGCGAGATAGCTCACCGTGTCCAGTTTGTGGGGTCTGCACACCACGACCAGCCGCACTTCCAGGCCGCTGTCGGCCAGGGCGACGACCCCCTCCAGGCTGCGGTCCAGCACGGTGACGCCGGGCGCCAGGCTGTGCAGCTCCTTCGGGTAGGGCGCGCCGAAGCGCGTGCCGAACCCGGCGCAGGGCAGCACGACCGAAACATCGGGGAGGGGCACGGACGAACTATGCACCGAACGGTTGTCCTGTCGTGCGCGTTCGGGCCCGATCGACGGCCGGCACTGCCCACGGGGGCAGAGTTCGCAGTACCGTCGGGGGGTGCGGGTGCTGTTGTCGACGTATGGGACGAGGGGTGACGTCGAACCGTTGGTGGCACTCGCGGTGCGCCTGCGGGAACTCGGGGCGGAGGTGCGGATCTGCACCCCGCCGGACGAGGATTTCGCGCCGCGCCCCGCGGAATTCGGGATACCGCGGGTGCCCGTGGGCTCGCCGGTGCGGGAGTTGATGCGCGAAACGGCTCCGCTGTCGGCGGCCGAACTGTCGCGGTATCGCACGAAGCTGGTCAGCGCGCAGTTCGAGGCCCTCCCCGTGGCGGCCGCCGGGTGTGACGTGCTGGTGGCGGCGGGCCTGGCGCAGGTCGCCGCGCGCTCGGTCGCCGAAGCCGCCGGCATTTCCTACGTGTACGTGGCCTACTCGGCCGTCAACCTGCCGTCCCCGCACCACGCCCCGCCACCGCGGCCGGGCTGGCCGGAGCCGGAGTCGGACGACAACCGGACGCGGTGGGAGATGGACGCCCGCCGCGTGCACGCGGAGTTCGCCGAGACCCTCAACCAACACCGGGCGGCGCTCGGCCTGCCACCCGTGGACGACGTCCGCGGTCACGTCTACTCCGGCCGCCCGTGGCTGGCGGCGGATCCGGTCCTGGGCCCGTGGCGGGAGACCGCGGGCCTCGACGTGGTCCAGACCGGTGCCTGGACGTTGCCCGACGAACGCCCGCTCCCGGCCGAGCTGGTGGCGTTCCTGGACGCCGGAGCCGCGCCGGTGTACGTGGGATTCGGCAGCATGCGGCCGTCACCGGACATCGGTCACCGGGCCGTCGAGGCGATCCGCGCGCAAGGGCACCGGGTGCTCGTCTCCCGCGGCTGGGCGGACCTGGACCTGGTCGACGGCCGCGAGGACCTGTTCGCCATCGGCGAGGTCAACCAGCAGCGGCTGTTCCCGCGCGTCGCCGCCGTCGTGCACCACGGCGGCGCGGGCACGACGCTGGTGGCGGCACGGGCGGGTGTGCCGCAGGTGGTGATCCCGCTGCCGGTGGCAGACAACCCGTACTGGGCCGACCGGATCGCGGACCTCGGGGTGGGCGTGGCACTGCACGGGGGAGCTCCGGCCAGTGCCGCGCTGTACGCCGCGATCGAGACGGCACTGGCGCCGGAAACCCGTGCCCGGGCGAAGGCGCTGGCCGCGAGGGTCGGTACCGACGGCGCGATGCTCGCGGCCAGGCGGCTGCTCGGTTCACGCCAGTAGCAAAGCGGCGCTCCACGGCAGGCGAGCGGGAGACGACGACGGGTTCAGGTGTTCGTGCAGCGCCAACAACGTTCCCGCCGTGCCGTCGAGGAACCCCGGCCGGTTCGGGGGCACGGTGACCACGGCGTCCCCTTCGCGTAGCGACAGCAGGTGATCGCACAGCATCGGCAGCGCTTCGGCCTCCCTGCCGAGGACGAGCGCCGTGGCGTGGAGGGCACCCGCGGAACCGTGGCACAGCGACGCGTCCCGGATGCCCCAGTGTTCCCACGGACGCCGCAAGGCCGCCCGCAACGTGGACTTCGCCTCCTCGGCCCACGCGGGTTCGCCCAGTGCCGTCGCCGCCAGCTGCACCGCTCGTGCCACCCCGGGCGCGCCGTAACACCACGCGACACGGCTGGGCGCCAAGGATTCCACGGTACCGGCGAGTTCCTGCTCCAGAGGCACCAGCGCGGGCCAGTACGGGCCGTACTGGTCGCTGCCCCGGCGAGCCAGCAACCACGTGACGATCCGGCGCATCGCCGCCTCGTGCCCGTCGACGACGATCCCGTGCCGGTGGCTCAAGGCCAACAACGCGAGCGGGCCGGAAATGCCGTGTGCCATCCCGATGTTGAGATGCCCGTCGGGATGTGACATCGGATCCGCCAGCATCGGCGGATCCGGCGTCCACCACCCCGGTATGCGGTGACCGTGCACGACGACCGGTTCGGTCAGCCGCACCAGGTATCCGAGCACCCGCGCCAGCACGGCCTCGGCCCCGCAGGCGAGCAGGTACCGGCCCAGCCCGGCCAGACCGGAAGTGACGTCGTAGCGCGCCATCCTGGCGCCGGGCTGTCCGTCACGCAGCCGGGCCTCCTCCGCATCGACCAGGTTTTCGGCCAGCCGCAGCACCGATGGGTCGACCCGGGCGAGGAGACCCCGGTAGTCCCCTTCGGCCCTCGCAATGGTGCGCGCGGCGAACCCCAGCGAAGGCAAGCCGTCGAACAGGTTCTCCACGGCGGGCCGCTGTGCGCGCGCAGCGGTGGAAAGGTGCTCGTGGGCCACTTTCCGCAGCTCAGGGGACTCCTCGCTGAGGCGGGCGAACACCATCGCGAACCCGCTGTGCCCATCGGCGAGCGACATCGGGTGGTGCGGCCAGTCGCCGTCGCCGAGGTCCACCTCGGCGGGACGGCTGAGCCGGGCGGCGGCCCCGGCCAGCCACGCCCGTGGGTTCACCGGGCCGCCCGTCTGCGGTCGAGGTGTGCCTGCACGGCACCCCTCGCGATGGCGTAGACCTCGGCCTCGGCCCGGAAGTCCGTGCCCAGCCTGCGGTTGCAGTGCAGGTGCAGCAACGCCCGCAGGATCTCGTCCGGCGATGCCCCAGCGTTTGTCGCGGCCTCCTTCCCGTAGCGGGTCAACAGCTCGGCCCATTCCTCGTCCCCGGGAACGGGGTCCAGCGTGACGGCCGCCAGCGCGTCGCGGCGCCGCCGGGTGAACGCCTTGTGCGTGGTCTCGTTCTTCGGGAAGGCCGACAGCAGCCAGCGGGGCCAGTCCTCGCCGTGGAACAGGCTGACCAGCGCCACGACGTCGGCGGCGACCGCGACGATGTCCTGACCGGTGGCCATCCTCCGCAGTACGAGGCGGCTGTCGGCGGTGAAGAACCGCTCGGCCAGACCGATCAGGTGCTCGCCGCCGTAGCGTTCGACCTCGGGACGGTAGACGTGCAGCGAAAACTCACCGGCGAGCCTCGCGTCGGCCAGCGCGGCGAGCTGTTCGCGCAAGCGGGGCAGCACGTCGCCGTGGAGGCGGAGGCGGATGTGTGGCCGCTGGTCTTCGGCTTCGTAGCGCACGAAGAACCATCGGTCCACTTCGGACTCCAGCGTGGCGAGCCACGGGCGCAGGTGCCCGGCGAGCACTTCGCGCTGCCGGTGCGGCGAGCACTGGAGGTGCGCCGACACCCACTCGCCGCCGGGCAGATGGACCACCGGCTTCGTGCGCAGCGGGAACGGCGTCTTCACCGGGCGCGCCACGGGTTCGACGGCGATCAGCGGCACGACCAGCTCGGCCTCGTGGACGCCCTCCGGCCCCCGCAACCATCCCTGGTCCCGGTCCGGCGCCCGGTCCTCGCACACCACGGCGGTGCCCGACTTGCGCGTGTCCTCGCGCAGCAGCACGCGGTGCTCGGAGGCGGTCAGGTCCAGGCACAACTGCTGGTCGACCTGCGTCAGCCGCACCCGGTCCGGCACGCCCCACCGTTTCCGCCACGCCGTCAGCGCGTCGTCGGTGGCCACGTCGTCCGCGGTGACCCGCCAGGTCGCGGGGGAGAGCACCGCGCGCCCGTACCGGATCGCGGGCAGGAACGGGGAATCCCGCAGCGCGGCCCAGTTCCACGGCTTCAGCGTGCGCACGCCCATCATCGACACGTCCCACAGGAACCGCACGACCTCCGGCGCCGCCGTGCTGATGTCCAGCACGTGCAGCAGACGCGGCACGATCTCGCGGCCCAGCGACACGGAGTACAGCCGCAACCGGTGGGCGTCCGCGGCCACGGCGATCTCGGTCAACCGCAGCTCGCTCGCCTGCCCGGTGCCCACGGCCAGCGAATGGTCCAGCACCAGCGGCGCACGCGTCACGTTCGCGTGCCGCGGCTCGGTGGTGACGTGCGTGAGCTGCACCGGGACCCGGTCGTCGCGCGAGGCGAGATCCGCGAGCAGTTCGCGGACACCGGGGAGGTGGCCGAACCGGCCGAAGGACGCCCCGGCCAGCTGGGTGCCCATGACGGGATTGAGGACCAGCTCGAACTCACCCCGGTCCAGCGCCTCGGGCGAGACCGCGTGCAGGGTGGTGAACAGCTCGGCGGTGGCCGGGGGAGTGCCGCCGGGCGGGGACAGCTGGGCGATCAGGTCGTCGTCGAGTACGACTTCACGGACACCGTCGACGAGCGCCTGCACCAGAAGGCGGTTCAGCACCGGCTGCCGGGCGTCGTCCGGGTCGGCCGTCCACGGCTTTTCGTAGTCCGCGGCAGGGCCGATGCCCACGTCCGGGTCGAGCAGGTCGGTCACGGGGACCAGCTCGCCCAGCCCGTAACGCTCCAGAAACCTGGCGTGGTAAGCGGTCAGGGCGCGGGACCGGGCATTGTCCATTGCGGACAGCCGCCACACGGCGTCGGCGGTCCGTTCCAGCTCGCGCGCCACGTTACGGGGAAGTTTCACCCGCGCGTCCAGCTCCAGGTCGACCTGGACCGGGGAATCGGCACCGGTCGCGCACCGAAGGGCGGCCAGCTGAGCGGTACCCGAACCGAGTGGACTGCGGCGGTAGTCGTCGATCAGGTCCTGGATCCGCGCCGCCCGCTGGTGGTCCGGGAATGCCGCGAGGGGGTCCTCGGCGTGGCGCAGGGGCGTCCGCAAGAAGCCCAACCGCACCAGCTGCGTCACCAGTGGCGCGACCCGGGAGCGGTCGAGGCCGGGAAACCCTTGTGCGACAACGTCGACGAGATCGGCGACGCGGATGCCGTCGGCCGCGGCACGCAGGACGTGATCGACCACAGCGGTCGCGCGCACGCTGGCGAGCCGCTTGCCGTGGGGCACGGAGAGCCGGTCGCCGTGTCGGGTGAACAGGTTGTTGGGCCTGACTTCCAGGCGCGCCAGTACTTCGGCGTCCGCCTCCAGTTCGTCGGCCCAGTCCGACAGCCACGCATGATCCGGCTGCACGTGCCGGCGGTGCGCGGAGCCCAGCACCGCGTCCACGTGGTCGGCGAACTCACCGAGGGCGACTCCGGCGAGCAGCCCGAACGGGGTGGGGCGCCCGGCCATGCGGAGTTCGTAGCGAGCCAGCGCGCTCCGCAAGCGCGGCGATGCCGGTTCCTGCCCGGCCTGCACCTTGTCCGCCGCCGCGGCCAACGCCGGGCTCGCGACCGCGACGGCCTCGCGCAGCAACGGGGAGCCGAGGCGCTCGCGCATCCCGTCGTCCGCGGTCGGCGCGGCACGCAGCCGGTGTCGCGGCAGCAGGGGAGCACGCAGCAAAAACGTGGGGTAGCAACGGAAAACGGTGTCCACGATGAGTTCCCCCAGTGGGCGGGCCCGCCCGTCGACGAGCCCGCCCGCCGGTCAGCAGAGCGTGCAGGCGGTCACGGTCCGCGGCGGGATTTGCTGGCTCGGCGGCTCAGCGGCCGTGGCGGGCAGTTCGAACTCCTGCACGTCGAGTTCCAGCAGGTCTTGCGTTTCGTTCGCGTGCATCGATCTCCTCCTCTGGTCAGGAAAGTGCGCTCGGATGGAGCGTTTCCGACGATAACGGAGCCCGTCCCGGCAGGACCCTGACTGCCATATAGTCCACCGAACCTTGCCTGATCAATCACGACTTTCGTTGTGCGCTTTCGTTCCCCGGTGCCGGGATGTGCGTAACACAGTCCGTTGTGGACAGAGGTCGCGCCGGAAATGTCCCGGATATCCGTGCTACGTGATCCCGGCCCGGAACTGGTACCGGTCCCCCCGGTACGCCTGGTCGGTGACCTCCAGCGGATGCCCGTGCTGGCTGTAGGTGAGCTGCCGCGCCATCAGGACCGGGACCGACGTGCCTTCCAGCTCCAGCAGTCGTTGCTCCTCGCGGTTGGGGGGCCTGGCCTCCACGGCGTACTCGGCGCGGCGCGGGATCTGGGGCGGGTCGGCGGTCAGCAGCGTGGCGTACAGCGAGGCCCGGGTGAAGTCCGTGTCGGCGAGGGCCGGGCACAGGGCGAGCGGCAGCCGGTTGTGTTCGAGGACGACGACCATCCCGTTGAGCGAGCGCAGCCGCCGCATCTCGAAGAGGTCGTCGCCCGGGGTGATGCGCAGGCGCTGCGCCTCCCGGACCGTGCAGGGCCGGACGCGGGACAGCAGAACCCGGCTGCTGAGCGGGATCCGGTGCTTGCGGGCGTAGTCGGCGAACCCCTCGACGTGGGTGGTGGCGGTCGCGGTGGTCACCTCGCCCGCGACGAACCAGCCCCGGGCCGGGGCGGCCTGCACGGCCCCGCGCTCGGCGAGGAACGCCAGCGCGGAGCGCATCGTCACCCGCGAAGCGTGGTAGCGCTCCGCGAGGACGCGTTCGGACGGGAGGCGGTCACCGCTGCGCGCCCCGCTCGCCCGCAGGTCCTCCCACAGCCGGCCGGCGATGCGCTCGTACAGCGGGAGCGAACCCGGGTCGAACGCGCCGCGGGGGAGCGGGAGGGGCTTGAGCCCTCGGTAGGGACCAGACATACCAGTACGATACCAGTATCAGATTCATTGCAGACCAGTCTGCGTCTCCCTACCTTTTCGCGGCATGACTTCACTGCACGAACTGCCGTCCCGGCACCGGGACGGCGGAGTCGGCGTCACCTCCGTGTGTTCCGCGCATCCCCTGGTCATCGAGGCCGCCGCGCTCGAGGCGCTGGCCGGTGACGGGCTGCTGCTGGTCGAGGCGACGTCGAACCAGGTCGACCAGTACGGCGGGTATACCGGTATGCGACCGGCCGACTTCGCGGCGCTGGTGCACGAGATCGTCGACCGCGTCGGCCTGCCGCGCGAGCGGGTCGTGCTGGGCGGGGACCACCTGGGCCCGCAGCGGTGGCGTGACCTCGGTCCGGAAGAGGCGATGGACCGCGCCGACGTCCTCGTGACCGCCTACGTGCGGGCGGGTTTCACCAAGATCCACCTGGACTGCAGCGAGGCGTGCGCGGGCGATCCGGTTCCGCTGCCCGGCACCCTGGTCGCCGAGCGGGCCGCCCGGCTCGCCAGGGCGGCCGAGAAGGCGGCCGTCGAGCTGGGCAGGCCGGCGGAGCTGAGCTACGTGATCGGCACCGAGGTCCCGGTCCCGGGCGGGGCGCGCGAGACCATCGAGTCGCTCACCCCGACCACCCCCGATGCGGCACGCGCGACCGTCGCCGAACACCGCGCCGCGTTCGCCGAAGCCGGCATTGCGGACGCGTGGCAGCGGGTGATCGCGCTCGTCGTGCAGCCGGGGGTGGAGTTCGACCACGTGCGGGTGTTCGACTACGCGCCCGAGGCGGCGCGGAACCTCAGCGCGGTCGTCACCGAGTACCCCGGTCTGGTCTTCGAGGCGCACTCCACCGACTACCAGACCCGCGACGCGCTGGCGCGGCTGGTGCGTGATCACTGGGCGGTGCTCAAGGTCGGGCCCGGCTTGACGTTCGCCCTGCGCGAGGCGTTGTTCGCACTCGCGGCGATCGAGGACGAGCTGGTGCCCGAGGGCGACCGGTCGCGCCTGGTGGACGAGCTGGAGGCGGCCATGCTCGCCGACCCCGTGTGGTGGGCGGGGTACTACGACGGCGATCCCGGCGAGCAGCGCCTGGCCCGCCGCTACAGCTACAGCGACCGGTCGCGGTACTACTGGCCGCAGCCCGCCGTGGCGGCGGCCGTGGACCGGCTGTTCCACAACCTCGACACCGTCGGCATCCCGCTGCCGATGCTGAGCCAGCACCTCCCGGACCAGTACCGGCGTGTGCGCACCGGCGAGCTGTCCACAAGCGCACGGGCGCTGGTCATCGACCACGTCCGCGACGTGCTGCGCGACTACGCCTACGCCTGCGGCAAGGTCACCGCATGACCGGGAACCTGTGGACCGCACGAGAGATCGCCCAGCAGCCGGACGTCTGGCGCACGCTCGCCACGTCCCTCGACGCCGACAAGCCGCGCATCGACGCGTTCCTCGCGCCGCTGCTGGCCAAAGAGGACCTGCGGATCGTGCTCACCGGCGCGGGTACTTCGGCGTTCGCCGGGCAGATCCTCGCGCCCGGGCTGTCGAGGACGCTGCGCCGCCGGATCGACGCCGTCGCCACCACAGACCTGGTGAGCAACCCGCGCGAGTACCTGGCCGAGGACGTCCCGACGCTTCTCGTCTCCTTCGCGCGTTCCGGGGACAGCCCCGAGTCGCTCGCCGCGGTCGAGCTCGCGGAGGAGGTGCTCTCCGAATGCCACCACCTGGTCCTCACGTGCAACCCCGACGGGCAGCTGTACCGGAACACCGCGGGAGAGCACAGCCTTGCGCTGCTGATGCCCGAGGGCACCAACGACCGCGGTTTCGCGATGACCTCCAGCGTCACCAGCATGATGCTGGCCGCACTCACCGTGCTGGGCGCGAACCCGGACGTCACGCTCCTCGCGGACGTCGCGGCCGACGCGCTGCCGGACCTCGCCAAGCGGGCGCGCGTGCTCGCGGAGGACGGCGCCGACCGGTTCGTCTACCTCGGCAGCGGCCCGCTGACCGGGCTCGCCCGCGAGTCCGCGTTGAAGCTGCTGGAGCTGACGGCGGGCCGGGTCGTGAGCTACTTCGACTCCTCGCTGGGTTTCCGGCACGGGCCGAAGTCCGTGCTCAACCCCGCCACGGTCGCCCTCGTGTACCTGTCCAACGACCCCTACACGCGCCGCTACGACCTCGACATCGCCCGCGAGCTCCGCGCGGATCTGCCCGAGGGGCAGGTGATCACCATCGGCTGCCGCGACGACGCGGAGGAGGAGACGTGGTCGTTCCCGGGGCTCGGCCACCTGCCCGACGCCACCGTCGCACCGGTGCTCCTGCTCGCCGCACAGCACGTCGCACTGGCGACGTCCCGCGCGCTCGGGCTCGACCCGGACAACCCGTTCCCGGGCCACGAAGTGAACCGGGTCGTGAAGGGAGTCACCATCCATGCCCTCGACGAATGAAGCCGGCGTGTTCCTCGGGGTGGACGGCGGTGGCACCAAGACCGCGTTCGCGCTGCTGACCGGCGACGGCGAGCTGCTCGCCACCGCGCTCGCGCCGAGCAGCTACTACCTCGGGCACAGCATCGACCTGGTCGAGGAGGTCCTGCGGGCCGGGGTCGAGTCGGTGTGCGGCGAGACCGGGATCCCCGCCGCGGAGTTCACGTACGCGTTCGTCGCGCTGCCCGGCTACGGCGAGGTGAGCGCCGACCTCGACACGCTGAACGCGATCCCCGGCCGGGTGCTGGGCCACCAGCGGTACCGCTGCGACAACGACATGGTCGCCGGCTGGGCGGGTTCGCTGGGTGCCGTCGACGGCGTCAACGTGATCGCCGGGACCGGGTCCATGACCTACGGCGAGCGCGCGGGCCGTGGACTGCGCGTCGGCGGCTGGGGCGAGCTGTTCGACGACGAGGGCTCCGCCTACTGGATCGCGATCCGCGGGCTCAACGCGTTCGCGCGGATGTCCGACGGGCGGCTGCCCGCCGGGCCGCTGCTCCGGCACCTGCGGGACCACCTGCGCCTGGCCACCGACCTCGACCTCGTCGACGTCGTGCTCAACCGCTGGCAGGGCGACCGGATGCGGGTGGCCGCACTCGCCAGGGTCGTCACCGCCGCCGCGGCCGACGGCGACACCGAATGCGCCGCGATCCTCCGCGAGGCGGGCGTGCGGCTGGCCGATCTCGTGCTGGCCACCGTCGACCGGCTCGGCTACGCACCCGGAGAGGTCGTCCCGGTGTCGTGGTCCGGCGGCGTTTTCGCCAGCGACGAAGTGCGTGAGGCCTTCCGCGAACGGCTCGACGGCGCACCCGTCGAGCTGTGCACCCCGCTCCTCCCGCCGGTACTCGGCGCCGCGCTCTACGCGGCCCGGCTGGCCGGCACCCCACTGCGCGCCGAAGCCGTCGACCGGCTGCGGACCCACGCGACCACCGTTCCCCAAGGAGGCGACGATGCCTGACCTGACGAAACCCCGCGGCAACCGCTGGATCCCCTACGCCGGACTGCTCGTGTTGTTCTGGGGGGTGTGGGGTGCGTTCTCCGGCACCCCGACCTCCTTGTACGACTACCCCAACGAGATGGTCTACATCCTGTGGGCGGTCACGATGATCATCCCGGCCGCGTTCGCGATGCGCGGCCAGAAGCTCGACCGGCGGCCGGTCGCGGCGTTGTACGGCCTGATCGTCGGCCTCACCGGCGCGGGCGGGCAGCTCGTGTTGTTCAAGGCGCTGACGATCGGCCCGGCGTACCTGATCTTCCCGCTCATCTCGATCTCGCCCGCGATCACCGTGCTGATGGCCGTGGCGATCCTGCGGGAGCGCATCCGCCCGCTCGCCACCGTCGGCGTGGTCGCGGCGCTGGCGTCCATCGTCCTGTTCAGCATCAGCAGCGGCTCGGGTGACGCGGCGACGGGACCGTGGCTGGTCCTGGCGCTGATCGTGATGATCGCCTGGGGCGTGCAGGCCTACTACATGAAGAAGGCCGCCACCGTGGGCGTCAACGACGCCACGACGTTCGTGTGGATGACGATCAGCGGCCTGCTCCTCGTGCCCGTCGCGTGGTTCATGATGGGGGAGTTCCCCAGCCACGCGCCGTGGCAGGCGCCCGCGCTCACGCTCGGCACCCAGCTGCTCAACGCCGTCGGCGCGTTGTTCCTCGTGATGGCGCTTTCCCGCGGCAAGGCCACGATCGTCGCGCCGGTGACCAACGCGCTCGCGCCGGTGCTCACGATCATCCTCTCGCTGATCGTCTACCAGACCCTGCCGTCGGTGTACGGGTTCATCGGCATCGTCCTGGCGATCGGCGGTTCGACGCTGATGGTCTACGCCGACGAGTCCGGCCCCGCCACCGAGGTCATGGGTGACGTCGGCGCCGCCGTCCACTCCGACCGGTCCTGACGGCGGTTTCAGGCCTGGTTGGTGATCGAGGCGCGGAAGCGGTAGCGGTCCCCGCGGTAGACCTGGACGGTCAGTTCGATCGGGCGGTCCTCCTGGTTGAAGGTCAGCTGGGTCGCCACGAGCATCGGCATCCTGTCGCCGGTTTCCAGCAGCTCCCGCTCCCGCGGCGTCGGGTGCCGGGCCTCGACCGAGTAGTCGGCGACGCGCGGCAGCTGCGGCGGGTCCGCCGCGCGGAGGGTCGCGTACAGCGAGGCCTTGCCGAAGTCGGTTTCGGCCAGCGCGGGGCAGACCGCCAGCGGGAGGCGGTTGTGCTCCAGCACGACCACCAGGTCGTCGAGGAAGCGCAGCCGGTGCAGGTCGAAGAGGTCGGCGCCGGGGGCGATGCGGAGCTGTTCGGCCTCGGGCACCGTGGCCGGGCGGACCGTCGCCGACAGCACCCGGCTGCTCGCCGTCAGGCCGTTGACCTCGGCGTAGTCGGCGAAGCCCTGGACCTGCGGGGCCGCCGCGGCGGGCGCCGGGGCGCCGAGCTCGGCGACGAACCACCCGCGCGACGACGTCGGGCGCACGATGCCCCGCGCTTCCAGTTCGGCGAGGGCGGCGCGCAGCGTCACGCGGGAAACGCCGTACCGGGCGGACAGCGCTCGCTCGGACGGCAACCGGTCGCCCGTGCGGGCCCCGGTGGCGCGCAGCTCGTCCAGCAACCGGGCGGCGGTGCGCTCGTACAGCGGGAGCGCGTCGTCCGCGAACAGGCCACGGGGCAGCGGCGTCCTCGCAACGGTCATACCAGAACCATACCGGTCCTCCCGGCGCCGGAATCCGAGATCCAGAACGAAGGGAAGTGCGACATGGCGAACATGCAGCGGCGGACCGTGCTGAAGGTGGCGCTGGGAGGTGCCGGACTGGCCGCCTTCCCCGTGCTGGCCGGTGGCGGCGCGGCGGCCGCGACACCCGGCCGCCCGCCCGGTTTCGCCGGGGTCGGCGACAGCTCGATCACGGTGGAGTTCGACGACCGGCTCCGCAGCCGGGTCACCTTGGCGGGCAAGGCGGTCACGCGGTTCGACGCGAGCGAAGCCCTGGTGCTCGGGGGCCGGACGATCGAGGAGTTCGGCTACCGCGGCCACCAGACCCGCGACACCTGGCACCCGCAGCACGGCCCGGGAGTCCAGGTGACGCTCCAGGGCGATTCCGCGGAGGGCGTGCGCAAGACGGTGGAGCTGACGTCGTTCCAGCGCCTCGCGGGCATGGTCGTGATGAAGGTGACCTACACCAACCAGTCCCGTGCCGCGCTGCCCGTCACCGGGTGGCGCAGCGGTGCGCACGAGCTCTTGGCCGCACCGGGGGGTTTCTACACGTTCTCCGGCACTACGCACGAGGACCGGCGGGACTGGGTGCAGCCGGTGACGGACGGGTTCGCCCAGGAGAACTCGCTGGGGATGGTGGCTTCCGACTACGGCGGCGGCACCCCGATGGCGACCGTGTGGCGCCGGGACGGCGGTCTGTCGGTGGGACACGTCGAACCGGTCGCCAGGATCCTGCGCCTGCCGGTGCGGAGGACCGCGGCCGGTGCGAGCATCGCGGTCGAAGGCGACGCCGCTGGTGGGCTAGCGCCGGGCGGGCGGCTGGCCACCGACACCACCTTCCTGGTGGCCCACGTAGGCGATCATTTCGTTCCGCTGCAACGGTACCGGCAGTACATGGGGGACATCGGCCAGCGCGCTCCCGAGACCCCGGCCGCCGCGCTCGAACCCATCTGGTGCGCGTGGGGTTACGAGCGCGGGTTCACCGTGGAGCAGGTTGTCGGCACCCTCCCCAAGGCGGCCGACGTGGGTCTGAAGTGGGCGGTGCTCGACGACGGCTGGCAGACCAACGAGGGCGACTGGGACCTCAACCGGGAGAAGTTCCCGCGCGGTGAAGCGGACATGCGCGACTTCACGCGGCGGATCCGCGAGGCGGGCATGCGGCCGCGCCTGTGGTGGGCCCCGCTCGCAGCGGACCCGGACAGCAACCTGTTCCGGCAGCGTCCCGATATGTTGCTTTTGGACAGTGCGGGCAACAAGCAGCAGGTGACGTGGTGGGACGCCTTCACGCTGTGCCCGGCGTACGAGCCCACTGTGGAGTATTTCGTCGCGCAGGCGACGAAGTTCATCCGGGACTGGGGCTACGAAGGGCTCAAGATCGACGGCCAGCACCTCAACGCCGTGCTGCCCTGCCACAACCCGGCGCACCGGCACGCCCGGCCCGAGGAGTCGACTGAGGGCCTGGCGCGGTTCTGGAAGCGCATCCACGACGCGGTGCACCAGGCCAACCGCGACGCGGTGGTCGAACTTTGCCCGTGTGGCACGGCTTTCGCGTTCCACAACCTGCCCTATGTGGACCAGTACCCGGCCTCGGACCCGGAGTCGTCCTACCAGGTCCGCAGCAAGGGCAAGACGATGAAGGCGCTGATGGGCCCCGGCAGCAGCTATGCCGGCGACCACGTCGAACTCAGCGACGGCGGCGACGATTTCGCGTCCAGCTACGGCGTGGGCGCGGTGCTGTCGACGAAGTTCACCTATCCGGCAGCGTCGGCGGAGGACCCGTACGTGCTCACCCCGGAGAAGGAGGTGCTCTGGCGGAAATGGGTGGGCCTGTACCGGAAGAACATGCTCTCGACGGGCGAGTACCGGGGCGAGCTGTACGACATCGGTTTCGACAAGCCGGAAGCACACGTGGTGGCGAAGGGGAGGACCCTGCACTACGCCTTCTACGCCGCCCGGTGGGACGGGAAGGTCGAACTGCGCGGCCTCGGCCGGGGCCGGTACCGCCTGACGGACCCGTTCGCGGGTGCGTCGCTCGGCGTCGTCGATGCGCGGCACAACACGGTGCAGCTGGCCTTCGAGCGCTTCCAGCTCATCGTGGCGGAGCCGATCGGCTGAGGTGAGCCGGGTTCTTGACCGTATGGTCCACAAAACCTATAGTGGACCATACGGTCAAGAACGTCTTGCCGTGCTGCACGGGGAAAGCGGGAAGCACATGGGAAAGCTGGACGGCAAGGTGGCGATCGTGACCGGGGGGTCACGGGGGATCGGGGCGGCGTCGGCACTGGCGCTGGCCGACGAGGGAGCCGACGTCGCGATCAGCTACTCGTCCTCGGCGGAGCGGGCCGAGGCCGTGGTCGCCGACCTGGAGGCGAAAGGGGTGCGTGCGGCGGCCTTCCAGGCCGACCAGGCGGATGCGGCCCAGGCGGCGGGCTTGATCCGGCGCGTGGCCGAGCGGTTCGGGAAGCTGGACATCCTGGTCAACAACGCGGCCGTGGGCGGTGGAGGCCTGCTCGGCGTTGAACCCGCCGACCAGGCCGCCATCGATCGGCAGCTCGCCGTCAACTACACGAGTGTGGTGGCCGCGGTCCAGGCGGCGGTGCCGCTGCTGCCCGACGGCGGACGGATCGTCAGCATCAGCTCGGGTGTGGCCACCCGGGCGGGTTTCCAGGGGATGGCGTACTACACGGGCACGAAGGCGGCCCTCGAGGGCTTCAGCCGGGGCGCCGCCCGCGATCTGGCGCACCGGGGCATCACGGTGAATGTCGTCCAGCCCGGATTCGTCGACACAGAAGGAAACCCCGCCGACGGCCCGGCCGCATCGGTGTTCCTCCCGACCGCGGCGATGGGGCGGTACGGCAGGCCGGAAGAGATCGCCGCGGGCGTCGTCTTCCTCGCCAGCCCGCAGGCCTCCTACGTCACCGGCGCGGTGCTGAGGATCGACGGCGGGTACGCGGCATAACCGCCCGCGAACGGCGGTGGACGGCGGTGGCCGCCGTCAGCGCGGTGGCGTCCCACGTACTCGTCGTCGATGGGACCGGGTGACCAGTATCCGGAAGGCGAGCGGGGCGATCAGCAGGTCGATGCCGAGTTCCAGGTCCACTCCGGACGGGAGCTCGCCACGGCCGACGGCGGCCTGCAGCACCCACGCGCCGCCGCCCGCCGTGGTGCCGACACCCTCGTGTCGAGGATTTCCACCAGCGCGCTGGTGACCTTCTCGCGGATCAGCTCCGTGAGCATCGCCTGCTTCGCGGCCCGACGCCGTCTTGCCCGCGTCGGGCCGCCGCCCGTTCCGTGCTACGCGTCGGCAGGCGGCTGAAGCGGCCGGTACGGCACCGGGACCCACTCGTATTCGCCGTCGTGCAAGCGGATCCTCCCGATTCCCGGGAACGGGAGGTGCGCGGCCCCGATGGTCCACTTCCGCGTCCGGGCCTCCTCCAGCACGCGGAGCCGTGCCGCGCGGGCACCGGCGCGGTCGCTGTCGATCTCCATGGTGACGTGCGGAGCGCGCAGCTGAACGGTGTGGGAGTGCATGGTGTCGCCCCAGAACAGCAGGTGTTCCCCGCCGCTGCCCAGGAGGTAACCGGTGTGGCCGGGCGTGTGGCCGTGCAGGTCGACCGCGGTCACCCCCGGCACCGGCTGGTCTCCCGGCCGGAACGTGGCGAGCCGTCCCGCCGCGCGGTAGGGGAGCAGGGCCTGTGCCGCCCAGTGGTGGATCTGTGCCTGCACCCCGTCGGCTTGCGCGGCGACGGCGTCGTCGAGCCAGTGCCCGGTTTCCTCCGCCGACACGTGCACGGTCGCCGACGGGAACGCCGGGTCACCCTCGGCTGTGATCAGGCCGAAGACGTGATCGGGGTGGAGGTGCGTGATGAGGACGTCGTCGACCTCCGCGGGTGAATGCCCTGCGGCAGCGAGGTTTTCGAGCACGTGGCCGGTGCCGGGCCCGAGGGAGGTGCCCGCACCGGCGTCGACCAGCACGGTGCGTCCGCCGGTGGTGAACAGGAAGGTGTTCACGGCCGTCAGGAGGTCCCCTTCGGGCGGGAGGAACCCGTCGGCCAGCAGCTCGGTGATCCGCTCGGGCGCCTCGTCGTGCATGTCGGCGGCGTGGATCGGCAGGGCGCCGTCGTAGACGGTCGTGATCGTGATCGCGCCGACGCGGGTGCGGGTGAAGCCAGGGGCCGGGAGCAAAGTGGACGGTTTCATGCGATGACCCTCGCGAGGAAGTCCTCGAACGTCGTGGGTGTGGTGGTTTCGGCGTCCCGCGGCTGGACCATGGCGATCCGGCGGTCGGCGACGTCCGAGGTCATGGCGGTGGTCCCGTCGGCCATGTGCTCGGAGAACCCCGCCGCGAGGAGGCCGTCGCGCATCGCGGTGGCGTCGATCCGCTCGTAGCGGGCGTCCGGCCGTCCGACGGCTTTGCCAATGGCGGCAACGATTTCGTCGAGCGTCACGTCGCGGGGGCCGTGCAGTTCGAGCACCCGGCGCGGGGCTTTCCGGCGCCCGCTGAGGAGATCGGCGGCGACCGCCCCGATGTCCGCCGTGGCGATCGCGGGGAGCGGCAGGTCCGCGGGGATCAGCCCGCGCGCGGTGCCGGTCTCCCGGACCTCCTCGATCATCGGCAGGGCGTTTTCCATGAACCAGCCGGGGCGCAGGTGGATCGTCTCCACGCCGGTGAGCGTGTCGAGGGCTTCTTCGAGCGGGCGCAGCCCCCACACCGGTCCCCGCGCACCCGGGTGGTTCGCGGCCCAGCCGCTCAGGCTCACGATCCGCGTGAGCCCCTCGAGCCCGGCGAGGCCCTTCCGGTGCGCGGTGATCACCCGTTGCTGGAAGCCGGGGAAATCGGTGCTCGTGGGGACGAGACCGGGGGCGATCATGACGAACGCCGCGTCGGCACCGGCGAAGGCCTCGCGGATGCTGACCTCGTCGTCCGTGCGGACTTCGGCGGTTTCGGCGCCACGGTCGGCGAAGGCGCGCAGCCGGCCGCGGCTGCGCCCGAGTACCCGGACCTTCTGGCCGGCGGCGAGCAGCGCGTCGGCCACGGCGGAACCGGTGTGGCTGGTGGCAGAGGACACCACGATCATGGTTGTTCCTTTCGGCTCGCGGCGTGGGTGGCGAGCAGGGTGAGCCGCTCGGCCGACGGCGTGCCGGCCTCGGCGGCGCTGATGATCAGGCGCTGCCCGGGGTCGTCGGGCAGGCGGAGGATCTCTTCGTTGACCACGAGGTCCCCGACGAGCGGGTGCCGGTAGCGGCGCACGGTGTGCAGGCAGTCGCGCACCGGGTGGTGCCGCCACAGGCGCGAGAAGTCCTCGCTGCCGGTGGCCAGTTCGGACACGAGCCGGTGGAGCGCGAGGTCGTCCGGTCGTTCGGCCGTCGCCATCCGCAGGTAGGACACGAGGTCCTCGGCCTGGCGCGCCCAGTCGGCGAAGAGTTCGCGGGCGGCCGGGTCGAGGAAGACCCGCCGGGCCTGGTTCGGCGGTTCCGGCGTCCCGACGGCCGCGACTTCCGCCTCCGTCAGGCACCACAACGCGTATCCGAGCGGGTTGCCCGCGAGGATGTCCGTGCGCCTGCCGACGAGTACGGCGGCGCCCAGGCTCCCGGCGACGAGATCGCGGACGGGACCTCGCACGCGGTCTTCGTGCCCGGACCCCCGGACCGGCGGCAGGGCCCGCGCCAGCCGGTAGAGGTGGGCCCTTTCGTCGGCGGAAAGCCGCAGTACACGTGCGATCGCGTCCAGGACCGCGTCCGAGACCTGGTGGTTCTCGCCCCGTTCCAGCCGCGTGTAGTACGTCGTGCTGAGCCCGGCGAGCTCGGCGACCTCCTCGCGCCTGAGCCCCGGCACCCGGCGCTGTTCCCCGTAGGACGGGGTGATGCCCAGCTCCCGCGGGCTGACCGAGGCCCGGCGGGAACGGAGGAACTCACCGAGTTCTCCCGGCGACGGCTTGCCGACCACCATTTCCTCCAGACTCTCGTCTCCCGGCGGACTTCCCGGGCCCAGTGTGGATCGCGACCCGCTGCCGGTGCCTGTCCACGCGATGGACAGGCAGCGGGCTGTGGTCCTCTGCTATGTTTGTCAGCGGTGTCAAACATAGCTCGCGGAGGTGGTGCGTGTGAACGCGGTGGAAGTGGTCGAATCGTTCTGGCGTGACGTGTGGAACGCGCGCAATCCCGCCGCCGTCGACGAGTACGTCGTCGAGGACTTCGTGATCACCAACGCCGGTCAGCGCATCGAGGGCCGCGAGAACTTCAAGAAGTGGATCGCGGCGTTCCTGGCCCAGGTCCACGACTTCGAGCTGGAAGTGCTGGAGACGTTCCAGAACCACGACGGCAGCAGGGTCGCGTCGCGGTGGCGCGTGCACGGGCGGAACAACGGCGTGCTCGGCACCGAGCCGGACGGGCGCCCGATCTCGTTCACCGGCACGGCCGTGTGGGAGGTGCGCGAGGACGGGAAGCTGGTGCACAACCACGTCGAGCGCGCGTCGTGGGAGCTCTTCCAGCGCCTCACCACGGCACCGGCCTGATGGCGGGAGTACGGCAGTTCGACGAGCGGGTCGCCCTCTCGCGCGCGCTGAACGTGTTCGAGGAGCGGGGGTTCCGCGACACGTCGATGCTCGACCTGGCGGCGGGCACGGGTGTCCAGCGGGGCTCGCTCTACCACGCCTACGGGGGCAAGGAGGAGATCTTCCTCCGCGCCTTCCGCGACCACACCGAGCGGTTCCTGGCCGGAGCCGCGGCGGCGCTCGACCGCCCGGACGCGCGGTCGGCGCTGTTGTCCTTCTTCGGCTACTGCGTCGGCGCGATCACGAGCGGGTCGCCGCCCCGTGGCTGCCTGTCCACCCGGACGGCCATCGAGGCGGCCACCGCGTCCCCCCGCCTCGCGACCGCGGTGCGCGCCATGCTCGACGACCTGGAGAACGTCGTCCACGACGGGCTGGCCGCGTTCGGCGACGGCGTGCTGAACGTCGATCCCCGGGCGGCCGCGTGCCTGATCGTCACGACCACCCGGGGTATCGCGGTGATGGAAAGGGCCGGCCACGGCCCCGCCGAGTTGCGCGCCATCGCCGAGACCCTGGTGACATCGCTCGTGCGGGGGTGAGCACCACCCCCGGTCAGGACGACGGCGTGGCGGCGCGGAACCCCCGCAGCCGCAGGCTGTTGCTCACCACGAACACGGAGCTGAACGCCATCGCGGCGCCCGCGATCATCGGGTTGAGCAGGCCCGCCGCGGCCAGCGGCAGTGCGGCGACGTTGTAGGCGAACGCCCAGAACAGGTTCCCCTTGATCGTGCGCAGCGTGCGCCGGGACAGCCGGATCGCGTCGGCCGCCACGCGGAGGTCGCCGCGCACCAGGGTCAGGTCGCTCGCCTCGATGGCGACATCGGCACCGGTGCCCATCGCGAGCCCGAGGTCGGCCTGGGCGAGCGCGGCGGCGTCGTTGACCCCGTCGCCGACCATCGCCACCACCTTGCCCTCGTCCTGCAGGCGCCGGACCACGTCGACCTTGTCGCGGGGCAGGACCTCGGCGATGACCCGCTCGATGCCGACTTCGGCGGCGACCGCCTTCGCCGCGTCCTCGTTGTCCCCGGTGAGCAGGACCGGGGTGAGCCCGAGCCCGCGCAGCTGCCGGACGGCCTCGGCCGAGGTCGGCTTGACGGTGTCGGCGACGACCAGCACCGCCCGCGCCTCGCCGTCCCAGCCGACGACGATCGCCGTCCTGCCCTGCCGCTCGGCCGCGGCCTTGGCCTCGGCGAGTTCGGGGGACAGGTGCTGCCCCCAGTCCGCCAGCAGCGCGGCGCGTCCGGCCAGCACGGCCTTTCCGTCCACGATCCCTTGCACCCCAAGCCCTTCGACGTTGGTGAAGCCTTCGACGGGCGGCAGCTCGCCGACACGCTCCCGGGCGCCCGCGGCGATGGCCTTGGCGACCGGGTGCTCGGAGGCGTGCTCCAGCGCACCCGCCAGGCGCAGCACCTCCTCGGCGTCAGCGCCGTCCGCCGGATGCACCGCGGTCAGCGCCATCCGGCCGGTGGTGACGGTGCCGGTCTTGTCGAGCACGACCGTGTCGACGCGGCGGGTGGACTCCAGCACCTCCGGGCCCTTGATCAGGATGCCGAGCTGGGCGCCCCGGCCCGTGCCGACCAGCAGCGCGGTCGGCGTGGCCAGCCCCAGCGCGCAGGGGCAGGCGATGATCAGCACCGCCACCGCCGCGGTGAACGCGGCCGAGACCGTGCCGCCCGCGCCGAGCCAGAACGCGAGCGTCCCGATCGCCAGCGCGATGACGACCGGCACGAACACCCCGGCGATCCGGTCCGCGAGCCGCTGCACGGCGGCCTTGCCCGTCTGCGCCTCCTCGACCAGCTTCGCCATCTGCGCGAGCTGGGTGTCCGCGCCGACGCGCGTCGCCCGCACCACGAGCCGCCCGCCCGAGTTCACGGTCGCCCCGGTAACCGCGTCACCCGGACCGACCTCGACCGGCACGGACTCGCCGGTGAGCAGGCTCGCGTCGACCGCCGAGCTGCCGTCGACGACCACGCCGTCGGTCGCGATCTTCTCGCCGGGCCGGACCACGAACTCCGCACCCACGGCCAGCTGCTCGACCGGGACCCGCTCCTCACGGCCGTCGCGCAGCACCGCCACGTCCTTCGCGCCCAGTTCCAGCAGCGCGCGCAGCGCGGCCCCGGCCCGCCGCTTGGACCGGGCCTCGAAGTAGCGGCCGGCGAGGATGAACGTCGTCACCCCTGCGGCGACCTCGAGGTAGATCGCGCCGTCGCCGCTGATCCGCTCGATGGTCAGTTCGAACGGGTGCGTCATGCCGGGCACGCCGGCGGTGCCGAACAACAGCGCGTACAGCGACCAGGCGAACGCGGCCAGCGTGCCCAGCGACACGAGGGTGTCCATTGTGGCCGCACCGTGCCGCAGGTTCGTCAACGCCGCCTTGTGGAACGGCCAGGCCGCCCACCCGACCACCGGCGCGGCCAGCGTGAGCGAGATCCACTGCCAGTACGTGAACTGCAGCGCCGGGACCATCGCCAGCACGACCACCGGCACCGACAGCACCACCGAGCCGGTCAGCCGCTGCCGCAAGGACCGAGCCGGGTCATCAGTGTCCTTTTCGGACTCCGGTGCCTCCGCCCGCGGCAAGGTGGCCGTGTAGCCCGCCGCCTCGACCTGCTCGACCAGCGTGGCCGGGTCGAGGCCGGCGGGGAAGCTGACCTTCGCCTTCTCGGTGGCGTAGTTGACGCTCGCGGTGACGCCGTCGAGCCTGTTGAGCTTGCGCTCGATCCGCATTGCGCAGGAGGCGCAGGTCATGCCGCCGATCGCGAGTTCGAGGTCACGCCGCTCGCCGGTGGCCGGCGAGCCGGGCAGCGTGGAAGTCATCGGTCATCCCTCCTCGGTCAGCCGTGGCCGTGTTCGGCGGCGGGCGGCTGTGGCGCGGTGGCCGGTTGTGGCCCGGTCGGCACCGTGAACTCGGCCGTGTGCACCTTGCCCTCGTGCTGGAAGTCCAGGAACAGCCGGTAAGTGCCGGCCGACGGGACCTCCGCGTAGAAGGTCACGTCCGGTCCGGGACGGGTTGTGCCGTCTCCCGGCGTGCCGTCCGGGTGGACGTGGAGGTAGGCCAGGTCGCCTTCGCGCAACGCGACGAGATGGCCGAAGGCGCCCAGGTACGGCTGCAGATCGGTGACGTCGTGCCCGTCCTTGGTGACGGTGACGGTCACCTTCGACGACCGGCCCGGCGTGAGGTCGCCGTCGAGGCGCACGCGGTAGCCGTCCACGACCGACTCGCGGGAGGGCGTGTAGGTCCGCGGCTGGAAGTCGCCTGCCGCGGCCAGGTCGACCCCCAGCGTCGTGGCCTCGCCCCCGGTGGGCTTGAAGTCGGCGAAGGCGCGGTAGCTGCCCGCTTCGGCGACGTCCAGCGGAACCGTCCAGGTGCCGTCCGCCGCCATGGCGGGGTGGACGTGCCGGAAGCCCGCCGTGTCGCGGCGCACGACGATGAGGTGCATGCGCTTGTCGTGCTCGACGTCGAACGCGGTGACGGGCGTGCCGTCGGGTCCGGTGATCCGGAAGGCGAACTCGGTGGTGCCCGTGGCGAGCGTCGTGCTGGTGGGCGTGAGGGTGTAACCGCCCCTGGACGACGCCAGTCCCGCGGGCTGGATCTCCGCGACGGTGCCGCTGTGGTCGTCCCCGTGCGCGGCTTCCTCCATGCCGTGCACGCCGGTCTCGCCGGCGACGGGACCGACAGCGGTGCCGATCGCCCAGGCGCCGGCGGCGACCAGGACGAGCGCCGCACCGTAGGCGGAGAGCTTCCCTGCTGTGTTCATGGCATTCCCTGTTCTCGCGCGGCCGCTACGCGGTCAGCTGGTAACCGGCTTCTTCGACGGCGGAGCGCACCAGGTCGGTGGGGAGCTCCGCTTCGCTGGTGACGGTGACCTTCCCGGTGGGCAGCTCCACGGCGACGTCGGTGACGCCGGGCAGCCCGCCGACCTCCTCGGTCGCCGAGCGCACGCAGTGCTCGCAGGTCATGCCGGTCACGGTGTAGGTCTGCTGGGTCATCTCCGCGTCCTTCCTGGTGGGGGTACCCCGTATCGGTATGGGTAACTTATACCCCCCGGGGGTAGGAGTCAACGTGCCGGGCCCGGCTTCCGGAGCATGCTGCGTGCGTGTTTCCCACTGGGCTGAATGTGCTGTGCCCGGCCCGCGCCCGCACTGGAGAATCGGCAGATCGTGTTCGAGGGCTGCAAGGCGTTCCGCCAGCGCGACGGGAGGATCGCGGTCCCGGGGTAGCTGGGCGCCGCCCGCGGTCTCGCTCGCACGGCCCGCGGTCCGCAAGTGCGGAGCCCGCCGGCTTCGCGTCGGCCTCACCCCGCCCCGGCCTGCGACGAGGCCACGATGCACGATGGCGACCGGGGTCCGGCGACCCCCATGGCGTGAAGCGAGCACTGTATTCGTATGCATTGGTCACCGCAAGCCACTCTTGCGCCCCTTGACCAGCCGCTGACACCCACCTATGTTGCTGCTCTATACGTATGCAGAACGGCTCTGCCGTTGTGGCACAATCGGAGGTGTCATGTCCACCCTCGCGCCGACCACGGCCGCGTCCCCCGATGCGGCCGGACGTCGAAAGGTGATCCGCCGCGCGATCGTCGCCGGCAGCATCGGCAACTTCGTCGAGCAGTTCGACTACGGGTTGTACGGCTACATGGCACCCGTCCTCGCCTCGTCGTTCTTCCCGGCGAGCGACCACACGGCCAGCGTCCTGAGCGCGTACGCCGTGATCGCGATCGCGTGTCTCGTCCGGCCGCTCGGCGGCAGCCTGCTCGGCCGGTGGGGCGACCGGTTCGGCCGCAAGCGCGTCCTGTTGTGGACGGTCGTGTTCATGGGCATCTCCACGGCCCTGATCGGCGTCCTGCCGACCTACGGCCAGATCGGGCTGGCCGCCCCGCTGATCCTGCTGGTGCTGCGGGTCGTGCAGGGCATGGTCGCGGGCGGCGAGTACGTCGGCGCCGTCGCGTTCGTCGTCGAGTGGGCCGAGCCGCGCCGGCGCGCGTACTACACCTCGTTCGCGTCCAACAGCTGCTTCTTCGGCATCCTGGCGGGAGCCGGCGTGGCCGCGCTGATGAGCGCGGTGTGCACCGACGCGGCGCTGCACAGCTGGGGCTGGCGGATCCCGTTCCTCGCGGTGCTGCCGCTGTGCCTGGTCGGGATGTGGCTGCGCAGCCGGATCGGCGAGACGCCGGAGTTCGAGGCGGCCACCGAGCACGGGACGAACGTCGTCGCGGCGCCGTTCCGCGAGGCGCTGCGATCGCAGTGGCGGCCGATCCTCGTGTTCTGCGGCGCGTCGATCATGCTGGCGATCCTGTCCTACACCTGGGTCACCTTCTACCCCGAGTACCTGTCGGACACGCTGGGCCTGTCCCAGTCCTCGGCCTGGCTGTCGAACATGATCTCCGTCGCCGTGCTGATCCCGCTCGTGCCGGTCGCCGGCATCATCTCCGACCGCATCGGCCGCAAGCCGATGCTGATCACCGGCGCGGTGGCGTGCATCGTGCTGGTGCCGCTCGCGTTCTGGGTGGGGGAGCGGGGCACGTTCGCCGCCGCGGTGGGCAGCCAGCTGATCTACCTCGTCCCGGAGTTCTTCCTGACCGGCATCGTCACGGTCTGTGCGGCGGAGCTGTTCGCGACGCGCACGCGGTTCAGCGCGAGCTCGATCGCCTACAACAGCTCGTTCTCGATCTTCATGGGCATCACGCCGTTCGTGGCGACCCTGCTGGTGTCGGCGTTCGGCACGATCTACGCGGTGTGGGTGTACCTCGCCGCGGCGGCCGTGCTGGCGCTGGTGGTGATCACGGTGTTCATGAAGGAGACCTACCGCAGCGAGCTCGCGGCCGACAAGTTCGCCCGCTGAAAGCGCTTCCCTCACGGCTCCGGCGGCTCCTGCGGTGGCAGGGGCCGCCGGTGTTCGAGCATCGAGTGGTGCAGCAGGAGGTCCACCGCGAGCCGCGCGAGTTCCGCCGTCGCGGGGGAGAGCTGGGTGTGCCGTCGGCGGATCAGGGCGAACGTGTTGTGCAGCGGCGGGTCGAACGTCGTCGTGTGCAGCCGCAGGCCCTCGGTCCGCGTGAGCCGTTCGGCGACGGCGCGGGACAGGAACGTGTCGCCGACCCCGCGGGCCACCAGGTGCAGCGCCGCCTGGGCCTGTTCGACCTCTATGAACGGCTCCAGCCGCACCCCGGCGACCTGCGCGCGCTCCGCCAGCTGCAGCCGGTCGGGGTCCGCCCAGCCCACGTGGGCGTCGTAGAGCACCAGGCGCCGCGCCGCAAGCGTCGTGATGTCCACCGGGGCCGCGACGTGCTCCGGGTCCGCCGACACGTACAGCACCTCGTCCCGCGCCAGCGGCGTGATCTCCAGTCCTGAGGGCGTCACCGGCAGCACCACGATGCCCGCCTCCAGATCCCCGGCCGCCACCGCTTCCGCGACGAGCGCGGCGTTCACCCCGACCAGCCGCACCCGCACGTCCGGGTGCGCCGCGGCGAACCGCTCGCCGAGCTCGGCCAGCAGGTAGAAGTCCGCGTTGCGGAACAGGCCGAACGAGGCGACCCCGCCGGTCAGCCCCCGCACCGCCTTCATCGTGTCCTCGGCGTTCTGCGCCGCGCTCACCGTCTGGCGCGCGTGGGGCAGCAGCTGCGCACCCGCGGGCGTCAGCGTCAGTCGCCGCCCGCCGCGGTGGAACAACTGCAGCCCGCACTCCTCCTCCAGGCGGCGCACCAGTTCCGAGATCGCCGCCTGCGTGTAGCCGAGTGCGGTGCCCGCGGCGGTGAACGAGCCGAGCTCCGCCGTCGCGACCAGCGCGCGCAATTGCGTCAGTGTCACAAGGAAACCCTATAGGTAGTCCAATGGAAGACAAGGTGTTCCTGTGCCTTGCGCGGAACTAGCTTTCGGGACATGTACTTCAGCGAAGCCATCCAGCGCCGGTTCGCCGGCCGGTTCACCGTCGTCAAGGCACCTGCCGCCGGGGGAGCCCCGGCCCAGCGCGACCCGGCCGTCATCGAGACCGTCACCCGCATGCTCGACCGGATCCGTACCGAGGGCCTCGACGCGGTCAGCCGGTACGCGGCCGAACTGGACGGGTACGACGGCCGCCCGCTGGAGGTCTCGCGCGAGGAGATGCGCCGCAGTGGTGAGCGGCTGCCCGAGGACCTGCGCGCGGCCATCGAACTCGGCGCCGCCCGCACCGCGGCGTTCGCGAAGGCCTCCCGCGAGGCGCTCAAGGACATGGAGGTCGAGCTCGAACCGGGGCTCGTCGCCGGGTACCGCTACCTGCCGGTGCAGCGCGTCGGCGCGTACCTGCCCGCAGGCCGGTTTCCCTTGACCGCCAGCGCTTTCATGACCGTGAACGTCGCCAAGGCAGCCGGGGTCCCGTCCGTCGTCGCGTGCACCCCGCCGCAGCCGGACGGCGGCCCCAACCCCGCCGTCCTCTACGCCGCCTACGTGTCCGGTGCGGACCGGGTCTTCCTGCTCGGCGGTGTGCAGGCGCTCGCGGCGATGGCCTACGGGCTCGTCGGCGACACGCCGGTGGACATGCTCGTCGGCGCGGGCAACGCCTTCGTGGCCGAGGCCAAGCGCCAGCTGTTCGGCACCGTCGCGATCGACCTCCTCGCCGGACCGTCCGAAGTGGCCGTGATCGCCGACGGGACCGCCGACCCCGAACTCGTCGCCGCCGACCTGCTCGGCCAGGCCGAGCACGGCCCGGACTCGCCCGCGGCCCTGATCACGACCAGCGGT
Source organism: Amycolatopsis sacchari (assembly GCF_900114035.1). GTDB lineage: Bacteria > Actinomycetota > Actinomycetes > Mycobacteriales > Pseudonocardiaceae > Amycolatopsis_E > Amycolatopsis_E sacchari. The sequence goes on along the minus strand of NZ_FORP01000007.1, from coordinate 23,097 downwards.
GACCTCGCGACGGCGGTCACCGCGGAGGTCGAACGCCAGCTCGCGACCCTGCCGACCGCGCCGATCGCCGGCCCCGCGTGGCGCGACCACGGATCGATCACGGTGGCGGCCGACCGCGAGACGGCGGCGGCCCTCATGGACGACCTCGCCCCGGAGCACCTGGAGATCCAGACCGCCGAAGACGGCTGGTACCACGACAACCTGACCGCGTACGGCTCGCTGTTCCTCGGGCCGTGGAGCACGGTGGCCTACTCCGACAAGGGCATGGCGGGGACGAACCACGTGCTGCCGACCGCGGGCGGTGCACGGCACAGTGCCGGGCTGTCGGTGTCGCGGTTCCTCCGGCCGCTGACCTACCAGCGCGTCGCCGGGGAAGCCACGCCCGCGCTCGCCGACGCCGTCGACGTCATCTCCGCTTCCGAGGGCATGGCCGCCCACCGCGCCACCGCCGCCCTGCGCACGCGGCGGCTGGTCCCGCAGGAGGTGTGATGGGCAGGCCGCTCACCCTCGCGCTGGCCCAGGTTCCGGCACGGCGGGATCTCGGTGGTTTCGCCGGGCACGTCACGGCGACCTTGCGGCGGTTCCCCGGCACCAGGCTGCTGGTCTACCCGGAGCTGCACCTGACCGGTGAGTCGGATGTGGACGCTCAGCCAGTCCGGGACGGCCCGCGGCACCGGTGTTTCGCCGAGCTGGCCGGAGACCTGGGGGTGTGGCTGTGCCCGGGCAGCGTCGCCGAACTCGGTGCCGACGGCCACGTCTACGACACGGCCGTGGTGTATTCGCCGGAGGGTGAGTTGGCCGCCGCCTACCGGAAGGTCTTCCCCTGGCGGCCGCACGAGCCGTTCCGGCCGGGGCGGGAGTTCGTGGTGTTCCCGATCCCCGGCGTCGGCCGCATCGGGCTCTCGGTGTGTTACGACGCCTGGTTCCCCGAGGTGACCCGGCATCTGGCGTGGCTGGGTGCCGAGCTGGTGCTCAACGTGGTCCGCACCGACACCGCCGACCGCGCCCAGGAGGTCGTGCTCGCCCGCGCGAACGCGACCGTCAACCAGGTGTTCGTCGCGAGCGTCAACGCGGCCGCGCAGACCGGGCTGGGGCATTCGGTGCTGGTGGGACCCGAGGGGCAGGTGCTCGCCGAACTGCCCGGCGCCGCCACCGGCGTGCTCACGGCGGTGATCGACCTGGACTCGGTCACCGCCGTCCGCCGCCACGGCAGCTTCGGCGTCACCCGCGTGTGGAAGCAGTTGCGGGAGGACGACGAGCCGATCCCGATGCCGCTCTACGGAGGTGCGCTGACCCCGTCCGCCTGGGCCGAGGCGGACCGGCGGTGAGGCGTCACCGCGCCGCGTGCGTTCCCCTCGGCACCAGCTCCGGGGCGAACGTGACGCGGCGCGGTTCCTCCGGCGCGCCACCGGAAAGGCGTTCGACGAGCAGGCCCGCGGCGGCCTTGGCCATGCCGTCGAGGTCGTGCCGGACCGTGGTGAGGTCGAACGTCTCCCACGAGGCCATCGGCAGGTCGTCGAAGCCGATCAGCGTCAGGTCGCCCGGCACGTCCAGCCCCAGCCGCCGCGCCGCGTTCATCGCCCCGATCGCGATCACGTCGTTGCCGCAGAAGACCGCTGTCGGACGGGGCCCGTCCGCGGCGAGCTCGAGCAGCCCCTGGTAACCGGTGCCGTAGTCGAACGGCCCCCGGCGCACGCGGTGGCGGGGCAGGCCGACCCCGGCCTCGGACAGACCGACGCGGAACCCGAGCTCGCGGTCGCGCCCGGTGGTGGTGTCCGCGGGGCCGCCGATCAGGGCGACGTCGGTGTGCCCGAGGCGCACGAGCTCCTCGGCGACCAGCCTGCCGCCCGCCTCGTTGTCGACCACCGCCGCGTCCGCGCCGTCATTGCCGGTCTCGCGGTTGAGGAAGACGAACGGCAGGCCACGGCGGTTCAGCTCGGCGGGCAGGGGTGAGCCGATCACCGCCGTGGTGAGCACGACGCCGTCGATCGAGCGGTCGAGCAGCCGCTCGGTCTCCAGCGCGGTTTCGCTGCGCTCGGTGAACAGCATCATCCGGTACCCGTGCCGCTCGAGCTCGTCGTGCAGCGGGCCGATCAGATGCGGGTAGAACGGGTTGGTCAGGTCGGTGACCACCACGCCGACGCGGCGGGTCGACCGCGTCGACAGGCTCCGGCCCGCTTCGCTCGGCACGTACCCGAGCGCCTCCGCCGCCTCGCGCACCCGCGCGCGGGTGGCCTCCGAAACCCGGTGATCGCCGCGCAGCGCACGGGAGACCGTGGGCTGCGAGACCCCGGCGAGCCGGGCCACGTCATGGCTCGTGATCGACATCGGCGTCCTTCCCTGAGCGCGGGCGTGCATACGGATCCTACCGGAATCCATCCCTTGACAGGTCCCGCTTGTGGATGGTGTTCTGCATACGTATTAACAACGACTTCGGAGGATGTCATGCGCAACGGCGAGGGGCGGGTGACGGCGGCGGAACTGCGCCGCCGCACGATCCGGCGGGCCGATTTCGTCTCCTGCGACCAGGCGTTCATCGACTGCCGGACGCCGGGCTCGGACCGCAAGGAGAACTACTCGATGATCGGGCCGGGCGTGACGCAGAACCCGGACCAGGTGGTCAACCTGCGCGAGCCCCACGGGTTCAACATCGGCGCCGCCGCCATGCCGCACGGCATCACCAACAACCTGCACCTGCACTTCACCGCCGAGGTGTTCCTGTGCTTCCGCGGCGAGTTCCTGCTCCGCTGGGGCGCCGACGGCAACGAGGGCGAGCTGGTGCTGCGCGAGGGTGACATCGCCTCGATCCCGACGTGGATCTTCCGCGGCTTCACCAACATCGGCCCCGACGACGGCTGGCTGTTCACCGTCCTCGGCCACGACGACACCGGCGGGATCATCTGGGGACCGTCCGTGCTGCGGGAGGCCGAGGGCCACGGCCTCTACCTGACGGCGGACAACCGCCTCGTGGACACCGTCGCGGGAGACGAGGTGCCGGACCCGGCCGAGCTGGTCCGCCCGATGGTCGCCGAGGACATCGCCGCCCTGCCGTCCTACGACGTGGAAAAGCTGCGCCGCCGGGTCGTCACGACGGACGACCTCCAGTGGTCCTCGCGGGCCCTGCTGGGCGGCGTCCTGCCCGGCGGGCGCGCCGAGCTGGCCCCGGTGATCGGCTTCGGGATGACCGAGGACCGCGACCAGGAACCGCGGATCTACCACCCGCACGGGCACAACATCGCGTGGCTGCGGGCGGAGCCGGGGGAGGGTGTGCCGCTCCACCGCCACGACGAGACGCAGGTGCTGCTGGTCAAGGACGGCGAGTGGGAGGTCACCCTCAACCGCCACGACGAGGTCAGCGTCCGCCTCGGCCCGTGGGACATGCTGTCCGTGCCGCGCGGCGCGTGGCGCAGCCTCCGCAACGTCTCCGGCGAAACCGCGACCCTGCTCGTCGTCAACGGCGGGGACGGCCGGGTCCGCCTGGACTGGGACGACGAGGTCGTCAAGGCGGCCGCCGACGCCGGGGTCGGCCTCGACCACAACGGCTACCTCGCGCCCTACCACCTCCTGCCCAGGCCGGCCGGGCGGTGACGGCACCGCCGGTGGTGCTGGTCCCCGGCATGCTGTGCGACGCCGGTCTGTGGGCCGGCGTCGAGCCGCCGGGACCGGTGGTGCACGCGCGGATCACCGCCCCGACCATCGGCGGCATGGCCGAGCAGATTCTGTCTACAGTGGACGGTCCGTTCGTGCTCGCGGGACTGAGCCTCGGCGCGATCGCCGGGTTCGAGGTCGCCCGCCAGGCCCCGGAGCGGCTCGCCGGGTTCTGCGCGTTGTCGACCAACGCGGGAGCCCCGACCGCGGCGCAGCTGGCCGGCTGGGCCGAACTGGACCGCCTCACCGCTCGCGGCGGCTTCGACTCCGCCGTCGAGCGGATCCTGCCGACCATGTTCGCCGAACCGGATTCCCCGCTGGGGCTACGGTTCCTCGACATGGCCCACCGGGTCGGCCCGGGCACCTTCCGCGCCCAGCTGGCCGCGCAGGCCACCCGGCGTGACGCCCACGCGGCCATCGCGGGGCTGTCCTGCCCGGTCCTGGTGGTGTGCGGGGAACGCGACGCGCTGTGCCCGCCGTCGTTCCACCACGCGATCGCCGCGCACGCGGCCGAGGCGACCCTGCGGGTGCTCCCGGAGGCCGGGCACCTGCTCACGTTCGAGGAGCCCACCGCCGTGGCCACCCTGCTGCGCGACTGGCTCCGCCTGATCCGATGAAGGAGTTCCCATGCCCAAGGTCCTGAAGTCCGCGGTGCCCGCCGGCCAGGTCGCCGCCCAGCGGAGCGACGTCGCCGACCGCGTCCGCGCGATCATCGCCGACATCCGGGAGCGCGGCGACGCCGCGGTGCGCGACTACTCGGCGGAGTTCGACTCGTGGTCGCCCCAGTCGTTCCGGCTTTCGCCCGACCAGGTCGAGGAGATCGTCGCCCGGGTGCCCGCCCAGGTGCTGGCGGACATCCGGTTCGTGCAGGACCAGGTGCGCGCGTTCGCCCGGCACCAGCGCGACTCGCTGCGGGAGTTCGAGGTCGAAACGCTACCCGGTGTCCACTTGGGACAAAAACATGTCCCGGTGGCCGCCGCCGGCGCGTACGTCCCCGGTGGCCGGTACCCGCTCACCGCCTCAGCGCACATGACGATCGTGACCGCGAAGGTGGCGGGGGTGCCGCGCGTGGCCGCGTGCACCCCGCCGATCCGCGGTGAGGTACCGGACGCCACCGTGGCGGCCATGCACCTCGCGGGCGCCGACGAGATCTACCTCCTCGGCGGGGTGCAGGCCGTGGCCGCGCTCGCCGTCGGCACCGAGACTATGGGCCGCGTCGACCTGATCGCCGGGCCGGGCAACGCCTACGTCGCCGAGGCCAAGCGGCAGCTGTTCGGCGAGGTCGGCATCGACCTGTTCGCGGGCCCGACCGAGGTGCTGATCGTCGCCGACCACACCGCCGACCCGTTCGTCGTCGCGGTGGACCTGCTGTCGCAGGCCGAGCACGGGCCGGACTCGCCGGCGGTGCTGATCACCACGTCGGAGGAGCTGGCGCGGGAGGTGCTCGACCACGTCGAGGCGCTGCTGCCCGGTATGCCCACCAGGGACTTCGCCGAACCGGCGTGGCGCGACCACGGCGAGATCCACGTGGTGGACACCGTCGACGAGGCCTTCGCGCTGGCGGACACCTACGCGTCCGAGCACGTCCAGGTCCTCACCGCGCAGCCGCGGCAGGCGCTGGAGAAGATGCGGAACTACGGGGCGCTGTTCCTCGGGCCCGGTACGTGCGTGTCCTTCGGGGACAAGGTGATCGGCACGAACCACGTCCTGCCGACGCGCGGCGCCGCCCGCTACACCGGCGGGCTGTGGGTCGGCAAGTACCTGAAAACCGTGACGTACCAGGAGGTCACGAGCAGCGAGTCGAGTGTGCTGCTCGGTGAGGTCTGCGGGCGGGCGGCGCGCGTCGAGCTGTTCGAGGGGCACGCCCGGTCCGGGGACGTGCGCGCGGCCGGGTTCCGCCGTGGGGAGCTGCGGTGGGCGTGAGGGGGCGGACCGCGCTCGTGACCGGTGGCGGCAACGGCCTGGGCCGCGCGATCGCGGTCGCGCTGTCGGAGGCCGGGGCGCGGGTCGTCGTGACCGGGCGGCGGAAGTCCAGTTTGGACGAAACGGTGGCGGAACTGCCGGGACCGGGCCGGGCCGCGGTGTGCGACGTCGCCGACCCGGACTCGGTCGCCGCGCTGGCTCGTGAGCTGGCGGACGAGGAGATCTCGGTGCTCGTCAACAACGCCGGCATCGCGGGCCCGGTCAAGCCGCTGGTCGAGGTCACGCCGGAGGAGTGGGACGAGGTCTTCGCGGTGAACGTCCGCGGGATGTACCTGGTGTGCCGGGCGTTCCTGCCCGCGATGGTCGAGCGCGGGGCCGGGGACGTCATCAACATCGCGTCGGTGAGCGGGAAGCGGCCGTTGCTGCGCCGCACCCCGTACTGCGCGTCGAAGATGGCGGTGATCGGGTTGACGGCCACGCTCGCGGGCGAGGTCGGGCCGTCCGGGGTGGCGGTGAACTCGCTGTCGCCGGGGCCGGTGGAGGGGGAGCGGATGGCGCGCAACTTCCGGCTGGAGGCCGAGCACACCGGGACGAGTTACGCCGAGGCGGAGCGGGCGTTCACCGGGCGGGCGGCGCTGGGCCGGATGGTCACCGAGGCCGAGGTGGCGGCCGCCGTGCTCGCGATGCTGCGGATGCCGGGCCTGTGCGCGGCGGACATCGACCTGTCGGCGGGGATGGTGGCGCGGTGAGCGGGCTGCGGCATCGGCTGGTGGCGGGGGAGCGGCTGCTGGGCGGGTTGCTGCGGTTGCCGTCGGAGACGCTCGTCGAGATGGTGGGCGTGGCCGGGCTCGACTTCGTGGTGTTCGACTGCGAGCACGGGCCCGCCGATCTGGTGCCGTTGCAGCAGCACGTGGTGACGGCCCAGGCGCACGGACTCGGCGTGCTGGTCCGGGTCGGGGCCGCCGAGCCCGCGCTCGTGCTGCGGGTCCTCGACCTCGGAGCCGACGGGATCATCGTGCCCCACGTGGACACGGCGGAGCAGGCCCGCGCCGTCGTGACGGCCGCGCGTTACCCGCCCTTGGGGGAGCGGGGTTTCGCGACGTACAGCCGAGCCGGCCGGTTCGGCGCGCGGAGCATCGCCGAGCACCTGGAATACGCCGCGGAGACGACGATCGTCGTGCCGATGATCGAGACACCCTCGGCGTGCACCGCGGCGCCGGAAATCCTGGCGGTGCCGGGTGTCGACGCGGTGCTCGTGGGCCCTGCGGACCTGTCCGTCGCGATGGGACTGACCGGTGGTGCGGCCGAACCCGCTGTCGCGCAGGCGATGGCGGACGTCGCGGCCGCGGCGGCCCGGGCGGGCAAGCCGATGGTGAGCATCGTGGGTTCCGTCCAGCAGGCCGCGGCCGCCCCACCGGGCGCGGTGATCTACAACCTGGCCCACGTCCTGCTCCACACCCTGCGCGGGCTGGCCCGGTGAGGTCAGTGGCCGGGCAGCTCGTCAGGCTCGCCAGCTCGTGCTCACCCGCGACCGGGGCCGGACCGAGGTCGGTTCTGATCACGCAGGACGCCGCGTCGGGCTGAGTGGTCGGGGAGGCGCGGCCGCCGATGAAGGATCGACCAGGGATCCAGCGCGCCGCAGGAGTGGGCCGGGTAGCTGACGTGCCGTGCGCTCTGGTGCTGAACAGCGCTGATCAGCCCGTCCAGCACCGCGGTGTCCACTTCGCACAACCGGCCCGTGGTGCCGGTGATCCACACCACAGTCCCCGCGAGGCCGTGGCCCGCCCCTCGGGACGGGCCACGGGGACCCGGCTCAGGCCGTCTGGTCGTGGTCCTTGAACAGCTCGGCCAGCTGCTCGGGGATGTCGTCGCCGAAGAGGCTTTCCATGACGAGGGCTTCGTCGAACGGGGCGGCGCTCCGGGTGAACATCGCCTGCTCGTACTCGGCCAGCGCGGCCTCGGTGTCGTCGGGGTGGGCGGCGAGTGCCTGGGCGAGTTCGGCGCCGTCGAGCATGGCGAGGTTGGCGCCTTCGCCGTTCGGGGCCGTCAGGTGCGCGGCGTCGCCGACCAGGGTGACTCCCGGCTGCCGCTCCCACTTGTGCCCGATCGGCAGCGTGTGGTGCGGCCGCAGTACCGGTGCGGTGTCGGAGTCGGTGATCAACGCGGTCAGTTCCGGTGCCCAGCCGTCGAACTCCGCCGCGATCCGGGTGGCGGCCGCGGCCGGATCGGTGAAGTCGATGGCGGCGAACCAGTCGAGCGGCCGGGTGAGCTGGATGTAGGCGTGCAGCGTGTCGCCGTTTTCCCGGTGCGCGTTGATCGCCACGTCCGGGGCGGGCCCGTTCGCGACCATCGACCCGCCGCCGACCGCCCGCGCCGTGGCGGGGTGGCGCGTCGCGGCGTCGTACAGGTAGGTCTCGACGAACGACGTGCCGACGTATTCGGGTGCGGCGTCGGTGAGCAGCGGCCGGATCCGCGACCACGCACCGTCGGCCCCCACCAGCAGGCCTGTGGCGACGGTGCTCCCGTCTGCGAAGCTCACCTCGTGCCGCCCGCCGCCGAGCGCGCGGGCGCCGGTGACCTTGTGTCCCCAGTGGACGGTACCGGACGGGAGCGAGTCGAGCAGCATCCGCCGCAGGTCCGCCCGCAACGCCTCGGGACGGCCCCCGGTCCCGTCGTCGGCCTTGTCGAACAGGACGTTCCCGTCCCGGTCGAGCACCCGGAAGGCCTGGCGGCCGTGGAGGACGAGGCCGCGGAACTCGTCCGCCAGCCCGGCGGCCTCGATGGCCAGCTGCCCGTTGTAGTCGTGGATGTCTAGCATCCCGCCCTGCGCCCGCGCCGTCGGAGAAGGTTCTGCCTCGTACACCACCGACGGGATCCCGTGGACCCACAGGACCCGCGCGAGGGTCAGCCCGCCGACCCCGGCGCCGATGATCGTGACTGGAACATGCATGGGAGCTCCTTCCGCCCTTTCGGTAACCGGGTTCGATCCTGGCCAGGGCGGCTGGCACCGTGCGCACGCGTCGCTGACAGCGCACTGGTACGGCGTACCAGTGCGCTGTCACTGTGCCGGGGCGGTGTTCGCCGGACTGGAGGCCTCGTATCCGGAGGCGGCGTGACCAACCCGCCCGGCGCTGAGGTCCCCTACTCGAACACCCCGAACCCCTCCACGGCGTGCGCCCGCACGCCGTCCATGTCGAGTTCCACGCCGATGCCCGGGGCCTCCGGCAGCGTGATGTAACCGTCCTTCACGATGGAGTCGCTGCCGTCTGGGGCGTGGACGTAGCTGTCCCACACGGCGCGTTCCTCCAGGGCGTGCCATTCCTGCACGAAGAAGTTCGGGATCGCGGCGCACTGGTGCGACGTGGCCATCGTGCCGAGCGGGGTCGACACCAGGTGCGGCGCGAACGGGACGTAGTGGATCTCCGCGAGGTTGGCGATCTTCTTGGCTTCGGCGAGGCCACCGCACTTCGGCACGTCCGGCTCGATCACGTCCACCGCCCCGCGTTCGAGCAGTTCGCGGAATCCCCACCGGAGGTACAGGTTCTCGCCCGCGCAGATCGGCGTGCGGGTCTGCGCGCGCACCCGCACCAGTGCGTCGACGTTCTCCGCCGGCAGCGGTTCCTCCAGCCACATCAGGTTGAACGGCTCCAGCTCCCACGCGATCCGGCACGCGCTCGGCACGTCGTAGCGGGCGTGCAGATCTATCGCCAGGTCGACCTCCGGGCCGATCGCCTCCCGGACGGCCGCCACGCGGTCGACCATCGACCGCAGCTCCGAGGCGTTGATCGTGTGGTTGAACGCGTCGAACTTCGCGGGGTGGCTCAGGTCGTCGATGTCGAACTTGAGCGCGGTGAAGCCTTCGGCGACCATCCGCTGGGCCCGGTCGACGCACCCGGCGACCGAACCGGCCGGGTCGTCGCCGTCGCCGCAGTCGGCGTAGACGCGGATCCTGTCGCGGAACTTCCCGCCGAGCAGCCGGTACACCGGCTGGCCCGCGGCCTTGCCCGCGAGGTCCCACAGCGCGAGCTCGATCCCGGACAGGGCGATGACGAACACCCCGCCCTGCGGACCCGCGAAAACCTTGCTGCGGCGCAACTTCTCCCAGCACCGCTCGACGTTGCGCGGATCCTCACCGATCAGCAGCGGGGTCAGGGAATTGATCACCCCCACGACACCGCCCGCGCCGGCGTCGGGATTGGCCTCGCCGAACCCGCTGAGCCCCTCGTCGGTGTCGATCCGCACCAGGGTGGCCTGACCGTGGTAGGCCACCACCGCCGTCGTGACGTTGACGATCCGCATCGCTCTCCCGCCGCCGGGTCGTGCAGGTAAACGCAGGTAAAACGGACTGTCGCGCTGTCCGACTTGTCCTATAAGCTCATCACATGCAAAGGAGACAGGAGTCTCCGGACGCTGTCAAGATCCGGACTCTCCCGGTGCAGGTGGCGGCACACCTGACCCGGCGCATCGTCAGCGGCGAGATCGAGGACGGCCGCGCCCCGTCGGAGCTCGAGATCTCGCAGGAGTTCGGGGTTTCCCGCGTGGTGGCGAGGGAGACGCTCAAGATCCTCGCCTCGCTCGACATCGTCGACGTCGCGCAGGGCCGCCGCGTCGTCGTGCGCCCCCACGCGGAATGGGACTACCTGAGCCCGTTGCTGATCGAGTGGCTGCCCGAGGAGACCGTCGGCGAGCTGCTGCAGGAACTGCACCAGCTGCGCGTCCTGCTCGAGCCCGAACTCGCCGCGATGGCCGCGGCCGGCATCACCGACGAGACGCTCGGCCGGCTCAGGGACGAGATCGACCGCATGTCGGCGCTGGAGGCGGATCCCGACGCCTACCTCGAGGTCGACCACGAGTTCCACATGGAGATCTGCCGGGCCGCCGAAAACCGCCTCCTCGACCGGATCATGTACTCCGCTCGCTGGCTCGGCACGGCCAGTCGGCGTATTACCAACCAGGCGCCTGCCGCGCTACGCTGCGCCACCACCGACCACACGGAGATCTACGAGGCGCTCGTCGCCCGCGACCCGGCACGGGCCCGCGAGGCGATGCGCAAGCACCTGAGCAACAACTCCACGCTCCTCGCGCAGAAGGAGCAGCGAAGCAAGCGGGCCGCCCGGCGGCGTTAGGCACAGCACGCACTGCACGACCGAGATCCGGCAACCGTTGACGAGGACGGACCAGGCATGGCAGCACCGGCGATCTCACCGATCCGGCTGGGACTGATCGGCACCGGACTCGCGGTCGAAAAGCTGCACTGGCCGGCGTTGCGCACGCTCACCGACCGGTACACCGTCACCGCGTTCACCGACTCCTCCGCCGAACAGGGCAGGCGGTTCGCCGCCTACAGCGGGGTCGACCAGGCACTGGCCGCCACCGACCGGGCAGCGTTGCTGGCCCGTGACGATGTCGACGCCGTGCTGATCTCGGTGCCGATCCCGCACCTGTACGAGGTGGCGCGCGACGCGCTCGCGGCGGGGAAGGACGTGCTCTGCGAGAAGCCCGCGGGCGTCGACGCGGAGCAGGCCGCCGCCTTCCTCGCACTCGAAGCCGAGCACCCGGACCGCACCTTCATGGTGGGCGAGAACTTCTTCTACCGCGACGACCTGCGCTACGCCCGCGAGCTGGTCGACGCCGGCGCGATCGGCCGCCTCCACCTGATGGCGTGGCGGCACGCCGGCCAGGTGGTGCCCCGCGAGGGCTCGTTCACCAGCACGCCGTGGCGGCACCGGCCGCGGTACCGCGGCGGCGTGCACCTCGACGCGGGCGTGCACCACATCGCCCAGATCCGCTTGCTGTGCGGCGAAATCGCGCGGGTGCACGGTGCCGTGCAGACCGCGAACAGCACGATCGACGCGCCGTCGGACCTCACCCTCACCCTCGTCTTCAGCGGAGGTGCCATCGGCAACTACACCGCTTCCTACCCCGAGATCCCGGTGCCGCCCGAACCCAACGAGATGCGGCTGTACGGCACGGAAGGCGTGCTCGTGCTCGCCGGATCCGAGTCGGAGCGCCGCGTGACGCGCAGCGGCCCCGATGCCACCACGCACACGACGGTCTTCCGCGGCAGCGACAACGGCTACCGCGCGGAACTCGTCGATTTCGCCGATGCCGTGCGGTTCGGCGCGCGGCCCGTCGGCAGCGTCGCGCAGAGCGTGGCCAACACGATGGTCGTCCAGCGGGCGTTCGACTCCGCGGAACGGGCGGCCGCACTGGCGCTCGACCCCGTGTCCGGCGCGGGCCCGGTACCGCTGTGGCGGCCCCGCGGCTCGGCCGGGCTGTTCGACGGGCTGCCAGGACAACGCATCAGCAGTTCGGCGTCCTTCGCCGCATGAACGACCCGGCAGCGCGGCACTCGCCCCGCTGTCCCGCCGGTTGCAACGTCGCCCCGTCGGTATGCGTCCGCCCGCCCGGACGCGAGAGGAGTGGTCATGGAAGAGAAAACGGACTGGTCGAGGCGCGCGTTCCTCGGGATGAGCGCGCTGGGCGCGCTCGGTCTCGCCGCGTGCGGGAGCGGCCCCGCCGCGCCGCCGCAGGTGGACGTGCAGGTGCCCAAGGCGCTGCTCGACCAGGCCGCCGCACTCCGCGGCGGGTCGGTCGGGATGCTCTCGCAGAAGCTGTACTCGGAGGCCGCCAACCGGGCGCTGGACAAGTCGCTGCAGGTGTTCGCGCAGGCCACCGGGACCACGATCCGCAACGACCTGGTTTCCGGCGACGCCGGGGACATGGTCGCGAAGATGGACGCCGACGTGAAGGCGGGCAACAGCCGCGACCTGGCGTTCGTGAGCGACCGGCGGTTCGTCGGCCAGCTCCACAACCTCGGCGACCTCACCGACGTCACCGACGTGGTCGAGGAGATGCGCACGCTCTACGGCGCGCCCGCCACGGAGGCGAACAACTACTGCGTGTTCGACGGGCGCTGGTACGCGATCCCGTACCACTTCATCGCGTCCGGGATGTACCTGCGCAAGGACTGGTACGCGGAGAAGGGCCTGCCGCTCAAGCCCTACTACACGTGGGAAGAGTTGCGCGACAACGCTTTGGAGGTCTCCGACCCGTCGAAACGGCGCTTCGGCTGGGGGCTGACGGTGAACCGCTCCGGTGACGCCAACGGCTTCATCCAGAACGTCATCAACACCTACGGCGGGGCGATCGCGGACAACACCGGCACGAAGGTGGTGTTCAACTCCCCCGAGACCGTCGAGGCCGTCGCGTTCATCGGTGACATCTACAAGAACCCGAAGTACGCGCCGATGCTGCCGCCCGGGGTGGGGAGCTGGACGGATTCGAGCAACAACGAGAACTGGCTGGCGCAGATCCTGGGCCTGACGCTCAACCAGTTCAGCGTCTACGCCGACTCGAAGACCAAGAAGAACCCGGTCTACGCCGACACGCACCCGTTCAACGGCGCCACCGGGCCCGCGCTCGACCGGCCGCTCGCGTTCGGCGAGTCCAACTCGTTCGTCGTGTTCAAGGGGGCGAAGAACCCCGATCTAGCCAAGCTGGTGGCGAAGTTCATGGCGGGCGGGAGCGCGCTGCTCGGCGTCGCGAAGGAGGCGCCGTGCCTGGTGAACCCGTCGTGGGACAAGGTGTGGGACTCCGACCCGTACTACACCAGCGGCGACCCGGCGTTCCCCGCGCTGCGCGAGCAGACCCGCGTGCCCCTCCCGGTGACCACCAAGACCGGCTACGCGTTCCCGCAGGCGCCGAGCCCGGGCGAGCAGGCCGCCGTCGCCGCCTACCTGCTGACCGACATGATGCAGTCGGTCATCCAGGGCACCCGCCCGGCCGACGCCGTCGCCACGACGCACAGCCGGATCGTGCAGATCTTCGAGCAGCAGGGTTACCGGCAATGACGGTCCTGCGTCCAAAGAGGACAGAACTGACGCGGTCGCCGCAGGCCCGCCCGTCACCGGGCGGGTCCTCCTCGCTCACGAGGTGGCAACGCCTGCTCGGCCGCGACTGGCGCCTCGCCGTCGTGTTCATCGGGCCGACGCTGCTGCTGGTCGCGGGCCTGATCCTGGTCCCGATCGCCGATTCGGTCGTCACCAGCACCACGGAGCGCCACGGAGCGGAGACCGCCTTCGTCGGGCTGGCCAACTACACCGCGCTCATCGGCGACGCGCTGTTCCACAAGGGAGTGCTCAACTCGTTCGTCTTCACCGCGTACGCCGAGATCTTCAAGGTGGTCTTCGGCCTCATCGCGGCGCTGATGCTGCACCACATGCGGCGCGGCAAGGCGGTCGTCGCCGGGGTGATCCTGCTGCCGTGGGTGATCCCGACCGTGGTCACGGCGTTCACCTGGCGCTCGCTGTTCGACCCGATCTTCGGCAGCGTCAACGTCCTGCTCACCGACTCCGGGATCGGGCCAGCGCTCGCCGCGGTGGGGCTCGTCGACCGGTGGCCCGCGGAGTGGCTGTCGGATCCCGCGCTCGCGATGCCCGCGGTGATCCTCGTGAACGTCTGGAAGGGCATCCCGTTCTTCACGGTGACGTTCCTGGCCGGGCTCAAGGCGATCGACAGCAACCTCCACGAGGCGGCGATGGTGGACGGCGCGTCGCCGTGGCAGCGTTTCGTGCACATCACGCTGCCGGGCCTGCGTCCCGTGATGATCGTGACCGTGCTGCTGTCGTCGATCTGGACGTTCAACAACTTCGACCTGATCTGGCTGATGACCCAGGGCGGGCCCGGCGACGCCACGGCCCCGTACGTGATGGTCGCGTACTCGAAGGCCATCCAGCAGCTGCAGCTGGGCGCGGGCGCCGCGGTCACGCTGGTGATGCTGCCGATCATCGCGGTGCTCGTGGTGATCCTCGTGCGGTTGATGCGGCGCGGTGACCAGCCGGGCGCGGCGGATCTCGGGCGCAGACGCCTGAGTCCCGCGCAGCGCAAGGCGCTGCCGTGGGTGGTCGTCGCGGCCGGGGTGCTCCTGCTGGCCTGGGCTTCGCCGCACATCGTGTGGAAGGCCGCGCTCGTGCTGGGCGTGTTCGTGGCGGTCACGGCCGCCGTCGGGCGGCTCGTCTCCGTGCTCGCCACGCGCGGCAACCGGCTGGCCGCACGCCTGGTCAGCGGCACCGGCTCGGGTGTGGCGCTCCTGGCCCTGCTGGGTTTCGTGCTCGCCCCGCTCTACTGGATGACGATCACGGCCTTCAAGTCCGACGACCAGATCGTCGCGCGCACCGACGACCTCTGGCCGAACCCGTGGAGCACCGAGCAGTTCACGAACCTGTTCTCCGGCAGGGCGTTCGGCACCTGGTACGTCAACACGGTACTGGTGTCGGTGGCGTCCACCGTGATCGCACTGGTCTGCGCCGCGCTCGCCGGGTACGCGCTGGCACGGCTGAAGTTCCGCGGTTCGCAGAGCTTCACGGTGACGATCCTGCTCACCTACGTGATGCCGGGCGCGCTGCTGTTCATCCCGCTGTACCAGCTGGTGAGCGGGATCGGGCTCAACGATTCGCTGTGGTCGCTGGTGCTCGCGTACCCGACGTTCACCCTGCCGTTCGCGACGTGGCTGCTCGTCGGGTACTTCAAGTCGATCCCGGCGGACCTGGAGGAGGCCGCGCTGGTCGACGGCTGCACGCGGTTCGGCGCGTTCACCAGGATCGTGCTGCCGCTGGCCAAACCGGGCCTGCTCGCGGTCGCGTTGTTCACGCTCACCAACGCGTGGAACGAGTTCCTGTTCGCGTTCGTGTTCATCACCAAGGACGACTACAAGACGCTGCCGGTGGGCATGCAGTCGATGATCTTCGGTGACGTCGTGCCGCAGGGGCAGCTGGCCGCCGCGTCGCTGCTGATCAGCATCCCGGTCGTGCTCATGTACGGGCTGGGACAACGGTTCCTGACCGAAGGCCTCACTGCCGGGGCCGTGAAGGGATGAGTGTGCACAGCGAGACCGCGGCGATCACGGAGGAGCACGTCGCGCAGGGGTCCCGGCCGAGCGCCCTGCGCATCACCGACCTGCGCGTGGCGAACCTGGCCGGGGTGCCGTTCCGGTCGTCGATCATCCGCATCGACACCAACCAGGGGCTGGCCGGCTACGGGGAGGTGCGCGACCAGGCCAGCGCCACCTACGCGCTGATGCTCAAGAGCAGGCTGGTCGGGGAGAACCCGTGCAACCTCGACAAGATCTTCCGCAAGATCAAGCAGTTCGGGTTCCACGGCCGCCAGGGCGGCGGGGTCTCCGGCGTCGAGATGGCGCTGATGGACCTGGCGGGCAAGGCGTACGGGGTGCCCGCGTACGCGCTGATCGGGGGCCGGTTCCGGGACGAGGTCCGCTGCTACGCGGACACGCCGTCGCTGCCGGATCCGCATGCGATGGGCGCGCGACTGCTGGAGCGCAAGCGGCGCGGGTTCACGATGCTCAAGATGGACGTGGGCATCGACCTGCTGTGGGACGTGCCGGGGGCGCTGATCGCGCCCGCGGGTGCCCGTGCGGATCTGACGACGATGCACCCGTTCACCGGCATCCAGGTCACCGCGAAGGGTGTCGAACACCTGGCGTCCTATGTGGACACCGTCCGGTCGGTCGTCGGCTACGACGTCGCGCTCGCCGCCGACCACTTCGGTCACATCGCGCTGGATTCGTGCATCCGGATCGGGCGCGCGCTGGAACCGTTCACCCTGGCCTGGATCGAGGACCTGATCCCGTGGCAGCTGATCGACCAGTGGCGCCAGCTCACCGAGGCCGTCGCCGTCCCGACGTGCACGGGGGAGGACATCTACCTGCTGGACGGCTTCCGGGCGCTGCTGGACTCGGGCGCCATCCGCGTCGTGCACCCCGACCCGGCGACGGCGGGCGGGATCGCGGAGACCAAGCGGGTCGGCGACTACGCGCAGCAGCGCGGGATCCCGATGGCGCTGCACCTGGCGGCGTCACCGATCGCGACGATGGCGTCCGTGCACCTGGCGGCGGCCACGGAGAACTTCCTGGCGCTCGAACACCACGCGGCCGATGTGGAGTTCTGGAACGACCTCGTCACCGGGCTGCCCCGGCCGCTGATCCAGAACGGGCACATCACGGTGCCGGACACACCGGGGCTCGGGTTCGGCGAGCTCGACGAGGAGCTGGTGCGCCGCCACCTCGACCCGCGCGATCCCGTGTTCTTCGCGGAAACGACGCATTGGGACGCCGAATCGAGCCACGACCGGCTGTGGAGCTGAAGGTGTCTGTCAGGCCCCGTCCTGCTCGGCGCGCCACCGCTCGTACTCGGGCCGGGCCTCCTCCGACAGGGGGTAGTACAACCGCATGTCCCCGCCCTGGGACAGGCGGATCCGGGAGAACTCCTCCCATTCCGCGTGTTCCTGGGCGGCGGCCAGCAGGGCGGGTGCGAGCTTGACCGGCACCACGACCGCTCCGTCGTCGTCGGCGACGACGATGTCGCCCGGCTCGACGAGCGTGCCCCCGCACGCGACGGGCACGTTGACGGCGGCCGGGACGATGTCGGTCTGGGCGTGGAAGTTCGGTGTGGCGCCGCGGATCCACAGCCCGAGGCCGAGCTTCTTGGCCTCGCCGATGTCGCGCAGGCACCCGTCGACCACCACGCCGACGCCGCCGCGGCCCTTGAAGTAGGTCAGCATCATCTCGCCGAACACGCCGCTGCTCATGTCACCGCGCGCGTCCACGATGATCATGTCGCCGGGCCGGGTGTGGTACATGACGTGCCGGTGCAGCTGTTTTTCCGGTTCGGCGTACTCGTCGACGGGGTAGAGGTCCTCGCGCTTGGGCAGGAACTGCAGCGTGAGCGCCGGCCCGGCGACGCGCACGCCGGGGGTCACGGTGACCGGGCCGCGGATGAAGGCGCTGCGGATGCCCATGCGGCTGAGCTCGGCGCTGGCGGTGGCGCTGCCGATGGCCGCGAGGGCCGCACTCAGCTCGGCGGGCGGGCGAACGATGTCGGGCGTCTCGACCACGTCGGTGGCTCCCTCGGGTCCGCACTGACCGGAACTGCCGCCGGCCAGGCTACCGCAAAACGGGGCTCATGATCAGAGAATGCCGGACCGTGAGCAAGATCCTTTCCGGGCTTGACCCTGGATCTTCTGCGCTCTGCTGGGTGCAGCCCTTCGAACAGGTGCTCTCCTCGACAACCTGATGCACCCGGCACGACGGGCCGTCGCGCCGTGTCCAAGCGATCACCACCAGCACGGATGGTTAACTGGGCACCATGCTGCTCGGTGCGCAAGAGGTCGGGTTGTTCGAGGCGGCCAGGCCGCGGCTGGAGGCGATCGCGTACCGGCTGCTCGGGTCGGCGAACGACGCCGAGGACGCGGTGCAGGACACGTTCCTGCGCTGGCAGGCCGCCGACCGGGAGGGCATCGAGACGCCCGAAGCGTGGCTGACCAAAGTGCTCACCAACATCTGCCTCAACCGCCTCACCTCGGCGCGCGCCAGGCGGGAAACGTATGTGGGGCAATGGCTCCCGGAGCCGGTCCTCGCCGGTGACCGGATGCTCGGGCCCTCGGAAACCGTCGAGCAGCGGGAATCCGTCTCGATCGCGGTGCTCACCTTGATGGAGCGGCTCTCGGCCAGGGAACGCGTCGTGTACGTGCTGCGCGAGGCGTTCGGCTACTCGCACGGCGAGATCGCCGAGGTCCTCGACCTCACCGAGCCGAACTGCCAGCAGATCTACCGGCGCGCCAAGCAGCACCTGGCCGCAGGCAGGCGCCGGGTCGCGGTCGACGCGGCCGCCGCACGCAAGATCGTTGAGGAGTTCCTCGCCGCGGCGCTCAGCGGCAGGACCGACTCGCTGGTGAAGATGCTGACCGACGACGCGATCAGCATCGGCGACGGCGGGGGCGTGGTCTTCTCGCTGCCGCGGCCCGTCACCGGTGCGCTGCGGGTGGCGCGGTTCCTGCGCGGGCTGTTCGAGCCCAGCGAGGCCAAGTGGGAGCTGATCAGCGGGCGGCCCACCCTGTTCGCCGCGGTCGCCAACGGCGTGCCCGCGCTGGTGCTGGTGGTCGGTGACCGGGTCGCCGGGGTGGTGTCGCTGGACGTGACCGAAGACGGCATCGCGGCCGTCCACGCGCAGGTCAACCCCGGCAAGCTCGAGCGCGTGACGCGCGAGTGGGCCGCGGGCGAGCACGGGGAAGCGCTTCCCGACACCTGGTGACGCAGGTCACGTCTCGCTCCTGTCAGGTTTCGCGCCGCTGTCCGGTTCAGGGGGCACACACCAACCGGACAGGAGTGAGACCATGAAGCACCGCATCGTCGTCCTCGGGGCCGGATACGCCGGGGCCAACGCGGCCGGGCGGCTGGCCAGGCGGCTGCACCCCGCCGACACCGAGATCACCCTCGTCAACGCCGAGCCCGGGTTCGTCGAGCGCATCCGCCTGCACCAGCTCGCCACCGGCCAGGACCTCAAGCCCCGCCCGCTGGCCGACGTCTTCGCGGGCACGGGGGTCCAGGTGCGGATCGCGCGGGTCACCGCCGTCGACGCCGAACGCAAGACCGTGCACACCGAGGGTGCCGGTGAGATCGCCTACGACACGCTCGTCTACGCCCTCGGCAGCACCGCCGCGGACCACGGCGTCCCCGGCGTCGCCGAGCACGCCCACTACGTCGCGGGCAGGGAGTCCGCGCTGCGGTTGCGTGCGCGGCTGGCCGATCTCGCCGCGGGCGGCACCGTGCTCGTCGTCGGTGGTGGCCTCACCGGTATCGAGGCCGCCACCGAGATCGCCGAGGCGCGGCCGGACCTCGAGGTCGCGCTCGCCGCGCGCGGCGGCCTCGGTGACTGGCTGAGCGAGAAGGCCCAGAGCCACCTGCGCACGGCGTTCGGCCGGCTCGGCATCACCGTGCACGAGCACACCGAGGTCACCGGTGTCGAGCCGGGCCGCGCGATCACCGCCGGCGGCGGGGAGATCCCGGCTGAGGTGACCGTGTGGACCGCCGGGTTCGCCGTGCACCCGATCGCCGCGGCGACGACCCTGGAGGTGTCCGCGGAGGGGCAGATCATCGTCGACGAGACGATGCGGTCGGTCTCGCACCCGGACGTCTACGCGGTCGGGGATGCCGCGCTTGCGCCGGGCGCGAGTGGCAGTCCGCTGCGCATGTCGTGCGCCTCGGGGGTTCCGGCGGCCCACCACGCGGCCGACGTCATCGCCGCGCGCCTGACCGGACGGCCGGTCCCGCCGAACAAGATCGGCTACAACGCCCAGTGCGTCAGCCTGGGCCGCCGCGACGGGGTCCTGCAGTGGGTGACCCCCGATGACCAGGTCAAACCGTCCGCGGTCACGGGCAAGGCGGCCGCCCGGATGAAGGAGCTGATCTGCAGGACCGCCGTCTGGAGCGTTTCCCACCCGACGTCGATGCTCCCGGTCCGCCACCGCCACCTGGTGCCGGTCGAGGTCCTCGCGACCGCTGTGTGACACCCCTCTTGTTGTGTACTGATCGATACGGAAGTGCTACGGTCCACTTCGGTACTGATCGGTACACAACTATGCGGAGGGTGAAGACGTGGGTCAGCTCGAAGGCAAGACGGCGGTCGTGACCGGCGGGAGCAGCGGGATCGGCCTGGCCGCGGCCCGCCGCCTCGCGGACGAGGGGGCCCACGTCTTCGTCACCGGCCGCCGCAAGGACGAGCTCGACGCGGCGGTCGAGGCGATCGGCTCGGCCACCCCGGTGCGCGGCGACATCGCGGACCCGGCCGACCTGGACCGGCTCTACGACGCGGTGCGTGCCCGGGGCAAGGGGCTGGACACGCTCTTCGCCAACGCCGGGGCGGCCGGGTTCGCGACGCTGGAGGAAACGACGGAGGAGCACTTCGACCGGATCTTCGGCGTCAACGTCCGTGGCACGCTGTTCACGGTTCAGAAAGCGCTTCCACTGCTCAACGAGGGTGCTTCGGTGATCGTGAACCTGTCCGTCCGCGCAGACGACGGCGTCGAGGCGTTCGGCGCGTACGCCGCCACCAAGGCGGCCCTGCGTTCCTACACCCGGACCTGGGCCAACGAGCTCAAGGGCCGGGGCATCCGGGTCAACGCGGTCTCGCCCGGCACGATCGACACGCCCGCTCTCACCGGCATGGTGGGCGAGGAGAACGTCGAGGAGGTCAAGGCGGGCTTCGCGGCGCGGGTACCGATCGGCCGGGTGGGCACCGCAGAGGAGGTCGCCGCCGCCGTCGCGTTCCTCGCCTCGGACGAGAGCAGTTTCATCCTGGGCGCCAACATCTACGTCGACGGCGGCGAGAACCAGTTCTGACCCTGATCGGGCGCCTCAGCCGAGGATCCGGTTCAGCCCGTCGCTGAAGCGGTCCTCGAAGGTGTTGCCCGTCAGGTGGGGCAGGGCCCGCTGGAGCGCCGGGTACTCACCCGCCAGCACGGCACCGTGCAGCCGGGGCTCGTCGGCGCTGGAAACCGCCTGTTCCTCCTGCGTGAGCCCGAGCGTGAAGTAGATCAACGCGAACAGCGTCCAGGCCCCCGCCTCGGCGCTGTCCCCGCGGGCGGTGAGCGCGGCGAGCACGGCGTCGGCGAACCGGAGGGTGCCCGGGTCGGCCGCGTAGGTGCCGGTGACGAGCGCGGCGCCGTCCCGGTGGGCGAGCAGCGCCCGGCGGTAGCGGCGCAGCAGTTCGCGTGCCCGTTCCGTACCGTCCTCGGGGAGTCCGTCGTAAGCGACCTCGCCCACCACCGCGTCGGCCATCAGTTCCAGCAGCCGCGCCTTGTTCTTGATGTGCCACAGCACCGTGTTCATCCGCACGCCGAGCGCTTCGGCCACCGCCCGTGTCGTGACCGCCTCCAGGCCGCGCTCGTCGAGCAGGCGGAGCGCCGTGGCGACGACCGTTTCGGGGGTCAGCCGGGAACCTTGCGCCTTGGTCATTGACCTAGTTTACTGGATCAAGTCACTAGGTCACTGACCAAGAGGAGAACCATGACGGACGTACTGATCGCCGGCGCCGGACCGACCGGGCTGTGGCTGGCCGCCGAACTGCGGCTGCAGGGGGTCGCGGTCACGGTGCTGGAGGCGCGGCGGGAGCGCAGCCCGCATTCGAAAGCGCTCACCCTCCACCCGCGCACGCTGGAGATCTTCGCCATGCGCGGGATCGCCGACCGGTTCACGACGGCGGGGCTGCCGGTGCCGACGGGCCACTTCGGCGCGCTGGAGAACCGGCTCGACTTCGCCGTGCTCGACACACCGTTCCCGTACACGCTGTTCCTGCCGCAGGTCCGCACCGAGGAACTGCTGGAGGAGCACGCGCGTGCCCTCGGCGCGGACATCCGGTGGGGCCACCGCGTGACCGGCCTGGCGCAGGACGCGGACGGGGTCACGGTCGAGGTCGAAGGCGGTGAACGGCTGCACGCGCAGTACGTCGTCGGCTGCGACGGCACCCGCAGCACCGTCCGCCAGGCCGCCGGGATCGGCTTCCCGGGCACCGACGCCACGGTGTGGGGCTGGCTGGGCGACGTGGTCCTCGACGAGCCGCCCGCACAGCCGGTCAACGTCGCCGGGGAGGACGGCGGCGTGATGCTCGTGCCGTTGCCGGGTGGGATCAGCCGGATCGTCGGGCACACGCCCGAGGACCAGGGCGCCCACCCCGGCGAACTGACCTTCGACGAGCTGCGCGCCAAGACCACGCGGGTGCTCGGGACCGACTTCGGCATGCGCGATCCACACTGGCTGTCCCGCTTCGGCAACGCCACGCGCCAAGCCGTCCGCTACCGCAGTGGCCGGGTCTTCCTGGCGGGCGACGCCGCGCACATGCACTTCCCCGCCGGGGGCGTGGGCCTCAACGTCGGGGTGCAGGACGCCACCAACCTCGGCTGGAAACTCGCCGCCGCCGTGCACGGCACCGCCGAGGACGGGCTGCTCGACAGCTACCACGCCGAACGGCACCCGGTCGGCGCGGCCCTGCTCGAACACACCCGGGCGCAAACCGCGCTGATGACCGCCTACACGCCGGAGGGACGGGCGCTCCGGTCCGTCCTCAGTGGACTGATCGCCGAAGTGCCGGAGTTGTCCCGGGTCCTCGCCGAACGGCTGGCGGCGCTCGACGTCGCCTACCCGTCCGCCGACCCCGGCGCCCATCCGCTGACCGGCACCCGTGCTCCCGATCTCGCACTCACCGATGGGAGCAACCTGTTGTCGCTCCTGCGTTCCGGGGAGCCGGTGCGCCTCGACGGGATACAGCTGGTGGGTGCTCCGCCGCAGTGGGCGGGGGTGCGGTCCGCACTCGTCCGCCCGGACGGCTACGTCGCCTGGGCGAACTAGGCTTCGGCGAGTTTCGCGGAGATGAGGTCCATGACGGAGCTGTCGGCGAGGGTGGTGACGTCGCCGATCTGGCGGTTTTCGGCGACGTCACGCAGGAGGCGGCGCATGATCTTGCCGGAGCGGGTCTTGGGCAGCTCGGGCACGACCATGATCTGCCGCGGTTTGGCGATCGGGCCGATCTCCTTCGCGACGTGGTCGCGCAGCTCCTGGACAGCCGCTTCCCCGCGCAGGATGACGAACGCGACGATGCCCTGCCCGGTGGTGGGGTCGGTCGCGCCGACCACGGCGGCCTCGGCGACGGTCGGGTGCGAGACCAGCGCCGACTCGAC